>JAVBMW010000035.1:0-90280 GCA_031551965.1 Holdemania sp. | reverse complement strand
ATTTGGAAGCAATCGAATACTGTGGATTTTCTTTTTCAAAATATCTTCTAAAAAATATTTGAGTACCATCTCATTTTCACTTGTATAGCTTTTCATAAATTTTTTAAAAGGCAAATCATAAGTTAACATCATTTTATCTTTGGTCATACGCAAAATTTCTCCCTATACTATTATTATTCTAAGAAAATGGGCCTTCACCTAAAATAAAGTTCATAATTTTACCTCTTCTCAAAAAAAATGATAGATTTCTCCATCATTCTTCAATAATACTTAATTGTACTTTGTTTCTTTCCTGATCAATATTAGATACGACAACTTGAACAATATCTCCAATCGCAATAACTTCTGATGGGTGAGATATTTTTTCTTTTGTAAGTTTTGATACATGGATCAATCCATCCTCATGTAGTCCAATATCGACAAATGCTCCAAAATCAACGACATTCCTTACAACACCTTCAAGATGTTCACCGATTTTTAAATCTTCTAGAGTTAAAATATCATTTCTTAAAAGTGGACCATCATATTGATCACGATAATCTCGTAAAGGTCTAGCTAATGATTCTAAAATATCCTGCAATGTATATTCATCGATATCAAACTCTTTTTCTAATTGTTTCAAATCAACCTTTGCAAGTTTAGCTTGGACATCTTCTGTACCCATGTTTGAAATATCAAACTTCTTCATGATTTTTTTTGCGATCATATAACTTTCAGGATGTATGTTTGTTTGATCTAAAGCTTCTTTCCCACCGCGTATTCTTAAGAATCCTGCTGCCTGAGTAAATGCTTTATCACCAAGCTTTGGTACTTCTTTTATTTGACTACGACTAGTAAATTGACCATTTTTATTACGATATTCAACAATATTATTCGCAATTGATTTATTTAAACCTGAAATATGACTTAATAGTTCAACACTTGCAGTATTTAAATCTACACCAACTCGGTTAACTGATTTTAATATTGCAAAATCCAATCGTTCTGTTAATTGTTTTGCAGGTAAATCATGTTGATATTGTCCAACACCAATACTCTTAGGATCAATTTTGATCAATTCTGAAAGTGGATCCATCAGACGTCTAGCGATAGAAACTGCGGAACGCTGTTCAACATGTAGATCAGGGAACTCAGCACGAGCTAATTCACTTGCTGAATAAACGGATGCTCCTGCTTCAGAAACAATTGTGTATTGTACATCCAAGTTATTCTCTTTGATTACCTCTGCAACAAAGCTTTCAGATTCGCGACTTGCAGTACCATTACCAATTGAAATGATTTCAATTGGATATTCTTTTAGAAGGTTAAGGAATATCTTCTTTGCCTCTTCCTTTTTATTCACAGGAGCATGAGGATACATAACATCAATTTTCAACATTTTTCCTGTTTTATCGATGACAGCTAATTTGCATCCTGTCCTAAAAGCTGGATCAAGTCCTAGTATCATTTTCCCTGCAATTGGTGCTTGTAATAATAGACGCTCAATATTCATAGTGAATACTTCAATTGATTGTTTCTGTGCACGTTCTGAATGTTCATTACGCACTTCTCGTTCTACACTTGGAAATGCTAAACGTTTTAAACCATCTCTAACTGCAATTTCAAGGACATCAAGAGAGGCTGTCGGACGATCTTTAGTAATTCCTCGTAATGCATACTTGATCAAATATTCTTCATCATATTTTAGTGTCACAGTAATTACTTTTTCTTTTTCTGCACGATCAATTGCCATTACACGATGACTCGCAAGAAATGCCAACTTTTCTTGATGATCGTAGTACATTTTATATACCTTTTTCTCATCTTCATGCTTCTTTTTTTCTTTCGTAACGATAAAACCATATTTCTCTATTGATTCTTTGATTTTCCAGCGAAGTTTTGCTTGATCCGATACTGTTTCAGCAACAATATCACAAGCTCCTTGAATGGCTTCTTCTATTGTTTTAACTTCGTCATTTAGGTATTTTAATGCTTCTTCTTGCGCACTTCCAGCTACAGGACATCTTAAAATCCAATCCGCAAATGGTTGAAGTCCCTTCGCAACTGCATCTGTCGCTCTGGTCTTTTTTTTCTGTTGATATGGACGATAAATATCTTCAACTTGAGAAAGTTTTGTACATCCTTCTACACTCTTCGCGATTTCTTCAGTAAGTTTACCTTGTGTTTCAATAAGTCGTAAAACATCTTCTTTTCTTTTTGCTAAATTAACTTCATATTCATATTCTTTTTGAATTACAAGAATCTGTTCTTCATCTAATCCTTTCGTCATTTCTTTTCGATAACGGGCTATAAACGGAACAGTATTTCCTTCTTCTAACAACTTTAATGTATTAATGACCTGACTTACTTCTACTTTCAAACCTTGGGCAATTTTATTTATATGTTTGTTTTCCATAAAGAACTCCTTTACCAAATCATTTTAACATAAAGAATTAATCATAAAAGACTTGAAATATCATTTTTTTGATTTTTTATATCTAATATTCAATCAAATATTGGTTAATTCTTAATAATTAATTAATACTAATTATGCTATAATAAAGAGCAGGAGGATTCCTAGAATGAAAAGTATTTTAAAAAATAAATTAACCTTAACTTTAATTGGTGTTTTAATAGTAACAACTATATCTGCAATAGCTTTAACTAGTTATTATTTCTTTAATCAGCCTAAAGGAATAGAAGTTACAAACTTTGTTAATATGCAGGTCCATGATGTAATGAGCTGGAAAGATACTAATAAACTTAGTGATGATCAAGTAATTTATATTTATGAATATAGTGAAACAATACCATTAGATACAGTTATTTCTCAAAGTGTTGATTCATCAGAATTAATTAAAAAAGATGATACAATTACATTTGTGATTTCGAAAGGTTTTAATCCAGAACTTGTGGTCACGATTCCTGATTTTACAAATAAAACAAAAGATGAAATTCAAACTTTCTTCTCTGAAAATAAATTTACTGATGTTACTTATGAATATGAAGTTCACAAGACAATAAAAAAAGATTTCTACATTAAAAGTAATTTAACTGGTACTGAAGCAAAAAGAAATGATTTGATTCTTATTACGCTATCTATTGGTGCTACAAATACTGGAGTAGAAATTACAATGCCAGATTTTAAAGATCAAACTAAAGCTAATGTTCAGGCATGGGCAAGCACCAACAATATTTCTGTTACATTTAAAGAAGAGACAAGCACAACTGTAGAGAAAGGCAAAGTAATCAGCCAATCAATCAACGCTGGTGATAAAATATTAACTGGAAGCAAATGTACTATAATAGTTTCAAGTGGCGAACCAGTTTCACTTATTGATTTAACCGGTAAAACTAAAGATGAAGTTGATAAATGGGCAAAAGAAAATAGTGTTAAAGTCGATTATTACAGCTATTATGCTGATTCAACTGCAAAAGATAAAGTAATCAGTACTTCACCAAAAAGTGGTAATATTACAGCTTCAACTACTGTAAAGGTTTATATGTCATTAGGAAGTGTAGTTGTCCCTGATTTCACAGATAAAAAAGAAGCTGATGTGAAAACTTGGATCGAAACAACTAATAAATCAATTTATGATAAAGCGAATTACATTACTTATACCTTAGTTCAAGATACAACTTCTACTAAAGCTGCTGGAGTGATTGTGAAAACTTCACCTGCAAAAACTGAAACTGTTAAATTAAAAGGAAATATCGCTGTATCAGTAGCTACTGCAAAATTAGTAACTGTAACAGATCAAAAAGGTAAATCAGTAGCAGACTTTACAACTTATATTACTGGTCTAAATCTTAAACTAGGAGCAAAATCTGAAGTATACAATGATTTGGCTTCTGGCTTAATTGTAAGAAATGATACAGGATCAAAGACTGAAGGAACATTAATTAACTATGTCACTTCCAAAGGTCCATACAATCCTAGTAACACTGAATTTGAAAACAAAACAGTATCAGAAGCACAAGGGATTATATCCACTGCCAATGCCCTTGAAGCTGGATGGCAACAACTCGTAAAAGGAAATAAAGTTTGGCATGATACGATCGCAAGTGGAAATACGGTGTCATGTAGCATCTCGGGTAAAACCGTAACTTGTACAGTTTCTAAGGGTAAAGGTGTAACCGTAAAGAAATATATTGGTAGCCAAAATCCTTGCGGAGGATCATCATGTAGTATCGATGGTTTAAATGTTACAGTTGAAACTGAAGCAAACTATAGTAGCGTTCCACTAGGACAAGTCACAGCACAAAGTGTAGCAGAAGGTACTACAGTGGCAAATGGATCATCAATCAAGCTAACTGTATCAAGAGGACCTGAACAAATTACTGATATTACACTTAATGAATATGATTTAAAATCTTGGAATAAAACAACTTCTGCGGAATCCGGTAAAACAGCATTTGAAACTGGTTTAACTAATATGGGATTTTCAAATATTGAAGTTACTATCCAATCTGGGTGTAACATTGATAGTATTCCTGCCGGAACTTATATTAAAGAACTTTCAAGTGCACCTAAAACTTATAAATCTAATGAGAAAATTACAATTGTAATTTCATCAGGTGCATGCGATTAAATCGAATCATTTCAACTATATGGTACATTTCAGTTAATGAAATGTACCTTTTTATAAATTTTTTATTTTTCACGAAAAGATAAATTAGTCTTTCTATGTAAAGCTGAAAAAAGATAGTCAAGTTGTATAATTACATACTTGACTACCTCTTTTTGTTTCTAAACACCTTTAAAAGGCATTTTTTATATACTTTTATTTTTTGCTGATAATAAGGTTGATTTTACCTCTTAATCCTCCTGATTTAAGATTAAATACCTTTTCGAGATTACTTAAACTAAAATTAATTGTATCATAATCTGTCTTAATTTCGCCTAAATCAGTGTAATGCTTTCCAGAGCTAGAATTATCATCAATTTTTATATAAAGATTATATTTACCATTTTCAAAATTGGTAATATCGATTTGCCCTTCAAAACAAATATAATTTAAATCATATGTTGAGTTATATCTTTTTTGATAGTCAACTGAGCATTTTTTTGTAGTAAGTTCTTCTTCAGAGACACCAGCACTTTCATTATCTAGTATTAAACTATATTTAACATTTTCTTGAGATTTAAAATCAGCATTACGAATATAAGCTAAACCATCTAAAACAAATATGATTTTATCTGTAGCTTCAACTATTTCAATTTTGTCGAATCCAACAACTGGAGTTCGTCTAGTAGGAAGCGGATCAACAGAAATAACAGAAACATCATTTTTTGTTATCTTCAACTCATATCTATAACTATAATCAGTATTTTGTAAAAGTGTATAATAATATTGATTATTGTCTATACTGCTTGTTAACTGTTTCTTTTCAGGAATCAATGATTTATCTGTATCAATTAAGTTTTTTGACTTTTCAATATCATCAACTTTAAAACGTAATACAAAACGATATTCTGCAACAGGTAAATCCTGAATATTAATATTTCCTGAGAACCAACCATATTTGTAATCAAAACCGTCAAACATATTTTTGCTGATATCCAATGAATCTAACACAACAGATTTAACAACTTCTTTCGTTTCTATATTAATGATATCTAAATACTTTGTAATTTTAGATAAATTACTATTATCTATTCCTTGTATTAATCCGACACCTTTTATAAACAACTCGTCTTTGTTAGTCCACTCAAATTGATCTATTGCATAAATAGCCTCTACCTCGACTTGCAATTTTTTAGAAACAACCAACTTGACAACATTATTCTCTACTTTAAATACATACGTTTTATTTCCAATATCTTTCTTTGCAGGAAGAGTAACACTTGGAACATAGAATGAATTGTTATAAGCAGTGTATTTGCTATAAGAACTAGATAGTTTGAAAGTATATGTACCGATAGCCAAACTACTTAAGTCAATATCTGTCTTACTGAAACTAGATTGATCTTTTCCAGCAAGGGTTGCCGATAACTGAATACTAGCTCCTTCAAGATATTGATTCTCAATTTTTAAAGTTTGTGTAATTGTATTTTCACTTGTTACATAAATTCCTGGACGATAGGATTGACCAGCAATCGATAATTTATCGCCATTCCATTCAAACTTAGTAACTGTAGATACTGCATTTCCAGTTGGCACAGTACCTTCAGTTGATGGAGGGGTAACAGGTGTATTGTTTTTATTTACTAGAGTCACTTGGTTTGTAGCTAAATAGCCTCTACTTAAATTAAAATCATATGGAATTAGTCCATTGATATTTCCACCAGTTGATTGTCCATTATCACGATGAGTTATTAAACTTCCATTAGAATATAGTCCATTAGTTAATTGCACCTGATACCAATCATTTGTTTGATTTAAAATGATAACCATAAAGTTTTTTTGATAACCATTTCCAAAAGTTGAATTAAACAAAGTTCCAGAACCAGAATTAGCTTCTTTTTTAAATGGCACGTTGGCATCATTAGAAATAACTCCTAATGTATATACGCTATTATCTGTTAAATTACCGTTATAACCATTCGCAAATTTGTCAATTTCATAAGCAAGTGCCGCAATCGATGCTCCCCAATATGGATCTGAAGCATATTTCACGTTAAACCCTGACCCTTTATTTCCCAGATGATCCGCAAAGAAACGAGCATCTATTGTATCTGCTAATCCACGTAAATTGACACCCATATGTTCTGTGATCGCTTGATAAATCGAATTAAATGCTTTTGCATTATCAGGATTTGAATCTACTGCATTCCAACCAAATAAGTTATTTTTTTCGACTGCATATTTACTTCTCCCATAGGTTGATTCATGACAAGCCATAGCGTAAGTTAATAAAGCATTCATTCCATATGTATTTTGAGCATCAATAAAAGTTTGACCTTCATTATATAATTGAGACTCATTTTCTGCCAGTGAGTTAATTGTATTTCCAGAAGGTTTCGCTGTAGTCTTTTTTACCTTATACAAGAAACTATTGAATGTGTCAGCACTTATATTAGTTTTACTTCTGAATGGTAAAAACTGATAATAATTATAATAAGTTCCTACATAATTTGCATATTTACGATCAGAATAGAAATTGCAATTATCCCAGCTATAATAAATACCTCCAACACTCATCCAATCTGCCGCTTTACCGACAACATAAGAATATTCAGTTGTGTTAAATCCAGAATAAGCTTTATAAACCAAATCTTTATAATTTCCATTTTGTACAACGGTGTAATGAGATTGTTTAACATTTAATGTAAATGGTTGTTCATTTTCACTAGTTACATCTCGACCACCCAAAGTGATTTTTATACCATTGGTAATAAATTTCATTGGTACAAGGTCAACATTTTTCAATAATACATAACCGATAAATCCATTGACTTGAACTTTGATTTTTCCATTACCTGCTCCATCATAAGATTCCGCTGAACTAAATGTCATTTCACGATGTTTCATAATATAGGTTTGTTTAGCGCTTGAACTCATTTCTAAATTACCATATATAATTAATGTTTGCGAATCACTTCTTACAGGATATGAATAAACAATCCCTGAATTCATCGCAATGATTTGAGTTGGTGAATAGCTTTGTTCATGGCGGACAACTGCATCATCACCCAAAGTTTTCATCAACGCTTTTGCATCCGCAAAATTTGACTTACAATCTACTTTATTAAAAGATCCATCATCATTGATAGTCGCAACTTCATATGAACCACTACAACCCGTTGCTGCTTCAACTTCTAAAACTGTTTTAGGCATGATAAAAACAACTGAACTAGCAAGTATCACAGCTAAAATAGTTTTTAGTATCTTACTCATCTTTGTTTTCCTCCCTAAATTACATATCTACATTGATCACAATATAGTTGTCTTGTCCTTGAATTTTTAATTTTAATACACCTTTATACTTGATCGGACTTTGGTTAGGATTTAATGTTTCAAAGAATAACACTCCTGAACCTGTATTAGTAATTGTTTTACCTATTAGATTTTCACTCTTCTCTGTTGAGAACTGTCCATTAAATGCCTCAAAGGTTTCTCCTGTTTCAGTTACCGTATAATAAGCACTTTCAATGATTACCTTTTCTCCCCATAATGATACTGCTTCAACTTTAAATGCGTGCATTTCTGAAGTAGAACCAACTATATATTCCTCAGTAGTTCCACTTGGATATTTACGTGTAATTGTTTCACCTGTGATTTTATAGGCATTTGATACTTTCATTTGATAAGTCTTTCCATCTGTGATCACATCATCTGATTGATATTCCAGGCTTGCCTTCTTACCAGTTGCATTTGATAAATCAAATACTAAATCTTTGTTGTTACCAAAGTTAAGAGAAACACTTACTGAATCACTCTTTTTATCCTTTAATGGAATGAAAATACTGGAAATTGTTGAATTCTCACTAGAAACAATCTCATACCAAACATTTTGTTTACCTAAGAATAGAGCTTTGTCCTCTAACTTTGAGATATAAGAATCTACCTGATTTAAACTAATTCCTTCACTTGTTTTAAAACCACTTAAATCCATATTGATCGCTGTGCTAGCTTTTACACGAACTCTTGCAATTACAAATTTAAAATCAACTTCTGATAAGTTGTAGACCGTATAGTCAACTACATCCACTTTAACTTGGCTTGTATCTTCAATTTGATCTGGTTTTGTTTGATTACCTTCTGTTTGTATCGTAGCTGTTGGCGTAGGCTCAACATCTTGTGATTGAACAAAAGAATTGTAAAATTTTACAGATACAAATATAAGAACGACAACCAGTATACTAGCTAAGCCGACATAAATAACTTTTGGGTCAATGTTAATCTTTTTTTTCATAACGTCACACCTCTTCAGTATTATAGCATTATTTTATATTTTATCATAGTTTTTAAACAGATTTATAACTATTAACTTAGTTAATTTTTACCAAAAACAAGCTAATTTTATATGGATTTTCTTTAATATTATTCATTTTTTTTGATAATCCACTCAAACATTAATTTTAAGCAAAATTACTTCCTCTATTTACGGTAAATTATTGAATTGAATATTGCTTAATTTCATTTTAAAATAGAGATAGAAAGTTTGAGGTAATCAAATGAAAATAATTGAAGTAATCTCAAAGATGAAAGCTTATCATGGTGGTATTGGATTTAATGGAAAACCAATTGATGAGTCAACAACACGTGACAAAATCTTATACGGCAATCCCGAACAAGAATGTACAGGTATCGTTACAACATGTTGGGCATCTATGGATGTGATCAGAAAAGCACATGCTGCGGGAGCAAATTTAATCATCTGTCATGAAGCTTTATTCTACTATCGTGGTGATCATACCGAGTGGTTAGAAGAATCAGAAAATAAAACTTTTGCAGCTAAAAAAGCTCTTCTTGATGAAACCGGCATTGTAGTATGGCGAGATCATGATTACATTCATTCTGGAATTCCAATGTACAATCAATATGTCGATGGTATCTTCTTTGGTTTAATGAAAGAACTCGATTGGGAAAATTATTTAAGTTGCGAAGTAAAACGACCTATGATTTTCGAATTCCCAGAAACTAATGCAAAGCAGTTAGGTCAAGAGCTAATAAACAAATTAAAGTTAAATGGAATCAAAGTAATTGGTAATTTAAATACACCGATTAAAAAAGTAATGATATCTTCTCACATTATGGGAGAAATCGACAAAGAAGTCATCAAAAAGGTTGATAAAGAAAATATTGATTGCTTAATCAGTTTAGAAATCATTGATTATACCGTTAGTGAATACATCCGCGACAGTGGTATGTGTGGTACTCCAAAAGTAGTCTTAGCCGTTGGGCATTTCAATGTCGAAGAGCCTGGTATGAAATATATGCTTAATTATTTAGATGCCGCACTTGGAGAACATATCCCTGCTCAATTCATTCAATCTGGAGACATGTATAATTTCATTACAAAATAGTTAGGGGCTGAAACGAAATAAATCGTTAATGCATCTAAAAAAACGAGAAGATACAAAGAGAATAATTAAGTCTCAAAAGTATCTTCTTTTTTGATATAAAAAAGTAAAAAAAACACTGAAATCTAAGGCGAAATCAGTGCTTTCCAGGTATAATTGTAGTATGGAAACTAATAGTTCAACTACAAGTATAATTACCTTAAGCAAAGTAATTATACAATGTGTCAATTAAGAATACTTTAGTTTTAAATGGTTTTATACAAAAGTTTAAAGTTATTTTTTTTCAGATAATAATTTCCTTGTTTTCCATTTACCACTTATGAAGTATACAAAGCACAATAGACCTGGAAGTGTTCTTGCAAAGGCAGTTCCCCACCAAAAACCTTTAAATCCCATATCCAAAATAAATGCAAACAAAACACTAAATCCAATCCGGCAAATTACACCATCCAAGATACCAATGATAAATCCAAGTGATACAAATCCCGATCCTGTAACCATGGATTGAAATGTACCTGTAATTGCTGACATATAAAAATGCATTATCATAATTCTCATATATATAACACTCATTTCAATTACAGCAGCGTCTGAAGTGAAAATTTTGAATAGTTGCCTTGAAAAAAAGAATGCTAGAAAACTTGTAACTGTAGCAAATGTTAAACAGCATCCAAGTGTAGTCCAAATAACTTTTTTTGCACGATCATGTTGTTTTGCACCTAAATTTTGTCCAACCATAGCTCCGGCTGCTGCATCAACACCTTGTACAAATACTTCCAAGAACTTATTAAGTTTATTGCCGACACTATTCGTTGCTGAAACAACAATACCATATGAATTAATGTTTGAGTTGACCCATAGCATTGAAAATCTTACAAACATACTACGAACTACTTGAGGAATTCCAAGTTTCATCAAAACAAACATATGCTCTTTATTGATTTTAAAATAAGAAGTATTTAATTCAAATTCAAAATGGTCACGATTTACATACATATAATAGAATGCTGCAGCAAATGAACCAAACTGAGATAGAATTGTTGCCCATGCAGTTCCAGCAGCTTCCCATTTAAATACAACCACAAATAATAAATCCGCAATAATATTAATAAATGCCGCAATAATGATAAAGTACATTGGTTTCTTTGATTCACCAAGGCCTCGCAAAATACCACATACTGCATTATAGCCAAACACAAAAGGTAAACCAATTGCAGTAATAATCATATAAGATGATGCTTGACCCATTGCCTCGATTGGACAATTAAGTAAATTTAATAATGGCTTATAAAATATAATTGTAAAGAATGAACATATAACTGACATCAAAAGCATCATTGTTAAGAGTGTTCCTATTGTTTCTTTGCTTCTTTTTTCATCTTTTGCTCCAGCGAGTTGAGATATATAAATCTGCCCCGCTGTTGAAAATCCCATCGCTATTGGTGTTGCCAAATCTGCAATTTCACCACCAGTAGCAACCCCTACAGTTCCAATATTACCTACCCAGTGACCTACAACCATTAAATCAACCATAGAATATAATTGTTGAATCAAATTAGTCAACACAATAGGCATAGCAAATAATAATAACGTTTTCAACACTTTTCCTTGTGTTAGATCCATCCCAACACTTTTTTTCATTGTTGTTTCCAAACTATCCCTCTTCTCTTTACACAAATTATATTAAATTTATTAGTTCTATTTAATTCTAAAAATGGTTATTAAAGGAAGTAAAAAAAGAATTTTTATTCTTTGCTTGTATTGGGTTGAATAGAACTATAATTTGTGTTTTCATTCATCATCATCCTGCATAGTTTGTAAATAATTCCTAGCATCAATGATGCCATTTTTTCCTGTTTCGACTAAACTTGATAAATCCGGATCACTAAACATTCTACTACTTAATAGTTCCAGTAACATCGGAAAATTCATCCCACTGATTAGTTCTATATTTTCTTTTGTCATCACATGCTGAATTGCTTGATTAAATGGAGATCCTCCTAGAAGATCCGCAAATACAATCACACCGTCTTCTGAATTCATTTCATTGATTTTAGTTAAAATTATATCACCAAAATCTTCAGGGTTATCTGATGCCTTCAGGCAACAATAATCCAGCTTTTCTATGTTATCTCCTAAAAATAAACTTGCGGAATCACACATACCTTTTGCCATTTCGCCATGGCTTACTAACAATACTGCTTTCATCTAATTTCCTCCTGTTTTAATAATTGCTAAGGGACTATTTTTTAACTTTAAATAGTTTTGATAATCATTTGTACCTAGTAAGGCATCATTTAAATTAATGAGTTCAATTTTATTATCGATGATCCACTGTTTAAGTTCTTCAGAACATAGTGCCTTGATGTCAATGACTCTAGCTAAATTAAAATGTTTTGAAGAATCAAAGTAAATATAATCATCCAAATATCCTGGATGCCATGCCGTAATAACTACTTCTTCATTCAATAAATGATCTATGTCTTCTACAAAATATTTTACTGGGTCATATTTTTCTCTTTCTTCTGCGTAATCAGAATAAAGAATTTTGTATATTGAATCATGTTGAGTAGGCATATAAATTTTTAAATCTGCATATTTTTGATTGGGTTGCGTTTCAATATTACTTTTACGATCTCTTTTTCTCATATAATCATAACGAATTCCATATTCATCACAAACCTTTTTACGTGCTTGTTCAAAGATTGAATCAGAGGCAAAGGTAGTGGCTACTGGTACTTTTCCTAAATGACGAATGCAGTATTCAATTTGCGTCTTACATTCAATATAAGCTTCTTCAAAGACAACATCATCTTTTAATTTTTGATCAACTCTGAACTTGAATCGACCCGTTTCATCCAGTAGTGATGGAATTAGTTTTGGATCAGCCTTTGGTTTACCCCAGAAATGACCCCCATGCCAGCCCACTGAGATCCATGGTTTATCTTTGATTCTTTCAATAGCATCTAGTGTTCCTGGAGTATCCAGCATCAAATCCACATAAGTGACAATACCCTCTTCAATGGCTTTCATAGTGCCATCATTGTGAGCTTTTGTATAGCCAAAATCATCTGCTCTTATAATTAATTTCATTGATTTCCTCCTTTATTACAAGAAAGGAAGAAACGCTTGTTTCTTCCCTGTCTTATTATTTAATTGCAGCTTCTAAAAGTGGCATAAAATCAGTTGGCGAATCGGAAGGTGCCATTTGATATTCTAATTTTACACCATGTTCATTTAATTTTTTGAAACTTTCGATGTCTTCCTGTGTCACGGCAATGCTTTTAGCTACTGTTATTTTGTGATCAGCACGAGACATATTTCCTACAGTTATTTGATTTAGCATAAACCCACGTTCAACTAATTCCAATAACACTTTTGGAGTCTTGCAAACAATTGTAATACGATCAGAATCATATTTGTTATTTATCAAGTTCGTTGCTGCTTTTTCAACTCCGATAACACTCAAACGTACTCCATTTGGACAAGAAATTTTAAGCACCGCTTTCAAAACATCATCATTTGCTGATTTTTCATCAATAACGATGATTCTAGTACAACGCCAATACCCTTGCCATAAGGTTGCCACTTGACCATGGATCAGTCTTTCATCAATTCTTGTTGCGCATATTGTTTGCATAATTTTTGCCTCCTATAAAATTTTGAAATAAGTTAAAACTGTTGCCACTGCAATAATGAACCAAACCATTTTAACTGTTGTCATTTTTTTAATTCCAAGTCCCCAGTAAACAGTTAAAGTAATAATAACTGGTAATAAATATGGGAAAATTGAATCAAGGATAGCTTGCACAGGTTGACTAGCTTCTCCATAAGTGAATACTGTTTTAATGGCGATTTTTACAGTAGATGGAATCATGCATCCTACAACAGTTAATCCTAGAACTACCGCTGCATTAGTCAAAGCTTTGATTTGATCTTGTTTTGAAGTAATAAATGCAGTACCTTGTTGGTAACCTAACCAGAAGAATCTATAACGAATTGCATAAAATCCAACGATTTGAACCAAGATTCCAAGAACTAGCCCAAATGGACTACCATCCAATGCCATATATCCAATCAATGATCCAAGAATAACTTTACAGCTTACTTTAAACAAGGCATCTCCAAGACCTGCAAACGGTCCCATTAATCCTGTACGGATACCTAAAGAAACATCAGTACATCCTTCAGCTTCTGTTTCTTCGATTGCAAGACATGCTCCGAAGATAATACTAGACATTGTGCTTTCTGTATTAAAGAAAGATAAATATTTATTTAATTTTTCGGCAATTAATTCATCATTACCTTCATAAATTTTTTCAAGTGCAGGTCCCATTGCTTGTGCAAATCCAGGAGATTGCATTGATTCATAGTTAAATGATTGCCATTGATAATTCCAGCTACGTAACAAGTAATCTTTTACGTCTTTATTCGATAACTTACTCATCGTCGTCCCCTCCTAATGCTGTTTCAATTCGGTTAAGTCTTGTTGTTTGATAGAAAGCCATCATTGCAAGAGCAAGTCCAACAACTGCTGTTCCTAGAGCATTAACACCAAGGTATGCATATAAGAAGAAACCAATTAATAGATATTGTAGATTTCCTTGAATTTGTAATGAACGAAGTAAAATCGCAAATCCTAAGCAAGGTAGAATGTTCCCTGCATTTTTAAATCCGTTTAATAGCCAAACTGGAATAGAACTATTGATTGCTCCAACTAATGATTGACCTGCAACTAAAATAATTAATGCAGGAATAGTAGTTTTAACCAAAACACCTGGCCAGAATCCTAAATGGATCCAATTGTAACCTTTTTTGAAATCATGAGCTGCAAAAGATTTTTTTGCTTCATGTAAGAAAAATGAACCTACAGTTTTTGCAAATACGTCTAGTGTAGTTGATAATGTAGCTACTACGATACCTACTGACATACCCATTTCAATACCGTATAAAGCACCAAATGCAGCTCCAACAATTGATCCGATAGCGTAATCTGGAACAGTTGATCCACCTAATGGATTTAAACCAATATTCATCAGTTCATAAGTTCCTCCGATTAATAAAGCAGTTGGAACGTCGCCCATAATTAGACCAACAACGTAGGCTTGAAGTACACAGCCTCCAGCAACTAGTGCGCCAAATAAACGTCCGTATACTGTGTAGGCTGTAAACCATAAAACAATTAATAATACTTGTATTGCAGTAAACATTGAATAACCCCCTCCTATTGGAATTTGTTTATAATACAGAAAGAACAATTTTTGTTTATTCGCGAAAACTTTCTGTGATTACCTATATATAATGGTTCAACCTTATAAAAATATCAGTTGTATCCTTTATGTACACATTGTAAAATGAAAACGCTATCAATTTAATATCATTTTTTACGTTATAAACAAGAAAAAATGTGTAAATATAAAAAAACACTAGCATTAGCTAGCATTTTTCATTCTTTTAAAATATTTTTTAACATTGAAATATCTGTTTGACTATTAAATGTAAATAACACTTCGTCACGATGTAGCATCTTTGATATAAATCTTGTAAAATAATTCAAGGTTGAAATATCATTATTATTAACGTTATAAAGGAATACCATTTCACACATTCCATCATCCCATTTAAAGGGTTTATCACTTACAATTATTTTGAAAAAGCTTTCATTGATCGTATCTTTAAAACTTCTCAATATCGCTATCTGATTTTTTCTTAATGGATTCAACATTTTTGATCTTTCTTCGATATCTTTTAAATATTCAAGTCCATTTTCAAATTCATTCAATACTTTAAATTGTACAAACTCCATTAAATCTTCTTTATCCTCGATATTATCAACATATAAAATCGTCTTTTCATCGATCAAGTCCTTTTTTTGATATTCCTTTGGACAATTGATTTGGTTTATAAAGGCATTTAATTCAGCATGAGTACGATAATAATAAAGTTCAATAATATCATCATTAAAACCTTTTTGTTTTGCATCAACTATATCAGTACATACAAAATCAAATTCATTGATATCAAATTGATCGAGTTCAAAAAACTCTACTGGTATAAATTCAATTGAACAACTCATTTCCAATCTTTCAAAATTAGCACACATATTCTTTGCATAATAGTAACCAAACTTAGAAATAATCATTACTTTTTTTACATTTTGATTCACAAGTTTTCTATTTAATAATGCAAATAAATGATAGAGAGACAAAACATCTAAAATATTAAATTTCCAGTTTGTTTTTTCTTTTAAAAATTTGGCAAGAATCAAACTATGATCTACATTGATCAGTCCATCTTTTTGAAAGTTAATTACTGAGTCTGGATCTATATGAATATTATGCCTACATCTATATCCAAACGTTTCCAAATTACAGCTTAAATCCTGTTTGAATTCTGTCAGATCATAATGCTTGATAGGTACATACAAGTCAAAATAGTCAATGAATTGTTCAGCTAACTCAATTGATTTTTCATAATTGGTAACCTCCAAAAAGGCATCATATTTTAAAATACGATAGCTCTTTAATAGAGTTGTAAGATATAAGACATCGATTTCTTCCCAAAGTACATCATATTGTGCTTCCAAGCGTTCATATATCGTTTTCGATACTTGAAACATTCTACTTGTCTTTCTTTGTTCAATTGAAGTATCGGCATTTTTTAGATGTTCAAAATATTTTTTTCTTGAAAAAGAAAGCAATATCATATAAATGATCTTCGCAAAATTAATCTGCGGTATCAATACTTTTGCCTTTACTAATTCTTCTTTCAAAATATTTCTAACTTGAGCATAAGCATCTTCATTTTCAAAAAAGAAACGTCCAAAATCTCTTTCCTCATGAATAATATCTTTATTAAAATTTTTATATATTTTATGTTCACCAATAAAAGCAAGGCGGATATCCCACTCATTTCCTTCAATCCTCAAACCATGGCTGGTGTGATTTTTAACTTTTATATTATAGGATGATAAAATTTCTTTTACTTGAACCATATCACGATTAATAATTGATAATGAACAATAGCATTCACTAGCTAAATCATCTAAAAACAAATTTCCATCATTGCTTAACAAACGACGCACAATAAAGTGTGCTCTTTCATTTTGATTATCTTTAAAATAATGATTACGATGATAAATAGAGGTAAAAGCTCGCTTAAAATCATTATAATGAGTTTCATCAATGACTTCGATTTCATATCCAATCCCATATCGAGAGGTGATTTGAAAGCCCATATAATCGCTCATGTCATTTAATAAATCGATTTCTTTTTTGACTGTTTTTAAGCTTAGATTTGTTTTTTTACTCAAAACATTTCCAGTTTTCGGACTAGAAGCTGTTAATAAAGAATATAAAATCACCGCTTGTTTTTCAAATAATTGCATATGCGTTCCCTCTTTTACTCATTATAGCATTGAAAGTATAATAATGGTGACACGTCACCATTATTTAATATTATTCATGTTGTAACGAATCGCACTTCCTTGGTGAACATTTTTAGTATACGCAACCCCTTGTCGTCCATTACGATTAAATTCTTTTTTACTATCGTAATTTTCAGGGTTAGCGATGATTGCTTCTGCGGCATCTAATAAGTATTGCAGTACAACACTGGATTGATCCAACATTCCATGCCCCGGAAATACTCCTTCGATTTCTTTGAAGCGAGGTTGAAGTTTTACAAGGGCATCCCTTAAAGCAGTTACACTGCAGAAATGTCCATAGGGCTCATTTTCCAAAGGCATACCAATTCCTGTAGTATCTCCTATAAAGATCGTATGATTGTGATGATCATAAAAAGCACATTGACCAGGAGTATGCCCAGGTAATAACACTGCCTCAACTTGGTATCCTTGTCCCAAATCAAAGATATAACCATCTTCGATCCCAACAATTTCATAAGGTTTATATTCAACGATATCCTTGCGATCAAATTCAGTCCAAATTGGTTTTCCCGTTTCATCAAATAAGTAATCCCAGATATGTGCATTGTTTTTTGTTTCCATACGGAATACTTCATTTTTGTGGCAGTAGCAAACATCAAACTGACAATTTCCATAAGCATGGTCATAGTGTGAATGCGTATTCGCTACAAGTATTGGTTTATCACCAACCAAATGTTCTACTAACCCCTTTAAATCACCAACACCAAATCCTGTATCAATAAGCATACATTTCTCTGGTCCATCGATTAAATACATCCACGGATCACCAGCACCATCAAAACTATCAGTAAAGATACAATATAAGTTATCTCTCATCTTATATACTTCTGCATAAGGATCAATTTCAGGATAGAATTGTTTTAAATTACTTGTTTCACGGAGTATTTTCATATAAGACCAACGAATTGGTTTTTCTTCCTCCCAAATAATTCTTTTTGATTTTAAATCAGATTTTATAGGTCTTGGATTTGGCATAAAATAAACCTCTTTCTTAATTAATTTCATTTTAAAAAGATTCGGTTAAAAATTCCATGTCATAATTTACTTTAAAGATGCGTAAATTTTGAAAAAAATGAGTTTCCTCATTTTTAATCCAATATTGATAAATCATTTAATGTTGATTCAATTACTTTCTGGTATGGTGTATTCTTTAAATAACTCATCGCTTGTTTCAAGCTTTCTTTAGCTTGTTTATCATCTTTATTCAAATGGTATGCCTTCGCAAGGTTCATATAAAGCATTCCTTTAGCTTCATCATGATTTACCTCTACTAATTTCTTTATATCTTCAATAACGGATGCATCAAAGTCAAAATATAATTTACGATTTACATTTTGATTTTCTATAATAGCGTTAACGAAATCTTTATTTTCATCAGTGATACGACTTTTTAGCCCTTCGATCAACTTATCAAACTTTGCGACATCTTTATTACTGAATGTAAAACTCATCATAGCTTGATAATAGTTTATAGCTGCATCAAAATGTAATTTTTCAGGATGAACTACTTTCAGACATTTTTCTGCTTCATCAAGTTGACCTTTTGAAGTATAGTAGTTAGATCTCATTAAAAACAACATATTTGGTTCCAACACAAATAAATTTATTTTGGAAAACAATGCTTTTTCATATCGTTTTGAATCCCCACTTTGTAATGCTGATGCAAAATCACTCGCTCTTTTTTTCTTAAAAAAGTGAATCGACGCAAAAAGCGCAAGCACAAATAATATCGCAATGCCATACTTCCAAGTTTCCATAAAGATTTCCTCACTATCTATTATCTTAATTATAGTTGATATCAAAAATTTTAGCTATCTAAGCTTTTTCTTGTCTACTCCAACGATTTAGAATTTCCCACATTCTTTTCTTTGTCTTGATGGAGAAATCATTAAGAGATCCATGCATTGATAAATGATTTAAATATAATCCTGTAAGATAATGATCAAATCCTTTAGATATAGAAATCACAGAACATTTACTTTTATCTACCGCCCCATAATATTCACTATATAACTCAAAAGGTTCAAAGATCATTGAATAATCCTTTGAAAAAATCAAATGTGCTAAATGATGTTCATTGCAGAATTCAAAATCTCGAAGTTCGCGTTTGAATTTACGTGGCTTATTAATTGACTCCATTACTTTTATATCATCTTCATTAGGATGTTCTGGCATATCGATTTTAGAAGCATCAAATTGTTCACGAAGATTCGGAATCACTATTTCTTCATAACTAAGCTCTACAGTTTTATTATCTTCTTGCTTTTGTGATTTTAGTTGACGATCAAACTCACATTTTAAAAGTTCTGCCAATCGTAACATCTCATTGTAATCTCGACCCTTTCTTACAAAGTGAGGGCTAGTATCCCCCGCAGGTCCTAAAAGGAATGTGAAATGTTCATCCGGGTATTGCTCACTAAGTTTTCTCATACAATAGCCAGGATACTCACTAGTAAAATCATCTACCCATAATTCTTTGATTGTAGGATGAACATTATGGATCAAAAATGTCACGATTCGCTTCCCATCACCATAAAGCGAAACTGTTTCTGCATATACATGGGCAGTGGTATGATCTACTATTCTACTTTTTCCCACTTGATCAAAATAGCTATAATTATAGTTATATTCAACTTTTTTATATGTTTTTAATTCTAATTGATCTACTGATTCTTCAATTTTGTTGACTACAAAATCAACATACGCATCATCCGTTGTCATACATGGACAATTATGAGAATGAGTTGCTGAACAAATACAATTGATTTTTGCATTTAATTTTTTCTCGATAACTTCTATGATTCGATCCTCTACTTCTTTCCATATTTCAACTGTATCAATAGAAACATGATAAAAAGGAGTTTCATTGTCATTGATTAGGGCAAGAATACGACAATTCAAACTATCAGCTACCTTTTGATGTTTCTCTTCTTTTAGCATTCTATTTACTGGAAATGTTGGTTCAATATTGATTTGTAAATAACCGATTTGCATTTTATTTCTCCTTTAATTTAAAATACGATAACTATATACCTTAATTAAAACGTTTTTTAAAGCTGAACTTAACATCAAAAAATACGTTTTTTAAAAGAGTATTTTGAAATAATATCTTATTATTTACAAAGCTTACATTATAAAGGTCTATGTCTTCTCCTTTAATAGTGCATATTTTGAAAGTTATTCGACCTATAATTTTAATAGAATTAAAGTAGAGGTGAATATACAATGAAACTAATTATTAGAGCTGATGATTTTGGATACACGAAAACACACAATGATGGTACGATTGAAGCTATTCAAAATGGTATTGTAACAACTGTTGATTTAATGTTGGATACTCCAGGAACAATTGATGCGATGGAGAGAATCAAAGAATTTCCATGGATCAATATTGGCTGGCACTCTCATTTTTGGGGAAGCCCTGTACTTGATCCAAGTGAAGTTCCATCCATGGTCAATGAACAAGGAAAGTTTAAATTCAGAAAAGACCAATCATTAAAAAATACTTGTGATTATGATGAAGTTGTTAAGGAATGTCGTGCACAGTTGAATCGCTGTATTGAAATATTGGGAAGAGTTCCTGATACAACAAGCATCAATATGAATGGTGGTGTATTTGAAAAAGCACGCCAACAAGTATGCGATGAATATGGAATCGTTTATAATTTTGTAAGCAAACCAGATCAAAAAGGTGAGCTCATACTCGCTGATGAAAAGTATTTACCGCTCAATATTTATATGCCAAATCAACCAGCCACTTACTATAAAGTATGTTATGAAGATAGTTATAAGTTACGTTCTACTTATGATCCTGTACGATATTTTATTGAAGATTACAACGATATATTGAATAAAGATATTGTCATCACAGCCTGGCACCCAGGATACTTAGATCACTATGTCATGAATGAATCAAGTATGAGAGAATGCCGTGTAAAAGATGTAGAAGCCCTATGTTCAGACAAATTAAAACAATGGATCATCGATAATCAAATAGAACTCATCAATACTCGTGATGCTTTGTATGGAACTAGCGAGTATCAAAATCATCTAAAAAATGTGAATAGTCCACTCTGCATTAAAAAATAATTTTTATAAACCATGTCAATTTACATGGTTTTTTATCAGTAGAATTTAACATTTAAATAGGTTATACTAAAAATATAAGGGAAAAACAATATGATAAGCGAACTTGACAAACTCATCTTACAGAAAATAATTACTTCTGATACTCACTTAAGCGGAGTTTTTTTAAGCCAGCTTTGTAATGTGTCTGTAAACACGATCAGAAAAGAAATTGATATCATCAATGATTTTTTAGTCGATCAAGGTTGTCTTATCGAGACAAAGATTGCGGCAGGATATAATTTTGTGATCACTGATCCTGACCTTGCCAATCCCTTTATCAGTGATTTCCTTCGCGACATTACTCGCTATAAATACTTGAACTTATCTGAATCTTCAAAAACTTATTATATTGTAAGAAGATTATTGACTACTTCAAAATACATAACTATTGAAACTTTAATGGATGAACTTTATTGTTCAAAAAGTACGATCCTTAGAAACTTAGCCTTAGTAAAAAATGTCTTAGAATATTTTCACCTCGAACTTAAAACCAAAAGAAATTATGGTCTTTATCTTGAGGGATCTGAGTGGAATAAAAGAATTTGTTTAATTTATCAACACAAAATATTTATTCATGATTTAGATCCAAACCGTCAAAAAGAAGAATTCTTTAAAGCTACGTTTTTGCAGGATATAGATTATGCCCTTGTACGTAAAGTATTGATTTCAAGTTTATCAAATTTTCCTGATATCGCAATCAGTAATGTTGATTTCGCAAAGGTAATAAATTATATCATTTTAAATAAAACACGAGCTAATTATTCAAGTTCCTTTACTTTTACTAGAGAACAAATTGATACCGCAAAATCGCTTAGAACTTATTCTCTTTCTTTAAAAATTTATGAAAATCTTCCTGAATATTTCAAAGAATCACTTAAGGATATCGATATTTTAACCCTGTCTATGGTACTTGCCTCATGTCGAACGATTTATTCTTCAGAGCAAATTGAAGAATCTGAAAAAATCAGTTGTCTTAATGATGCCAATGAAATCATTGCCTATGTTCATAAAAGATATTGTGTTGATCAAATGTTTAATGAAGCATTTTTCCATGATTTTGTATGTTACTTGTATAGCTTAAAAATCCGTTTATTATTCCAGATTCCAACAGATCAAGAAATGAGTTCTTCTGCAATTCAAAGGGGACTTTTAACAGCTGATATTTGTGCTACATTTGCTGATTATTATACAAAAAAATACAGTGTATCTTTAAAAGAAAGTGATATTATCGGTGCCTATTATATTTTAAATCGCACCATCGTTGAAAATGAAATGTTCTTTGAAAAGAAAAAGGGATTGATTCTATCCCGTTATGGAATATATTATGCTAAAAATGTTGCAGCGCGTATTGAAATAAATAAACACTATTATTTTGAAGAAATATTGCCAATTGAATTTACAGATTTATTTTCAATTAATCTTAATGACTACGATTTATTAATTAGTGATCTACAAGCTGATTATTTAAAAGTGGATCTACCTATTGTGAATGTTGCCTATAATCGAAATCCAAAAGATTTTATGGAAATGAACGACTTTTTTAATCAAATTTTCAAAAAATATGCCCTTCAATATTTCACGAAAGATAATTTACATAAAAAGAATTTTCAAACTAAAGATGATATATTTAATTATTTTTATTCTTTACATAAGAACTATTTTAAATCCAAACAAGCCTTTCTAGATGAAGTTCAGTTGCGAGAACAATACATTACTTTTGAAAGAGTATCAGGAATTATTTTAATAACGACTTTAACAACTAAATTTGACAAACCTGTAATCGATGTAGTGATCAATAGAAAACCAATTCTTTGGAACTCTCAAAGATCAAGTGTATTCATTTTTTATCAACAAGGTCAGGGAACCGCAAAAGATCTTCAAGTCAATTCCTATATACTCAAACAATTTATTCATAAACCTGAGAGTTATGTAAACATGTTAAACTCCATAGAGTATGAAGAAATCATCAAAAAATTTATAGCTACAAAATAAGAAAGTGTAACTAATAGTTAATTGTTACACTTTTTTCATTTTTTAATTAGCTCTGGATGTTTCTTAATATAAAACATATAAACAGTCAGGCATAATAGAATAGGAATAATTTCAATGATAAATGTATAACGATAACCTACCATACTCACGATAAAACCTGCAAGATTAGCTCCTACAAAAGCACCGATGTCAGTACCTACATAGCTAGTATTGGATGCTATACCCCGTTTTTCTGGTTCAACACTATTAACACACAATCCCATCAGTGTTGGTTGGGTACCAGAAGTAGCGATCCCCATAAATAAAGCTGCCAGTACAAAATCAAATGTTCCTTGCGCGCTGTAAATAGTAATGAGCGCAACGATTTGAAGAATTTCACAGGGTATTAAAACTTTATTTGTTCCAAATTTGTCTGCCAGCATTGAAATAATAGGTCTGCACGCAAGAAGTGTGAATGCCTGAATGGTAAAGTAAAACCCAACATTACCTACTCCCAAACTTTCTGCATATAACACTAGAAAGGCACTGATCGATGAAGTCGCCAAACCATTACACAATGTCATTGACGCTGGCATGATCGCGGAAACAGCAATCATCTTTGTAACATCAAAAGAGAATTTAAACCCTTTAGTATTTTTTGCCGGTTCGTCAATTTTAATAAAAAAACTTAGGGTAACCGCAATGACCATCAACATAACATTATAACGATAAAGAGAATTAAAACTTGTCTTGGCTACGATTTGTAACCCAATCGATGGTGCAATCGCTTGAGCCATTGTTTGCCCTAAGGAATAAATTCCAATTCCTGTAGTCATTCTTTCTTTTGGAAAAGAAGATGTAGCCAATGTCATACATAAAGTAGAACCTATACCCCAACCTAAGCCATTTAATCCTCTAAATACTACTAATAAATATACTTCATTCGCAAAGGATAATCCGATTGTTGCCACAAGGATAACACTTAGTGCTCCTGTTAATAAATACTTTTTATTCAGATTATCGACAGCTTGTCCAGAGAACGGTCTCATCACTAAAGCCATCATGGCAAAACTTCCAGATACCATTCCAATCATTGATGCACTTGCCCCCATATAATGAGCAAATTTTGAAATCGTTGTGTTGATCATTTGATTTGAACAATATACAAAAAAAGCTATTACAAAAATCATTGCAAATGTTTTATATTTATTAATTAAATTCATTAGTTTCATACTTTACCTCAACCTTATTTAATTTAGTCGCTTTCAAGTTTTAGCTTGTTACTTATATTAAATTAAAGATCAGGTTTTATCCTGACCTTTAATTTAACAGATCATTCTAATTCTATAGTGCATTGATTCTTTCAATTTCTTCAATGTCTTCCGTAAATGGATCCCAGACTTTAATACCCACTCTACCCGTGTTTACAAGATTTTCTTTATTGATTTCCATGCCATTAGCGCGAAGTGTCAATAGCTCAAGTAATAATGCAAAGTTCATTCCAGTAATGACAAGTACATTACGATTTGGCATGTGAGTTGTAATTTTATGGGTAGGTGTACCACCGAATAAATCGGCTAAGACAATCACTCCTTCACCTGTATCAATGGCTTCTATTTTTTCTTTAAGTAGCACTTCATAGTCATCTGGATTATCTTCTTGCATAAAACAAGCTGTTTCAAATTGCTCGATCTCATCTCCAAAAAACATCGTTGCTGAATTTGCTAAGCCTTTTGCCATTTCACCATGACTAATTAACAAAATACCTTTCATTTTTATTTTCCCTCTTTCATTTGATCTTTAAATACATTATTAGGCGTATACCTTAATGCAGTCCATTGGAAAATATTCTTTGAATAAGAAACCATTGTACCAGAAGGACGTTGAACTTCAGATTTGCGATCATAATTTTCTGGGTTTTTCATTACTAATTCGGTTGTATCAAGCAGATATTGAAGACAAATTGGGTGCATATCCAACATACCATGGCCAGGAAATACACCTGTCATATCTTTTAATCTTGGCTGAAGTTTAACTAATGCATCATGCATAGCTTCTACAGTGCAAAATTCACGATGTGGTTTATCAATAGGTCTAACACTAGTTCCTGTCACATCACCAACAAAAATTGTACCATTGTGCAAATCATAGAAAGCACATTGCCCTGATGTATGACCAGGAATAAGTACGGCTTCCACGATGTAACCATCTCCTAAATCAAATTTGTAACCATCAGGTACACCTATGATTTCATATGGCTTATAGTTTTCTCTATTAACTCGATCAACGATAATATCGTTTTTATCAAAATGAGCATACAAAG
Organism: Holdemania sp.; assembly: GCA_031551965.1. Classification (GTDB taxonomy): domain Bacteria; phylum Bacillota_I; class Bacilli_A; order Erysipelotrichales; family Erysipelotrichaceae; genus CALVGQ01. The sequence continues at coordinate 64,462 of JAVBMW010000035.1, read as the reverse complement.
GCTCTCCTGGTTTTACTACCACCCCTTCACCGACAATCAAATCCTGATCAGTGTTATTAAATAAATAGTCCCAAATATCAGGATTGTTTTTTGTCGCCAAATCATATACTTCATTTTCATGACAATAGACTTTGTCAAATTGGGCATTACCATAGCAATGATCAAAATGAGCGTGCGTAGTCACCGCAATGATTTCTTTATCACCGACAAGATGATGAATTAGTCCTTTTAAATCCCCTACTCCAAATGAATTATCAATAATCATGCATTTCTCTGGTCCATCGATCAAATACATCCATACATCACCAACTCCATCAAAACTATCATTATAAAGTGCCCAAGTATTCTCTCTTACTTTGTAACATTCAGTATAGGGATTGATATCTGGATAAAACTCTTTAAGTGTACTATATTCACGAAGAACCTTCAGAAATGACCAACGAACTACATGTTCTGGTTCCCAAATAATTCTTTTATCTTTCAAATCCGATTTAATAGGACGAGGAATCCCATTGATTGCATTACTATTTTTTAAATTTCCAGGCATATTTTTTCCTTAAACAATTAACACACCTTGTTGCATTAATTTGTTGTCCTTTCATAATTCGATATTCTTTCAAGGTTATTTTTTAAAAAATATAAGGCTAGTGTTAATAAATATCACTAGCCCTTAATATAAACATTTGTTTTTGCAAAGTTAATTAACAAGCTTCGCTTTTTTATTTTCAAGAAACATAATTAACTTTTTCAACAGTTCTGGAGATTTTTCAAGTTCTCTTTGAGGAATAATAAGTATTTCTTCATCCTTAAGATTAATTGCAATCATATCAAGCAATACATAATAATTACTGATTTCAATATTTTCATTATCAAATAATAAATTATCTTCTTGAAAATCAATACAAATGTGTTTTTTATTGTTTGATTTGGCAAGTTTATCTTTGATTACCTTGTCAAACATATCGGAAAACATCATTCTTGAAATGACAAATATCCAAACTATTGCGAATATGCATCCTGCGATCCACCACCAAATATTCAATCTAAAAATTATTAATAGCATAAGTGGTATTACAACACCCCACATAGCCATCTTAACTCTTGATTTTTTTAATGTTTTATCTGACATTAAAATTTGTTGGTAGTATGATAAGTAATCACTATTTTCTAAATCGTAATCAAGATGCATAACTTTGTTTCCTTTCCACTATTTAAGCAATTTAGTAAAGTATCCGATAGCAGCGATTGGAATCATCCAAATAATTAGTTGTTGTGCAGACATTTTCTTGTATTTGATTAAATAATAAACAAGAAGTGCAGTAGCTAATGATAAAATATTAGGCATAAATGGATCAAATACTTGAGATTGGAAATTAACGACCATGTCTCCATTTGTATATTCGATACCAGTTTTAACACTCATAACACTTGCTAAAACGCCTCCAACTACCAAAATTCCTAGTGATTCAAGTGCTGGAATAATTCTGTCTTTTACATCTGAATTAACTAACAAATCAGCACTTGCTAGACCTAAACTGAATCCTGATTTAAACAATGTGTAAGATAAAATTCCATTAGCGATTGAATAAGCCAAGAACATGAAGATTGCTCCCATAGGAGAACCAGTTGCACTCATACCGATCGCAATTGAGATAATGATTGGTGTTAATAATGCTTGAATTAATGAGTCCCCTACTCCAGCAAGTGGACCTGCTAAAGCAGTTTTAATACTTTGAATAACTTCATTTGGAATTTCATCTGATTTTGCACGTTCAATTTCCATACCAAGAACTGTACCATAAATTACAGCTCCCAAACCTTGTTGAGTATTAAAGAATACACAATGATTCAACGCTAATTCTTTTTGTTTTTCTACATTTCCTGGATATAAATCTTCAGCTGCATTTAAAACCATTGCAGTCATCGATAAACCAAGCATTCTTTCTCTTGTAAAGCACATTGGAACTGCCCAGTTATATGTCCAGAATCCCTTATTAATAAACTTTTTATCTGTTTTTAAAGCATCAAGACGTAAAGCTTCTTGTTCATTTACAACGTTACTCATAACTAGTTACCCCCCTTAGCAGATTCACCTTTGCTACATAAGAACATTACATAGGCAATTAAACATCCGATTGCAGTAATTGAAATTGTATTTAGTCCCATCACTGAGAACAACATAAATCCAACTACGAAGAAGATAAATTGAAAATTATTGTGGATCAAAGTTACCATAAGCATCATAAATCCAACTGCTGGAACTAGTTTAATATATATAGCAAGGATTCCACTTACCCATTTTGGTAACATTGCTACTATGCTTGTAACAGCACCAGAACCTGCTAAACATACAACTACAACAATTACAAAGTTAGTAATGAATGTTGATAAATGAGATGCATATGGGAACCAAACCGCTTGTTTGATTTTTCCTTTTTCAATCAATGCATCATCAGCATGAAGTACAAATTGTTTGAAAATATTTGCTAATTCTTTTGCGAATTGTTCAACTGCTGCAAATGCTAGACAAATAGTTAATGTAACTGCAGCATCTGCACCTGAAACCAATGATAGTGGTAATGCAAACCACAATGAAATGTTAATTGTTGGCAGTGTTGATACCCCTCCAATAGACATTTGTCCGATATAAGCTGATTGAATGATGCACCCAACAATCATTGCATCCTTCATGTTTCCCATGATTAATCCAATAAAGAAACAGTGGACAAGTGGTTTTGACATGATGTTTTGACTGATCCAACCAAACGGAAACGCACCTGTTCCGATTAAAAAGCAGAATAGTCCTAATAATATTGCTTGTACTAAAGAAATTGCTTCCATAAATTTTTCTCCCCTTTCAGAAGTCTTTTCTAATAATTCGATTTGATACTACTCCATGATGTTCCAGGTTTTGCTGGGAACAGTTGGAATACGATTTCAACACCTTTGTTATCCATATCTTTTACAGCATTCATTTCTTTTTCATCCAAATGGCAATGTTCAGTAATTTTCACTCTACCCGCACCAGCTGGAACAGAAGCAATGTTTAAAGATTTTGGCAATCCCTCAACGCTATTGTACAAATCTGCAAACACGCTTGGTACTCGAGCTAAAATCAATGTTTTAACATCATCATTCATTGCAGACTTGACTAGTTCAAGTGAGTCTTGAAATGTAACGACTTTGCTTTCAACACCTTGAGGTGCAGACATTTCATAAACTCTTTTCAAAATAGCATTTGATGCATTTATCGTATCAATTGTAATTACTCGTTTAATTCCATTCAATGGTATTATTTGCGTTTGTACTTGTCCATGTATAAGGCGATCATCGCTTCTCATCACGGTAATCATAACTATATCCTCCTTTCCTTTTTCGATGATTTACAAATCATCACCGTTGAACAAATTATACATATAAATGAAAGCGCTTAAATTTCATAAAATTCACTCTATAGATATCAATTTATGAATTTTATTATTTTCAAATTATTTTTGAATATAATTATTACACAAAAAAAAGAAGTTTATCTATAGATGATCATTAGACACTTCTTCTTCATTTTTCAATTATTTCCCAATACTCATCAATAGCAGGTGAATCTATGATTTTAACTTCTTCAGTATTTGTCACTTCTTTATAACGAGGTGAATCATATGCTTTTACTCCCCCATGATGGGAACAGGCACCTCTACCAACTGCACAACTCGGACTAAAAGTTCCATCTTTGCATAGAGTACAATACCCAATGATTTCCTGTGTAGTCGTTGTTTTTGTTTCTATATGTGAAACTTCTTCAACAGCATTATGAAATTTATATAGTATGTATTCTTTTCCATCAACTTCACAATCTTCAATAATCGTAATTCCATCACAAGTAGCTATAGTTATTTTATTCGTTTCTTCAAATAGCTCTTCTTTTATAGTCTCTGTTACTTCAATAGCTTCAGGTTCTTTCATTTCTGAATTTACGTTTTCAGTCTTTTTTTCATAACTTGAAATACTTCCTAATAAAAGTAAAGATGCTATTATAGGATATGCATTGGTTTTCTTTGCCATATTTCACCTACTCAAAATGTAAACATTCTCTCATAAATGAAGTATATCTTATTTTCTACTTTTCTTTGTCGAATTTTGTCGAATGAACAAAAAACTCTCAAATCAATGAGAGTTTCATATCTTATTCTAAACCTGTGCTTTTCTTTTGGAAGTTCCAAGAATCTTGACACATTCTGTCAATTCCAAATTCAGCAGTCCAGCCAAGTAATTCTTTTGCTTTTTTTGTATCTGCGTAACAAGTTGCGATATCTCCTGCACGACGTTCCATGATTTGATAGGCAATTTCTTTACCACACGCTTTAGCGAAGGCATCTTTTACTTGAAGCACAGAATAACCATTACCAGTTCCAAGGTTTACTTGCTCAACCCCTTTATGATTCATGATGTACTCTACTGCACAAGTATGACCTTTTGCGAGGTCAACTACATGGATATAATCACGAACCCCAGTTCCATCCACTGTATCGTAATCATTACCCCAAACACGTAGATAGTCGCGTTGACCTGTTGCTACTTGAGCAATATAAGGTAGTAAGTTATTTGGAATGCCATTTGGTTTTTCACCGATCAGACCAGATTCATGAGCTCCGATTGGATTGAAATATCGAAGTAAGATCACGCTGAAATCTTTATCCGAAAAACATAAATCAGTCAGAATTTGTTCATTGAATAGTTTTGTAGTTCCATAAGGATTAGTAGTGCTTAATTCAAAATCTTCTTCGATAGGCACTCGTTTTGGATTTCCATAAACAGTGGCACTAGAACTGAACACTAAATTTTTACAATTATGAGCTTTCATGACTTCATATAAATTTAATGAACCTGCGATATTATTTTGATAATAAGTTAAAGGAATTTCCACTGATTCACCTACTGCTTTATATCCTGCAAAATGAATCACTGCATCAAAATGATTTTCATCAAACATTTTATTCATTCCTGCTTTATCAAGTAAATCTACTTCATAAAATTTAGGTTTAACCCCTGTGATAGTTTTAATATGATCCAAAACATCAATACTGGAATTGTATAGATTGTCCATTATTACAACTTCATAACCTGATTTGATAAGTTCAACTGATGTGTGGCTGCCAATGTAACCAGTTCCCCCAGTTACTAAGATCGTTTTCTTCATTTACTTTTCCTCTTTCTTATTTCACAAATAATCGTACAATATCTTGCCATGTCGCAAAAACCATGAGTAACATCATTGCCGCAAGTCCTACACTCATTGTGATCTGTTCAAATTTTTCACTAACTGGTTTCCCACGAATAATTTCGATCACTGCCATGATCGCACGGCCACCATCTAATATCGGAAGTGGCAACGCATTAAATATACCTACATTGAGTGATAATACAGCGATGAGCCAAACATAATTAGTCAGTCCTAAGGATGCTTGTTCCTGAGTCACCGTATAAATACCGATTGGTCCTGATAATTGATCTAAATTTTTTCCAGTAAACAGTTCCATTAAACTTTTCCCAATCATTCCAGCGATGGTAAACATTTGATTTGTACTTATTTTAATGGATTCTAGAATACCCAATTTTTCTATTTTTGTTGGAGCTAGAATACCAATTAAATAACTGTTTCTTTCAACATCCAAAACCGGAGTTACAGTAATGCTGATTTCTTTTGTATCGCGAAGCAATGTATAAGTGCGTGCTTCTTGTTCATGACCAACATTTCCTTTACTTAGCTCAGTAAAAGTAGTTGGTAAAATGATAGTACCATCTTCATATTCTACTTTTACAATACGATCATTCAGCTCAAAACCTGCAAGATGCGCTGGGCTATTTTCTGAAATGCCACCTATTTGAGCGACATCGCTAGTCACTAAAATACCTTCATTCATGATAATTCCGGTAAACAATACGAATGCTAACACAAAATTCATCAAGATACCCGCAAGCATAATAATGATCCGCTTCCAATGAGCGATTCCTTTTAAAGTTCGCTCTTTTGGTAAGGTTTCAACGTCTACCGTTGGCTCAAGGGCATTTTCAGTATCCCCTGCCATCGCCACATAACCGCCAAAAGGCAACAGACGAATTGTATACTTTGTTTCCTTACCTTGAATCGCAAATAACTTAGGTCCCATACCAATTGAAAATTCTGCACAGTAAATGCCAAAACTTTTTGCCGCTACAAAGTGTCCAACCTCATGGATCGTGACAATAATCCCTAATAGTAATGCAAAATAAACAATTCCCATCATTTTTATCTAGTCCTCTCTTTGACAAATTGTTTCGACCATTCAGTCGCTTCAATACAGTCTTGAAGTGTAACCTTTTCTTTATAAGTGCATGCATGACATGCTTCAATAACTAATTTCTCAATATCAATAAAACTAATTTTACCTTGTCGAAATAACTCATTTGCCATTTCATTGGCACCATTAAGTACCGCAGGTAAATTACCTGCTTTTTTTCCAACGACATAGGCAAGCTTAAGTAAAGGATATCGATTAAAGTCTGCTTCTTTAAATGTAAGTTGTTTTAACTTTACAAAATCAACTGATTCATCATTTAGGCTTAAACGATTTGGAACACTTAATGCATATTGAATCGGTAGACGGATATCCGGTGTTCCAAGTTGAGCCATGATCGCATGATCTTTATACTCAACCATTGAATGGATCACACTTTCAGGGTGGATCACTACTTCAATATCATCGTAATTGATCCCAAACAAATAATGAGCTTCAATTACTTCAAACCCTTTATTCATCATCGTTGCACTGTCAATTGTGATTTTTGGTCCCATCTTCCAATTGGGATGATTAAGGGCTTCTTCAACTGTCACATCTTTCAGTTCTTCTCTTGATTTATTTCTAAAAGAACCACCTGATGCAGTTATAATTAGTTTATGCACATTTTCAATTTTATTCCCTTGCAATGCCTGAAAAATAGCTGAATGTTCACTATCGATCGGTATTAATTTTACATTGTGTTCTCTACATGCTTCTAGGACAAGTTCTCCACCAACGACTAAAGTTTCTTTATTTGCTAAAGCAATTTCTTTTTTGGCTTCAATTGCTTTTAAAGTTGGTATTAATCCTACAAAACCGACTAAGGCATTCACTAAGATATCGCCTTTTTCATAAGTCGCTACTTCAATTAACCCTTCCTCACCATGTACGATTTTAAGATCTGGAAAATATTCTTTTAAATAATCCGCATCTTTCTTTTCACTGACGCACACCAAGTCTACTGGTATTTTCCCTAATATTTCAATACAATTGTCAATATTTTTTCCAACACTAAAGGCTACGATTTCAAACTCTTCAGGATGTTGAAGACATACATCTAATGTTTGCATCCCAATGGAACCACTTGCACCTAATAAATTAATTTTTTTCATAAACTACCTCATAAAAATATGCGTCATAAAATAAATGATGCTTTGTGTTGTTCCATAAAATAATAATAAATTAAAAATCAAGGAGTCAATACGATCAAGCACACCACCATGTCCAGGAAAAATCGATCCATAGTCTTTCACATTAAAGTGACGTTTGATTGCACTAAATGCTAAATCTCCGATTTGACCAAATATTGGCATCAATAAACTTAATATTCCAATAAACCATACACTAAGCATTGGATATACAAAGGTTGCTCCAAACACAAAAGATGTAATAGCTCCAAGTAGATATCCTCCAATTGAACCTTCAATTGTTTTCTTTGGAGATATTCTTTCATTCAACTTATGTTTTCCAAAATAGCGTCCCGCAAAATAAGCACCTGTATCTGTCATATATGTCGCAATTAAAATATACATCATAACCAAACGATCATAATCATATACAAGTTTAATTCCCTTTACAGTAAAAACTAATACTAAAATCATACTCATAATGTATGAAATATTTTCAACACTAAATTTTTCTTTAAAAACAGGTATCGTAAAGAAAAATAAAATCATAAATGTTAAATGAATCGATAAAGCACTTAATGATAAACGAGTTAAAAGCACTGTCCAAAATGCACAAAATACATAAAGAAGTACTGGGCATTTCTTATAACATACCGTGATCATTTCATACAATGCAATACATACAAATGCGGCAATTAAAATATCTAATAAAATCCCGCCAAACCACAGCGGAGGCAAAACCGCAAGAATCAATACAATTGCAGTTACTAATCTTTCTTTCATGATTTCACACCTCCAAAACGGCGATCTCTTGATTTAAATTCTTCGATGCATTCATCTAAATGAGTTGCGGTAAAATCAGGCCACAAAACATCAACAAACAACAATTCCGCATAAGCTAATTGCCACAATAAGAAATTGGATATGCGGTATTCTTTAGATGTTCTAATACACATATCAACAGGTGGAAGATCTTTTGTGAGTAAATACTCTTCAAATTTAGCTTCTGTAAGCTCTTCATTTGTATTACCGCTTATTACATCTTTAGCATATGCATTGGCTGCATCAACTATTTCTTTTCTTGATCCATAATTCATCGCAAAGTTCAAAATCATGGCTTTGTTGTTTTTAGTTTGATCAATTGCTTTTTGTAAAACTTTTGCGGTATCCTTAGGTAATTGTGCCATATCACCCATCATCATTATTTTTATGTCTTTTTCCATTAATTCTTTAAGATAGTGTTTAAAAAACAAAGCTGGTAAATTCATTAAATAATTGACTTCATCAGAACTTCTTTTCCAGTTTTCAGTAGAAAAAGCATACAATGTCAATGCTTCAATTCCTCTTTCATTAGCCGCAATAGCGATATCACGTACCGTTTCAACACCTTTAAAGTGACCTTCTGTTCTTACCTTTCCCTGTGCCTTAGCCCAGCGCCCATTTCCATCCATGATAATAGCGATATGTTTGATTTTTTCCATAGTTCTCCTCTTGCAAGAAAACTCACCTAAGTGAGTTTTTTAGATTGTCATAATTTCTTTTTGTTTCGCATCCGATAATTCATCGACTTTTTTTACAAACTCATCTGTACACTTTTGTATTTTTTCTAAACATTGTTTTTCAAGATCTTCTGATAAAGATTCTTCTTTTTTCGCTGTTTCATTCGCATCACGACGAACATTACGAATCGCAACTTTAGCATTTTCAGCATATTTATCAACATCTTTACAAAGTGCTTTACGAGTTTCTCCAGTTAATGCAGGCATAGATAAACGGATTACTGTCCCATCACTTTGTGGAGGTAATCCTAAATTAGAGGCATTGATCGCTTTTTCAATGTTCTTAAGTGAACTCGCATCAAAAGGTTTGATCACAATAATTTTACCTTCTTGAACTGAAATACTTGCGATTTGATTTAGTGGAGTAGGTGATCCATAATAATCAACTTCAACACCACTTACTAAGTTTGTGTTTGCGCGTCCTGTACGAACAGTATCCAAACTGTTATTCAACGCAACAAGTGCTTTTTCCATTTTTTCTCTTGTTTCATCTAAAATTAAATTCATCATAGTACTTGTTTATCCTCTCTTTACAATTGTACCAATATTTTCTTGTAATACTGCTTTTTTAATATTGCCTGTTTCATTCATACTAAACACCACAAGGTCAATATCATTATCCATACACATTGAAGTTGCAGTTGTATCCATAACTTGAAGTCCATTTTGGATACAATCCATAAATGTTAGTGTTTCATATTTAACGGCAGTTGGATCTTTTTTAGGATCAGCGGTATATACCCCATCAACACCATTTTTAGCCATCAATATTACATCTGCTTTGATTTCTGAAGCACGAAGTGCTGCTGTTGTATCTGTTGAGAAATAAGGACTACCAGTTCCTGCTCCAAAGATGACAACTCTTTCTTTTTCTAAGTGACGAGTCGCTCTTCGTACAATAAATGGTTCTGCAATTTTACTCATTTCGATTGCACTTTGCACACGAGTTGGTACACCAACTTGTTCAAGAGATCCTTGGATCGCAAGTGCATTGATCATTGTTCCAAGCATCCCCATATAGTCTGCTTGTACCCGATCGATTCCTAATTCTTCAGCCATTTTACCTCGGATGAAGTTTCCTCCTCCAACAACGATCGCTATTTCAACACCTAGTTCATGTACTTCTTTAATTTGTAGTGCCAAGTTTTTTAAAATATCAGAGTCGAAACTATTTCCGTTAGCTGCCAGAGCTTCTCCGCTTAGTTTCAATAAGACACGTTTGTACATTTGCTTACCCTCCATTATTTACAATTTTTTACTATAGTTATCATACCATAACCGCCCTACAAAAAAAAGGATATTTTCATACCCTTTAAGAATTTACTTTTAATCTATTCAACATCATCCAAGCTATCTTCGGTGATACAAAACACTGCATATAATGGAACCGATTTTATGTTATTTTCAAATCCAAAATTCTTTTGCGATATTCGAATCGAATATTTTGGTTCAAATTCATTAATATAGCTATTTAAACTTCTTGAATGTGTATTTGTTTTTGATTTCACTTCTACAGGTATAATATTTCCTTTTTTTGATTGAAGTATGAAATCAATTTTAGCATCATATTCACTTTGCCAATAATGCAAATTTAATCCATTAAATTTAAAATTTGATGCAACATAGTTTTCTGTCAACATACCGATCATCATTTCATTAGCTGCTTCTCTATTATTAATTAGATAGATAGGAAAATTTGATAAATTTGTTAGTAAACCTACATCATTCATATATAGCTTAAATGATTCTAATTGTTCAAACATTTTTAAAGGAACCCCAATTTTTGTTTTATAACATTGCATAGTAATTCCTGCATTTACTAACCAATGAATCGAATCACCAAAAATCGAACTTGATCCACCTTTTTTTACTAGTTTATACTGAAATTTTTTATTATCTTTCGCTAATTGATTTGGTATCGAATCAAATGTTGCGATGATTTTATTGGATTCATTATTTGACTCCGCATACTTAGTAATATCATTTTTATAATCACTTATTATTTTTGACTGGATATCAATCGCCGAAATCATGGAATTTTCTTTTAGATACACATCAATCACTTCTGGCATTCCTCCCAATGTTAAATAGTCATTATATAGAGTTAATGCCTTTTCATGAAGCAGTTTATTCATTTGTTGATCAGAATGAAAGCATCTTTTAATTTCATCAACTAAAAATTCATTTTCTGTTACAATTAAAAACTCTTCAAAGTCCATTGGATGTATAGTCAATGAATCTACTTTTCCAACTGGAAATGAATAATTCTTTCTTTTTATATGAACGCCCAATAAACTGCCTGCTCCAATAATATGATAATCAGGCTCATTTTCATAAAAATATTTCAATGATGTTAATGCTCTTGGATTTTCTTGAATTTCATCAAAAATGATTAACGTTTTTTCTTTTAAAATTCTTTGATTAAATATGATTTCTAATTGTTTGATTATATTTTTGGGATCAATATCCGTTTCAATAATTTCCTTTGCGATTAAATTTGTTTCAAAGTTGACATAGATAGTATTCTCATAGTAACTTTTTCCAAATTCTTTAATGAGATAAGTTTTTCCTACTTGCCTAGCACCATACAAAAGTAGTGGTTTACGCTTCGAATTATTTTTCCAACTAATTAAATCTTTCATATATCGTCTAAACACATTTATCACCTCTAAATCGATTATATCACGTTTATCTCCAAATTAATCATTTTTTTTCATATTAATTTGGAGATAAACTATGTTTTTTTAAAAAAAGGTGCATTTTTAGCACCTCAGCATTATTATTTTGATATCCAACTTTCATCACTAGGATTTGCTTGGAATGCTTTTAGTTTAGCAACATCAACTTGTTGAATATATCCAGTTTCTGCTGCGACATCGATAAGGGTTTCAAAATTAGAAGCAGATACATTTTTAACATTTGCCTCTTCTAATCGAATGACACCTTTTTTCATGCCATATGTAAAGATGGATGCAATGCCTAGCACTTCTGCACCGTTTTCACGTAAGACATTGACGACATCGATAACACTGCCACCTGTTGAGATCAAGTCTTCGACAACGACTACTTTAGTGCCTGGTTCACACTTCCCTTCGATTTGGTTGGTGCGTCCGTGATCCTTAGCGTTTGCACGTACATACCCCATCGGTAAATTAAGTATTTGAGCTACAAGGGCTGCATGGGCAATTCCTGCCGTGCTTGTCCCCATGACTGCTTCACACTGTGGGTAATGTTCTTTGATGATATCCGCTAATGCTTGTTCTACGTCATTTCGAACTGAAGGATCGGAAAGGGTTAAGCGATTGTCACAATAAATTGGACTTTTAATACCACTTGCCCAAGTAAATGGATCATTGGGTCTTAAAAATACGGCTTTGATATCAAGTAAGTGTTTCGCAATTTTCTTTTCAGTATTCATCATTATTCTCCCTTTACAAATTCATTGACACAACGACGATAGGCTGAGATCGGATCGGGTGCTCCCGTAATTGGGCGTCCTACCACAATATAATTAGAACCAATTTCACGTGCTAGTTTCGGCGTCGTTACTCGAACTTGATCTCCTTTTGTTGCATCGTCAAAGCGAATCCCTGGTGTAACAGTAATAAAATCTTCACTGCAAACATCACGTACAAGTCCTGCTTCAAGGGGACTACATACAACCCCTGCAAGTCCTGCTTTTTCAGTGTTTAATGCATAATGTTTTACGGTATCCTGAATTGAATGATCGATCCATAATTCTTCTTTCATTCTGTCTTCACTTGTACTCGTTAATTGAGTAACAGCGATAAGCAATGTACTTGAACCTACTTCATCAATAGCTTCCTGTGCAGCTTTCATCATTTCAATTGTTCCTGCTGCATGAACATTGGTCATATCGACATTTAATTTCGCCACATTTTTCATTGCTTTTTTAACCGTATTCGGAATATCATGTAACTTTAGATCAAGGAATACCTTGTGTCCTCTTTCTTTGATTTCAGTTACGATCGATGGTCCTTCTGCATAAAATAATTCCATCCCGATTTTAACAAATGGTTTTTCTTCAGTGAATTGATCCAAGAATGCTAATGTTTCAGCCTTACTTGAAAAGTCGCAAGCGATAATAACGTCTCTTTCTTTCATCGATGTGCCCTCCCTATGATTTCTTCGATGTTATTTACTCCAATTGATTCAAGGAGTGATGGTAATGCTTCAATAATTTCTTTGCATACGTATGGATTACGTAAGTTTTCTGCTCCAATTTGGACAGCCGTAGCTCCTGCCGACATCATTTCTACAACATCTTCAGCACTCGCAATTCCACCAATTCCAATGATCGGAATCTGAACAGCTTGGTAAACCTGATACACCATTCTGAGTGCCACCGGTTTGATCGCAGGTCCACTGAAGCCTCCCATGACATTAGCGATGATTGGTTTTCCGGTTTTTAAATCAAAACGTGAACCCAATAGTGTATTGATCATACTGATACCATCTGCCCCTGCTTCTTCTACAGCTTTTGCGATTGACACGATATCTGTAACATTCGGTGATAGTTTGATAAAAACTGGTTTTGTCGTCACTTCTTTTACGGCTTTAGTAACATCACCCGCAAGTTTTGGGTCCATTCCAAAACTCATTCCTCCATGTTTCACGTTTGGACAGGAAATGTTGATCTCAATGATTCCAACGATTTCTTCTTTATCCATTTTCTTAGCGCATTCGACATATTCCTCAATCGAGAAACCCGAAATGTTGGCAACTACTTTTTTGTGATAAACTTCTTTCAATTTAACAAATTCTTCATTAATGACTGCATCTACACCCGGATTTTGAAGTCCAACAGCATTGATCATTCCCATTTCGCATTCAGCGATCCGTGGTGTAGGGTTACCAAATCGTGATTCAAGAGTTGTCCCCTTTGTCGCAATCGATCCCAAAATATTGATATTATAAAATTGTGTAAATTCATATCCAAAGCCAAAAGTCCCACTCGCAGGGATCACTGGATTATCCAATGTCCAATCGCACAAAGTTACATTTAATCTGGCCATATTATTTCCTCACTTTTCATGACTGGTCCTTCAACACAGATCCGCTTATACCCTGTCAGTGTTTTACAACTGCATCCCATGCAAGCTCCAAAACCACAGCCCATTCTTTCTTCAAAAGACAGAAGTCCTTGTGCCTTACTTGTTTTGGCAATCGATTTCAACATTGGCATAGGTCCACAAGCCAGGTAGAATGCCTGGGTAAGATTTTCTTTTGCTATGACATCGGTCACAAAACCTTTTGTTCCTAGACTCCCATCATTTGTGCATACAAATATTGGAACATTGAGTGCTTTAAATTCATCGATATAAAATGCTTCCTCTTTGGATGCAAAGCCTAAAATCACCGATACTTTTTTACCTTGTGCTAAACAGGCCTTAGTAACTCCAAACATCGGTGGAACACCTACTCCTCCTCCAAGAATCACTACTTCATCTGATGTATTTACCACATCAAAGCCATTACCAAGATCAACTAAGCATTCTAAATGATCTTGTGGTTTCATCTTTGACATTTGCTTTGTCCCTTTACCTACCACTTTATAAATGATCGTTAGTGTTGTTTCATCCCAATCACAAACGCTGATCGGTCTTTTTAAGTAAAATCCATCCAATGTAATATTAATGAATTGTCCTGGATTTTTGATCCATAAAGTATCCATTTCTAATACCATTTTAAACACCGTAGCAGTGAGTTGAGTATTTTCTTTTATCAATGCTTTCTCATTTTTTTTCATGTTGACCTCACGCATCAATAGTCGATACACCGACTGTGATTTCTTCTAAAACATCGAGTAATACTTTTACTGTATCTAATGATGTAAAGGTAGTTACATTATTCTCAACAGCACATCTTCTGATTTTATATCCGTCTAGTGATGAGTTGGATTCTGTTGTGCTTAATGTATTGACTACATAAGTAACGTGCCCTTTACGAATGGAATCCAGTATTTCTTCCGAACCCTCAGAGATTTTCTTTTTAATTCGAGTTTTGACACCATTTTTTTTCAAATATTTAGCTGTACCTGAGGTTGCCTCAATATTGAAACCTAAGTTATAGAAGCGTTTGATGAGTGGCAATGCTTTTTGTTTATCCTGATCACTGATCGTAACTAGAATCGATCCATAGTTTACAACTCTCATATTGGCTGCTTTTAATGATTTGTATAAAGCACGATTTAGTGAATCATCATAACCAATTGCTTCACCAGTAGATTTCATTTCTGGTGATAAATAAGCATCCAATCCATGGATTTTTGAGAATGAGAAAGTTGGTGTTTTAACATAATAACGTTTACTTTCTTCCATGACCCCTGTTTTGTAGCCCATTTCTTTTAATGTTTTTCCAAGCATGATTTTAGTTGCAATGTTTGCCATTGGAACTTTCGTTGATTTTGATAAGAACGGTACAGAACGACTGGATCTCGGATTAACTTCAATGACATAGACATTTTCATTTTCATCCACGATATATTGAACATTGAACAAACCCATAATTCCGATCTTTAATCCTAATTTAATCGTATAATCTGCGATGGTTTCTTTAACTTTCACACTTAACGAATAAGGTGGATAAACACTCATTGAATCTCCTGAGTGAACACCAGTTTCTTCTACTAGCTGCATGATTCCTGGAATTAAGACATCGACTCCATCACTTATAGCGTCGATTTCTACTTCTTTTCCACGTATGTATTTATCGACGAGTACAGGTTGATCTTCATCAATGGAAACGGCTGTAGTTAAGTATTCTATCAGCTCTGTATCACTGTTGACGATCTGCATTGCGCGACCTCCCAGTACATAAGAAGGTCTTACGAGTACTGGATAACCAATTCGTTTGGCTACACTTAAGCCATCTTCGATCTTAGTTACTGCTTCACCAACTGGTTGAGGAATGTTTATTTCTTTAACTATTTTTTCAAATAAATCACGATTTTCAGCATTATCAATTGCCTGAAGATCAGTTCCTATGATCTTAACCCCACATTTTTTTAGTCTTCCAGCTAAATTGATTGCGGTTTGACCACCAAGAGATACAATGACTCCAGCTGGTTTTTCTAGTTCGATCACATTCATGACATCTTCTACACAAAGTGGTTCAAAGTATAACTTATCACTGATCGAATAGTCAGTAGAAACTGTTTCTGGATTGTTGTTGATGATGATAGCCTCATATCCTGCTTCTTGAATTGCCCAGATCGCATGAACCGTAGAGTAATCAAATTCAACTCCTTGTCCAATGCGGATAGGACCTGAACCAAGAACTAGAATAGATGGTTTACTAGAAACGATCGATTCATTTTCTTCTTCATAAGTAGAATAGTAATAACTGCACTGTCGATCATATTGACCACCACAAGTATCGATCGTCTTATAAACCGGAAACAAATTAAGCTCTTTTCTTTTAAAGAACATCTCTGTTTCACTGATTCCATAAACTTTGGCTAAGTATTTATCTGAGAATCCCATTCGTTTTGCCTTGATCAAGTTTTCAACTGTTGGATCATTGATCATTTTATTTTCATGGAAAATAATATGTTTGATTTTATCCAGGAAGAAACTATCGATTTTTGTTGCAGCCTGTACTAAACTCAGGTCAACATCTCTTCTAAATAGTTCAGCTATTTCAACCAAGCGTTGATCTGTTGCTTGTTTTATATTCTCCATTAACTGTGCTGTCGATATCTTTTTTAAACTATCAAGCTCAATATGATCAAGGCCTATTTCAAGTCCTCTTACTGCTTTAAGTAAGCTTTCTTCCATAGTTCGCCCAATACTCATTACTTCTCCGGTAGCCTTCATTTGGGTAGAGAGACGGCGATCTGCCTTCGCAAACTTATCAAAAGGGAAACGTGCCATTTTAGTTACAATATAATCCAAAGTTGGTTCAAGACTCGCTGGTATATTATCAAGCATGATCTCATCTAAAGTTAAACCTACCGCTATCTTCGCTGATACACGGGCAATTGGATAACCACTCGCCTTACTCGCAAGTGCTGAACTACGTGAAACACGTGGATTGACTTCGATCACGTAATAATCAAATGAGAATGGATCAAGGGCAAACTGCACATTGCATCCACCTTCTATTTTTAGCTCACAAATAATGCTTAACGATGCTTCCGCAAGTAATGTGACTTCTTTATTCGTTAGTGTTTGTGCTGGGGCAACAACCATACTGTCTCCGGTATGAATTCCTACAGGATCAATGTTTTCCATACTACAAATTACGATTGCGGTATCATTTTTATCACGCATGACTTCAAACTCGATTTCTTTGTATCCTTTGATCGATTTTTCAACCAATACTTGTGATACTGGGCTGAGTTTTAATGCATTCTTTCCAATTTCATCTAATTCTTCATCATTGTAGGCAAATCCTCCCCCTGTTCCACCTAATGTAAAGGCAGGACGTAAAACAACAGGATAGCCAATTTTATGCGCATGTTGGACCATTTCATCCATCGTATTCGCTACATAACTTTCAAGAACTGGCTGATCGATACGTTCACATAAGTCTTTGAATAACTGGCGATCTTCTGCTTGGTCAATGGAGTGAAAAGATGTACCAAGTATTTCACATTGACATTCATCAAGGATCCCCTTTTTCGCAAGTTGCATTGCCAAATTTAATCCAGTTTGACCTCCAAGACTAGGTACGATCGCATCAGGTCTTTCTTTTCGAATGATTCTTCCTACATATTCAAGATTAAGGGGTTCCATATACACTTTATCAGCGATTTGAGTATCGGTCATGATCGTTGCTGGATTACTATTGATCAGAATTACTTCATATCCTTCTTCTTTTAGCGCAAGACATGCCTGAGTCCCTGCATAATCGAATTCTGCAGCTTGACCTATGACGATCGGTCCTGATCCTAGTACCAATATTTTATTGATATCTTGTCTTTTTGGCATAATTAATTTTCCCCTTTCTTATTTTTTTCAATTATTTCTACAAACTCATCAAACTCATTTTCAGCTTTTGATCTCGGTGCAGTTTCAGGATAATACTGTACACCAAATGCATGATCATTTATAAATTCAATTCCTTCAATCGTTTCATCAATTCCATTAACACTACGGATACATTCTTTTTGAACTGTCACGATATCATAATCATGATTCTGCGGTGCATAGTTAAGTCTTTTTATTTTAAAGTCGCGAATCGGTAGATTGTTTGAATGGTGTCCATTTTTCATTGGGACAACTTTCATTTCATTTCCAAGTGCCAACAATTCACATCCAAAACCGATTCCAAACATTGGTTTAATCCCTTGGATTTTTTTAACCAAATCGACCATTTCAGGGTAATTGTTAGGATTTCCAGGACCATTACTGAGTAATATTCCATCTGGATGAGTAGCCATAATTATATCAAAGCTAGAATCACAGGGAACAATTGTCACATTGCATCCTCTTTCATTTAAACTTCTTATAAAACTATACTTGATCCCAAAATCGATTGCGACCACATTAAAACGCGGATTTGGACAGCGGGAATACCAGATTTTTTTGCAACTTACTTTTCTCACTGGATCTGTTGGTATAACAAACTCATTGATTTTTTTAAGTGCTTCATCTTTCGGTAATTCCTGATCACAAAGGATTGCCAATTGGCTTCCCTCTGCCTGTAAAATTCGCGTTAATTTTCTTGTGTCAATGCCACATAAACCGACAATATTATTTTCTTCTAATACTTCTGCCAGTGTTTTTGTATATCTGAAATTGCTTGGTTTATCATTGTATTCTCTTACGATCAAACCTTTAAAGCTAATAAACTTCGATTCATAATCTTCATCAGTAAAACCATAATTTCCAATAAGAGGATAAGTCATTAAAACAAGTTGATTTAAACTAGCCGGATCAGACATGGCTTCTTGATAACCAACCATGGCAGTATTCATAACTAACTCACCAATGACCTCACCATCATAACCAAAGCCTTTACCCATCAATTCTACGCCATTTGCCAATACAATTTTTCTTTCCATTAGATGTTCCCCCTATATACTATTTTTCCATCAACGATAGTCAGCACGCAAAGTCCACTCATATACCACCCAATAAAAGGCGTGTTTTTTCCTTTTGAAACTAAATCTTTTTCCTGAATTTTCTTACTCGCATTTAAATCGAAAATAGCCAAATTCGCCTTATCAAAGTTATTGATTTGTCCACCATCGATTCCAAAGATTTCCGCACAATTTGTACTCATACAGTCCATCACTTGATTCAATGTTAATTTCTTAGTTCTGACTAAATGATGATAAACAAGTCCGAACGCTAACTCACTACTGATAATTCCCATTGCGCTGTCTTGGAGTCCTTTTGATTTCTCTTCTTTACTGTGGGGAGCATGATCAGTCGCAATCATTTCGATCGTTCCATCAATGATCCCCTGAAGCAATGCTTCCTGATCCTCTTTTGAACGAAGTGGTGGATTCATTTTAAAATTGCCATCATTCGAAGTAATATCATCTTCACACATTAGTAAATGATGAGGAGTTACTTCACAACTAACATCAACACCTTCTTTTTTCGCTTGTCGAATCAACTCCACACTTTCTTTGCATGATACATGACAAACATGATATTGACAGCCAGTTTCCTTGGCGATTTTTAGATCTCTTTCAATTTGTTTATATTCACTCTCACTGGAAATACCACCAAGATTCATTTCCTTTGCCTTTTTTCCATCATGAATACAGCCACCTGGTTGAAGTAAGCTTTCATCTTCACAATGCGCTACGATTATACAATTATTTGCCTTTGCTTTGATCATCGCCTCACGCATCAACTCTTCTGTTTGTACTCCTTTTCCATCATCAGAAAAACCAAGTACATATTCACTCATCGCATCCATATCCGCTAAAACACCAGATCCTTTTTGACCCATCGTAATACAACCATAGGGAAGTACTCTGACTTTTGCATTCTTTTTGATCAAGTCCATTTGGACCTTTAAATTTTCTAATGTATCTGGTGCAGGTTTTAAATTTGGCATACTAAAAATTGTCGTATATCCACCAACCGCCGCAGAGAATGTACCTGTCTCTATCGTTTCCTTATATTCAAATCCCGGTTCTCTTAAATGGACATGTGGATCAATAAGACCAGGTGTAATCAGTAATCCTGTTGCATCAAGCACTTCATCTACATCTTCTTCTAACTCAATTTGATCAGCCATCATTACACAGCCATGATCATCAATATAAAGATCTGCTTCTTTGATCATATGATTGTGATAAACTTGTCCATTTTTAATTAATAGGCCCATTTTATTCTCCCAACGCTCTTAGTAATACTGCCATTCTTACAAATACACCATTTTTAACTTGTTTAAAGA
Organism: Holdemania sp.; assembly: GCA_031551965.1. GTDB lineage: Bacteria > Bacillota_I > Bacilli_A > Erysipelotrichales > Erysipelotrichaceae > CALVGQ01. The sequence continues at coordinate 44,080 of JAVBMW010000035.1, read as the reverse complement.
TACGACTTTTTTCACATTCAACTACATCATCCGCAATTTCAACATTTCTGTTAAATGGCGCAGGATGCATAATAATCGAATGATCTTTCATTTTATTCACGCGATCCATCGTTAAACCATATTGGTCATGATATTCATTCACATTAAACAATTCATTATCATCATGTCTTTCATGTTGAACACGAAGCAACATAAGAATATCCATTGTCTCAACTGCATCATCAAAATTAATAAATGGATATTGTGATTCTTGATAATCAGCTGGTCCACTGATATAACAATCCATTCCTAATCTTTGCATAATTTCAATGTTAGTATGGGCAACACGACTATGTTTGATATCACCTACAATCGCTATTTTCAAACCTTCAAAATGACCAAATTCTTCTAAAATCGTCATCAAGTCTAACAAGCTTTGCGTTGGATGATCTTTTGAACCATCACCACCGTTTAATATTTTAGCGTCAACCTTACCTAATAACTGATTATAATATTCATCTTCCCGATCACGGATAACTAAGGCATCAACACCCATACTATCAAATGTTTTGATCGTATCATAAAACGTTTCACCCTTTTTTAAACTTGATGCAGCTGCATTAAAATTAATTACTTTGCATCCTAATTTTTCTTCGGCAACATTGAAACTATACTGAGTTCTTGTGCTTGGCTCAAAGAAACAATTCACAACGATCTTACCTTTTAAACTATCGATGTATTTCCCTTCTTTGCATTGTTTGGCAACTTCTAGTACCTGTAACACTTCATCAACTGACCAATTACTGAGTTTTAAACAATTTCGATCCATCCTGACCTCCCACAAAAAAACCTCTTCTACGCTAAGAAGAGGTCTACTTTTATCCTAAAAAAAGATTAGTATAATCCATAATGTAGTCTTCTTAACGTCTCGCGCTAAATTAAAGCCATTAGTATTATAGCATACTCTTATTAAGAAAGAGCATCTTTTTTTATTTTTTTACATTTCACACATTTCAAATATTAACCCAAAACATTCATTCTACTAATTCGAATTTTAGCTATTATATATGCAATTACACAACTCGCCACCAAAAATACTAATGAAACCTACGATCTCGTTTTCATTCACTTCAAACGAAACATCTTTGATTGCATAGAAGTTTCCATATTTCTTACTTACGTTTTTTACACTTAAAATTGTCATATCCGTTCACCCTTTATTGACAATAAAAACTATCAAATAAATTGAAAAAGTTATAATTCAGTAATTAAATAGTTTCTTTTGGTTTAACTTATTATATGTGCCAAAATACAGAAATGCAAGAAATATTTTTATTTTCAGAAAATTGTTACATATTTTATTGTAAAAAAACTTCTTTTTTTCAGATATAAAGAAGTTTTATAGACTAACACGCTTTTCGATCTACAAATGCAAACGTTATTACAGATCCTAGTATCGCAAAACCACAAGCTGTAATTAGTAAAGTATGAACAGATGTATAATCTAAAATTAAACCGCCTGCAAAACAGCCTAACACACCTGCAATACTTGTCGCAACACCAACCAATGATTGACCTTTCGCAGCATCTTTTTTTTCAATAACCTTTGCAGTATAATTGACAGCAGATGGTAAAAATAAACCATATGAAATACTTTGAAAGAAACAAGCTACAAAAATCATCAATACATTCGTTGCCAGCATCGTAATCAGCAGCTTTACAAAAAACATACAAGCAGAAAATATCAATAAGTTTGAATCTTTGAATTTTCGCGATATTCTAGAATATTGAGACATGATCGGAATTTCTACAAAACCAATTAAGGCAAGCGCAATACCTAAATCTGTACTTGTGCCATTGACATTTTCAATGATTTGCATAGTGAATGTCCCAAAAATCATATGAGCACTGAGAAAAAATACAATTCCGACAAGCACTCCAATGAAACGCATATTATTTTTAGCAAAGTCAATAAATTTTGAAGATACTTTCACTTCATTATTCACTTCAACTAAATCATTATTTCTAAATGTCAGCGATGCGATCAAGAAAACAATTGTGCCTATGATACTCATTAAAAGTACAGCCATCGATCCACCCATTTTACCGATCATTAATCCCAATATATAAGCAGCGATCGAATAACCAAACGAACCCATGCTTCTAGATATGCCAAAATCAATATAATAATTTTGATTGCGGTAATAAACTCCTAATGTATTCACAAATGTTTGTAGTGAAATCTCAATAACAGTAACGAGTAAAAACAAACAATAGATAATAAAACGATCTTTCATAAAAAATAAAAGCCCTAACAAAATCAAATTTAAAAATGCTCCACCTGATAAAGCATATTTAACTTGAAAATTAGGGTGTTGATCAATATAATTCGCTAGAATTGGTTGTGTTGCAATTGTGATCAAATTAGAGATCGCAAGTAATATACCAGCTTCTGCACTTGTAAAACCTTTAGATATTAAGTAAACAGTGGCACAACTAATTATTCCTGAAAACGAAACAAAATAAAATGCCGATATTAAACTTAAGTGAAATGTATCTTTTTTATGTACCATCATATTCATAATTAACCTCTTATAAGTTGCCGATTAATCATATCATATGGTCAATCAATTTTAAATAAGAATTACTTCTTTTTTAACATCATAAATAAACCGACGATGGTACTTAAAACTATAAAAATTGTCAAGAATACTTTAGCAATTTTTTTCATAATGGACCCTCCTTGATTCTTCCATATTTTAACATCCCTTTCTAAAGATTTTATTAAGAGTGCATTAAAAAAAGAGTAGTTTTTTGTCGAAACTACTCTAAAATATTTAACCATTCATCAATTGACCCTTTTGAATTTAAAACGTTACTTCCTTTGATCGCTAATCCTTTTTCAAGAATTGCCCCAACACAAATTTTCTTTAAGTCTTTTTCGCTATTTCCCATTTGACTTCCTTCATGAGTACAGAACGGAATGACTCTTTTTCCATTCAAGTCAATCGACTCCAAGAAACTAAAGACAGGCATCGGCATCGTACCCCACCAAGATGGATATCCTACAAAGATCATATCAAATTGACTTAACTCAATACTATTTTTAAGTTTAGGTCTGTGATTGATTTGTAATTCTAACTTCGCTTGATTTATACATTCTTGATAATTATATGGATATTCTTCTATAGACTCTATCTTAAATAAATCACCACCTGTGATCGCTTGAATCATTTCTGCAACAATTTCAGTATTTCCTTTTTGAATATTCATTATTTTCCCTTCGAAGTAGTTTTCACCTACATGAGAAAAATAACTGATCAAAATACGATTCATTTATGCATTTTCCTTTTCAAATTCTTTGGCAACATCTTTTAGTAGTTCACGAATTTTTAAGTGTTGAGGGCAAGCTTCTTCACAAAGACCACATTCAATACATTGGGAAGCTTTTCCATTTTGGCGTGTATATACAACATTATAATAATAGTCAGCATTCCAGTCATGATAGATCGATTTTGTGTTCATACAAGAAAATAAGTCTGGAATCGAGATTTTCATCGGGCATCCATCAGTACAGTAACGACAAGCAGTACATGGTATTAAATTCATATTTCTAAATATTTCTTGCACCTTACTTACAGCAGCTAGTTCAATTTCATTTAAGGGCTTAAAATTTTTCATAAAACTTATATTATCTTGCATTTGCTCAAGTGTGCTCATACCCGATAACACAACTTCCATTCCTTCAAAACTTGCAGCATAGCGAACAGCATAACTTGCAGCACTTCCACCTTGTAGTTGATCTAATATTTCTTTAGCCTCTGTTGGTAAATTCACTAGATTACCACCTTTGATCGGTTCCATGACTAATACAGGCTTATTATGTTTACGACATACTTCATAACATTTTCTGCTTTCAACTGCTGGATCATCATAATCAACATAGTTGAATTGGATTTGGACGATTTCAATTTGTGGATACTCAGTTAAAATTTGATCTAAGACATCAGCTCGATCATGAAAAGAAATCCCTACATGACCAATTTTACCTTCTTCTTTTAACTCAAAAGCTGTTTCATAGGCACGGCATTCTTTATAAATCGGATAGTTACTGGCTCCTTGAGCATGCATTAAGTAAAAATCAAAGTAATCAACTCCACATGCCTCTAATTGACTTTCAAATAAAGGACGAATATCTTCCTGTTTCTTAAAAAAGAAATGTGTTAATTTATTAGTTAATATATACTTATCTCGAGGATAACGACTCGTTAATGCTTCTTTTAAAGCTGTTTCACTTTTTCCTTGGATATATCCATGAGCCGTATCAAAATAATTAAATCCATTTTCTAAAAACAAATCTACCATTTGACTGGTTTGTTCAATATCAACTTCTTCACCAATCATAGGTAATCTCATACAACCAAAACCAAAGTTCTTTTTAATTTCTTCAAACATCTTAATTTCCTCTTTTCTTTTCATTGAATGTTTCATAATTATCAATTTTATAATTTAATCTTTCGAGCGCTTTCATCTCATCTTTTAAGCGAGCTTCCAGTAAGTCACGTTGCTTGATAAGCACTTCTTTTCTTTTAGCTATCGTAGAATCTCCTTCATAAAATAAATTCATATACTCTGTTAAGGATTCAATGGACAAACCCGCGCTTCTCATACACTTCACAAATTCCACAATCGCGCATGACAAATCATCATAATCACGCTGACCATTTTGACTTCTTGGTACATCTCTTAGTAACCCAATTTTTTCATAATATCTTAATGTATCTGCAGTAATCTCATACTTTTTACATACTTCAGAAATAATCATTTAATCATTACTCCTCTCATCTGTGTTTATTATAAGTGCTAGAGTTAGCTCTAAGTCAAGCACTATTTAAAAAATAAAAAAAACATACCAATCGATTGACTGGTATGTTGATTAGTTTGAACTAGAATTAAGCAGTGATTGCAGCTACTTCTGCAGCGAAATCTTCTTCTCTTTTTTCAATACCTTCACCTGTAGCAAAGCGTACAAATGATGTAACAGCTGTATTAGCTTGTTTTAAGTATTGAGCAACTTTTAGACCTGGATCTTTAAAATAGATTTGATCTACTAAGCACATTTCTTGTAGAGATTTACTTAAACGTCCTTCAACGATTCCTAATAATACTTTTTCTGGTTTTCCAGCTAAAGATTCATCATTTTTAAGGATTTCAAGTTGAATTGCACGTTCATGTTCTACAAAGTTTGGATCCATGTTTTCGCGAGCGATAAAGCTAGGATTCATACTTGCAATTTGCATTGCCATGTCATGAGCTACATCTTCATTGTTGCAGTTTTCAAGTACACAGCATACAGAAATTTTACCACCCATGTGGATGTAAGTTCCAAAGATATCTGCATCGTTTTTAGTTACTACTTCAAAGCGACGTAGAGTGATTTTTTCTCCAATTGTAGCTGTAGCACTAGTTACTGCTGCTTCAATTGTTTCACCATTCATAACAACTTGCATTGCATCTTCTAAAGATGCTGGAGCTGCATTCAATAAAGCGTGAGCGATATCATCAACAAGTTTTAAGAATTGTTCATTTTTTGCAACAAAGTCAGTTTCAGAGTTAACTTCAACTAGACAAGCTTTATTGCCTTCTTCAACAACTTTAGTTAATCCTTCAGCTGCGATACGACCAGCTTTTTTAGCTGCTTTTGCAATTCCTTTGTCACGAAGCCAGTCACTTGCTTTAGCGATATCTCCTTCGCATTCAGTAAGTGCTTTTTTGCAGTCCATCATTCCTGCTCCAGTTTTTTCACGTAGTTCTTTTACTAAACTAGCTGTAATTTCCATTTTTATTCTCCTTTTGTTCCAGAGGCAACAGTTTCAGTTACAGCAGGAGCTGCAGCTGGTGTAGCTGTAGTTTCTGGTCTTCTGTATTCACGAGGTTTACGATCACCACGATCGTTGTTCCATCTACCGTTAGATGAACCACCTTGTCTTGGACGACGTTCTTCCATTCTTGCACGGCGACGACGTTCATTTTCTTCATTTTGTTGTTCAACGTTAATAATAACATCTTTCATTGTGATGTCAGTTTCTTCCATATCTTGATAAGCGCAAGTTAATAATCCACCTTTAGCTTCAACGATAGCATCTGCCATAACACCGATAATGAATTTAACTGAACGGTTAGCATCATCATTTGATGGGATTGGGTAATCTACTGATTCTGGGTTACAGTTTGTATCAACCATACCAAATACAGGGATACCTAATTTTTTAGCTTCAGCAACTGCATTGTGTTCTTCACTTGGATCAACCACAAAGATTGCATCAGGTAATTTTTTCATTTCTTTGATACCACCAAGGAAGTTTTCTAACTTAGCAGCTTCTTTATTGATTTGAGCGATTTCTTTCTTTGGATAAACATTGATAAGACCGCTAGCATTCATTTCTTCAATTTCAACTAAACGACGAATTCTTTTTTGAATTGTACGATAGTTAGTTAGGATTCCCCCTAACCATCTTTGGTTAACATAGAATGAACCTGAACGTAATGCTTCATCAAGTACTGTTTGTTGAGCTTGTTTTTTAGTTCCTACAAATAATACTTTACCACCGTTTTCAGCGATAGCTTTCATTGCAGCGTAAGCTTCATCTAGCTTTTGTTGTGTTTTTTCAAGGTCAATAATATAAACCCCGTTTTTTGCACAGTAGATATATTCCTTCATTTTAGGATCCCATCTACGTGTTTGATGTCCGAAATGTACACCATTTTCTAATAACTTCTTCATTGAAACAACTGACATTTAATTTTCCTCACTTCCCGTTGTTTTCCTCCACAAGTTCAGACGCAAATAACTCAAATCGAGCACGGAATTTGCGAATCCCCTGTGTGCGTAGTACACTAACTCATTTAGTGCCAGTTCATATTATGCCACAAGATTTTCCAAAACACAAGAAAAACCTTTAAAATAAGCATTTTTTTCACTATAACATGTTACAATATTTAAAAATGAAAGGAGTTTTAATCTATGGGTCAACTATTTACATTAATTTTTTTCTTACTTATAATATCAGCTATGTTTGCTGTTGTGCATTATATTATAAAACGTGCCGTTCGTGATGGCGTACTTGAAGCGCTTGTTGAAGTAAGTAAAAACAAAGAATTACTTGATAAACTCTTAAATAAAGATTCTCAAAATTAGCTACTTTCATCGGTAGTTTTTTTTAAATAAAAAGCAGTTAAAAATATTCAACTACTTCATCTTTTTTGAATGGGGATGGGCATATCGAATCGCATCTTTTAGCCGATCCACCGTGACATGTGTGTAGATTTGAGTTGTCGATAAATTCTCATGACCTAATAATTCTTGAACCATTCTAAGGTCAGCTCCATTATCTAATAAATGTGTCGCAAAAGAGTGCCTTAACATATGAGGATGAACTTTGATCGGTAATCCTGCATTGATTGAAGCTTGCTCAAGGATCATTTGTATTGCACGTGAAGAAATTGGGTTTCCTCTTTGATTCACAAATAAGATGTCATGGTCTTTTTCAATGATATGAGGACGAACTTCATATAAATATTCTTGTAGAATTTGACCACATTTTGGATAAAATGGAATCATTCTTTCTTTATTTCCTTTTCCGACAACGGTTAAAAACATTTCATCAAAATACAGATTGGTAATTTTTAATCCTGCTACCTCTGAAACACGTAATCCGCAGGCATACATCACTTCAACGATTGCCCTATCTCTAATTTGGATCGGTTCCTGTAAGTCAAAGCTATCAAATAATTGAATGGTTTGTTCAAAGCTTAAAAATTCAGGTAATTTTTTTGCAGTGGAACCAGTTTTCAATAATTTTGCAGGATTAACATCAACATCATGATATTGATTTAAATATTTATAAAACGAACGAAGAGAAGAAATCGCTCTTGCAAAAGTCGTAGATGAAATTTTTTCTCCAGTAATGATTCCACTTTTTAGTTTTTCGGCATAATCCATGAAGGTAATTTTATCGACATGATTAAAATCTTTGATTCCTTGAGCATCGATAAACTCAATAAAACGAAAAATATCACGTTTATAACTATCTACAGTATGATTTGATCCCGTTCCAGAACTCGCAATGTATTTTAAAAATTGATCAAGAAGCTCGTACATTATAAATTGAATGCCTCTTTGATCACTGCTTCAGCTTGCGGTGCATAAGCTTCTTTTCTTTCATTTTTCTTCACATTGTTTGCGAGTTGCATGATCCCAAAATTGGCATTCATTGGTTGAAATCCTTTTGGATCAGCGTGAGTGATGTAATGAGCCATCGCCCCCATCATACATGTTTGCGGTAATATAACACAATTTTCACCAGACAAATATTTAGCCATATTGATACCTGCTAGTAATCCACTCGCAGCCGACTCAATGTAACCTTCGACTCCTGTCATTTGCCCTGCAAAAAATAAATCATCTCGTTTAATTGATTGATATGTTGGTTTTAAACAAGTTGGAGAATTGAGATAACTATTGCGATGCATTACGCCATAACGTACAATTTTTGCGTTTTCTAAACCTGGAATCAAACTTAATATTCGTTTTTGTTCAGGCCAAGTTAAATGGGTTTGAAAACCAACTATATTATATAGAGAAGCAATAGCATTATCTTGTCTAAGTTGAACGACAGCATAAGGACGAACTCCATCATGTTCAAGACCAACAGGTTTCATCGGTCCAAATAAAAGTGTTTTATCTCCTCGTTTTGCCATTTCTTCAAAAGGCATACATCCTTCAAAATAAATCTCTTTTTCAAATTCTTTAATTTTTACTGTTTCCGCAGTAATCAGTTCACGATAAAAATGATAGAATTCTTCCTTATTCATCGGACAGTTGATATAATCAGCTTCACCTTTATCGTAACGAGATTTAAAATAAGCTTTACTAAAGTCAATACTATCTTTTTCAATAATTGGAGCTGCAGCATCATAGAAATAGAAATTTTCTGCCTCAAAGTATTCCTGGATCGACTTCGATAAATTGTCACTAGTTAATGGACCTGATGCAATAATAGTAGGACCATCAGTAATTGAATCGATTTCTTGATATTGAATTGTAATATTCGGATGATTTTTAATTTTCTCCGTAACTCTTTTTGAAAATTCTTCGCGGTCAACAGCTAAAGCACTTCCTGCTGGAAGTGCAGTTTCTTCTGCAATTTGCATGATCAAACTATTTAATAAACGCATTTCTTGTTTCAAAACCCCAACTGCATTTGTAAGGGCATTGCTTCTCAATGAATTTGAACAGACAAGTTCCGCAAAGTTTTCTGTTTTGTGAGCTGGCGTCATTTTTAAAGGTCTCATTTCAATGAGTTCAACTTCAATTCCGCGATTCGCTAACTGCCAGGCTGCTTCACAACCCGCTAGTCCTGCACCCACAACTTTTACTTTCATCACTCTATTCCTCTTCTTTTTTCGCTTTCTTTTTGAAACGACCTTCTTGTCCTTCTATATTTTCAATATGTTTGCATTTTGGAAATGCTGAACACCCTAAGAAATAAGTACCATAACGACTCTTTCTTTTCAAGAGTTCTGCTCCACAATCTGGGCACATTTTACCTGTAGGTTCTGGTGCTTCCTTGTTTTCCTGAACTAGTTTTCTTGTGTACTTACATTCAGGATAAGTTCCACAACTAATAAACTTACCAAAACGACCTACTCGGTAGACTAAATCATTTCCACATTCTGGGCAGGCTTCACCTACTTTTTCTGCTTCTTTCTTTTCCATCTTTTCATACGCATTTTCAATCAACGGTACAAATTTTTGATAGAACTCTTCTAGAGATTCAACATTGTTTCTTTTTTCTTCGGCAATTTCATCTAATTCTGTTTCCATATTTGCCGTATATTTTACATTGATGATATCGCTAAAATATTCATCCAACTTTTCTGTAGTCAATGTTCCTTGTTCAGTAGGAAAGAACACTTTCGTTTTACTTGATTCAGTTGGTTTATCAAGAGTGACATAACCTCTTTCTTGAATCGTATCAATGATCATAGAGTAAGTGGATGGACGACCAATTCCTTCTTCTTCCATTTGTTTGATCAAACGAGCTTCACTATAACGTAGTGGTGGTTCAGTAAAATGTTGAACACCATCCACTTTTTTCGAATCACACTTTTGGTTCTCTGCAAGCTCTGGCAATAAAACATCCTTACTTGATTCAAACTCTTTCGCAAGTTTTAAATATCCATCAAATACAAGTTCCGTTCCACTAGCGTTAAAATCATAACCATGATTACTTAGTACTACACTTACTGTATTGTTTTTGGCAGGTGCCATTAAACTTGAAACTGCACGAACATAAATCAGTTGATACAATTTGTATTGTTCAGCAGTAAGATACTGTTTTACTTTTGCAGGCGTGTTTTCAACATTGGTTGGACGAATCCCTTCATGGGCATCCTGAGCATTATCATTTTTTGTTTCCTTATATGTTCCTAAATAATCTTTACCATATTCATTTTCAATGAAACTACGTGCTGAACTGATAAATACTGGGCTCAAACGTGTTGAGTCAGTACGCATGTAGGTAATCAAACCTTCTGTGTTTCCACCCATTTCAATTCCTTCATACAGCTTTTGAGCAATTGACATTGTACGTTTTGCACCAAAGTTTAACTTAGTCGATGCATCTTGTTGCAAAGTTGAAGTAATGTAGGCAACCTTTGGTTCTCTTTTCTTAACTTGTTTTTTGATATTTGTAATGGTAAATGGATTTGTACATGCATTTAAAACAACATCCGCTTCCTCTTTTGAATGGATTTCGATTTTTTCATTATTAAACTTACTTAAACTAGCTTCAAATTCAATATTATTTTCTTCAAAAAGACAATCGATAGTCCAGTATTCTTCTGGATTAAATGCTGTAATTTCTTTTTCACGATCAACGATTAATTTTAAAGCTACAGATTGAACTCTCCCTGCAGATTTACTTTTAATTTTTGTTTTTAAAAGTTTACTCAATTTAAATCCAATGATCCTATCTAATATACGGCGTGTTTCCTGTGAACGCACTAGTCCCATATCGATTTTTCTTGGATTTTGAAAAGCTTGCAATACCGCATCTTTAGTAACTTCATGAAATTCAATACGATTGATATCATCAATAGATAATCCCAATTCATCAGCTAAGTGCCAAGAAATTGCTTCTCCTTCGCGGTCAGGGTCAGTCGCCAGATAGACTTGATCAACTTTTTTAACCTTCGCTTTTAATTCTTTTACAGTCGTTTTCTTATCTTTGTTTACTACATATGTAGGCACAAATTTATTTTCTACATCCACACCTAGGCCATCTTTTCCTTTGATCGCTAAATCACGTATATGTCCTTTGGATGAGACAACTTCATAGTCTGAACCAAGATATTTTTCTATCGTTTTTGATTTGGATGGTGATTCCACAATGACTAAATTTTTCATTGATTTCCTCCTATTTAATCTTCAATTACCTATATTGCCATAAAATATAAAAATATACAAACTATTTATTTCAAAGATTTGTGATTTTATGCTAAATAATCTAAGGAAGTCAAAATTAATGCACCATCTAAAATCAGTTGATTGCATCCTTCTCCTTCTTTATCATCTATAGGATAAGGTACACAAAATACTTCTTTTCCCATTTCTAAAGCGAGTGTTGCGGTGACCATTGTACCACCTTTAATTTTAGCTTGAGTGACAAAGAGTTTATCACTTAGTGCAACAATGATTCTATTGCGCCAAGGAAAATGATGTTTTAAAGGTTTGACCCCATTGGGATACTCAGTAAGCACTAGTTGTGTTTTTTTCATATCATCAATTAATTTTGCATTACAATTAGGATAAGGAATATCTAAACCACAACCTACAATACCTATCGTTGTCTTATGAATACTGTTTCGATGGGCACATCCATCGATTCCTTTCGCTAATCCACTCACAACACAAATATCATTAGGTAGTTTGCTGCATATTTCTTCGGTGACCCATTGACCATAATCACAGATGTCTCGTGACCCCACAATCCCAACAGTTTTATGATTGCATAAATCTAAATTCCCTTCATAGAATAAAATCCAAGGTGGATGACGTAACGCTTTTAACTTTTCAGGATACTGTTCATCCACGATCGTTACATAATTTTGATTTGTGCTCACATTTTCAACTTCTTCATTGTTTTTGATGGCACTGGCAATTTTATTCCAATCACCATCATATTTCATTGCATAACATAATATTTTATTTCTCATAAAACACCTCCCTACTTTATTATTCTAGTGTTTTTGCGTTTCACCTAAAAAAAATCCCACAAAATTTTTGCGGGATCATTTTTCTTTCAATATATTTTGAATTTTTTTATAGTTTGGCATATGATACTTGATCACATCATAGAAGCGTGTCGAATGATTTGGTACGATCATATGAGCATACTCATGCAATAATACATATTCAATACATTCAACAGGCATATAAATTAGATTCGTATTCATCGTAATCTTTGCCTTGCTTGGCATACAGCTTCCCCATTTACTTGTCATTTTTCGATAACTGATCGTAGGATGAGCTAACCAATAATCATCCATCATCTGATCAAACTTAGGACAATATTGATCACATATTTCTTTCAATATTTTCTTCGCCTGATCATCGAATGTTTTCTGAATATCTTTTTCATCAATGCTTCTAACTACGAGTACTACTTTATTCTCTTTTAAAGATAAGGATGCTTTATTTCCCTTTACAATTTCTAGTGGATATTTCTTACCAAGAAATTGAATTGAACTTGTTTGAATGCCTTTATCTTTATTGAGTTCAACCTTCTTTTCAAGTCTTTCACTAGCTTCTAAAATCCATTTAGCTTTAGTTTGGATAAATTTTTCTATTTGGATCATAGGTACAGATGGATGAGCACTAATAAGTAGTTGTCTACCTGTTTTAACTCGCAAATATATATTTTTGATCTTCTTTTTTTCTAAAAGAATTTCATATTCTATTCCATCGATACTAATCTTATTCATGAATTACTTTCTTTACACGTGCGATACAAATCGTACCTGGTCCTGTATGTGCCATAATGATAGGATACATTTTCGCAACTTCCACTTTCACTGGATACTGTGATTCAATATCATTCTTCAATTTTTCTGCAACTTCACTTGCCCCAGCATCAACAATACAATATTCATATTCATCATAGTTATCTATTGAGAAAACCGCTTCAATCGCAACTTTGTATGCTTTAACATTGGTACGTACTTTATCATGAACATCGATGCTTCCATTTTCAACTTTTAATATAGGTACGATTTTCAAAAGGTTCGCAAGTGCAGCTGCTGCAGGCGAAATACGTCCCCCTCTTTTCAAATAAATAATATCTTCAGGAATCAAAGTAGCCCACATCATTGCCTTACTTTCAAATAATTCTTTGATTTCTTGTGAACTCATTCCATTGTCGATACATTTTACGATTTGACGACAAACCATTTGCATTGGGAAGCACGCCAATTTTAAATCAAGTACAGTAACTCTACCTCTATATTCTGTTTTCGCAAGCATAACGCCACTTGAATAAGCACCACTTAATCCACTTGATAAAGGTAAATAAATAATTTCATCTACTTCTTCTAAAATTTGATCCCAAGCAATAGTTAAAGAACCAAGTGTTGCTTGGCTTGTCCTAACTAATGAACCACCTTTCATCTTATCAATAAATTGTTCACGATTTATATCTATATTTTCTAAATAGTCTACTTCATCAATAACCAAAGGCATACGAATAACTTCAATGTTCAACGCCTTTGCCTGTTCATCTGTAATATCCGCAGATGAATCAGTTACTACACGAATTTTAGCCATGTTAACACCTCGTTAATGATTATAACATATGTGATAAATTTCTCCTAGAAGTTTTAAAAACTACTTTACATTTCTTTGACTTTCATGTATTATATTATCTACATGGCGGTCGTGGTGAAGTTGGTTAACACACTAGATTGTGGCTCTAGCATTCGCGGGTTCGAGTCCCGTCGGTCGCCCCAATGTAAATATTTTAGTCCCTTTGAAAAAAGGGATTTTTTATATTTCAATTAAAACACATACTAATTTAAAAAATGAAAAAGACCACCTCAAGTTAATGAAGTGATCTTAGTTAGCTATTCTTTAATTTCTTTTTTATTTCCATCCTTAAGTTGTATTAATGCATTCTCTAGTTTTTTAGGAATAGGTAAACCTAATCTCGCAGCATTTTCTAACAAACTGAGCCCTTCATTGGCTACATAAAAATAACATACAGCAGTTCTAAAAATCCACGTTTGACCATCAGTTATTAATCGATCTAAACTTACAGCTCCCATCAAAACTAAAATAATCATAAATTTTCTACTCAATCCCTTTAAACCTATATCACTTGATAAGGTTTGATTGACATAAGCAGCAAGCCACCCAGATACATAGTCAAACCCCATAAATAATAACAGCACTAGCAACGCCATATCCCAATCACCTAGAAACCACGTTGTAATTGTAAATACAACTGCAATCATTGATTTGAATATAGTTGATATATGTTCCATTTTCTTCATCCACACCATCCTTTCTATTTCCATTTTTTGAATAGTATCACGAACAATTCTTTAATAAGATCAATAAATCTCACAAAAATATTTTGCCAATCCTCACTTGTAAAAAGTTCCTTATAATTAATTTTCCCTAGGAATTTAAAATCACTTTCATAATTGTTTTCATTTTCCTCTTGAATTGGGCTAGGTTCTTCAATCATGTATGCATTAACTTCTTCTTTCAAGAAATCGAAGTAACATACGTTCTGATCAAGACGTTCTCTAGTGCTGAATAGTTTGTCTGAGTTTTCAGAAGTGTATTGTCTGATCTGATAATCAAATTCAATGTTTACTTCTTGGAACTCACCTGTATTTTTTCCATAGTGTGCAATCCAAATAAAAAGTCCTGCACCCACAAGACTTTGACAATTTAATTTGTTTTTAAACCAATCATAAGAAGCATACACCCCAGCTTTGTATCCAGAAGCTTGAACTTCTCTAGCAAACACTAAAGCCATTTCCGTATTTAGCTCTTTTGATAATGTTGTCTGAAGTTTATCTTCTTGATCAAACCACAATCCATATGGGAATTGGTTAGGTCCTCCCTCTTCATTAGCTAAACGGATAATATGTTTTGCTTCATTGATTGCCTCTTGGATATTCTCTGCATAGGAGTAAATGTAAGCCCCCATCGGAATACCTACAGTGTTACATTTATCAATATTCTTCTGCCAGCATTCATCATGTTGACTTTCTTTGTCTGCTCCGAATCCTGCACGTGCAATCACGAACTCTACACCCTGTTCTTTAGCTAGAGTATAGTTGATCATGTTTGCATCATGAGCAGAAACATCGATTCCATATTTACCAGGTGAACGAGTAGGATCTAAAGTATTTTCTTCAACAGTCAAACTATCTACCCAAGGCCAATAATCTTTATAGATATCTAGTCCAAGATTACATACTTCATGATATCCTTTCAATAAACAAAAACAATTCTTTAGACTAATTAGATCCTGTAATGCCCAAATTCCATCAGAGCGTTTAACTTTTTTTGTCTGCCAACCTTTACCAACTTCAAAATGAATATGGTTTCCAGTTGCATTTCCAGTCATTCCTTCTAAGTAGCAGATATCAAGCTGTTCATAGATTTTACCTACCTTCAAATCGAACTTATTTAAAGTGTTAATGTGCGTCATTGCAATCGTGACTACTTCTTTAGTTCCATCGTTCAACAATACCTTAACTTGATTGCCTTGCTCATCACAAGAGCCAAATAGTACAGTGTTGTTCATGGTTGTTGTTTCTTTATCTAGAATTGCCAGAACTTTTACACGACATGGAGCACGTCCATAATCTTGTTGTGCATCCATGCCGTTCATATCCAGTGCAAGTAATCCTTTGTGATTATATTGCGAATTTTCTATTTGTGATACCGATACATACTTCATTGGTACTGCGAGTCTTTGAATTTTCATGAAATTATCATTCATAGCTTAATAAGCATTCAAAGCTGCTACTGATATTGCAGTAGTTAAATAATTAGATAAATTATCACTAGGTGAGCACCGAAAATATCTGTACTTATTTGAATTTATAACTACACTCAATGCAGATGACATATGATAATTTCCGTCAGCCGCAGTTGTAGTATCTGGACGATAATCCTTTCTTGTTGCAAGTCTTGTCCAGCTATTATTATCAACTGATCCATCAATGCAAATTTCTTGAAAGTATTGGCTGCCATTGAACATTACTGAAGCTAAAAAACCCGTAACTACAACTGCAGGATAAACCGCTCCTGCATCTATCCAAGAATGCCAAACATCATGCTGATTTCCAGTACTTGAAACTCTTAATGTTGGTTTAGCCGTTCCAATGATCTTAACCGTGGGGTCATTAGAATAACCAGAATATCCTTCAAACATTTTGCTTGCTATTACATTTCCATCAAGAGGTATCATTCCTCCACCGATACAGTTAATTGGCATAATTGGCTACTCCTAACTCTTTTGTTTCTTTTTTATTCATCTTTACATCCTCCCTAAATAAAGCTTACTGATAGCGGTATCGCTATAGTCGGCTTAGTTCCATAAGCTTTTAAAGTAATGCTATTTGTTGACTGACCACCGTCGCTTATCATTGCTCGAGCATAAGCAGTAGCTTGTGCTATAGAAGCACCATTTCTTAAAGATACAAATACATTACTTGTTGAAACAACTCCACTAACAGTTATAGTCAAAGTATAAGGCACTGCACTTCCTGACCATGATGCTGGTGCATCAGCATTTACATTAGTAATTTTCTTAGCATACGTGTTTCCAGCAACTGTTTTTGTTAAATATGTTGATGCAGCAGTTGTAGACGCAAGTTTTGAATCGATTTCTATTTGTTGTTGCTCAATCAAATTGAATAAATTTGTTGCAACACTATCATCTAAAATATTTTTTATCGAATCAAACCATATATTGAATTTATCTCCATACTCTGTAACTAATTGATTTAATTGAGTGAAGTATACAGTTGTATCTAATTGTTTTATAGCCTGAGCAATTACACCACAAAGACTAGTGTTCAAACGTAAATCAGTAATTCTGGAATTAGATATCGTTGAATTGTTTTTAGGAATATAAATATCTGCTATCCCTATTTCATAAACATCTCCTGCTTCTCCAATTTTTGGTCGTGTTAGCGTCGGTGCTACCGGCGTTGTCGCTGCAGTACCTTTTTTAATATATAAATCAACCGTTCGATTTTCTTCATTTAGTCTTAGTACAACTCTGTCAATGCGATCTAGTGTATCTGCTGCTTGAACAATCAATTCTCTCTGATTATCCTCAAAAGCTAATACACCTTGAACATTACATTTACCTGGTGAAACTAATACTGTCATGCCTTGTCCAGCTGTGACCATAAAGTCTGTAGATGCTGCAGATACACCGTTAGTAAAAAACAAGCTTGTCCAACGACGATAATCATTGGCATCAATTGCTCTATCAAAAACGGGTAACCCTTCATTATCATAATTTGTTATATTTGAATTAAATGGAAAACTAATCATATAGTTATCCCCCTTTCTTTTAATCTTTCTAAAATCTCTTCCCAGCGATTTTCTTTTCTGATTCGACGAGGACAGTTATAACCTGTCCAATCATAATGTTGTCTTAAATCAGATACATTCAAACCTGTTTCTGGAAATATAAAGTCACTTAAAAATTCGATTAAATTGTTAAGCACTTTTTCAAAAATCTCCGGATTTTTATTTTGAGCTCGGCATAGCTCGATGTTGAGAGAATATTTGTTACCCTCACCATAAGCACCATCGCCACAGGCATAACTGTTTCGATCTAGTGGAATGCAGACAATTGCCTTTTCTTCATCGATCACAACATTAAATCCGACTGCACTTAGATCATGTTTAAGCCACTCTACAACTCTTTCTGCTTGAGTATCACTTAATCTTTCATGAATAGTGATCTTTTTTGCCCGCCTCACAAATGAACATTTTCTCGTCCACATTTCTTTAGGTATATAATCGTAAATAATTTTCATAATACTTATCCTTTTCTTTTCAGGATCATTGTAATAATGTCCTCATCACGACCAAAGACTGGTTCTATTAAAAGATTGCCATCCTCATAAATTTCTTTAACTTCAGTGATCTGACGATAAGAAATTTTTGAAACATCATTTAGAATACAAGTACAAACATCACCTAACTCATAGTCAAGATGATAAACGCTTTTAGTAATATCGGCTTCACCATTAAAAACTTCTTCTATTTGAGTTTCAGCTAAAGCAGACAATCCTTCTTGTTTTAATAATTCTGTATATTCTAGTTCACTCATTTCAGAATCATCATCTTTCTTGCGTGATTTTGTACCACTCACAAATAGTTCAAACCGTGATCCTCCATAAGTCTGATCAACCACTACTACTTTTACATCTGTTCCTTCTCCATCACCAATCACATAGGCATAATTTTTTGTTTTAGAACGATCACGACTATAATTAAAATTCTTAATGCGTTCATTTTCATCAGAGAATATCACCCAATCATTGACTAACTGATTATCTGTACGATCTAAACCCTTCCAAACTTCATAATAAAGCTTGTTGTTTTGATAATCGTAATTGATTCTTTGCGAAAGATCTTGTTCCTGAAGAAACTTATAGAGAGAGTCTCCAACTGATTCTCCCTCTATTTTCAAAGTTGTCTTTATCCCCAAATAATTTTTACTATCAAGATTTAAATTAGGTATTTTTCTTGCAGTATCTTTGATCATAATTTTATCAACTAAACTTCTAGCAATATCTTCATGTGTCCCATTCAAAGTTGTTTCAAGATAAACTACTCGATCATTTAAAATACTTTCAATAAGACGCCCACTAATTTTTATAGTTTTTGATCCTGCGATGTCACATACATATTCTATTAAATCTAGTAGTGCTAATCTTTTGGTATCAGGTCTATATAAATAAGTTCCGTTATCCAACAAGTTAAAATAATCTGTACTACAATGAAGTTCATAGTTTCCCACATCATAATATTTCTCAATCCATTGTAGGCTTGAGAAAACGTCAACTCTTCCCATTTCTTCAAAGTTTTGGTTTAAGATTAATAGTTCCATATTAAACTCCCAAATATTTCGGTGTGTAATACAAATGCACATCCAAATTAGTGTAGTTCACTTCAGCATCATAACGAATCGCATTATCTCCTACATTGATTGAGAAGTAAGTTGATTGTTTATTGATCTTGTTGGATATTTTTTTAGTAACGCCTAAGTGCGTATAAGTAATTTCTTTTTTACCACTATTTGTGTCAATGGTAATCACATCGCCTTTTTCCATTTCCAAAAATACTTCAATGAATTCATTGGTTGATTCTTTTTTTATTATTGGATTTTTCACATATCCTCTAGTAGCTGTAAGCTTGATCACAACTCCTGTTGATACATCACCTTTATTTGGTAATACTGCAACATTACTAAATGTTTTATATCCAAAAATTTTATGTAATTCATGTTTATCATTTTCTACATTTGAAAATGTTAAAGGATATGCCCATTGCGCTGTAAACGCCGCAATATTTTTACCAAAGTTATCTAAATCCGAGAAATAAGGGAATGGGCATAGTAATTCAAGATTCCCTTCTAAAATATCCCACAAAGTAACTTGATCACTAAATTTAAATGAAGCAATCTCACAATTTATTTGTACTTGGCTGTAGCAATAATTGATTTTTAAATGAATAGTATTTTTCGGATTAAAAAAGCGTACTAAATTACGCCTATGTTGAACACTATTAGAAAAATCATCTACACCAAACACAAGATTAATATTCCTTGCCTCTACATGTTTTCCAGTAACGCTTGATCCGTCCTCTGTTGCACTAGTTGTGGTATGGATCGAATACTCACTGGATTCAATCCCAGACATGCTGACTATTTTGATTGGACATCCCACTCCCATTTTCAATTCATTTTCACCATTTGTCATGATTATTTGTAAATATCTTAAATCCATTTGATTACCTCACTAACTTTCCAAGCTGACGATTCACTTCAGCAATTTTTCGTGATGTTTGACTTGGCTTCTCTACAGGTGTATTAAATACATTCTGTTGATTGACTATCACATTAGAATTACTCAACTCAGTTTCATAATTGATCATCTGCTGACCCAATACACTTCTAGCCATACGATCAGTAATATTTCCAATCGTTTCCCTGGCTTGAGATATTAATGAAGATGTAGAGACAAAACCACTAGGATTAAAATAATCATCAAAGGTAGCGCCAGTAGTTTTAGTTGATTTTACACTTCCAGTAGAATCATTCACTCTAACATTTCCAATAATCTCAAAATATTTGTTTGGTATTACTATATCAGCTACTTTAGTCAGCATATTATCCATTGCTGTTTTCACTATAGAATCTATATTTGTCAAAAACCCATCTTCTGAATTACTGAAAGCTGAAGTAATTCCATTAACAACTGCTTCCACACTAGTTTGTACTATTTCGCCAGCAGTTTCTTCAATTTTTTTAACCTCAGGTAATTTTTCTAATTCTTCAAGCTCTTTTAGAAAATCCGATGCTCTCATATTAGTTTTTTCCATAAATTTATCAGATAAAAAATTATATAAACTAACCATGTTGTCCAAATAACCATTAAGATATTTTCCACCTTTAGCTACATAATCTTCTGCAACTAGAATTTTCTTTTCAAAAATGACTAATTGCTCAGCAAAAGTTTTAGAATCTTGATTGATCAAATCATAATAAGAGAATAAATCTGAAGTGATAATTTTAATCATGTCGTAGTTTCCTGTTAGCATTGACATTTTCATTGTAGTAAATGTTTTTATTTCACTTTCATTACCACTGATTACCCCTTCAGCAATTTTGATATCTGATACCAGATTATCATGATGTTCTCTAGTTTTCTTTGCAAAATTATCAATATCATCTATCTTAAATTTTTCTGCTTCTTTTAAAATCAGACTATCTCTTTCAAATTCAGTAATTATACCATTAAACCAACTCTGATATATTCGTTCATATGCTCGTGTTATTATCCAATCTACTGAATTTTCTAATTCTTTTAACTGATATTTATTATCTGTAATTTTTCCTGAAGCCGTTTTAGATGCAGAATAAGCAGTATCATAACTTTCTTGATGTGAATTAATCCAAGCTTGCCCTTCCATTTTTAATAGCAATTTATCATAAGATTCAAGTAAATTAATAACAGCTCCATTCTGATCCATTAATCTTCCAGTTTGTTCGTCAAAATAATAATATTCCTCTCCAAAAACTGTATTTAACTTCTCAACTGCCTCTCTTACACCATCGTTAGATTTTTCAAGCTTGCCGTTAATATCTACGGTTTCTAATATTTTGTCTCCCTGTAATTTTAATAAGTCTATTTCTGCTTGCGATTTGAGCATGTTTTGATCCGCTTTTTCTTTTAAATCTGACATCTCAATTTTAGCTTTCTTAGCTGCTTCCATGTTTTGCTTAAAAATATCTGTTGACTCATTTGCATTTTTACTAAGACTCGAAAACGTTACTGCTAACGCACCAATAGCAGACGCTACAATACCGATTGATGCAGGTGTCATAATTGTTTTAAATGTTATCTTAGCTATGTTTGCTAGAGAATCTATTTCCTTCGTATTTTTATTAAAAGCATTTGATAATTCGCCAATAATGGATTTAATTTCTTTATATTTTTCAAAAGCTTTAGCTAGAAAATTAACATTAGTAGTTATTGGGGGTATTTTTTTATTCAATAAACTCAATTCTTTACTCACTTCATAAACAGCTTTTGAGATGCTACTCAAATTTTTAACTGAACTTGAAATAAGTAAATTCAAATCTTGTTTAAATTTTATGTCATTTAAAGTTACATCAACTATAACTTTTTTATTTACTGCACTCATTTTGTTACCTCCATTCATGAATGCCTATAACCTATTTTGATTATAGATTTTTTAATAACTGATTCATACTAACAAAACTCTTCTTTTTATAAAACATTATAGTATAATGTATTTGATAGAAATTTAAACGAGGAGTCTGAAGAATGAAAAAGATGTTTATTTATTTTTTATTATTGTCAATACTTACTGGTTGCTCAAATGATCCATTTAAATCAAAATCCAATAGAAGCCCCGAAGAAGTTTTAAATATTTTCCTTGATAATAATTGCCAATTTAGTTCATATTCATTACAATGCAATAATGTCGAATTTTTTGATCATAAAGACAGTTCTGATAGACATTCTATAACTTTTAGAATTAATGTCGAAAACATTTTTTACTCAAACTTAACCATTTCTCCAAACAATGAAATACTTTGCTTAGGTATTGATGGAATAGCGCATTTTTATAATTTTGTAACAAAGGAATATTCTGAAATTAACGATAACATGGAACTGATTTCTTGCTCACCCGACGATATAAAAAAATTAAAAAATGGGGTGATTATATTTAAAGAGCTCCTTAATGAGTATGGCTTAAGCTATACCGAATTCAGAAACTTTTCTCTTAGTGGTATTATTTATAAAGAACTAAGTAAAGCTGATTAATATTTAACCTAGCATTATGACAAAACCAGTTGTACAAATCAAGAAATTAATGATGCAAAAAAAGTTACAATGCATTTAAAGATACTCTTGATAATATTGGATTAAGTTATTTTGAATTAGTTAATTTTTAAAAAAGCGAAGACATTTATAATAAGCTAAACAATAATAAATAATAGAATTTTAAAACTTATTAGAAAGTGAATTGTTTTATGAATTACTTACTAATCATTAGTTAGAACTAGAACATATTTTAACTACTTATTTGTTTAAATAAGTAGTTTTTATTTATCCTTCTTACCAAACATAGATGCAAAGGTGTCCGCTAAAGTATTTCGTTTAGTCTCAGAATTGTTCTTTTCTAAAGAATATTCATTTTTTAATCTCTGCATTTGTCTTTTTGTATCATCTGACCATTTTGGGTCAATTACTTTAGTTCTAATATCCATAACTGATACGATTCTAGGTGTTCCATCGCTCATATTTTCAAAGAGTGATATAAACTTGAACCAATGCATATTTACTTCTGCTAAATCAATTCCATAACTTTGTACAAATGCCGTATAAATCATATTGCTATCAATATCGAAATCAAATGCTTTTTGTTGATTTGAACTATTTGCCACTTCTTTGTATCCACGAATAAAGTTCAACATTTCCGCATAAGCCAAATTTAAATCATTCGGAATACTTTTATAGAAGAAAGAAAGCGAACCTTCAATTCTTTCTTTCTCTGTAAATACTTCATCTTCTAAGAATCGAAGAATGGAAAGAATACATCGAAAGTCGCTTTCTATTTCATATACTTTATTTTCTATTTGAACAGAAGTTGGCAATTGATCAACGAATAGATTAATTCCTGCTTGCATATTGACTAAAACGCTTCATTTTTGCGTCTTTGATCTCATTGCAGATATATTGACTTAAATCAGATAAATCATAAATACTTAATACTCGATCTTTAAACAGTTCTTCAAATTCCATGTCTCCAAGAATCATTTTACAAAAACTAACACAAGCATCAGCCAGTTTTTCAGCTTCTTCATCACTGGTAATATCTTTTGTATCATTAACCAGTTGTACTACAGCTTCAGTTACTTTTTTATCAGCTAGTGAAATTGAAAACTCTTTATCTTCAATTTCTAGTTTGATTTTATCGTTAAATGTAAATGCCATCTTCCTATTCTCCTAACTATTCTTCGTCTTTAACAAATGATTTAGTTGAAATATTAAATGTTCCAACTTCTGGCTCTGATTCATAAGAAAGTGTTGCAGTAACAGGCAATGTTGCGCCAGCTTCACCAGAACCTGGATTATCAATTGAAATCACAACTTTTACACGTGTTGCAATACATGCTACACCTGTAGGATCAGTCCATAGATCAACGATCACAAGTTCAGTATGAGCTTTTTCATCAATGGCTAAAGAACGTCCTAAGTCCATTAAGTACTCAACAACAGGGTCATCACTGAACCCTTCAGCATTAACACTGATCGTAGGTGCATAACCTGATAATGCATTACTTGCTGATTTTTGGTGTACATATTGTTTTGAAGCTGATACTGGATTTAAAGCTGCTGTCCAACCTAAGATTCCCTCTCCCATTAACTGGAATCCTTCACTAACTTTTAAAAATGCTTGTCTTTCAAAACGATTAATTGTTTGTCCCATATAATTTCCTCCTCTAGAACATACGATGTCGATAAATCAATACGCAATCGACACGAAATAAATCTTTCCCCTCTTTTTCTTCAACCAAAGCAGGATTTGTTACTGCTTCGATTTTAATTACTCTATCTTTTTCAGTTAAAGTTGGGGGTGTATCATTAAAATGAGCTACAAGGTCAGTTAAAACTCTTGTAGCTTCTAGTTTTGTATCTGTATCTAGCTTAGCTACTTTATAGCTCAAACTAAATTCAAACCTTGCAGAATAACCTCCAATGACATCCAAATCATATTTCTCAGATTCAGGTTTGCGATATAAGGCAACACTTGGTCCTTCTGAGCTATGCTCTTCTAGCATTAAACTTTCGTTGAATTGTTTAAGCCACGGATATAATACTTCAATCAGCACATTGGATTGCTGCAAAGAAAGTGAACTGCTATTAGGCATGGGTTCGCCCTCCTTAATTTTTAAATAAGAGAATCATAAGGGTTAATGTGATCCGTTGATCATTTGCAATACCTGCACTTATTTTTACCTGATTCTTTTATTTTTGATTTTATGATCTCTAAAGTTTTCATATAACTAGTATTCTATTGAAAATATACATTAAATAGAGTCTGCAGAATCCATTTAATAATAGAGAAAAATGCCGTTTAACGTCATGCTTAGGACGCAATTTTCCTCCTTTCATTCTGAAAAATAAAAAGACACTATTTTTCAAATGTCCTTGTTCGTTGCTTCATCTTACACACGCATTGTATCATAACTTGTCAACTGAACGCGTACAGTCTTATATAAATATATTCAAGTTTTCAACGAATAAAAAAAGACACTATTTTCAAATGTCCTTGTTCGTTACTTCATCCTACACACGCATTGTATCACAGTTTGTCAACTAAACGCGTCCAGTCTTTTAAATATTTCATTTATTTTATAAGCAACTCCACTTTTACTATAATCTGTTAATATTGCAATGTCATCATAACTCATTCCTTGAAAATAGACTTTTTCAATCAAATCCAATTGTTCTTCATTTAAACTATCCAAAAATTTTTCAATGCGTAAATGTCCAATTTCAATATCTAAATGAATAATTCTTGCCTCAATCGCTGTTTTATCTAAAATCATGCGTTCAACTTCAGTATGTTTATTATCAATTGCTTTGTAACCTAAAAGGCGTGCTCCTGCTTTAGGATATTCTGCATGATCATTCATAACTTCTATAATATGATTTAGCTTATCTTTTAACTCATTTTGTTCTCGAAGGTAAATACCATAAAGTTCTAATTTCTTTTTTATAATTTTAATTTCACTCATACTTTAATACTCCTTTCATCTTTCGCAATACATTTTCTAATTTCTAGTTTCATAGTTCACCTTTTCTTTTGTGTCTTATTTAAGACACTTAAATACTAGCACCACAAATATGACTCTGTCAAATAGGTAATAATTAATATTTTATAATATATTGTTACATCTCAAAATAACGTTTATTTAAAGCATATGTAATATTTATTTTAATTAATTAGCGTTTTTTCATTATTAAATTATTATTTTTTTAATTGCAATGTGTCTTATATAAGTCTATTATTAAATTAGAGGTGGATATAATGGTAACTTATGATAAACAAATGTATATTGTATTAGGTCAGCACTTAAAACACTTGCGTGATACTAAAGGTTATTCTTTAGAATACGTAGGAGATCAAATTGGGAAAACAAAGAAAACAATTTCCCGCTATGAAAATGGTGAACATCGAATGGAAACAGAAACAATCATGCAACTTTCAAGTCTGTATGATTATGACTATCAAACTTTGATGAATGAAGTTCAAGAGAATTTGAACAATGATGTTTCTTTTGATGACTTTAGATTTGCCTTATATGGTGAAGTTAAAGATTTATCTGATGATCAAAAACAAGATTTATTAGATTACGTGAAGTTCATCAAAAGTAAAAAATCTCATGACTGATTATTTATATAAAATTGCTGAAGAAAATAACTATACCATTACATATCATAAAACCCACTGCACAAAATCATTTGTGGTTGAATTTGCAAATGAATTCTTCATTAATTTAGATGAAAAATCAATTGGATCAAGTGAAGAAATGAATGTCTGCCTTGCTCATGAGTTAGGTCATTGTCTTTCAGGCACAGTTTACACAATTAATCATACAAAATTATATCGTGGAAGTGCAGAATATCGCGCTGATTATAGAGCAGCATTACTTCTTATTCCAGTTGATAAACTCGTTGATTGTATAAAAAAAGGAAATTATGAATTATATGCGATTGCTGAATATTTCAACACTACTGAAGAATTTGTTGCTAGAACAATAACTATCTATAAAAACAAAGGACTACTAAATCGATTGATTTACGATTTGTAAGTCTACAATTTTTGTTCAAAGTTTTCCCACCCAGTCACCCTTCTAACCCTGTACTCGTATACTATTAGTAACAGTGGAATTGTTGAGGTGAGAATATGAAAAATAATAAGAAACAGATTGCTTCTGAAATAGATCAAATTTTTGAAAATACCGAAAAAAAATGTTCACATTTATTCAGTTCGAAACTTTCCAATAAACGTGATTTAGAATATTTATGCACAGATTTTATGATCCAAACGATCAGATCTGTTGAAGATATTTTGATAAAAAATTGTGATACTCCATTAAGTAATTATTACATTAGTGAGGTCATCAATGATTGTATTAATCGAAGTATTATATTAATCGATGCAAATGACAGTCAACTTGCGAAATTCAGTGTTGATAATATTATTTTTATTGTCAAAGCTGGATTTCGAACAAGTCAAGATCGGATTCTATATCACAACAAAATGAATCAAAACAGACCATTTCTAATGATAATTACAGATTATTTTTTGGAATCAATAAACAAATTGTTTAGAGTATAGAAAAGGATCGCGAGATCCTTTCTTTAGTTTTTGATTTTAATTTTTGCAGGTATACCTACTGCGGTTGCATGATTTGGTACATTTTGCAGTACTACTGAATGAGCTCCGATCTTTGCATATTCTCCGATCGTAATATCGCCTAGTAGTACGGCTCCAGCGCCTATTGTGGCGTGACTGAGTACTGTAGGATGTCTTTTACCTATTTCTTTTCCTGTGCCACCAAGAGTAACTTGGTGATACATAATTACATAATCATGGATTACAGCTGTTTCACCTATCACAACTCCCATACCATGATCAATAAATAATGCTGTGCCAATTTTTGCGCCAGGATGAATTTCAATACCTGTTAGGAATCGTGCAAATTGGGAAAGTAATCGACTAATAAAAAAGAAATGATAATTATAAAAGAAGTGTGCTATACGATAGAAAAATAAGGCATGGACGCAAGGATAGAGTAATAGTATTTCAAGTGTTCCTCTTGCGGCTGGGTCATTCTCTTTAATGTGTTGGATTAATGCTTTTAGTTTATTCATGAATTACTCCTGTTGAATAATATTTTTCTAAGCCATCAGGTTGGATGATGACGACATGTTCATTTTGTTTTGAATCGATATATTTTAAAGCTCCTGCATAGGCTGCTCCAGATGAAATGCCTACCGCAACTCCAGTTTTCGCTAATTTTGCGGTCATTGTATAGGTTTCTTCTGTGCTAACTGCGATAATTTCATCGACAACCTTACTATCATAGTTATTAGGTATAAAGTTAGCACCGATTCCTTGGATTCCATGTGGCCCTGCAACATCCCCTTTTAAGATTTGAGATGAAGCCGGTTCAACAGCGATAATTTTAATATTTGGGTTAAATTCTTTTAATCGTTTACCTACTCCACTGATTGTTCCACCCGTTCCAACTCCTGCAACTAAGGCAGTAATCTGTGGACAATCCTTGATGATTTCTTCGGCAGTTGTTTCATAATGCATTTGTGGATTAGCGGGATTATCAAATTGTTTTAAAGATGCATATTGGGGATTTTCTCTTAATAGTTCTTCCATTTTGGCAACAGCACCATTCATTCCAAGTACTTTATCCGTTAAAACAAGTTTTGCACCATAAGCACTCATTGCCTGACGTCTTTCGATACTCATGCTTTCTGGCATACAAATGATGACTTCATATCCCTTGATCGCCCCTATCATCGCTAAAGCGATCCCTGTATTGCCACTGGTTGCTTCAACTAAAGTCATTCCGGGTTTTATGATCCCTTTTGATTGTGCATCTTCGATCATTCCTAAAACAGCACGATCTTTAATGCTTCCTGCAAGATTGAATTTCTCTAGCTTTAAATAAAGTGTATTAGAATCAATATTTTCATATTCAATTAAAGGTGTATTACCAATTAAATCAATTAATTTTTTCATTATTTCATCCTCTTCGCTCTATCATATTACTTGTGTTTCAATCTTATTGCAAGCAAGACTATTTTTACTAGTTTTATTGCTTAATACGACTTCCTCTTATATACTAAATTAGTATAAATGAGGTCAACTTATGAACAATATTATTAAAATGTTGTCAGTGAATAATGACTTTAGAGTCGTACTTGCTGATACAAAAGAAATATCAACTGCACAACTAGCTAACTTTACAGGGAATAATTTTGTACGTGATTTTTTAGAACGCATCATTACCAATTGTGTATTGTTGTCGGCAATCAATGATTTTGATCAAAAAATCAGTTTTTCATTACGCTTAATAAACAACAATTCCGTTTTTTGTATGATCGATAATTCTACATTTAGTATGCGATACACAGATTCAATAAATGATCAAAACTTGGATCCTCGTGATTTATTTGATGAAAAATCACTGCTTTCAATTACGATCGGTGATTGGAATACAGGACTGCATACTGGAATGATCGAAGCGAACATTGACAGCGTTGAAATGTTGTTTGCGAGTTTTTCTGTACAAAGTGAACAGCTTCCAAGTCATTTTATCCCTGCTGGTTCAACACGTGGTTTAATGTTACAACCACTCCCTTTTGCAGATCAAAACACGATGAAAAAGAATGATGAAGAATTTGTTTACTTAGCTTCTGCTCTTGAGCAAACAAACTGGGAAAATGCATTCGATTTATATACATCTTATGCAAAATTAATCAAAGAAACTAAGATCAACTAAGCATTCATTTGTGAAACTTTCATGAAATCGACAAATATAACTTGAATCATGAACTCAAAGCCGATAAACTATTAAATAATTGGAGGTGCATTATGAAAGACTATTATGATTTATTATTTAAAAGAAAATCCGTTAGAGAATATGATGGAAATTTAACTGAAAATGACATACAGATCATTCAAGATGAAATCAAAGAATTAACTCCTTTAGTTGAAGGAATCAGAGTTGAAACTAAGTTAGTTCCAAGAACTGAAACAACAGCTAAAATTGGAGAATATTGTTTACTCATTTACACTGAAGATAAAGAATTCGCTATGATGAATGTTGGCTATATGTTTGAACAACTTGATCTTGCCTTAATGAGTCATGATATTGGAGTATGCTGGTATGGCATGGGAAAAGCGGAAGAAAAGAATCTTAATGATTTGAAATTCGCGATCATGTTGACAATAGGAAAAGCTAAACATGAAGACTATCGTTCATCCCTTCTTGATTTCAAACGTAAAGAAATTTATGAAATTTGGGAAGGTGATTTCAATCAAGCTGTAAAAGAAGCTGTAAGAGTTGCCCCAAGTGCTGTGAATCTTCAACCTTGGAAGTTTCGCTCAAGTCTAAATAAAGTAGCTGTATTCCATAATCCCAATCTCATGGCAAAACTAGTTGCGAGTATGAGTACCCACTTTAGCTTATTGGATATTGGAATTGTATTATGTTTCTTTGAGATCGCTCTTACAAATAAAGGATTCACCTTTGAAAGAGAACTATTATCTAAAAATAAATCCAATCAAATTGCGATTTATACGATCAAGTAAGTGAAAAGCTGTCGATTTGACAGCTTTTATTTTGACTTTCTCATTTCAATGCGCCAGTGTAAACCTACACCGACATTGTAGGCACGGGCAAATGATCCTTGATTGATGGCGATCCCCATTTTATACAAACTATTTGTATAAACGATCGGTGCACCGATCATGACATCCGCAAAACTTTTACCATAAATGATATTGTTTTGATAAGCCATCGTATTGCCATTATAAATTGTTACTTCAACTTTATCATTGAACTGAACACCTAGTTTTTCGAACTCTGCGAATGGAATATTGGTCCATAAGCTACCAAATCGAACATCTAAGATATCAACACATCCATTGATACATCCATCCTCAAGTTTAACTTCCATCGTTTCTACTTCAACGATTTCACTCAAATCAAGTTCTGGTCCTACTTCTTCAAAAGTGATCAGACCCGATGCAAGCTTTGCCCCTGTGAATGCATATACATCACGACCATGAAATGTGTAGGATTGTTCTGTATTGGCACGACGATGTTTTGCTTCACTGATCTCACGTAAAGAAACAACCTTGATGTGCTGATGTAAATGGGTAAGTGTACCATTATTTGGTGTAACAATATATTGACCATTGCTCAATAACGCAACTACACTTTTGCGATTTGAACCCACCCCTGGATCAACGACAGAGACAAATACTGTACCGACTGGCCAGTATTCTACAGTTTGAACTAGACGATAACTTGCTTCAAAAATATTGTATGGTGTGATATCATGCGTTACATCATGAATCTTAAGCTCAGAATCAACTCCATAAGCTACACCGACCATTGCACTTACTGCACCATCTACTAATCCAAAATCACTTTGTAATACTAAACATTTATTCATAATTTATTTTCTCCCAATGATACTCCATGTACCTATTGCCTTAAATCCATTTTTAACTAACACTGCTTTTACGATTTCGTTATTGGTGAATGCACAAGGGACGATTCCCTTTTCACCCAGACTTGCACAAAGTGTTTTTAAGCACTCCGTAGCCAGTCCCTGCCTTCGATACTCATCTAGTGTAAACAAGCCACCAATCAGGCATCCAGAGCTTGTTGTTGCGGTAGAATTGATATGACTAATGATTTTACCATTGTTTTCTATAAAAACATGGATTCCTTCATTATTCAGAATTCTTTTTGTGATCATTTTTTGTTGTGCATCGCGGTTATGATACATGTGTTTTAACTCTTCTGTTGCGCATAAGCCATCCAATATCTTTTCAACATCTTCAACTTTTGCAACTCTGCATCGATTATTTGGTATTGCGATCTTTTCTTCTGATTTATAGAAAGTAGATAAAATCCTTACATAATCAAGTCCCAACTCTTCGATCAATTCTTCAGTAAGTTTTGCCTTCCCCATAATTTGAGTACATTGGTGTTGATGAAATAATTCAACTATTTCTTTTATATCCAATTGATTTGTCGCATAAATCAACATCGTATCATGAAAAATGAGGACCACTTGATTTAATTCATTATTAATGTAAATCTTTTGAAAATCACTATCAAATCCATAATTAAGAATATCACCGATCATAAATAAATTAAATTCAGGTTCACTTTTTAAAAAGGCAAGGATAGGATCTTTTTTTGATGCATCTGCTTGAACAAGCATTATTTATAAAACTCTACTTTCCAATCTGGTCCAAAATCAAGATTGTGTTTTTGACATAAGCTTCCGCAACTAACACACATGGAAACTTTCATTAGTTCATTGTTGTAGATCATCACATCACCTACGTTTGCCATACCAAATGATTTATGGAATAAAATTGAATCTTCATAAACTACTTCATCTTTATGTAGAATACGCGTTTTTACATAATCTCCATACTTGAATCCAAAGTCATTAAACATGCTTAGTGGAATATTAGTCCACAAGTTACCAAAATTCGGATCATTGATTTCAAAAAAGCCTGAAATATGATCATCATATACTGTTGGTTCAACTAGTTCATGAAGTTTGATCTCACTGATGTCATACTTAGGTCCAACTTCTTCATAAGTGATGATCCCTGATGCTAAACGGGCAGCACAATATCCAAATAAATCACGACCATGGAATATTGCAACTCCTTCAGTCCCTTTACCGTGTAGACGATTGATCGTTTCATCGATTTCACGTACTTCTACGATACCTACATTTTTATGGATATGAGTTAAAGCACCATTATCCGGAGTTACGATGTAATAGCCATCTGCTGTTTTCGCAACACATGCCTTACGTGATGTTCCTACCCCAGGATCAACGACAGAGACAAAAATTGTTCCTTCTGGCCAAAAACGCATCGATTGATACAAACGATAAGATGCTGACCAAGTATCGTATTGTGGAAGTTCATGTGAACCATCCATGATTTCTAGACTGCGGTCAACCGATTTAACAACTCCATACATGGCACATACTGCACCTTCTTTGTAAGTAAAGTCAGTTTGAAATACTAATAGTGGTTTTTCCATTTTTTATTCCTCCTATACAAATGGGTTCCAAAACATACTATGATGGATAAATATCCGTACATAAATAGTTGCGATAAATATTAAACTACAGACAAGGATCGAAATATAATCACTGGTCTTCAGTGGTTTAAAACTATACCAAGTTCTCTTCTTACTTTTACCATATGCTCTAAGTTCCATCGCATTTGAAATCAATTCAATTCGATCTAAAGTAGTAAAAATAAGCGGTATTAATATTTTGGTGATATTTTTTAATCTTTGGATCGCTTTTTCTTTGGAAGTCATTTCCAAACCACGAGCTTGTTGAGCAAGAGATATCGCATGATAATCCCGTTGAACATCAGGGAAATAACGAAGAGTCAAAGATACTGCGGTACAAGCCTTATAAGGAATTCCTACCTGATTTAAACTTGAGGCAAATTCACTTGGGTTCGTCGTTAAAAAGAAGATGATCCCTAAAGGTATAACAGATAAATATTTCAAAAACTTTGTACACTGATAAAGTAATTGTTCTAAAGTTACAGTATAATGACCCCAAAAAGTAAATAGTACGTGTCTAGTTCCATAAATCAACACTCCTTGTTCAGGCGCAAATATATAGGTCAAGATAAAATTAGTCAATAAGAAAGCAAATACATAGATCAACATCAATTTAACTTGATTAAATGATATCTTTGCGACTACCATACAACCATAAGATAAAATCATAACCCCAATGATGATACGTGTATCAAAAGTTATCATCACTGTAGTTGTGAGTAATAAGAAACACACAAACTTAGTCAATCCAGATAAATTATGAATAAAGGTATCTAATTGATTATAAGAAAACAGTTTAATTTTCATGGTTTCTTACCCCTCTTTCAAATTGGATAAAGCTTTCCACAAAATGAATTGGATCTTCAATGTTTGCCTTTGTAGCTAGTTCAAATAACGATGTTTCTTTTAGATTAGCTGCTTCAACGATCTGCGGATCACATAACACTTCATAAGCTGGCTGATCGGCAATCTTTTTTGAATCCGATAATACGATAGCACGATAAGTATATTCCAACATTAAGTGCATATCATGAGTGATCAAAATAATAGTCTGCCCTTGATCATTGAGTTGTTTTAAGAACTCCATGATTTCTGAATAATGCTTATAATCTTGACCGGCAGTAGGCTCATCTAAAATCAAAATAGATGGATTAAGAACTAAAATCGAAGCGATCGTTACTCTTTTCTTTTGTCCATAACTCAAAGCACTGATCGGCCATTTCCTAAACTCATAAAGTCCACAAATTTTCATAACATCATAAACTCGTTTTTCAATTTCTGCTTGTGGAATTTTACGTATTTTTAATCCCAATGCAATTTCATCAAAAATAAGATTTTCACTGATCATCTGATTTGGGTTTTGTAGAACGATCCCTACATATTCAGCACGTTCTTTGATCGATAAATCTTTAATATCCAGTCCATTGATCAAAATCGATCCAGAATCTTGTTTTTCAAAACCTACGATCAATTTTGATAGAGTTGATTTACCAGCCCCGTTTTTACCTACAATACTGACCATTTCACCTTTGTTGATAACACAATTGACATGATCTAAAATCTGTCGTTTTCCATCATAACTAAAATTACAATCTTTTATTTCTAATATTGGTTCATCTTTAGGCTTATTTAAGGTACGACGATTATTTTTATACCATTTATTTAATGCCTCTTTGCATTGATCGATTTTTAATTCGTTGATATTTTGCGGACATAGTTCTGGCATTATCTTAATATCTGCATATTTACATGATGTAATGTATAAAGGTTCACGGATGCCATGTTCAATTAAAACATTGCTGCTTAACACATTGGCTGGTGTATCATCCATAATAATTCGACCTTCATGGACTACGATGATTCGATCAACATGGCAGTGTAGTACATCTTCAAGACGATGTTCAATGATTACTATAGTTTTTCCTTCTTTATGGATTTGATCAATGAGTTCAATCGCCGTTTTTCCAGTAGCTGGATCTAAATTGGCAAGTGGTTCATCAAATAGTAATATTGGTGCATCATCCACCATAACACCTGCTAAAGATACACGTTGTTTCTGTCCCCCAGATAACTCAAAAGGATTCGATTGTAATAGTTTATCCATCGAAACTTTTTCTGATATACTTTGAACTTTTTGAACCATGATTTCTAAAGGTACTTCATCATTTTCTAATGCAAAGGCAATATCTTCTGCCACCGACAAACCTACAAATTGACCATCAGAATCCTGTAATACGGTGCCTATTTTCTTACTAAGTTCAAAGATGCTTGATGTTTTGGTATCCATACCATCTACAGTAAGAGTTCCGTCTATTTGTCCTTTATAGGCATTGGGGATCAATCCATTCAAGCAATGTCCCAGTGTTGATTTACCACTCCCTGAAGGACCAACGATCAAAATCTTTTCACCTTGAAAAATCTTTAAATTGATGTCATGTAAGGTTGGCTCTGATTGAGCATGATACTGAAATGTAAAATTTTTAAATTCTAATATTGGAGTTCTCATGTTTTATTTCCTCAACTCATATTATACAAAATAAAAAAAGGATTTTCATCCTTTCTTTGTAAGATTTGATTAATCTCTTGAAAGAGATCCTTTTCCTGTTTTAGTTTTAGCATATGCAACAAGTAATACAGTTCCTACGATTGCCGTTGTTACAGCATTCATTGCGAATGCAATGGCTCCTTGAGCAAATTCTACATTCATAGGCTCACCATAAATAACAACACCTAAAATTGGAGCAACAGCTAACCAAGCGATTGCATGTCCAACTACTTGGATCAAATTAAATTTAACGATTTCACTTGTTCCACATTTCCCATCTTCAACATCGATCATAAAATAAGCTGCTCCACAAACTAGCCCTGAAATTCCAGATGCGATAACCCAAGACCACCAAGGACTTCCATATAATAAGAAATCACTTAATGCATGCCCAACAAAAGCAACTAGAAATCCACAAACTGGACCAAATACTGCTGCGAAAAACGCTGATACACCATAAGCTAATTGTAAATTTGTTTCTGGTACTGGTGATGGAACTTTAATAAACATAAATAAAACCATGAATAA
Organism: Holdemania sp.; assembly: GCA_031551965.1. Lineage (GTDB taxonomy): Bacteria > Bacillota_I > Bacilli_A > Erysipelotrichales > Erysipelotrichaceae > CALVGQ01. Next base: position 8,227 of record JAVBMW010000035.1, on the reverse strand, counting down.
TGCTGCGCCTAAACCTGTTGCGACAATAGTTTTAGTAGAGAATAAACTTTTCTTCATTTAAAATGCCCCCTTATTAACAAAACTATAATACCCATTATCTTACTTTAAGTCAATTTAATTAATGAATTTCATTAATAAATTAATTTTACTTATATTAATAGATCCGCTAGAAACAATTCATCTGAATTATGCTTTTTAATTCTTTTATACTCTCTTAAGTTACTTGCAAGAATATCTACACGTCCTTTATAATATTCGCTAAAGAAAGATGTAGAATTATCGTATTTTCTTTTGTTATAAACAACGTTCTTTTTCGCAAACTGTTTTGGAGAAATACTTTGAGAATTAAATTGTTTTATTTGATTTTCATTAATAATCAAAATCATCTCTAACTCTGGTTTTGTACAGTATTTTTTTATACTTTTAATTCTCTTTTTCAACTCTTTAGGAATTGTTAAAATATCAGTTTGAGTATCACCTACTCTTAAAATTTCGACTTCACCAGAATAGATACTTAATGCCAACTTGATCATTGGAGAACTTAATTGTCTTGCATGATATGGCACTAAACCTATCAAATCATTAGTAGTAAATGTTAGTTTGTTTTCTTCCAACAGCATCTCAATTATTTTCTTTTCATTAGCTCCTTCACACATAACTAACAATTTACTCATTGATTAACTCCCGTTTCAAGTTCATTAGTAGTTCATAATCTACAGTTGTTCCAAAGTTGTCTTCATAAAACTTTTTACTTTTTAAAAGATCATTTCTTACATTATAATCATTATACATATTGGTTAAAATGATTTTATTTTTTGATTTTGTTATCCAAATATTATCATTTCTTCCAAATAAATCTAATAATTCACAATAATGAGTAGAAAAAATAAGGTTCGCATTTTTTTTGTTCACTGAACTATCTTTAAATAAACTAATTAAGTTTTCAACTAAAGTTTTATGGAAGTGATTTTCTATTTCATCAATTATGAATGTGCACCCTGTAAGTAAAGATTGGATTGCAGAAGTGTATAAAGCTATTCCTTTTGTTGTTCCACTACTAAGCATATTAAATAATTCGCTTGCACTTAATATAGATGACTCTCCTAAATAGTTGATTATATAAATTTCATCTCTTATTTCTTCTAAATCAATTATATTATCATCAAACAACTGAATTATCTTTTTCCAATAACTCTTATTTATGATATTACTTTTGTATAAGTTGTAAATATCATGATAGATATTATCATTATTGTTATTATCGTCATAATAATAGGCATAATTTTGTCGTTTCTTTAAAATATAGAATAGATTGGAAATATCATCCGGCAATTCTTTTTTCAATATTTTTTCTATCATATCTAAGTTAAAAAGCTTATTATTATTTGATTTATAATATATAGATTCATAAATCTTTTCATTAATAAAAGATAAATTTTTCCCCAAATTAACTTCCCTTTTAAGCTCTACTTGATAATTATAAATTTTTTCTTCGTGATGAAAGTATATTGATAATTGAGTACCATTTATTGACAATATTTCATCCTCCAATTGAAAAGTGCTCAAAATAGAATAAACATTATTAATCAATTTCAATACACTTGTTTTACCAGAAGCATTTTTACCGATTACTGCAGTCGTTCTAAATGTATATAAAGAATCATCTATCTCATTCAACTCATAAGATTTATCTTCTTCAGTTTTTCTAGAAATAGGAACAAAATCAATACAAATATTATCCGCACAATTTCTGTAGTGACTTGCTTCAATTCGTAAGAGTTTCATAATATCACTCCCTTCACTTATAGTATATCACAATATCTAATTTCAAACACATTTTTCGTTTTAAATAAGGTGAAATCCAATTAATTTAAGCAATAATGGCAATAATGATCTATAAAGACTAAAATATCGAAACATAAAAAAATGCCTCCACTTAACTCGTAAGCGTTTTTCTAATCCTTGCTGCTTCATTTTTTATTTCTTGTGTTTGTTTTTTGTAATAATACACTTGCAAGTTCTTCATCCATAATTAATGAGTTGATATATCCACCGCGAATTGCACCAAGTAAAACTGTTGCCTTTTTCTTTCCACCTACAACAGCAACTACATTTTTTATTTTTCTTAAATCTGCAAGTTTAATTCCAATGACTTTTTTGTCTAGTTCCTCACTAACTAGTTCACCTCTTGAATTGATAATGTGAGCACATAATACACCTGCTGCCCCTTTTGCCTCTAAGCCAGAAAAATCATTTTCTGATAAATGACTTTCCCAAGCTTTGATTCTTCTAGATGTGAATTCACCTAAACTACTTAATACGAAATCACATTGTTTAGCCTCTTCAACTACTCTTGAAATGATTGGTTCTTTCACCAAAGAATCTCGAACCAAATCATTTTCTACGACAAGGGGAGAATAAATGAGCGAAACTGTTCCACCATATTTCTCAACAATCATTCTTGCGAGTTCTGATGAGTTATACTCTGCTTTATTATCATGATCAGCTGTACCCATGATTTGAATGACCCTTAGATTTTTTTTCACTTGGGGATTCATAGCGTCAACAACATTGTATACGGTTTGCCCCCACGTTACACCTAGTGAATTTCCTTCTTTTAATTTTGTATCTAAAAACTGTGCTGCGGCATTTCCTAAACGTTTTAGAAGCAATTCATAAGTAGTGTTATAGTTTTTAATAACGATAATATCATCTAAATTAAAACGCTCTTTACATTGTGCCTCAAGATTACGTACTCTTTCTAATGGATAGTTGATTGTGATTTGAACTACATTTTTTTCTAATGCTTTAGTGAGTAACCGAGAAACTTTCGAGCGTGAAAAATAAAGCTTACTTGCAATTTCTTGTTGAGAAAAACCTTGTTCAAAATATAAACTAGCTACTTCGGCCATAATGCCTAATTCTTCATCGATCATTTGCTCCTCCTTTGTGCAAAATGGCGCTTGTCAGTAAGACAAGCGCTATTTGAATCATTTTAGTCCTAAACGAATAAATTGTTCTTTAGGACAATCGTTATCTTCCATTTGTTTAATCATAGCATGAATCAGCTCATTTTCAACTTCTTCATTTTGAATAGGTTGCAGTTGAGTTGGATCATTTTTTAAATCAAACAATAGATTCCCAAAATGATTTACGTGATATTTTTCCTTAGACTGTATTTTCATTACTTTACAGCCTTTGGTGAAGCTAAATGGATCCGCCAATTCAACTGTTTTCAGTTCGTTGATACTAAAACGATCCGTCATATGCTGTGGCACTAAAGTATAATTAAAGATATAATCTTCCTTACCTTTAGCTGCAGAGCGCATGTACGTATGGCATCCATTGGTAATATTCACATGTCCACTGAATACTCCATAAATTGCCGTATCACGAACTTTAACATCTGAATCGATAGTTTCTTTCAATGATTTTCCCTGCATGTCTTTGGGAATTGACATACCGTGAAATTCAAGAATAGTAGGAGCCCAGTCGATAAGTTGAACCAGTGCGTTTCTGTGTTCATCTTTCTTTTGCGAGCGCGGATCCCAGATAAACAATGGATTGTTGGCGACTTCATTGTAGTAAGGCATCTGGTTTTTACCCCAGTATTCATGCTCTGCTAGTAAGAAGCCGTGATCTGTTCCAACGATCAACATTGTGTCATCCCACATTTGATACTTGTCCATTAAATCAAGGACTCTTCCAAGGTTTTCATCACACATGGAAACTAATGCTTTATACTGCCTGATGCAATGGTTGATTTCATCTTGTTTTTGTATCGCTTTGCCACGAGGCCAGTCAAAGTGTTTTCCCTCATAGTCTTCTGGATACATGTCCAGATACTTTTGAGGAACATAGAACGGCTCATGGGGATCAAAGGTTTCAAGATGAAGCACCCAATTGTCCTGGTCATGATTTTTTTCAATAAAACTTGTTCCTAAATCAAATACTTTGGTTTGTGGAAACTGTGATTCTTCTTCAATATATCCGCGGTTGACCCAATCATGGCGCCATAATGAGCTTGTCCCTGATCCTGTTTGTTTTTGAGGGACAAAGGCAACTTCAGGAATAGAAGGATTTTCAATATGGCCTTTCCAATGATCTCCTTCTTGCCCACGGACGATTTCCCATGAGTTGTAACGTGTATGATAATTACATCCACCATCTTCCCAGTAATGTAAATGATCACTGATTAAATGAGTATATACACCATTTTTCGCTAAAATCTCTGGCATTGAATCGTCAAATGGTTCAAGTGGTCCCCACTCACGATGAAGAAAATTGTAACGACCCGTATGAAGTTCACGTCGAGCCGGAATACATGGCATACTTCCTACATATGAGTTATCAAATGTACAGGTATGTTCTCCAAGCCGTTTAAAGTTGGGGGCGATCGTATCACACTTCGGATTATAGTTTGGTAAAAACCGTTTATTCAAACTATCATAAAATACGATAATTGTCTTCATGCACTACGCTGTAATCGCATCAGGAAATTGTGCTTCAACAACTTGTTTGATTTGAGCAGAAATTCCTTTTGCATCCATGATATTGACCATATGAATCACTGGTTTTCCTTTAAAGTCGATTCCTTCTGCTAACTTAGTCGAAATGGCAACAATATCTGACCATTCGTTTAAAGAGTTCATTTCACCAACTCCTGTATGCTTTACTTCAGCATTCACATTTAATTGAACCAACTGTTTTTTTACCATAGAAGCTGCCATAGCACTGCTTCCTACTCCATAACCACACACAAACAAGACATTTACACAATTTTTCATGATCGATTTTCTCCTTCTATTCTAATGAATAAGTTTTCCAATTAATTTCATTACTTCAGTAACTGCTGGCCAGAAAGTTGAGAAGTCAAACATACCAGACCAACCTGTACCTGTAGGATAAGCCATCAAGCCAATTGCCCATACAGTACCGAAAGTTTGAATCATACCTAATAAAATTGAACAAATAATAACTGATTTTACTCCACCATATTTATTCGCTACGACTCCAATTGGTCCACCAGAGAAGAATAGTGGTACAAATCCTGGTAAAACCATAATTGGTGCTTTGATAGCTAACAAAATAAGCATAGAAATCACTGTACCTACTGTACAGAATATAAATCCAAGTGTAGCTGCATTTGCTGAGAACGGAAGAAGCGCAGCAACATCGATTGCAGGAACTGCATCAGGCACAAGTTTTTCTTGAATCCCTTTGAATGCTCCAGTTAATTCAGAACACATCATACGTACACCTTGTAGTAAGATCGTCATATACATTGAGAATTGTATAGCAACTAAAATCAAGTAGTTGATCCAATGAGTTGATCCAGCCAATTCTTTGATTCCATTGATACCAAGCGGCATCATGAATGCTCCAACAAAGACAAACATAATGATTGCAGTAGATGTTACATTATTATTGAAAATCGTTAAGATTCCTGGAAGTTTTAAACTTTCCGCATCTTCTTCAGGATTTCCAAAATATTTAGCGATTTTTCCAAAGAACCAAATCCCTAACTGCTGATTGTGACCAATTGTAAAACCTGCACCACCAGTAACATCATCGACAGTCTTAATTGCAAGTGTTGTCGAGAATGCCCAATAGACTCCTACCATGATCCCTGAAACAACAACTGCTGCCATTCCATCAAGACCAAGAGTGGCAAGTACTAACCAAAGAATCGCTTGTGAGTGAGCCACTCCTGCATTCCCTGTTAAGAAAACTCCTTTAGCCTTTGTATATTTTCCTAAATAAACAAGTAATAAGTTTACGGCAAAAGCAATTAAGAATACATAGCCAACTAATCCAAATTTATCACCTAATGCTTCTTGTGTCGTTGCTTTCATCGCATAGGAATCCATAATATATCCTTGAATTCCAAATGAATTACTTACTGCTGTTGTGATTGGTTTAAATAGATTACTGAATTGGTTACCTCCAAAGATTACCATTTGAATACCAACCATTGCAGTAATTGTACCTGTAATAACTTTTGTTGCTTTTTCTTTCGCTAACATATAGCCAATACAAATTAGTAATCCAATTAAAATAACTGGTTGTGTTAGAAAATCATTTACCAAAAATTTATAAACTGCTTGCATTTATTTTTTCCTCTTTTTCTTTTAGTCATCTAATAATTCAACACTTTGAAATATCGTATAAATTTCATCAACATCACTGCTTTTTAAGACTTTCTCTGCTAGTTCTGGTTCCCCTAGAACCATCGCAATAGCTTGAAGCATCTTCATATGTGTTTCGTTATCAACACATGAAATCGGTACGATAAGTGTTGCCTTTGAATCTTCAGTTTCATCAAAATAAACAGGTTCATTGATTTTAAGAACACTGAATCCATTTCTTAATGCTCCGCTTTCACTGCGGGCATGAGGCATCGCAATATTTGGGGCAATAACGATATATGCTCCCAAATCCAGTACTGTCTGAATCATTGCATCAATATATCGTTCTTCAATGCATCCATTTTTAAGTAATGGTTGAGCTGAAATTAGAATTGCCTCTTTCCAATCCTTCACTTTATCTTGAATTTGAATACATTCTTTTGTGATCAAGTTGTTCCCCATCTTGTCCTCCTCTTTTTTTGCTGTAAGCGCTTTACAAATGAATTTTATGTTTTAACAGCACAAACGTCAATATCTAACAGCTTTTTTGCACATTTGTTCATTTCTGTATTATTGGATACTTTTAAAATTGAACAAAAGGTCCACTTGTAAGAAAAGTAAGCTTTTATACAATCAATTATTCAAGTAATTCTTACACTCTAATTATATCGTTAAATTTGTTTAATTTGTTCCCAATTAATGCTAATAAAGGATATAATATCATTAATTCCACTTCAAGTTGCGGAATTGCAAATTCAGGTTGGTAGTCAATAATTAGAGAAATGATAAGATGAAGACAGGTCATAGGAGGACTAAAAGATGAGTTTTTCAGAAAAATTAAAAATGTTACGAAAAGACAGAAACCTGTCTCAGGAAGAGTTTGCAGAGTTGTTGAATGTTAGCCGTCAAGCTGTATCAAAATGGGAATTGGGTGAAGGTTACCCCGAAATGGAAAAAATGATTTTCATCGCTAAAGAGCTTCACATTTCACTAGATGAATTATTCTCTGAAGAAACGGGTTACTTGCCAAATCAAACAAGTAAAGAAGTTGTTCAAAATACTGGACGTGTCATGATCAAATCATTTGATGGTAAAACCCTTGTCAATTGTATTAAAGTCAATTCTTCAAAAGCTTTTGGAGCTAAGAAAGATGAACCAAAGTATGCATTATTTGGAGTAGATAGTACTTCATGGCTTGGAGACAATTCAACTATTCTTGGCTGGTATGCTGATGAAGAATCGATTCAAAATGAAATCAATGGAATCAGCGAGGCCTTATTATCCGGCGCAGTTTCTTATAAGCTTAAATATGCATCAAAAGTGAATGCTAAGACATTCAGCGTAAAATTCATCGATAAAATTTAAAAAAATGGCCATGTTTCTACTCGATAGAATCATGGTCATTTTCATGTTATTTTTTGATTACTTCTAAGATATGTTCAGATGATAATCCATACTTCTTTAATACTTCAGCCATTGGTCCACTTTCACCAAATTCATCATTGACTCCAATTGGAGTTACTTTGATTGGATGATTTTGTGCTAAACATTCCGCTACTGCACTAAATAATCCACCAATGATACTATGTTCTTCTGCTGTAAAGATTTCATCATGTGTTTTAGCGATATTTATGATCGTTTCAACATCAAGTGGTTTAATACTGCATACATCCACAACGGTTGCATTCAGTTGTTCTGCTGCAACTAAACTTTCTTGTACCATCATTCCTGTTGCAATAATTGCGATCTTTTTACCTTTTCTGATCACTCTTGCCTTTGTAAAGTCAAATTGAGTATCAGGAGTATAGATATCTTCTACTTTTCCTCTTCCCATTCTGACATAACATGGGCCATCTAAATCTTTTACATATCTTACTACTGCTGCGGTTTCATATTGATCTGCAGGACAGAATACTTTCATATTTGGAATACTTCTCATTAAACTGATATCTTCAATGGCTTGATGACTTGCGCCATCTTCTCCCACACTGATTCCTGCATGGGTTGCACAGACTTTTACATTGAGTTGTGGGTAACAGATACTGTTTCTGATTTGTTCAAAAGCACGTCCTGTCGCAAACATCGCAAAGCTACTTGCA
>JAVBMW010000026.1:0-4642 GCA_031551965.1 Holdemania sp. | reverse complement strand
ATTTGGAAGCAATCGAATACTGTGGATTTTCTTTTTCAAAATATCTTCTAAAAAATATTTGAGTACCATCTCATTTTCACTTGTATAGCTTTTCATAAATTTTTTAAAAGGCAAATCATAAGTTAACATCATTTTATCTTTTATCATACGCAAAATTCCTCCCTATACTATTATTATTCTAAGAAAATGGGCCTTCACCTAAATTAAAGTTCAAATATTTACATTTTCTCAAAAAAAATGATAGATTTCTCTATCACTCTTTATTTAATTCATCAAATTTTTCTTTCATTGTTGGATTTTTGCTGACAAGTTTTTGGACCGTTAAATCTTCTGCTTTATTATTTGCCAGGCGTAGATTATTTTCAGATGACAATAAAGCATCTTTAGTTTTTTGTAAGTGTAATATTGTTTTATCTATTTCTTCAATGGCGGTTTTGAATTTAGCACTAGCTAAATCATAATTTCTGGCAAATGCTGTTTTAAATTCCAATAGATCAGATTCAAAATTAGTAATATCAATATTTTGTTCCTTCATTAATGCCATTTCTTGTTTATATTTGAGCGAGTTCATCGCTGCATTTCTAAGTAAAGTAATAATCGGGATAAAAAATTGAGGTCTTATTACATACATTTTGTCATACTCATAAGAAACATCGACAATCCCATTATTATAAAGTTCATTTTCTGCTTCAAGCATTGTTACAAGTATTGCATATTCACATTTCTTTTCTTTACGGTCTTTATCCAACTCTTTAAAGAAATGTTCATTTTTTTTCTTTGTTGCTGTTTCATCATTTTCGTTTTTCATCTCAAACATGATAGAAATTATTTCATTCCCTTGAGTATCAAATTCGCGGTATATATAATCTCCTTTACTACCACTTTGAGCATCATTGTCTTTTCCAAATTGGGCATTTTGAAAAGCAGTCATTCTAAGTTTATTAAATTCTATTTCACAATGTTGTTCTAGAGATTCACCAACCATCTTGGTTGATTGCTTTGCCTTAAAATCTTTATAAAAAGCAATTGTTTCATCTTTTTGCTTTAAAGCAATATCATATTTTTCCTTAATAAGTTTCTTTTCAAGTTCAACTTCCTTCTCTTGAATCAATAATTGAGATTTTAAAGTCGCAAGTTCTTTTTCTTTTAATGTTACGATTTGGTCAATGTCCATTTGTTTTTCTTTTTCAATAAGCTCAGATTTTAAGCTTAATTCTGCAATAATTTTTTCTTTGTCATTGATTTTTTGAATCATTTTATTTTCTATTTCTTTTTGAGCCATTTCTTTTTCAAGTTCAAAACGACTGATTCTATTCATTAGTTCAGTTATTTCTTTATCTTTATTCATCAATGTTTGTTGTTTGTCATACAATACTTTTTCTGATGCATTCTTTGTCTTTTCTATTTCAAGTTGTAAGTTACTTTGGTATTGCAATTTTACTTGTTCTAATTTTTCTTGAACTTCAGAACTAAACTCTTTTGTTCTTACTTGATTTAAAATATCCGCATAACTAGCTTCATCAATGGTAAATCCGGTTCCACAATGTGGACATTTGATTTCATGCATACTCATCCCTACCTTTAGAATTTTATAAACTTATTGTATCATGAATCACACAAGAAAAAGCAGACCTATTATTACATAAATCTGCATTTGTATTATTTTTTATCATCGAGTTTAAGTAGAAGTACAAGTAATATCGAAATACATATCAAAATAGGTATTATTGCATAATCTAAATTTTCGGAAATAAGCGGTCTTGCAATAATTGCCAATACGATGAGAATAACTCCAATATAAAAATCCTCTCTTTTGATCATAATTTAGCTCCTTTTTTTAAGTATACTAATTTATCAAAATTTAATCAAATGACCTTTAACTCGCTATTTAAATTAATAAGTTTAATGCTACAATAATAATATAAATACGAGGAAATAAATATGAATACACTAACTTTAGCACAACTTGCAAAAATGATCGATCACACTTGTTTAGCTGCCGATGCAACAGTCGCTTCTTTTGAAAAATTATGCAATGAAGCAAAAGAACATAATGTTGCGATGGTTGCGATCAACTCTGTACCTGTCCCATTATGTAAAAAACTATTAACTGGAACTGATGTTCACGTTGGGGCTGCCATTTCTTTTCCTTTAGGACAAACCTGTTTAGAAGTGAAAGAATTTGAAACAGTTCGCGCAATCAATCAAGGTGCAGATGAAATTGATTTTGTATTGAATTTAACAGAAGTAAAGATGCATAACTGGGATTATGTTGAAAAAGAAATGCAATCGATCACTAACATTTGTAGAGAACATAAAGTAATCTGTAAAGTGATTTTTGAAAACTGTTACTTGACCAAAGACGAAATTGCTAAATGTGCAGAAATTGCTAAAAAGGTTAAACCAGATTTCATTAAGACAAGCACGGGTTCAGGTCCTAGTGGAGCAGAAGTTGATGATGTTCGATTAATGAAATCAATTGTCGGAAATGATGTAAAAGTAAAAGCCGCTGGTCGTATTAGAACTTGGGAAACATGCAAGGCAATGATAGGGGCAGGTGCAGACCGTATTGGTACTAGTAGCACATTAGTAATATTAGAGGAGTTTAAAAAAGAAAATGAAAATTCTTTATATTAATGCTAGACTTTATCCAAATGAAATTGATTTTTATGATAATGGTTGTCTTTTAGTTGAAGACGGAAAAATCCTAGACATTTTTCAATTTAACGAAAATCATCCACTATTTGATAATAAAAATATTGAGATTATTGATTGCGAAAACAACATTATGATTCCTGGAATGATCGATATTCACTGTCATGGAAGTTATGGCTACGATTTTATCGATAATCCACCGATATCATGTAATGAGGTTTCTAAAAGATTAATTGAAGATGGTTGCACAGGATATTGCGCTTCTTTAACCGTTGTTTCTCATGAATCTTTATGTGATTTGCTGAAACAATATGCTCAAGTCAAAAATGATCCGTATACTTCTCAATTTCTTGGTGTTCACAGTGAAGGTCCCTATTTGAGTAAAGAATATAAAGCTTTAATGGATGAAACCTATCTAAGAAATCCTTCTATAACGGAATTCGAAGAAATGCGAACTGTCACTGAAGGAACACTTAAAATAATGACTGTCGCTCCTGAGCTTGAAGGCATGGAACATTTTATAAACCAAGTCAGTGACCAATGTTCGATCATGATCGGGCATACTGCCGCTACAAGTGAGGATGTTTCAATGGCAGTCGAAAATGGTGCTTTAGGTTTTACACATTTATATAATGCGATGAGTCAACATTCCCATCGTGAACCTGGTACGATTACTGGTGCTATGCTCCATGATCAAACATTAGCTGAAATTATTGTTGATGGATTTCATGTTCATCCTGATGTAGTTAGAGCTACTTATAAACTTTTCACAGCGAAACGATTAATTCTAGTAACAGATTCTATGCCAGGCAAAGACATGCCTGATGGGAATTATTTGTTTTCAAATCTTAAATGCACCAAAAAAGGAAAATTTGTTCGTGTCACTGAAACAGGAAGGATTGCGGGTAGTTGCATCAGCATGATTGACGCAATTCAGAATATGAAAACATATTGCGATTGTACCATGAATGAAATCGTTCAAATGGCTTGTACCAATCCTGCAAAAATAGCCCAAGCAAAAACAAAAGGTTCTCTCACTATAGGTATGGATGCAGACATGATCACACTCAATGACAACCTTGAATTACAAAGCACTATCATCAGTGGAAAAATATTATATAAAAAGCCAATTTAGCGTTACTCAAATTGACTTCTTGGTTTGGATAATTCCAAACCTTTTTTAGTTTGTTTATATTAATAATTTATTTAATACATTGACTTCTAATCCTGTGACCTTGGAGATAGTAGATTCATTAAATCCAAGTCGCATTGAACTACCCCACCGCAATGTGGGGATTCCTGGCACTTAGCACAGGCATGATCTTTTATAATCTACCGTTGTTCCACCGGATTCTTATATTTTTGTTTCTAAGCTCTTAAGCGTAGTCCTTCATTGTAAATGTTGATTGCTGCATTGATGTCTCTGTCATGTCTTGTATTGCATACAGGACAATCCCAGTTTCTGATACTTAAGTTTTTAAGTGATGGGTTTTGTATTCCACAATGGGAACATAGCTGACTAGATGGATAATAGGTATCTACTTCTACTAACTCTTTTCCATACCAATCACATTTGTATTGGATCTGCCTTTTAAACTCAGACCAAGAAACATCAGCTATACTTTTAGACATAGCTATACTGTTATGTTGTATCATTTCACTCACTTTCAAATCTTCCATGCTTATCGCATCATAACTTCTTACTAGTTCTGTAGATAACTTATGGAGATAGTCCTGTCTTTGATTTGAGATGTGTTGATGGAGTTTTGATACTTTCAAATTAGCTTTCTTGTAATTATGACTACCTCTTGTTTTTCGAGATAGGCTTTGTTGCAACTTAGCTAATTTTGCTTCACTTTTAATTAAGCATTTTGGATTACTGTATTTCAATCCATTGGATAGTGTACAGAAATCATGAATTCCCATATCAATCCCTATTGATTGTCTTGTCTTCTTTATTGGTGCTCTTTCAACATCAGTACACAAT
>JAVBMW010000006.1:0-171510 GCA_031551965.1 Holdemania sp. | reverse complement strand
CGATAGCGGAATGGTCACACCTGTTCCCATCCCGAACACAGAAGTTAAGCATTCCTGCGGTGACAATAGCTACACCTAGCTGTAGTGAAGATAGCACGTTGCCAGGTAAATTGAACTCTACTAACCTAGAGTTCTTTTTTTATTATATGGGAAAGTTCTCGGTACTTTCTAAATCATCGATTACTATTGATGATTTACTTGAATAGTATTCAAATAATTTTCTCAAAGTCAAGGCTAATATTTAAGTTTATTTACTGGGGCAGATACTTATACAGCTACGTTGGTTTATATTCAAACCATTGACAAAAAGGAGTGGATCATTCCATTCGCAATAAGAGATGATTTTACAAAAATGACTAATGGTGAGGTATATGATGCAAAACAATTCTTTGATACATTAAATGAAAATTGGCCAATAGAATTTAATGGACAACCTGGAGTTCGTGGTGGTGCAGGATCTAGCGAAAACACAATCGGTGTCAATATTAATAAATTGATAATATTTATTGGAGCGATAGGTTTCATTGAAGGAATGATGTGGATAAGAAAGAAAAATAAAGTTAAAGTGGATTAATAGTCAAAAGACTTCTTCGCAGGAAGTCTTTTTCTTGATATAATAAATGAGCTATAGGAGATAAACAATGGGACAATTTGAAAAAATGGAAGAGTACGCTAAACAGTTCAATGTTCCGATCATGATGAAAGATGGCATTGAGCACTTAGTTAATTATGTAAAGAATCATGATATTCAAGCGATATTGGAAGTTGGGACTGCGATAGGTTATTCTGCGATATGTATGGCCTCACTTCGTGATACGATAACGATCGATACATTAGAAATTGATGAAGAACGTTATAATGAGGCAATCAAAAATATTGATGAAGCTCAATTAAGTAATAGAATTCATGTCCATTTAATGGATGCAATGTTGTTCGAGACTGATAAAAAGTATGATCTGATCTTTATTGATGCGGCAAAAGCACAATATGGAAAATATATGGATCATTTTAGAAATAATTTATCAGTCAATGGCGTATATTATTTTGATAACTTAAATTTTCATGGGTTGGTAGATGAGCCAGAACTCGCAAAAAGTCGAGGGACAAAAGCGTTAGTTAGAAAAATAAAGGCTTTTAGAGACTCGATTCTGAATGATGAAAATTTGAATTGTGAATATCATCCAGAAATTGGTGATGGGATTGCGATAGTTAGTTTTAAAAATAGTCAGAATGTGGTAGAATATAAAAAACAGAGGTGAAATTATGAAAAAATTAATTGGTCTTGCATTATTGGCAGCAGGAGCAGCGTATATTTTAACTAAAAAGAAAAACGTTGTAACTGAAGATGATGAAGAAATTAAAATTGTAAAAATTGAAGAAGAAACTGAAGAACCAATTTTTATACAACCAGAAACATTCGAAGAAATTAAAGAGGATATTCAACCTGAAGTTTTCGTTGAAGAATCAGTTTTTATTGAGCCAGAACAGCCTGAAGAAGAGAATCATTTCGCTGCTGATTCAGCTAATATGGATAATGCATATTACAATATTAAATATCCTTATTTAAAACATGGATTTATTCTTGAAACATTGGAATACGCTTCAAACTTTACTGTTGATTATCCAAATGGGACAGCTTTAAAGCTAACTCATATTGTAAAATTTGAAGAAGTTGAATTGTTGATCGAGTATGTAAAAATGGTAAAAGAAAATGATTATTTTATTCAAGAAGGTGAAGAAGATAATTCTATTCTTGCGTCAAAAGATTTGGTTACTCAAGATGATAATCTTTTAGAAGAAATTCTTCACAATGCGAATCAAGTTTCAAATATCGGTGGAGAATATAGCGGTTTCCAAATTGATAAGAAACTATCATAATTGATAGTGTTAACCTTTACATTTAACAGTTTCGCGCTATAATAGTAAGGTAAAAACTTCAGGGCAGGGTGTAATTCCCGATCGGCGGTAAACTCCGCAAGCGATAGCACGAACTGGTGCAATTCCAGTAGCGACAGTATAGTCTGGATGAAAGAATGTTTTCATGATACAAACCCAAAAGGATTTTACAATCCTTTTTATTTTTTTTGCCAGGAGGTAAACATGAATCATATAGAAGTAAGAAATTTATCATTTGCTTATGATGAACAGACACAAGCTATTAAAGATGTGTCATTTAATATCGAGAAAGGACTTTATACTACGATCATCGGACACAATGGAAGTGGTAAGAGTACTTTAGCAAAATTGATTATAGGTTTATTGGAAAAAGATAAAGGAGAAATCATTATTGATGGTTTGCCTTTAACGTTAGAGAATTTAGCACAAATCAGAAACAAAGTTGGAATTGTATTTCAAAATCCCGACAATCAATTTATCGGGGCAACAGTACGTGATGATATAGCGTTTGGTTTGGAAAATCATTGTGTTGATCCAACTCAAATGGATTCGATCATACAGGAATTTGCAGCTAAAGTTAATATGACTTCTTTTTTAGAACATGAACCTACCCGCTTGTCAGGTGGACAAAAACAACGTGTTGCGATTGCAGGGGTGCTTGCGATGGCTCCTGATATATTGATTTTTGATGAGAGCACAAGTATGCTTGACCCACAAGGAAAAGATGAGATCAACAAGGTAATCCGTGAACTTCATAAAGAAACTCAGATGAGTTTGATTTCAATTACTCATGATATTGAGGAAGTAATGAAAAGTGATCATGTCATTGTGATGGATCAAGGTAAGATCGTTATGCAAGGAAAACCAGAAGAAGTTATGACAAAAGAAGATCAATTAATTGCCTTGCATTTAGATGCACCTTTTAATGTGAAATTACACAAAAAATTAGCTCAAAATGGAATCAACTTAAAAAATAAGTCAAATATTGAAGGGATGGTGCAAGAATTATGCCAATACAAATAACTGATTTGCACCATACTTATAGCAGTGATAGTCCTTTTGCCTATGCAGCATTAAAAGGAATTGATTTAACGATCACTGAAGGTAAAGTTACCGCCATTATCGGGGCAACAGGGAGTGGAAAGTCTACTCTTGTACAACATTTAAATGCCCTTCTGTTACCGACAAAGGGAAAAATTGAGATTTGTGACAGAAGCATTGAAGCAGGTGTTAAAGCGACACAACTAAAAAGTCTTCGTAAAGAAGTTGGGTTAGTATTCCAATTTCCAGAATATCAATTATTTGAAGAAACAATTCTAAAAGATGTTGCGTTTGGACCTAAAAACTTTGGTGATTCAGAGGAAGAAGCAATCAATAAGGCTAAAAAAGCCCTCCAACTTGTAGGAATTGATGCAAGTATGTTGGAAAAGAGTCCGCTTGATTTATCAGGTGGGCAAAAAAGAAGAGTGGCAATAGCAGGAATCCTTGCGATGGATCCTAGTGTGTTAGTCCTCGATGAGCCAACTGCTGGACTTGATCCACAAGGAACTGTACAAATGATGAACTTGTTTACAGATTTAAACAAGAAATTAAATAAAACTGTTTTGATCGTTACTCATGATATGGAACAAGTTCTTTCGCATTGTGATGAAGTCATCATATTACAAGATGGAAAAGTGAATACTCATCAAAGTGTTCAAGATTTTTTTCAGGACACTAGCTTACTTAAAGAATTGGCGATTTTACCTCCGGCAGTGGTTCAAGCTCGTGAATTATTGAATGCGCAAGGTTTCAATATCGCAAAAACAGTACTAACTTTAGATGCCTTAGTTGAGGCAATCAAAAGTGAGGTGAAAAAACATGAATAATATAGCATTAGGAAGATATATTCCGCTTGATTCAGTAATGCATAGAATGGATCCACGTGCTAAAATCGGAGCGATGTTTTTAATACTAATTTCTGTATTTTTACCTACCGGATTTTTAGGATATGCAATATTAGGTGTAGTCATTCTGTTTGCAGTTTACTTGTCGAAGCTTAATCTAAAATTTGTCTGGAAAGCCATGAAACCAATGTTGTTCATGCTGGCATTTTTAATGACAATCAACATTTTAGTTCAAAAAACAGGAACTGTACTTTTAGATATCAATGGATTTAAAATTTATAGTGATGCGATATTTCAAACGATTTATGTAGCGATACGTTTAGTATTAATGATAATGGTCACTACGATTTTGACTGCTACGACAAAGCCTTTAGAAATGACGCTAGGAATTGAAGATCTTTTAAAACCTTTTGCGGTAATAGGCGTTCCTGCTCATGAGATCGCAATGATGATTTCAATTGCATTACGTTTTATACCTACTTTAATTGAAGAAACAGAGCGAATAATGAAAGCCCAGGCGAGTCGTGGTGTTGATTTAAAAGAAGGAAAAATAAAAGAAAAGATCATGGCCATATTATCATTGATCGTACCTTTATTTGTTTCTGCTTTCCAAAGAGCTGAAGAACTAGCGAATGCAATGGAGGCAAGAGGATATAGCCCACAAGCCTCACGTACCCGCTATAAACAATTAAAATTCAAATTTCCTGATTATGTGCTTCTATTGAGTTCCTTTGGTGTTGTCTTAGTTATGTGTGCAATTTGGTTATGGTTATGAAGCGTTACAAAGTGATTGTCAGTTATGATGGCACCAATTATATCGGTTGGCAAACACAGCCACAAGGAAAAGGAAATTCGATTCAAGAAACGATCGAAAAAGTTTTGCAGGATATTACACAAACCCATATTCCTATCGTTGCCTCTGGGAGAACTGATGCAAAAGTACATGCAACGGGTCAAGTTTTTCACT
This sequence comes from Holdemania sp., assembly GCA_031551965.1. Classification (GTDB taxonomy): domain Bacteria; phylum Bacillota_I; class Bacilli_A; order Erysipelotrichales; family Erysipelotrichaceae; genus CALVGQ01. Next base: position 166,761 of record JAVBMW010000006.1, on the reverse strand, counting down.
TTGATACCGATTTTGAGTTACCTATGTGGAAATGGAAAATGGCGATTAATGGACACTTGCCTGATGATATTTATGTACTGAGTATCGAAGAAACCACATATGATTTTCATGCAAGATTTAGCGCAAAAGGAAAACAGTATGAATACAAAATCGAGTTAGGGGAATATGATGTAAAAAATCGTAATTATGCTTTTATGGCACCTTGGCCGCTTGATGTAGAAAAGATGATCGATGCCAGTGATTTGTTTAAAGGAACTCATGACTTTACTGCCTTTTGTGGTAATTCATTAGTTACTCATCCAAATCAAGTGCGCACTATTTCTCGGTTACAGTTCATTCAGGAAGGAAGTTTATTACGTATTATTTTTGAAGGAAAAGGATTTATGCGTTATATGATACGTATGATTGTGGGAACTTTGATCGAAGTAGGTCGTGAAAAAATAACGAAAGAGGATGTATCGAAAATTCTTGAATCCAAAATCAAAGGAGAATGCCGATACAATGCAAAACCTTATGGATTAACGCTTGTAGAAGTGTTTTATTCAGATGAATTTTTGATGAAATAGGTTTATAATTAAATTAGAAATTACGTATGATTTTACTTTTGTGATCATACAATAGTTTGATAAGAAAGAAGAGGTGTACTTATGTTTGGTGCACAAGAAATTATATTTGTCCAAAGACTTTTTTTGGCTGTGATTTGTAGTTCGTTTATTGGTTATGAAAGAAAAAGTAAAATGAAAGAAGCGGGAATAAAAACCCATTGTATTGTGGGATTAGCTTCTTGTTTACTCATGGTTATTTCAAAATATGGCTTTACTGATGCAGTTTCAGGAGATGGTAGTCGTATTGCAGCTCAAGTAGTGTCAGGAATAGGTTTCTTAGGTGCTGGGATGATATTTGTGAAAAATGATATGGTTTCAGGCTTAACTACGGCAGCAGGTATTTGGGCTACCGCAGGTGTGGGTATGGCTATTGGTGCAGGAATGTATGAAGTTGGAATTATTACCTCTGTCATGATCGTCATCATTCAAGTACTTACTCCATTTATTGAAAAAACAGCGAATGACCATTTCAGAATCATTACTAAAAATGACCATTTAGAGGAAGTACTAATTGAATGTCGAAAATATAAAATTCAAAGTTTCACAATCGATCGGTTTGAAAATAATGTAATTCTTGATGTGAGTTTAACTTTTCCAAATGATCGCGATCGTGAAGAATTGTTGGAAAAACTAATGTCATTAGAAAACGTAATTAAAATAGAAAATTAGTAACTTAGGATAAAATCTTAAGTTATTTTTTCTTAAAATTGGTATAATGGAACAAAGGTGGAGTACGATATGATATATCTGGGAAATTTCACATTATTGAATGATGAACAAGAATATAGCTTAATATTGGGTGAAAAAAGAACGGTTTTTAATCATTGTTACCCTTTAAGATTATTTCCTGAAAGAATTGTTGAATCAATAGATTTTAGTCATATCAATATTTTTTATGGTGGAAATGGATCTGGTAAAACAACAATATTAAACGTGATCGCAGAAAAGCTAAGAGCAGACAGAAAAAACAAAATCAGTAAAGGTCCCTATTTTGATAAGTATGTTTCTTTATGCAGTTATGAAATGTTAGAAGTTCCACAAACAATTAAAATAGTGACAAGTGATGATGTGTTTGATTATTTATTTGGCATAAGAAATATCAATGCGAATATCAATGAAAAAAAAGAAGACCTTTTCGAAGAATATCTAAGTCATAAATACTCTGGTCCTTTCAAAAATGAAGAGTATGATGAATTGAAAAAAACCGTTGACTCTAGAAGAATGACAATGTCTCGTTACGTTAGAGAGCGACTTACAAACAACAACATTTTAGAACAATCCAATGGAGAATCCGCATTGGAGTATTTTCAAAAAGAAATAAATGAAAAAGCACTTTATATCCTTGATGAACCTGAGAATAGTTTATCCGCGGCTTCTCAAATTAAGCTTGTTAAGTTTATTGAAGAGTCGGCTCGCTTTTATAATTGTCAATTTATAATATCCACTCATTCACCAATTTTATTATCATTGAAAAATGCAAAAATATTTGATCTCGATAGTACTCCAATGAGAATAAAAGAATGGACTGAGTTAGAAAATGTTCGAATCTATTATAATTTCTTTAAAGATCATGAAGATGAGTTCTAAAGTCTTCAGATCTTTTTTTGTGGATAAGATGCTATTTATCCACATCTTTGTCTCAAAGTTGTGTCAATTTGAGTTTAATTTTAGGTGAGTACTCTTTTTCTTAGTATATATAAGTGAAGGAGAAATTTTGCATGAGTAAAAAGAAACAAAAGTTAAAGATAAAAAACAAAAAATTATATAAAAAAACAGAAGTGAAAAAGCTAATCAAAAACCGAATGATTTATGATTACGTATTTAAGAAAGTATTCCGAAGTAAAACATCTGAAGGTGAATATATTCTTAAAGGGTTTCTAGAAACAGTTTTAGATTTTCCTGTTGAGAAAATAGAATTCATAAATTCAGAATTAGATTCGGTGAAGTTTGGTGGAAAAGACATACGTCTTGATCTTTTAGTTATTGTGAACGAAAGTTTGATTGTGAATGTTGAAATGCAAATTTCAGGAACAATTCAAAGAATTGGAGATCGCTTAATCTATTATGGAGTTACTATTTTAAGTAAACAATTGGAGAAAGGAATAGATTATTCTGGGATGATGCCATTGCTTCAAATTGTTGTGATGGGAGAAAACAAATACAAAGATAAAGACCAAATAAGATTTTTTCAAACTGCTGATTTAGAACATGGATTAGTCTTGACAGATAAATGGAAAATAAGTATTATTGAGTTAATGAAAAGCTTAACAAATGTACAGGATTATTGTACATTAACGAAGCTACAACAATGGATGATCTTTATGCTTGAGTATACCGTTGATACAACAGATAAAAGGTTATTAGAAATGATAGAAAATGATAAATATATGAGGGAGGCCGCTATGGTTATGAAAGAAATATTTAATGATTTAGAAGGATTAAGGTATGCATTAAATGAAGGTAGTGTAATTAAAGATAAACTCCAAATCAGAAATGAAGGGAAAGCTGAGGGAATAGTTGAAGGAAAAGCTGAAGGAAAAGCAGAAAACTCCATTGACATTGCAAAAAAACTTATTGATGCTGGATTAGACAATAATTTTATTACATATGCAACTGGAATTACGGTTGATCAAATTAATCAACTGAGGGTTGAATAAAATGAAAGAAATATTTAATGATTTAGAAGGATTAAGGTATGCATTAAATGAAGGTAGTGTAATTAAAGATAAACTACAAATCAGAAATGAAGGATATGCAGAAGGATATAAAGAAGGATTAGAAGAATCAATAACGGAGATTGCAACAAAACTTATTGAGGTTGAAATAGACAATGATATAATTGCAAATGCTACAGGACTTGCAGCAGATAAAATAGACGAGTTAAGGAATGCTATAACTAAAGGAGTAAAGTTATAGTTTCAAAAAATAAATTACGAGAAGGATAAGCTTGCTTAAGTTTATCTTTTTATTATTTTTAGAAAATATTAATTTCTGTTAGTTGACATACAATATTATACGACATATAATATTGTATGAAAGGAGAGGTACTATGGCATTTCAAGTTGGATCGGATTTACTAGATGCTTGCGTCTTGTCCTTATTAGTAAAAGAAGATACTTATGGTTATAAGTTAACTCAAGAGATTAAAGAAATACTGGGAGTTTCTGAATCTACACTGTATCCGGTATTAAGACGATTACAAAAAGAAAATTTATTGACGACATATGATGAAGCTGTTATGGGTAGAAATCGTAGATATTATAAATTAACTGATGAAGGAAGAGAAAAAGTTGAAGTTACTAAACAGGAGTGGAGACACTTTTCAAATAAAATTGCGACTATTTTGGAAGGAGGGGATTTTAATGACTAAAGAAAAATACTTGAAAGAATTACGTAGCCGTTTAGCTTCGTTACCTGAAAGGGAAATTGAGGATGCATTACTATATTGTGAAGAATATTTTGATGAAGCAGGGGAAGAGAATTTTAATTCAGCAATGAATGATTTAGGTGTTCCTGCAAGATTTGCGGCCCAAATCAAAGCACAATATGCAATACGGCAAAACGATGAATTACCAGTCAATGAGAAGAAGAAAACAAAAAGCTTAGCAAAAAACGGATGGATTATTTTCTTAGGGATCATTACTGCCCCATTTTCAATAACAGTAGCTTTAATGGTACTTGTATGTTTACTGATGGTAGCGATTTTAACTTCGGTACCTGTAATTATCGTCGGTACTTTGTGTTTTGCGTTATTTATCATTGCGGTATTGCTAGGAGCATTTGCGATTAAAACAGCATTTGTATCTATAGGAGCTGGACTTCTATTATTAGGCGGGTGTTTAGTAATTTTAAGTTTATCGATTTATAGTTATGCATTAGTTAAAGTAGTAATTACTAAAACATTTCCTTTTGTAATAAAAGTGCTTACAGAAATGTTTGAAAAGGTAAGGGGTGTAACTCATGAAAAAAACTAGTTTAGTTCGAATCGCAAGTGTAATTTTAGGCATAGGATTATTTTTATATGGATTAGGTTGGTTTATTACAGGATCTCCAAGTTATTCATCTACAATAAATGGGATTCCATTTAATTTCATGAATATCACAGATGGCAATTTTGTGTCTTTAGGAAACAATGTAACTTTGAATGATAAAGCTTATGTAACTGAAAAAATTAATGAAAAAGGATTGATCGCAACAGGATTTGATTTAAGTTGTGCTATGTGTGATATTTCGATTCTCGAAAAAGAAAATATCGATTCGATTGAGTTGATCGTTAAAGCGGCTGAAAAAGACGAGGCAAGTTACTCGATAAAAAATGGAGTTTTAAAAGTTGAAATTAATGAAGCGAGTTATTTAAGTCGCAATAAAACAAATACGATTGAAATATTTGTACCACAAAACACAAAATATGTATCGAACTTTATAAATACTAATATGGGAGATGTAACAATAAAAAATACTTCAATGGAAGATAACGATTTTCAGCTTTCAATGGGAAATATCATTGCGAAAGAGGTTGTATTGATAAATAGTAAAATTGAGCTGAGTATGGGAGATCTTGATTTTGAAGGTAAAATTTATGAAACAACTACAGTTGATGTAAGTATGGGAAAAGCAAAATTGAATTTGAATCAAAAACCTACTGAACTAAATTATGCGCTTGATTGCAGTATGGGTAAAATTAATATTGATGATAAAAAAAGTGTAATAGAAAGCATGATGGGTGCAACATATAATGAAGATAATCATGCTGATAATGATTTAATTATAACTAATAGTATGGGGGATATTGAGTTAGATTATAGGTAAAAATTAGGTGAAGTTAACTTTCACCTTTTTTCTTGTGTAAAACATTTGTAAAAAGATGTATACTTTAATTGTGATAATATTGACATTTTAAATCAGTCAAATTAAAATCAATATGAAAAATTGATCAGAGGTGAATCATGAATCACAGAAAAATATTTGCTAAAGTGAAGCACTTATTTTCTTTTAGTATAATAAGTATTTTTCTAATGATTTTTTTAATTGCCGTATTTAATCCACTTAATCAAAATGAAAATAATGTGAAGACAATGAATAAGGGTTGGCAAAATGATCAAGGTTTATTGATTGATTTACCAATTAAAGAAAATCACATAACCAAAAATAAATCTCAAACAATTACTAAAACTCTTTCAAGTGATTTTAATAATAAACAAACAATTGTATTTTACAGTCAGTTTCAAGATGTAAAAGTATTTTTAGATGAAGAACTAATATATAATTATTCAAAAAAAGAAAATATCTTTTTATTAAAGGCATCTCCAAGTACTTGGAACTATGTCGATATTCCAGAAAAAAGTGAAGGGAAAACAATTAGAATTGAGATAGAAAGCCCTTATTCTTTTTATAGTGGAAAGCTTAATACTATCCAGTATGGAAACGGTTTTGCAGTAAATAATAAAATTGAGCGAAATAATGCACTTGGAATGTATTTGAATGTCATGATATTTATATTAGGAATCTTTATATTTTTGGCAGAAAATTCATTAGCCAATATATATAAATCTAAAGGAATCCGTTATATTGATGCATTTATTTTGTTTCTTGGAATTTGGCTGATTTTAGGTTCAAGATCTCCTCATTTTATCTTTGTGGATCCCGTTTTGACGATTTTGGTTCATGGCTGTTTTTTGAGGCTTTTACCATTACCTTTATTGATGTATTTTAGATTGAATAGCTTTGCGAAACAAAAAAGAGTTTATGAATATATGACTGTCTTATTTTTAATCGATTTTGTCATATGCTTATGCATGCAGTTTTTTGGGTTAAAAGACTTTGAAGAAAATATGTTGGTTTGGACAATTCTTATAATAATTTCAACACTTTATATGTTGAACTCTGTAAAGTATATCGGTAAGAAATTGCATGGTAATTTAACGACAATCTATCGAGGAATCAATATTGTTTTATTGATTTCAATTCTAATAGAGATTATAAGCTGCATGTGTTATTCTGCGATTGAGGTTGGTACTTATATTCGTATTGCGATAAGCATATATATTGTTGGGCTTGTTTATATTGGTACAATTTGTGTTATGGAAAGTACAAATGATGAAGTACTAGTTCAAGAAAGAATGCAAAGGAGCCGTATGCAACTTATGATATCGCAAATGCAACCGCATTTCATGTACAATACATTGTCTGCCATTCAGGAACTTTGTTATACAGATCCAAATATGGCAGCCGATACGATCGTAAAATTTTCAAATTACTTAAGAGCGAATGTAGATTTTTTGGATCATGAAGAAATGATTCATTTTAGACAAGAACTTAAGCATATCCGTAATTATATCGAAATTCAAAAAATTCGTTTTGGTGATAATTTAGTATATGAAGAATATTTAGAAGAGACTAATTTTATGTTACCACCATTAACTATTCAACCAATTATTGAAAATGCGGTTCAACATGGTGTAAGAAAAAGAAAAACATCAGGAATTGTAAAGTTGATCACGAAAGTGGAAGGTGATCAAATAATGATCCAAGTAACTGACAATGGTTATGGATTTGAAGAGAAAGTTATGCCTGATAAAGGATTTCATTCCTTTGACAATGTTAAGTATAGACTTGAAACATTAGTAAATGCCAATATTGAAATAGATAGTACTAAAAATGGAACACGAGTAACAATAATATTAAACAACCGAGGGAGGTATGCTAAATGAAAGTCGTATTAGTAGATGATGAATCAAGAGCGGTCAATCTATTGTCGATTATGCTGAAAGATTTCAATGATTTAGAAATCATACAGACATTTACTGATAGTGAAGCAGCCTATGAGTTTATATGTGATAATGAAGTTGATTTAGTATTTACTGATGTTGAAATGCCTAAAATGAATGGTGTTGAAATGGCGAGAAGAATCAAAACTAAGAAAAGCGATGTAGTGATAGTCTTTATTACAGGATATAAACAATATGCTTATGATGCATGGGAAATCGATGCTTTAGATTATTTGTTAAAACCATATAGTAAAGATGATGTGAAAAGAGCAGTTGAAAAAGCATTGAGAGCGAATTCGCGTCCAAATAAAACGATGATAGAAGCTCGTTGTTTTCCAGGCTTTGACTTGATTTTGAATGGGCAACCTGTATTGTTTAGAAATAAAAAAGCGAAAGAGTTATTAGCGTATTTGATCCATCATCGAGGTGATTGGGTAAATACGAACAATGCGGTTTTTGCCTTATTTGAAGAGACAGATGAAAAAACTGCAAAGAATTATTACAATGTAGTCATTTATCGATTAAAGAATACGTTGCAAGAATTAGGTATTCAGGATCTGTTGATAACTGAATATGGGAAATCAAGAGTTAGGATTGAGCTGATCAATAGCGAATATGATCAGTATTTAAATGGAGCTCATAACCTATTTAGAGGAGAATATATGCAAGATTATTCATGGGCAGAATCGACAGTTTCGCACATGATATTGAATGCAGAACTTAGAAGAGAATAGTATATCAAAAGGGTAAATATTGTAAGGTATTTACTCTTTTTTGTTAAGATTAAGTTAAAAAAATAATAATTGGCATAAAACAACTAAATTGAGTCGAATTTGGTTGTTTTTCAGTTATTTTATTTCAATTTTGTAAGTTTGTTGTAAGAGGTGATTTGATAAAATTAAGACAATAATTAGGGGAAATATCGGATTTTATATTTCTGCGATAGTTATATGTCAATTTTGAAATCGAAAAAAGGAGGGGTTGGAATGATTTACGTATATGACACAATAATTGAACCTGATCAAACCAAACTGAGTCTTTATGGAACAACATATACTTTGACACAACGTACTAGAATGGGAGAGTATCATTATTATACTTTTGTTTCTGGTCGTCAGAAAGTGTTAGTGATTCCAGCTTTTGCAGAAATGTTTTTAGAAGTAAAAGAATTTTATAATAAAATAAAAAAATATAAGAAGTATGAAACTTGTCTACAAAAAATAAAGGCAAGCATCGATAAGAAGCCGGAAATAGAAATGTATGCATCTTCTTCCCATGATGGAGTTGATGAATTGATGCCTGTTATTACTTGTCGATATAAAGATATTGAGGTTCGTTTCTCATTTGAGAATGAAACATTAAAACTAGAAAATGATTTTATGATCGTAAATGGAAATATCTTTGCACCTAAAGTAAGCGTTTATATGAAGGAGGAGTAACATGAAGAACAAATTAGATAGTTTATTTAAAAAATATCTTACCAATAAAAGTTGGACTACATGGATAATTAAAACTGTGATTACACTTGTTGTACCGTATTTGTATTTACTCTTCTGTGGACTGGTGTTGAATGAATGGCTAAAACTCTATTCTTGGACAATGTTTATCTTTATTTCATTTGTAGCATTGTACATTATTGCGTTTAGTTTAGTGATTTACTCAACTGTGATTATGTTTAAGAAAAGGAAGAAATAATTATGGCTATTATGACACCTTGGGAAGAAGCATTCAGCTATTTATCAGAGCCAATTCAGTTACATAGTCAAAGAGTAAGTGAATACACTGAAGTACTGTTTGTACAGGCATCAGCAATGGAACTCTATTTGGATGATGCAAAAACAGTTTCAAGATTAGATATTGAAAATCGTAAAACTGCAGCGCTATGTGGATACTATCATGACATTGGAAAGAGTAAAGCTTTAGTAGCTTATCAAATGAAATCAGATAAATATTCGCCTGAAGAAGAAATTCTTTATCGAAAGCATATTGAAGATGGTGAAATATTATTAGATGCGATCAACAATGCGGAAAAAAGATTCAACAAGAAAGAGTTCGATTATATTTTAGAAGCAATTCTAGATCATCATGAAAGATTTGATGGAAGTGGATTTCCTAAAGGAAAAAAAGAACAGGAAATTTCAATATTTGGTAGAATCGTAGCCTTATGTGATGAGTTGGATCACATTACAAACAATTGGCATAGTGAAGATCCATTTGAAGAAGCATTCAATTCAATTTTAGGATTAGAAAATCATGATCCACAATTGATTCAAGCATTGAAAGAATGTAAAGCAAAATTAAAAAAGGTTTTCTACAAACACATCAGTGAATCACAGATCGTAGATAGTGGACCACGATATGTAAAAAGAAATAGTAATCGCTTGTTTGATGTAAGATACAGACCGATTACCAACATCAAAAGAAAAGTTATGGGTTATGAAGCTTATCCAGTACTTAATGTAAACAAGGATACAACAGTTCCACTTGCTTCACAAGAATTTTTGATTCAACAAGCTGAACTCTATGATGATTACTTAAATTACCAAATTGTATCAACCTGTGATACATTGAAAAGATTTGACGCTTGTAATATTGAAACAGAATTCATGTTGATTCGTTTATTCTACAATCAATTGAGAAAGAAAACATTCTTATCTTTAACAAAAAGAATTCAAACAGAAATGGAAATAGATATTAATAGAATTTGGATATCAATTCCTCATGAATATCTACTCAAGAAAAACAAGGCAGTGAATGATACGATCAAAAGGATCGCTGATTCAGGATTTACGATTATTTTAGATGATGTGGATATAGATCAATTCACTATTGAAGAATTCAATGAATTAAACTTTAATGGAGTTCGTTGGGATTTCGATAAGTTAAAAAAACCTGAACCTTATGTAAAAATATCAGAGGAATTGAAAAAACAAAACAAATTTATCCTTGTCGATAACATAAGTAAAACAAAAGTAAATCCGTTGCTTAATAGTTTACAAACTGATTATGTAACAGGAATTATATATGGAGATTATTTGGAGGAAGACGTAATTGTCAAAGAGGAGTTAGCTTCTTCCTAGAAAGGGGGTAACTCATGGCTGAAAAATTAGATAAAAAAGAAATAAAGCGAATTAAACAAGAACGTAAAAAACTTAGAAAAGATTTAAGAGCGAAGGGTATCAAATCTAAAGAAGAATTTGATATCACCGCAAGAGAATTGGGGTTATCATTACCTGAAAGAAAAAGATTGTTTCCGTTTCTTCCTTATTTATTTAAAAGTTTAGGACTGAAAGGTTTAATGGCTCTATTATCTGGATTACTTGGTGTGATGTTTCTAATGGCCATGTATAGTGAAGCCCCTGGAAACTTTACGATCAACTTGACGGCTAAGATGGTTCAAGAAGGATTCAGTTTATATGATACAAATGAGTTCTTAAATGGAACTAGCCGATTAGTATCAGAGGCAATGGTCGATGTCAACAATATCTCAATTGATGAAATACCAAAAGATATACATTTAATTGATGGAAGCCATAACGGAGATAACTACGTAGCTTATACTTTCTATATTCGTAATGAAGGAGAAATGGCAAGTACTTATCAATATAACATTACGATAGATTCAACTTCACTGGGAGCTGAAAAAGCAACTTGGTTATTATTCTTTGAAGATGATAAACAATTGATTTATGCACAGGCAAACAATGATGAAGCGGAAATGTTATATAAGTTTGTAGAACCACCGTTCTATGAACAAGCATATACAAATGATCAATATGAACAAGGGGGAGTAGGTTTGATGAATATCAAATCAACACCGTTTGTAAGTGATGAAATAGTATTACAAGGGTTGGTTGAAGATTTAGGCATCGGTGAATATAAAAAATATACCGTTGTGATCTGGATCGAGGGAGATGATCCCGACTGTACTAACGCCATATTTGGGGGTCATGTAAGACTTAGCATGAAATTTGACTTAGTACCAAAAGACGCAAACCGACTCAATTTATTTAAGGGATTATTCAGAACAGAATATGAATTTATCCCAGAACCTTAATTAGGCGCCAATGCTTAGGAAAGAACAAACTCAGAAAGAATTTCCGAAAGCGTGGACATATCAAAAATCTTCAGAAAGGAGAAAATTATGAAGAATGTAAAACAAAAATTATTTGGAGCAACAACAATGTTAGTGATTTCAGCATTGATGTTGACCACAGCTTCTTATGCATGGTTCACAATCTCTACTAATCCAGAAATTACTGGCATATCTGCTACAATGCAAGCCAACCAAAACTTGGAAATTGCATTGAAAGATGACGCGGTAGCAACTGCACCAGACAACTTTATCGATACGGATGCAAGTGGACAATCAGGAAACAATCTTGTTTGGGGAAACTTAGTTGATTTATCAGCATATTTTACAACTGCAGAAGACTTGTTCCCTGCTTATATGGCAAAGACAGACAACCTAGTAAATGGAACAATTATGTATCCAGAATATGGAACAGATGGAAGAGTTGCTGATTTTGCTGCAGCTACAAAAGATACAGCCTTATTAAATGCTGCTGAAAATGGAGCGGTTTATTACATTAGAGATACAGGTGGTAAAGCAGTTGGAATCCAAGTTGATTTCTGGATGAAGTCAAATATTGGTGGAGATGTTGTTTTGACAGAGGCAATCGGGCGTGCTGAAGGATCAGATTTAGATGAAGGTGGGGCAGGTAGTACACTATCTGTAAACGATGATCCTTATGAACACATCAAAGTGGTTTTCATTAGTGAAACTTCGACAACTGTTTATTCAACTATTGATTCAACTGCTTTAGAAGCAGAAGATGGGACTGGTATTGTTGCAATATTAGCAGTCAATGTAGCACAACCGGTAACGATGTATATTTACTGGGATGGAGAAACAGTAACAAATGAAGCAGAATTAATTGATGATGCTATGGAATTATTAATTAATATTCAATTCGCTTTAAATAATGTAACACTAGTTCCAATTAATGGGGCAGGAAGTTAAGCTAAAGTAAAAAAAGTTTAAAGAAAGGAGGATAGCGATGAAAGAGAAGAGGTTAGATTTAATCACAATGTTCTTCATCGTTGTAGGGTTGTTTGTTGCTTTGACAAATGCAACTCTTGCATGGTTCTCGCTATCCGCTTATCCAGTAGTTTCAAATATCGCAATGACAGTAGTAACTGAAAATGCGATAGAAATTGCATTAGATGAAAATGGACAACCGGGCATGTGGGGTGCGATTCTTGATATGTCGGCGCTTTTGGAAGAAAATTCTCCGCTACGTCCGGTTACATTCTCATCAATAGATAACACACTTCATAATGCTACTTATGGAATTGATGGTCGAGTAAATGGTATGCAACAGGAGGCAATTCAATATGAAGATCGTGATGGATTATATTTGGGAGTTGAGTTTTGGTTAAGAAGCAGTTCAGACATTATTGTTTGTCTTTCTGAGCCTAGAGCTGTTTCTGAAACTGAACTTGGAAGTGGAACCTATGTAGTAGGAGCACCTATATGGAATGGTGGATCACATACTAATGCTGGTTATGGTACCGAAAATACTATTCGAGTTGGATTAAAATATCAGATTATTAGTGAAGAAACTAGTGAAGTAATAAGTGAAGGATTTAAGTTGTTTGAACCAAATGCAGATGAGCATGTAGATGAGTCTACAGAAGTTCAAGAAATGTTCTCACTTCTTGGAGGCGAGTATATCGCTGAGGAAAATGTAATTAGGCAATCTAAAACAACATGGCACGAAAATTCACCAATATTAAAAGATACAGTGATTTATGAACAAGGAGAGTTTCTTACAGAGAGTTCTTTGTTTCAGCTTCCATATAAAACATTGGCTAAAGTTCAATTAATGATTTGGATGGAAGGTCAAGATATGGATTGTACAAATGAGATTGCTGCTGAAGCAGCACAATTAATGATGAATTTACAATTTGGATCAGTATCTGATTCAAGCACAGGAACACACGGAAGACCTTAGATTGGGGATAAAAATGAAAGGTGGAACTAGAAAACTGTATATTGCAGCAATTGGCTTATTAGCTTCTATTGCTATGCTTGCAGGAGCAACTTATGCATGGTACACCATTTCAACAAACCCTGAAATAAAAGGGATTCATCTTCAACTAGGTACAAGCGGAACTTTAAAGTCAAGCTTGGATGAAGATGAAGGATTTAATGAATATACTGAGATTACAGAGTTATTTGAAAATTATATGCCATTAAGACCAGTGTCAACATTTGATGGAATTACTTGGTTTATACCAGCTTATGACTCAATGGGAGCTTTAGTTTTAGAAGATTTCTATCCTTATACAATTAAAGATGAAGAATTCAAATATCATAATGTGTATGCCTATCAAGTTGATGAAAATGGAAACTTAATTTATGAAGATGAGGAATTAATTCCTTATGAGGAAAAAGAATATTTGAACATTTCAGAAGATGCTTATTTCTTATATGGTGATTTCTATCTGTTGAATACGGATGATGTAGATGTAAATGTTGTTTTATCAACACCATTAAAAAAAGTTGAAGATGAAGTGTGGTATGGATCATATGTGGTTACTTATTATGATGATGAACATGGAAGTAACTACAATGATGATAAACTCGGAACGTTCTCATACTACAACACAGCAGTAACATCAATTCGATTAGGATTTATGACATGGGATGATGATGAAGACGAAGACAGTAAAACCAACTTTATGATTTATGAACCTAATGCTGATCTTAGATCAGACAAAGAAAAACCTGAAGACGAGGACGGGTATGTAATAGATTTTACTAAAGGGAAAGATGATTTACCTGTAGGGGTATTACAGACAAGTCCAGTTAGTAAAATTGATAATGATAATGTAATTATTGATGAAATAAATTATAAAGATTTATTTGATGAATATCAATCTAGAGTCATACGACAATTAGCTTCGAACTGGAAAAACAAACCTTCTAGTTATGCTTCAATTTCTAACAATATCAACATTGGATCATTTGTGGATGCCATAGATAAACCGATTGTGAGGATTAAAGCAGGAGAAGTAAAAAAAGTACGATTGTTTATCTGGGTCGAAGGACAAGATATTGATTGCTGGAATGATATTGCAGGAGGCGGATTATGGATCAATCTAGAATTTGCGCCTATACAAATTGGGAAATAATACTAAACGAAAGTTTGGTTTTATATAAAAAATAATACAAAGGAGAAAGAGTTATGAGTAAGAAAGAGGGAGTACAAAAAGAGAATAAGATTCTGAATATTTTGTTGAACGTTTTACTGACGTTGATCATTGTGTTTGCGATTTTATTTAGTTACACTGCGTACATGACAAAAACAGGTAGTGGTGTCGCGAGTGTATTTGGATTTAGCCCAATGTCGATTCAGTCAGATTCAATGAAACCGACATTTTCTAAAGGGGATTTGATTATTGTAAAACAAGTTAAAGATGTATCTAAATTAAAAGAAGGAGATATCATCACATTCTGGACTGTAATCAATGGAGAGAGAGCTCTCAACACCCATAGAATTATAGGTATTACAGATAATGGTACATATTATTATTTTAATACAAAGGGTGACAACAATACGATTTCTGATGCGATTGGAATTCATCAGGCTGAACTTGTGGGACAACATGTTACAACGTTTGCAGGTGTTGGGAAATTAATCGATTACTTGCAGACATCAACTGGATTCTTGATTTGTATTGTGATTCCAGTAGTGCTCTTCTTTATATATCATTTAGTAGATTTCTTCAAAGCGTTATTTGCTTATCAAGCTGAAAAAGTACGCTTAGAATATGAAAAAGAATTGAACGACAAGAAAGGGGAATAATTATGGATTCCTTCCTAAAGTATTTTTATCAAGATATTGGAATGATCATTGCAGCGGTATTTAATATATTCTCAGCGATCTTTTCTGCCTTGAATACTTTACTAAATTTTCCAATGAGAATGAAAATAATCCAACAATATTCTCCTGGATTTAAGACTACAGATTGGATCATGTTACTACTTGCGAATATAATTTTGATCGCAATTATTGGTATCGGTGTATTCTTCTTAGGAAAAGTAATGGCAAAATTATTTAAGTTCCGTGTTCCAGTTAAGGAATACGAAAGAATGAAACAAGAAGTAGCGAAACTTAATCGCGAAGTGTTTAAGCTCAATTATGAAAAAGATAAAATCTTAGCGATGAAAGTTTCTGAAATGGGTATGGGACCTTTAAGTGATGCGAATGGTGAACTTGAAAGTGAAACAGAAGAAGGAGATTACGTTCCACAAAATCGTAATACATTTGATTCTCCTCCAGTAAACCCAGATTCATCTCGTTTCTTTAGATTAACTACCGTTGATAATTACTTTAAAACAGAATATCAACCGCCAGTTTATGATAATGAAATAACACTTGAACAATTCTGTGATCGTTGGCGCTTGTTCGCGGCTAGTCGCTTAAGATTATATTACGATGTAAGTATACTACGTTACTTTGTAGCCTCAATGGGAACCTCACGTATCGTCATCCTTCAAGGGATTTCGGGTACAGGTAAAACATCACTTCCTTACTCCTTTGGGAAGTATCTCCAACTCGATTCAACAATTTGTGCTGTTCAACCGGCATGGCGTGAAAAATCAGAGTTATTTGGTTATTACAATGAGTTTACGAAGAAATTTAATGAAACTGACTTCTTAAGTGCAGTTTATAAAGCAAATTATTTTAAAGATCCACATGTCATCGTAATGGATGAAATGAATATCGCCCGTGTTGAGTATTACTTTGCGGAAATGTTGTCGGTACTTGAAATGCCACGTAGTGAAGAATGGCTAGTCGATATTGTAGCGAACATGTGGGAAAATGACCCAGTACTATTAAACAACAGTAAAATTCATGTCAATGATAATACTTGGTTTGTCGGAACAATCAACAACGATGACTCTACGTTCGCTGTTGCCGATAAAGTTTATGACCGTGCAATCCCAATTGACTTAGATTCAAAGGCAATGTCATTTGTTGCAGAAGATACAGAACCTGTTCACGTTACGGCGGCGCACTTGGCAGAAATGTTCGCTCAAGCTAAAAAAGATTATCCTATTTCCAAGGAAATGATGGCTAAGCTTGAAGATATGGATAGTTATGTTATTAAACATTTCCGATTAGCGTTTGGGAACCGTATCATGAAACAAATTCGAGATTTCATTCCATGTTACATCGCTTGTGGTGGAACTGAAATCGATGCGATCGACTTTATGGTTGCTAAGAAGATCTTACGTAAGTTTGAATCATTAAACTTGGGATTTATCAAAGATGAGTTACACAAATTTGTCATCTATTTGGACAAAAATTTTGGAAAACAAAATATGACAATTTGTAAAGAGTATGTAAACCGTATGGCTAAGATGTCATAAAGAATGGAGGAATAAGGGATGGCGAGCAAGAAAACAACTAAAGCAAGCTTGATTGATCCAATATATAAAAAATATGCCAGTCGAGTAATTAAATTGGTCGCCAGTACTGATTTCTATGAATACTTTATGGCAATGATGGAGGCTGGAAATAATCAATTCCAATTCTCGAATCGAAGAGTAGAAAAGTATGTCGATGAAAAATGGGTCGAGGCAATTGAAGCCTGTGTTAGACCATTTGAGGAAATTATTAATAACCCACGTAACTTCATTATCCAAGAAGAAATTATTGTACAGGTCGGACTTGCGAAAAAAGTTACACCAGACACTGTAAAACATTTAGCACAACATGGATCAATGATTGATTCAGTTGAAGAAGATAATGTCAGACCAAATCGGTTAATGGAAAAATTTAAAGAAGATAGTTGGAACACATACGAAAACCGATTTGTAGTGACTACGCTAGATATGGCATGCGAATTTGTTAATAAACGCTATGAGGCAATATTTAGTGAAATGCAAGATGAATTTGGAGCACATTTAAAAATGGATTCTGAAGTTGCGAGCATTACAGAAACAGTAAAGTCTTCAATGGATATTCGAATAAAACAAAATGAAGATTTACTTGCAGCAGATGAAAAAAATGAAAGTATATTTTCAAGAATTTCAAGATTACATCGTTTATTAAATGCTTTCATGAGAACTCCATATGTTGCACAAGTTTCAAAATATGGAAAAGTAAAACCTCCAATTGTTAAAACAAATGTAATTAAGAAGAATCCAAATTATAAAGCTTGTCACAAATTATATGATTTTATGTCAGTTTATGACGAAATTGGATACAGAATTGAAATTTATGAACAAGATACAACTTTAACCGAAACATTTATTAAAGATATTTATCATTCGATTATGTTTGAATATATCATTTTAAAAAACTATCTTGAAAAAGAAGAAGATCGTGAAATCGATGATAAACGCAAATTGAAGAAAAAATCAATCAAACCTAAATTTATTCGTGAAGTTATTGAAGAAATCGTTAAAAACTATGACTTACCGGATGTTGAAATTCGTAAGGTATTGATTGAAGAAATCACTCGAGCTGAGTTAATGAAGCAAGAAGAAGAAGAAAGACTTCGCTTGGTTGCAGAAAAAGAAGCAGAAATGCTGGCGAAACAAAAAGAAGAAGAAGCAGAGCGTAAGCGTCTTGAAAAAGAAAGACTTAAAGAAGAAAGACGTTTAGAAAAAGAAAGACTTGCGGAAGAGGCTCGTTTACAAAAAGAAGCTGAAAAAGAGTTAGCTCGTTTAGAAAGACTTAAAGTGTTGATGAAAGAGGAGCTTGATAAGCAAGTAGAACATTATAACTTAACTGTAGCAAAAGTACTCCAAGATAAAGAAATCGCTGAACAACAAAGATTATTACAAATTAAACTTGAAGAAGAAGCAAGAGAAAAAGAGAGATTACGTTTAGAACAGCTTGAAAAAGAAAGACTCGAAAAAGAAGCTGAACGTTTAAGAGTAATTGAAGAGAAACGTTTAGAAGCTGAGCGTATCAAAGCTGAAAAAGAAGCAGAACGCATAAGAGTTCTAGAAGCTAAACGTGCTGAAGAAGCGCGAATCAAAGCTGAAAAAGCAGAAGCTCGAAGACTTGAAAAAGAAAGAAAAGAAGAATTGGCTTTAAAACTTCAAAAAGAAAAGAAAGAAAGAAAAGCTGAACTTGCAAGAATTCGCGCAAAACAAGAAGCAGAACGCTTGAGAATTCAAGAAGAAAGACGTATTGAACAAGAACGAATCAAGGCTGAAAAGGCAGAACAGGAGCGACTTGAAAGGATACGTAAAGAAGAAGAAGCGTTAGAACGTAAGAGACAAAAAGAAGCTGAAAAAGAAGCTTTACGACTCAAACATGAAGAAGAAAAAGCTAAGCTGATCCAAGAACTTGAGGCTAAACGCCTAGAAGAAGAAAGACTCGAAGCTTTAGAAAAACAAAAACTTGAGGAAGAAGCAAAAGCTGAACGTGAACGATTGAAAAAAGAAGCGGCTAGAGAAAGAGCAGAATTACGTAAAGCTGCAAAAGCTGAAAAAGAAAGACTCGAAGAAGAAGCTCGATTAGAAAAAGAAAAAATTGAAAAACAAATCGAGAAAGAAAGACGAAGAGTTCAAAAAGTTACACAGTCTGAACTACAACAGTTAGAACTTGAGAAACTTGAAGAAAAGAAACGTTTAGAGGTTGAAGCAGTTGAAGCCAAACTGAAACTTCAAGAAGAAGAAAGACTTGAAAAAGAAAGATTAGCTGAACTTAGAAAGAAAGAATTAGCTAAACTTGAAGCACAAGAAAAACGTCGTAGAGAAAGACAACAACTCAACGCTAAAGAAAAACTTCAGAAAGAGAAAGAAAAAGAAACACTACGTTTGAAAAAAGAAAAAGAAAAATTAGCACAAAAAGAAAAAGAACGTAGAGAAAAAGAAAGATTAGCTGCAAAAGAAAAGGCTAAGAAAGAGAAAGAAAAACTTGCACAAAAAGAAAAAGAACGCAAGGAAAAGGAAAAGGTTTCACCAACTACGAAAGTGAAGAAACCAAAAACTGAGGATCAACAAGTTACAGAAGTAAAAGATACAGAAACTTCATATGAAAACTTCTGGAATGAAATTGAGTTGACACCACAGGAAATTGAAGCCTTAGAAACACAAATGCTTGAAGAAGAGGTTAAGAAAGAAGAAGTTGCAGAAACCTCAACGATTGCGAAAATTGGTAAACGATTAAGAGATATAATTCGTAGATAAGGGGAGTATCAGTGAAATTATTTAAAAAAATGATATCTTCAGCTCTTACTGTGATCTTAGTCTGTTCAACTATACTTTGCATTGTCGTGATGTTTAAATCAATTGTATATGATGAGGTCTCTATCTTTGGACACAGCATATATTATATTGTGACAGGGAGTATGGAACCGACGATACCACAAGGTTCGATTTGTATCACAAAGAAAGTTGATGCGAATGAACTAATAGTCAATGATGTGATCACTTATCGAATGGATAATGGACCTATCAGTGGATTTCCTAATACACATCGTATTATCGAAGTACTAGATGGAAACTCCTTTAGAACTAAAGGAGATTCCAATTTAATTCCTGATGATGATTTAGTAAGTGAGAAACAGATTTTAGGTAAAGTAGTATTTTATACTAAAAAGCTTGCATTTATAGCGACATTCCTTAGTTTCTTATCAACGCCGATGGGCTTCTTATTCACAATATTAGTTCCACTTGCATTGATTACAGTATATTTACTAAAGGATTTCACTAAAAAATTAAAAGATGAGATAAATGAAATAAAGAAATAAAGTAAGGAGGGGAAATCATGAACAAAAAAGAATTAATTCAAAAATTATCGAGGTTGACGGTTTCCCTTACTTTAGTATTCTTTGTAGGTTTTTATCTAACGACAGCTTGGTTTACTCGGATGACTGAGGTAGGTAACATTAAACTAGATGTTGCACGCTGGGAGTTCAGGGCAAATGAACAAGTAGATAATTTTATTGCGGATGTATTTAGTTATAGTAATGTAAAAGAGAAAAAAGCAGCACCAGGAACTGTAGGATACATAGATTTAGAAATGAGTGCCTTGGGTAGCGATGTCAATGTTCAGTTTCACATTAAGTTAGCGAAAGATCAAATGGATCAAGAATTTAAAGAGCGGATTCATTTCTATTTCTACGAGGATAGTGACATCAATGGATATACATATGACCAAGTGAGTACAAAAACATCAAAAGTACCACGAACTTATTTTATCAATGATGACGTCTCGTACATTGGAGAAATAACCTTCAATACGACTCGTACAGTGAGAATATTCTGGGAATGGATTTATGAGCTAGATTTAAATACTGATGATGATGGGAATTATATTTCAAATGAAAATGGAGTAATGATATCATCAAGAGGATATGCCCTTGATGAAGAAGGTCGAGAGGTTATAACTAGTCAACCAACGATTACTAAATTATTACCTGAAAAAGTTGATTTGAATAATGAGTTTGACACTATAGTAGGAAAAAATCCAGTAACTTATAGTTCAAGAATGAGTGCAGTTGTCAAGATTACAGGAAAACAAGTAACACCGATACAGACATCACCAAAACCATAAGATAAGGAGGAATGAAATATGAAGAAGCTTGATATGAAAACTAAAATTGAAATCACGCTTACCTTAGTATTAGCATGTTCAATTGTTGTATTGAATATTCTTCGTATGAGTTCCAGTTCTTATTCTTCGGCAATGAATGGATACACAAGAATGGGTTCTACACGGTTTAATATTGAAATATTAAATCGAGATAGTACGGATACATTCACCTTCGATGTTACTTCTGAAGCATTTCATCCAGATTTAGTTTTCGATTCAGATCCAGTTAAAAATACAGCGATTCTGTTTCCGTTCTCGGTTGCGAATGGTAAAAATGCTGAAGATGCATCTGAAATCCGAGTTGAATATGAAATCGAAATAATTACTACACATTCATTACCGCTTGCATTTAAGTTATGTGAAGACAGCTTATTTGATGATCAAATTGTATACAACAATATTTATGTTGGTGTAAGAGAAATTATAGATAGTAAACACAAATATTATAGTGAAATTGGTGCTGGATATGTTTATAAATTTTATAAACTTGATGCTCAAAATCATGCAACAAGTGAGATAAAAAAATTTGAACTATTAGGAGAACAATTCGATTTAAATGAACATCAATTGGTTATTGAATGGATCGCTGATGAAGAATGGATTCAATACAATAATGAACCTGTCGAAAGCAGATCGGTTCAGTTTGCGAAAGAATTAGAGTATGTTGAATTACGTGTTACTGCTACTTCGCTTGAACCAAATAATCAGTTTGAAACTCCAAAAGAAGTAATTAAGTCTGTGGGTTTAGTTTCATTGATCTATCCAGAAATTGAAGGTGAAAATCTTTCTAAGACGGAAGAAACAATAAGACTTGAAGTGCCAGAATCGGCATTTGTGCATGATAAAGCAACAGATAATTTCAATTATAAGTTTGAAGTGCATAATGCAAAAAGAAATGATGCGGTATTTAATAACATTCTAGCAGAGTTTGATTTCCAATTATATATACCAGATGAAATATTTGAGGAAGGGAAAACAAATGTAGAAGTTTATCTAAACGAAAATATAAAACTTAATGTTGATGAATATACAACCGCAAGATGGGACAGCTACAAATCGTGTTTTGTTGATGAAGAAGATTGTACAGGTTCGGATCAGTTAGATCAAACCGGTTATAGAATCTACAATGTTTCATCCGATTACTTAAAGTTTGATAAATACGAACTGGATATTGAAACGAACTATTGGTTCCAATACGAAATTAAAAGTTTAAATATCGTATTGATTGATGCAGAAAGTTCTGCACTAGAAATAGAAATGAATGGAGAAACAAAAAAACTACCTACTGATTATGGTCGAATTTATATTGATACAAACGTTCATTATTCGCGCTATTATGGGCCGGATAATTAAATAAAGATTAGGAGGGACGCAAATGAAGAAATTACTACCAATCACAATTCTTGGATTGTGTCTTCTCTTATTATATCAAGTAGTTGATTATTCAACTGCAAAGTATATTGATCGCGTTAGTGCATCAAGTGTTGCCCTATCTGATGAATTTTATTTTACGAGTAACTTTCTTTCGGAAGAAAAAGATGATACTAAATTTAGTGTTTCTGGTTGGAGTGGAAATGATTATACAATCGGACTTGAAATTAGAAACTACGATAATAATTTGTTATACAATTCAGAAAATGTTGATGTAAAATATAATTTGGTATTAAAGGTATTGTATGATGATCAAGATAGCTTAGATGAAAGTCAATTTTCAATTAACATTTCAAAAGGCGGAGAAGTGGTATTGTCTACGGATGACCAATTATATTTATATGATAAAGGCGAAATACCTGGAGGCATGTTTAATGCAGATACATACATTGTTCAAATCTCTAAAATTGCTGGAGCTGATGTTGCAGGTAAAAAGATAAGATTTGAAATTCATGCCACAATCAATGAAAATAAAAACTATACGAGTTCATTGATGGCTACATTTCAATTAGAAGGTGCTGAAGGCGGGGATTTTATTACTCATCGTGAGTTAATAAAAGGAACAGGAAAACTATATCAATACAACATCAAAACATCTCAATATTCTGATGGAAATAATAGTGGAACTCGCCCTGTAAAAATAGAATGGAATCCTGAAAAATGTACAATCAATGAATTTAATAGAACAGTATTTGAAATAAAATTAAAAAATGATCCAACGATTTATAAACCACTTGAAGGCTGGATCATTGTAGATATGAAAAGCTATTCAAATGTTGTGCTTGATTTCTTCTTGAGAGGGACTACAACAGAATTAGAGGAAACAGACTTTGACTCATATATAAATGGAAGTAAAGATTAATAGAAAGAGGCATTATGAAAATTCATCAAAGAATATTCAAAATAAGCAAAAAATTAACGCTAGCTATGCTATCGTTCTTTATGTGCTTCAATTTGATATATTTTCATAATACTAAAACGATAGTTTATGCTGAACCTGAGGAACAAATTGGAGTTGCACGTTATTCAGGTGGTGGATCTGGAACACAAGAAGATCCATATATCTTAAAGAACTTAGCTGACTTTGAAAATTTAGCATATAACGTGGCTAATGGTTCTTATTATTCAGTTGGTAAATACTTTAAAGTAGTTGCGGAACAACCTAATGAAACTGAACAGCCAAATGTTACACCGACACCTGAAGAATCAGAAGAGCCTGAAAGTGCAGAGACTTTTAGCGTTGAAGAAAGTCTTGTGAATGAAGAGTTGACTGTTGAATCTGATACTATGGAACAAGCATCGGAAGATGAAACGAAAATTATCGAAGAAGAAGCTGAAGAAAAGGCTCTAGAAGAAAAAAATAATGAAGAAGATGTTGACGTAGAATCAATAATTGAAAGCCTTGATTTATCAATGGAATCAGATTTTGAAGCTTCTGCGGAAGATCAAATGATGTTATTGGCTGCAGAAAATGGGCAGGCAAAAAATAGAATCGTATATTTATATGGCTCATCAGAAGGAATCAAAATTGGTAAATCAGATAATGAAGCACATTATTTCTATGGAAATATTAACTTTAACAATCAAATAATTTACACAAATGGTCCGCTTTTTGGTGTTGTTTCACAAGGTGCTTCTATTGCGAATGGTTACTTTATTTCGGATGTTGAAGATGGTGCTAAACTAAATGCGAGTGGTGCAGTTGGTGGATTGATCAATGAAATAAGAAGCAGTAAACTTCAAATCACAGTTACAGATCCTAAGTTTGAATTTGGAAAAGTATATATTGAAAACATCGAATTAGCAGGTAGTCAAGACCTTGCAGGACAAACAAATAAATCACTTCCTGTAGGTGGTTTAATTGGGCGTATATCAAATTATGAAAATTCATTGTTGACAGTAAATCTATTAACTGTTTTAGTTGGTGAAGCAACTTATGGTGAATTTGGTATTACTACAAGTGCAGATTTCGCTGGTGGAATTATTGGGGAAGTATATACATCAAAAACTTTAATAGATGAATCAGGGCTTAATTATCCAATTAATATTAATATGGAAAATGCAAAGTTCAAAGGAAGTTTAGAAGCTAAAAGTGCAATCGTTGGTGGATTGATAGGAAAGACAAATCGTGGAGTTACTGTTTATTTATATGGACAAAACTCATTCCCTTGTGATCCAAATATGATTATCGCGTCAAGAAAAGCAGTTTATGTTGGACAAGTTAACCAGGCATTGATATATCGTGCACCTGGGGATAAATATCTAGTTTTGGATGGAACCTTTAAATATGAAGATACAACTTATTTTGGTGACGAACTTTCTCTATCTTATTTAGGATCTATTTATAGTGGTTTTACAATGCCAACTTCTGGTCAGAAAGCTAAAGGAAATGGTGTAGACATTCCTTATGAGCTAGATAAGGAAGACTTTTTACGCTTAACTGCAGCTATCAATACTATGAATCCAACATTGATGAATTATTTTAATCAAGAAGAAATTACTCCTATTGAAAAGCGTAATAAACTTTTGAAAGCGAATTATTTAGTTACTGAAAATATCGACTTAACAAACTGTGGATTTGAAAGTATTGGATATTATTATAATCTATCAAACTATGTAGCTTTTTCAGGTACATTTATTGGTAAGGAAATATCAGCTGGAACATACCCTACTATTACTTTTAATTCGTTTAATCGTGAAAGCTATAAGGGTTTATTTGCGGTTATTCAAGGAATTACAGATCCAGTAAAAATTGGTAATTTAAACTTTAATGGTAGAATTACAGCATATGCAACAAGTGTAGGAAGTGTTGCGGCAAGTGCTAACTTGTCAACAATGACATCAAATGCAGGAATTGAATTATTCAATATAAAATCAAGTGCATCTTTATATGCAACAAGTACATCAAAAGCCAATGTAGGTGGTATGATTGGATTTGCAGATTTTTCGAAAGTTCAAAAATCATATATGTCATTCAAAGATATCACATTTACAGGTTCTGCTTCATCAGGTGGGGCACAGGCTGGTGGACTAGTAGGATGGATCAATTCAGTTAGCCAAAAAGATAAAATAGGCTATCAATTAGATATCATCGCAGACAATATTACTTTTGGTGGAACTGTAACTTATTCAAGTACTAGTGCGGGTTCTTTTGGTGGACTTTTTGGAAGTATTGAAGCCAGCAATTATTTCAACACAAGTGCGATTTCGGAAAGAAAGCCAGGAGCAAACTATAAACTTTATTACAACAATACACATTTAAATATTAATGATGTAAAAATTAAAGGAACAGTTAACAGTAAAGTTAACTATTCTGGAGGGATTGCCGGATTTTTACAAGGTGTTCAAGGATCAATTACCAATGTTCAATTTTTGAATGGCACAAATCTTAAAACAACTGGTTACTTTGGAGGAATCGCAGGTAAAGTAACGGGTGTTTTAGATGTAAAAGATGTTACAGTTAAGCAAGAAGCAAAAATGAGTGTTAATGCATCTGGAACATTAGCTGGAGCAGGAGTATTATTTGGTAGTGCAGATGAAGCGTGGATCAATGTTGCGAATATCAAGGTTGAACCTTTAGCTGCCGATAATATAAACACAAATGTAAATATTGGATCAACATCATCAAATATTAATTTCAATGCGACTTCTCGTAGAGGTCTTTTAGCTGGAACCAATGTTGGATATACTAGTGGATTATATTTGAATAGCTATACTTTAACTTCAGGTGTTATGAATTATGTTGATGGACCAGAACTTCAAGCCAAAACGACAAATAGTTCTGCTTACATGCATCAATACGCTAATTTAGATTTTACTGATGAAATTATCGAAGGTGATGGGACTGATGCAAAACCATTCGTTATTGATAGTCCTAACAAACTATTACTTTTAAGTGTGTTTAATTATTTACATCCAACAATTGCATGGACAATGTTAAATAAATTTGATGACAATTATTTCAAAAATAAAGAAAATTATACAGATATCGATAAGGTAATGTACATCAAATGTGCAACATTTAAATTTGTAGGAAACTTAGATATGAGTAGCACTACCTATTATCCTATGCCGATCATTGGTGGGAAATACTACGGTGGTGAAGGTAGTGAAGCAGCTACAATTAAGTTTGCGGCGACTAATGCAAGTACACAAGAAACAGCATTTGCGAATCGACATGCAGGGCTATTTACGGCAATTTCTGCGACTTCAAATAAAACAGCTTTATCTATTTCAAATTTAACACTTACAGGAACTGTAGGTGGAAATGTTTATCCAGGTGCTTTAGTATCAGGTTCAAGAATTAATATTGGGAATACGAATGTGATCAATGCGATCAATTCATCAATTGTCAACATTTCAGATATTAATTTAGATAATGTGAATGTTCTTTCAACTGGTGTATCTGGTGCTTTAATTGGAAGTATCAATGGTGGAACTTATAACATTGATGATATTACTGTTAATTACACTGCGAATGATAGTAATAAAATTGCGGATGCTTTAATTGGTCGAGTTTTAAATTCGACTACTGGTATTCAATTGACAAAAGTATTGTTTAACGATGATTCCTTATCCAGGATGAATACAGCTGGTTTTATTGCTGATTTTGCGGAAGGAACAGCATTTTACTTCTATGACGATTTAACTTATCGATATGTAAACAAAGTAGACTCAATTGGTTATAAAAAACCTGCAAGTCAAGGATTTAGAAAACTTGTGATCAATCCTCCACAAGGTGGCTTAACTTGGGGGTTGGGGACAAAGGAATATCCTTATATCATTACAACTGCTGAACAATTATATGCTTTAGCGATTACTATTAATAGTGATGGTAGACTAATTGATGCAGTTATGCAAGATTTAAATAATTTTAATATCCAAGATACATTACAATTATCAGGAAGTGATAAAGAATCGAAATTAAAAGAAGTTGCAGCTTATTTATCTCAAGCACATTATCGTTTAGCTGCCGATATTGATTTTAATGGATTATTGAATTCAGATGCAGAAAGTATTATTTTCCCTGGTATAGGTGGATTAGTAGGCTATTCATTTAGCGGTACTTTTGATGGTCGAGGCTATACAATAACTTTAACGACAACTGATGATAGTGATAAACAAAATGGACAAGCTTATTTTGGTTTATTTAACTATATTAAAGGCGCAACAATATCCAATCTTTTGATTACTTCTAAACAGCCTATTCGAGTTGAACAATACAAATACGATAATGCTGAACAAGAAGTTAGTTATAATGGTGCTGTTGCTGCGGTAGCGCTTGGTGGAGATAATACCTTTAATAATGTAAAGGTTAATGCTTACTTTGAAAGACCAGATAATACATCTTCCAGTAAAATATATATTGGAGGTTATGTTGGAAGATTAGAAGCAGGGACATTGAATCTATTGAACTTGCCAGATGGATATTTGGATTCTTTTAAGGTATATAAACTAGGTACAAATGAATTGGTAACAGGTGAAGTCGGTGGAATTGTAGGAAGTATTGGAGATGGTCTAGTTATATATAGTGGAGACGATCCTGATACAACAGTTCAAGTCAAGGGGACTACATTAGAGTTAGGTGTTGTAAATGAACCTTATAACAGTGGGCAAGCACTTGCTTTTGTAGAGTCAATCAACAGAGAACTTGGTACTTATACTTTCCAATTGGTTGAATCAAATAGTCCTACGTATGATAATAAGGCTCCTGATTATTCAGGAAATCGATTACCTTTAGGATTAAGTATTAATATAGATGGAACAATTTCTGGAGTTCCTCGAGAAGCAGGAACATTCACTTTTGATGTTCGAGTTACAGACGCAAACGGTGTTATAGATATTTATCCGTTTACGATTATAATTGACAAAGGAGAAGCGCCTGAGCCTGTAATTTCAGGGACAACAAATGCAGAATTGAATGTATTTAACTACAATAGTGATCCTATTTTCTTGGATTTTGATAAATATATTGGTTCAGGAGAAGGCACAGACTATTCCTATCAACTAAAAGAAACAAGATTGGCGAAGATGGATGCAACATTAAACATTGAAATTATCGATGGAAATGATGTAATAGAAATTCGCGATGGTCATATTTATCCAATTGGTGTTGGACCTTTTAGAATTGCAGTTAGCATTGCAGAATGTGATAACTATTATGCAAGTGAAGTAGTATATTTAAACTACAGCGTCGCTAAAGGTGAAGCTACTTTCAGTGTAGTCGGTGGAAATATTTTATATGGAACATACTTTAGCATTGTACAAGCTTTAAAACTTGGTGAGGCTTATGTAGAAGGATTACGTTTCATAAATGGAGGAGAAAGAACTTTAATTGATGCCTCTGTTTCAGAAATATTACTCGCAAGAGGAGTTGAACTTGAAATAGATGATGCCTCAGAATCATTTAAAACAGAAGAAAACTATTTAAAACTTACACCGAATAAACGCGTTCGTTTAACAATAAAGGCAGACATCACCGATGGATCTGATATAAGCAAGTTCTATGATGTGTATACCCAAAATGGAATCGTAGCGATCGTACAAGCAATTGTTACCCCAGATGATTATGACATTATCAGTTTGGAATCAGGTAAAATTCTTCCTGATACTAAGGGTTGGTACATTGAAGACTTTAAGCTTAAAATAAATGATTTGACTGGTAGATATGATGAAATCCTAATTGGTGGAAAACGAATTGATGGGGATGAAATTCAATTTATAGATGACCAAGATACATATATTGAATTTG
Source organism: Holdemania sp. (assembly GCA_031551965.1). Lineage (GTDB taxonomy): Bacteria > Bacillota_I > Bacilli_A > Erysipelotrichales > Erysipelotrichaceae > CALVGQ01. The sequence continues at coordinate 137,576 of JAVBMW010000006.1, read as the reverse complement.
TAATGCGCCAAAGCTCTACTGGTGTAACAACTGAAGTGTATAATTTCCAAGCACGAATCGATAAACATGCACCAACTGCTGAAATTGAATATGATTTCACTAAGCCAACTACTACACCTGTTTTAGATGCGTCTGTTTATGGTGAATTTATGAATTCTCTAAAACTCAAGCTTATCGGTGATGATATTAAATATAATGGTGTTGCAAGTGGACTTGATCGCTATGAAATTCAACATGTTCCATATGGAACGGAGCCAGAAGATTTAGAAGATGAAAATTGGATATCCATGGCACTTGTGAATACTATTACACTTGATGAGGCATCTACAGGTATTTATTATTTAAGAACTTTTGATTATGCAGGAAATCATAGTAAGCCTGTAAAAGTATCGCTATATGATGGAAAATTTGTATTGGATTTAAAGAAACCTACTATTGTGTTTGAACCATTTGATGCAGAGTGGCGTAATTATGAATACACTCCACCATTGAACTTAACGGTTGAAGATGATTTAGGCATTTACAAAGTGGATATAAAAGTAACAAATGATAAAGATTCTAGTATCGTATTTGAAACAGTGAAGTATTTTTATGATCTAACGAATCAAGACCCTAATACATTATCTAAATATCAAACAATATCCGTTGATCAATTAATGAAAGATGAAAATATTGTAGTTCCAGATGGTGTATATACTGCTTATGCAATGGTTACAGATGTATTTGGGAAAACTAATGAAACAGGAAAAAAACAATTTAAAAAAGATACTCATATACCAGAAATCGATGCAAAAGTAACTTTATATGATGGCAACGAATTTGAAACAGGATTTGAAAAACGTTATTTTAAAGAAAAGACAATTGAGCTTACAATAGAAAATTTGGATTTATTAGATTCAAATATCTTTGCTCCTGTCGCAACGTTGAAATTAAAAGATTCAACTCAAACTAAATCAATTGTTTTGACAAAAGTTGCAGGAAAAGAAAATGTGTACACTGGTGTTGTCAAAGATGAAGGTGATTTAACGATCACAGTCACTTCAAATACCAAAGATGTAGTTAATCGTAATCAATATATTTCCAATTCATTTATGATGACATTAGATTATATTGATAATGCAAAACCTGTGCTTTTAGTATCGGGATACAATAAAACTAATTTGACAGAATCTTATCCTAGTGGCAAATGGGTAAATTATGATATAACTTTAAGTTATATTCAAAAAGCACCAATTAAAGGGATAACCTCATTCCGTTGGAATACTGATAAAAATGCAAACTGGAATGATAAGCTAATAAATCATACTGAAACAAAATTCAGTACTGAAAAAACTTCGTATTTTGCGGATTATATAGTAGCGGATGGGCAAACTCTTGATATAACCTATAATTCTCAATTGATTTCTGAATCTGGGGTTTATGGAGATATAGTACCATTCCAAGTAAGAATAGATAAATCAAAACCAGTAATTAAATCAATAAAAATAAAAAATACATTTATTGATGTTTTAAATGCATTGACTTTAGGCTTATTCTTTAATGAAATCGAAGTAGAAGTTGATTATACTGAAGTTGGAAGTGGTTTCGATCATATGGATGTTTATTTTACCCCTGAAGGTGGGACTCCTTTTTCACAACTTGGATTGACTTCTAACAAATTCACTATTCTAAAAGATTTTAAAGGAACGATTGAAGTCATTGTTTATGACATTGCGAAAAATGCATCAGATAGTCTTAATACGAAGACTTTCTATCTTGATACTGCAGTGCCAACATTTAGTTCTGAAGTAACTTACTATGTAGATAATAAATATGATGAGTCTGTTTGGACTTCTGAGCCAGCTTTAATTAAATTTACAAACATTATTGACCATTTGGGAATCACTGCAACTGGTGTTGGAAGCTTCCAATATAAAAAAGATGGTAACTTTGTAGCAGTAGAAGATTGGTCTGCAAACAAGACATTTGCGAGTTTAACTTTGAGTGAAGATGGTATCTATGATGTTGAAGTACGTGCAATTGATAATGCAGGAAATAGCACGACTCAAATAATCAAAATACAAAAAGATAGTACAACTCCTTCAATGAAGTTTACAGATACAGAAATTTGGAACAATACACAAGATTATTGGACGCTAAAAGATTATGTAGTAGCAGGGGAAACATTTAAATTAGATGTAACCTCTCTTAATGCGTCAAATCAAATAGAACGTTATTCACCTATTATTGTTCGAGTAACTGATGATTCTGATAACGATAAATTGTTGCAAGAAATTATAATCCCAGCAACTTATGGCGTTTTAACGGATACAATCGATATTACTATTCCATCAACAAACGGAACATTTACAGTAACTGCAACAGCGGGTAATGGATATGGTAACAGCAAGGTTATCAAATTTACATCCGATGTTTACATTGATCATACTTTACCAATAGCACCTAAGATTGAAAATCTTGATAGCTTTAAAAAATGGTTAAAGTATGAAGCTGTTGAATCAATAAAAGTTTCAACTACCAAGACCCAAGGTGCTCCTGAGTATTTAGAATATACAATTTTAACGGGAGTTTCTTCTGATTTTATTGGTGCAGATTGGAACTTAGTAAGTGAAGAAGCATTAAAAGCAGATAATCCAATACAAGAATTAATTAAAGAAGTATTAGGTGCTGATTCAAAGAGCACAGAAGTTTATCATGTGGCTTTCCGTGTAAAAGATACATTAGGTCGTGCTACTGAAGAAATAATTGATGTTTATGTAAAAATCGATGATGTTGAACCAGAAGTTGATCACTGGACCTTCAAGAAAGGTGAAATTGAAGTTGAAAGTTATGAACCTAAATGGACAAGTGAAAAATATGTAGGATCATATTATTTCTCTTTTGATGTGGATTTAAATACTTCATTTGAAGATGGTTCATTGAATAGCGTTTTTGGTGATTTAGTCAGTGAAGATAGCTCGTTGTATTATTCTATCAATGGATCTGATTATGAAAAGTTTACAAATAAAGTGCCTCTAATTGAAAGTGAAGTAAAAAAATTATTAGTATCAATTAAGGCAATTGATGAAGCAGGAAATGAATCTGATGTCTTTACAAAAACGATTTGGTTGGATTCTACACAACCAGAAGATTTCACAATTCAACAAAAAGAAAATACCGATCAAGAAAATAAATCTTTGGATGATTGGACAAAATATATTATTGAGTTTACTGCAAGTTCTACAGGAAACACTTACGTAGATAAATATCAAATTCGTTATAAATTGATTGATGAACCAATTTTTAGCGAATGGGTTGATTTCTCTGAACAAAATAATACTTCATTTGGAAAAGACAAAGATGGTTTTGATATTGATGGTGAATTCAATGTAGAATTTAGGAGTGTCAGTTATACAGGTCAAGAAGGAAAGGTAGCTCCTGTCCCTGCTTTAGTAGTGCGTAAAGACTCGACTTTACCTGATTTAATTATTGACGCAACAAAATTAACTTCAAATAGTGAATACGAAACATCTGAATGGACAAAAGAAGATGTACAATTGAAAGTAATTAATCGTAGTGAAAATGTTTCAGAATTAACTTATAAACTTGAAATTACTTTAGCAGATGGAACTCTTAAGCAATTTGATTTGCCTAAATCAGACACTCCAACTAAATTAAGTGGACTTGATTTTGACGCTACTTGGAATTCAAATGACAAAACATTAACGTTGAGTAAAAACATTGGTAAAGACACTAAATTTAATTTTATTGGTACAAGTAAAACAGGTTTAACTAGTAAAACATTTATCAATGTCAATATTCAAAAAACATTACCTGAGACGCTGGCTGCATCAGATATCGAAGCGAGTACAAATAGTAAAGGGACTACTTATGATATTAGTGGTGATTTGAGTTGGTATACAAAATGGTATAAACATGGTGATGACCTTCCAACTATTTCATTAGTTCACAATGATTTATACTATCAAAAAGATCCATATCAAGCAAAAGTATTGATTCATTACACTTTAATAGATCAAGGTAATGAAAATAAAATTGTAATTGATAGATTCCAAGAAGTAACAAGTAGTGGAGAACTCGATCTTATCCTTGATACTGAATTTATAAAAGAAGGTAAGTATTTATTGACCGTATGGATTGAAGATGAAGCGGGAAATGATACTACTAAAGTGACAAGAACGATTTATATTGACCAAACTAATCCTGAGAAAACGGAACTTTTATCGAGCGAATCATGGTTGATCAACGAAACAAGTGGTAATTATTTATATTTCAATACTGAACAAATAGGTGTTTTAACATCTGATTTTGGTGTATCTGGAAAAAGTTCGATTCATTGGAACTGGAAAGATAATGCAATAAAATATGACATTACAAGTTCATCTCAAATCGAAATGCCTATCAACAATGAAGGTATAATTGAACTTACTTTAGTTGATGGTGCAGGAAATGAATCTGTGATTTCAACTCGTTATTTAGTGCTGGACAATGTTAAGCCAACTGCGAACATTTCAACAGCGCAAACCGCAAATTCAAAAGGCTGGTTCAATACGCCAGTTGTCTTTAGTCTTGAAGCATTTGATCTTGATTTGAATCATGTGAATTCAGGGATCGATTATATGGTTGTTAAAGAAGTTGATAAAAACGGCAAAGTATTAAGCGAACCTGTAATCTATATTAATACTGTTAATAATCATACAAATGAAAATTATTTCAAAATGAGTGGTGATTATACTACTAAATATAATGGTGAATTTAATCTAGTGTTTGAAGTAGTGGATCGCAGTGGAAATGTAACAACATGTGAACCAATTCCGCTCAAAGTTGATACTAAAATTCCAACAATAAGTTTGACTGCAACTTATGGAGATCCTACCGATACACAAAAAGCGTATAAAGGTGAATGGACACCAAAAGATGTAAATATTACTTTATCGAGTGGAAATCATGATTCCAATGTAACTTTTGAATATTCTTTTGATACTGGCGAAAATAAAACTTGGTATCCAATAGTGGGAAACAAAATCAAATATGATACAAATACAAACGAAACGATCAGTTATCGTGCAGTTTCAGATAGTGGTAAAAGTAGTGATGAACTAGTAAATCAACAAATTTCTCAATTAGTTAGAGTTCAAAAAATATTCTCAGCAGTTTTAGATTCGTATTTAAATGAAACAGGTCAAAAAATATATTCCATCAAAAAAATCAGCGATGCAAACGCAAACTCATTAGGATGGTTTAATCAAAATGTAGAAATTGAAATTACTGCACCATATCGTTTGCAGAGAGATAATCTTCATGGGCAAATGCGCGATCAGGCTCAAATCACTTTATGGTATACTGTAACGAATAAAACTACTAATAAAACAACTAAAAAATCTATTAGTCCATCTGAAAAAACAGCATTAATAAAACTTGATGAAGACGGAGAATATGAAATTAAAGTATGGATTACAGATGAAGCTGGATGGTCTTCTGAAACTAGTTACACATTATATACTTATAAGATTGATAAATCTGCCCCAAAACCTTTGAATGTCGTAATCAATGAAACAGTAGACAATAAAGAAGTGCCTAAATCTATATTCGGCTCCATTTATGATTCAGTTACTAAATTGTTGAATCAAATGACATTTGGAATATTCTTCGAAACACAAAATTTAGGTGGAACAGTAAGTTATAACGCCGATATTTCTGGTGTTAGCTTGTTGCAATATATGCCTATTGAAATTAATACGGTTAATTATGAACAAATTAATGGGGCTGAATTGCAGTCATTGATTAGTACGAGAACTTGGCAAAATATAAATACATCGACAAATAAATTTACTGTCCATGGTGAGTCTTTTGCGGGTATCTATTTATTTAAATTAACTGATAATGCGGACAATGTCGTCTATTTTGACTCGCATGGGTTTGTGGTTGACGTTGAGAAACCAGTTAACAATGCAGCAACTGCCGTCGTTACAGGTATTCAGAATGGCACTTCACTTCCAATCGATCCTTTAACGAACCAAAACCAATGGTTTGAAAGTGTAAATGTGCAATTAGAAGTTCAAGACAATGGATCGGGTATTAACCGTGTTGAAGTCTTTAATGGAACAACCCGTATTGATACAGTTTTAGCTAAAGATTTAAAACTATTGGATGAATCTAGTGAAAGTATAACTGATCCACTTGGTTTGTATCGTAAAAAATATTTACTCGACTATACTTTTAAAATTCCAGGTGAATATTCAATTTCCTTTATTGTTTATGATAATACAAAAGACGGTAACTTAATAAACCAAAATATTAACAATAGTAGAATTTTCCATATTTATAATGATGAAAACCAAGCGCTAAAGATTAAAGATAGTGCTGGTTATACTTCAAATAAATGGACTAATAAAGATGTCCAATTTGACTTGAGTCTTTTAAATGCGATTCCAACTGCTGCAAAAGATGTTCCAGTTCAATACTATGTAAACTACACAACAGAAGAAAACTATGAAAAGTGGGAAGGATGGGAACCACTTACTTCAACAGGAAATGTTGCGAAAGAACTTTATAAATCAGATTACAATCGACAAGTTCAATATAAAGTTGAAATTGGTACAATAGGAAATCCTGTATACGTTTTGTATGAAGATAGTGCAGATAGTGCAGTAACTGAATATTTAAAAGTTCAGAAGACAAAGCCAAATAATTTTGGAACAACAGTCAATGATTCTTGGACAGGCATTCAGGTATATAATTATGATAAAGACCTTGTGAATGATAATCAGTCACAAATCACAAATCAAATTGAGATTAAACCAAATAGTTTAGCGAAAATGGATTGGTACCAAAATAACTTAACCTTGTATTTAACTATTCCATCTAAACATAAAACTTGGCATGCGGATCAAAAAACTGAATACTTGATATATGAAAAAGAAACACCGAATTCAGAATACAAATTATTTGATCAAGGCATTGTAGGCAGTGAAGAAAGCAAAATATATATCAATGGCAATACGTTTAATTTCACAAAAGACGGAACGTATATTTTCAAACTGATCACAACTGATGATGCAGGAAATACAAATGAACTTTACACGACTGAATGGAAAGTGGATACAACTGAACCTAAAATAAACGGAATCGTTGTTGAACAAAATAAGACTTCACTTAGTCAATGGACTACTGAGTTGCTAAATAATTTGACATTTAACCTATTCTTTAAAAAGACTAAAGCAACCGTATTAAATGATTTCAATATAAGTGGACGTCAAAAAATGTGGTATAAATTTATCACTCAAAACGATATTGAAAATAACACTTATACCCCAGATTTTACAAAACCGATTGAAAATCAAACAGGTTGGGTTGAATTAAACGATTATACAATTCACTTTGATCATGATTTCCGAGGAATTATTGCGGTAAGTGGATTAGATAATGCAGGAAATGTGTCAAGTGAATGGAAGAGTTTTGGTTTCTCTGTGGATGCGACGATGCCAACTTTAACTGTGGACTTGGTAGATGGAAAAGCATACTCTGAAAAAGTGACTGATGGTTCGAAATATGAGTGGTTCGGATTAGACTCAAAAATGAAAATTGAAGTATTGGCAACTGATACTACGGATACCATTTCTACATTAAGTAAAGTTGTAGCCGATATTAAAAATAAAACAGCAGACTTCTCATTTAAAGAAGTGCTTTATGATGAAAAAAATCCAAGTAATCCAACTGCGATGGATAAGAAAATATTAGCAATTGACTTTATTAAAAACAGTGTTGGAAATATAACTGTTGATGGTGAATATGAAATTACAGTAACTGCAACTGACTTCTCTGGCAATGATACTGTGATCAGTTTTACTGTAAACGTAGATAACACTCCAGTAACTGATGTGAAACTGACTGCGAACAATATTGAAGTAACAAATCCAACAAATGTTGATCATTTAACAATTGAAGAACAATTCTTTAAACAGTTAACTAGTTTTGGTGTTACATCGAATGATTTGATTAGTAAAACGAAGAAAATTGAATATGTGGTGATTTTTGCGGATGGTTCAAATGCGAAATTCAATGCAAAGGCGTATGTAGAACCAAGAGAAGAAGATTGGAAGACTTTTAGTTTTGACAACTTAGAAAAGGATATTACTGTAGATGGTAAGATTCTTGATTGTGTATTCCAAGTAGCTATTAGAATTACCGATAATGCAGAGAACTCAGTGATTCATATTTCTGATTTGATTTATCAGGATAATACTGCGCCAACATTTGATGTGCTCGGAAATCCACCTGCTTGGACAAAAGAAGATGCGACTTTAAAAATTGAGAATATCACAGAACAAACAAGTGGTATTGAATACTACTATTTTGGTGATGAAAGTGATTACACAAAATTAACAAGTAATGATTGGATCAAAATCGTAGATAGTACAAAACTTACAGCTACTTATCCGACAAATCATAAAGTGTATGTTTATGTGAAAGACAGAAGCGGAAATGTTGGGAAACAGATTGTAGACATTACGCTTATTGATAAAACTGAACCAAAAGAACCTACAATCGTTGATAAAGAAACAAAATATAACGGATTGTGGTTCAACAAGGATATTACGATTAATGCATTGCTTAACAGTACAACTGGTGAAAAGGAACATTTAGAATATCGTATTGAAACAAGATCTATTAACGAAAATAATAGTTGTGTTGATGGTACATGGACAGGAAATGATTGGGAAACACCTATTAATTGGACTGATATGTCTGTGGGTGGTGTGCTTTTAAATGCGACTACTTATAATCAGAAGAGTGTTCGTGTTAGCTATCGCGCTGTCAATAGTGTTTATAATGATGAAAATGTTAAGTTTGATTCAGTTATCGTTAATTTTGATACAATCGTTCCAGATGAAAACTTGATCAAGGTTGAAGTAAGCAATGAAACAATTCGTGAAATATTGAATAAAATCACATTTGGATTATTCTTCAATGCGACTCAACAAGTAACAGTAAGCGCAAAAGATGCTGCTCAAATCAGTGGTCTAGTAAGTGTGGAATTCTTATTTGTGGATGAAAAACTCACAACAGATGCGTTTAACGCAAACGACACAACCAAACAAGTTGAACCAACAAATTGGGATGGTTCTACTAAAAAGGCGACTACAGAATTTGCGACTTATGATCTAAATCCTGATAGAAGAGGTATATTGTGGATTCGTGTTACAGATAAAGCGGGCAACACAACTGTAGTAAATAGTAATCTATTGACTATTGATAGAGAAACGGTGAAAGTACCAATCGTTACAATGAAATCTGATGGAAAAGATTACACATCAGGAAAATGGACTAATAACCCTGTTGTCATTAATTTAACAGGTCAAACAACGACAGTAAGTGGAATTGATCGTTACATGGTTAGTTCACAACTTAATGATGGAACATGGTCAGACTATGAAAATATAGCACCAGAAGATTACGTGGAAGGAACTCATTTAGCGGGTGTTCAATTCACAGAAGATCGTATCGGCGTGATCAATTATCGATTCTACACAGTAACGACAACAGGTAATGAAAGTGCTGTAACTGAGGTAACAATAAAAATAGATGATCAAAAACCAGAATTAGCTAAGTATACATTAGAAGACAATCAAGAATACAATGCTGAAACTTGGTATTTAAATGGTATTTTATCATTAACGATGGAAGCTCCAGATGCATATAAAGCACCAGTGAGTGCAAAGTACAAATTATGGAACTATGGAGAAAATGAACCTAGCAGCGCATTTATAAAAGTAGAAAATTCTACAATTCAAATTGATAAAAATGGAATCTATTCTTTAAAAATCGTAACTTATGATGAAGCTGGAAATGAAGTTGATGAAACAATTAAAATAAGAAAAGATGATGGAGTACCAACATCAGTTGTTTTAAGTGCGACTGTAAATAATGAAGACGAAACAAGCAGTTACAATGAAAAGTGGACAAATAAAGAAGTTACATTACACTTGGAATCAGTTTCTATTTCGCCATTCTTGAAGTTTGAAGTTTATAAAAACAATGCTTTGTTTAAAACGATTTATAGAAATGAAATAGTCGTAACTCATGAAGAAGATAAACCATACTATGCAAGCACAATAGTAAAAATCCATGAAACTAGTCCAACTGATCAATATAAATTAATTGCCTATACAAGTAATTCTATAAATAATGAATCGGTATTTGGAAAAGATACTGCATACAAAATTATTACTGTACAAATTGATAAACTTGATCCATCCATTGCGGTTCTTCAAGTTGATGGCAGTAATCTTATTGAAAGTAAATGGTACAACAACATTAAAGAAGCAACAGTAACGATGGTCCAACCTGAACTTGATAAAGAGGCACCGATTTTTGCCCAAATCAAAGATGATAAGGGAAATTGGACTGATTTAAATAATTTAGTGCTTGAACTTAAAAATGGAGAAAATCAATTCACGATCAGAACGGTTGATGAAGCTGGAAATATCCAAACATCAAAAGAAACAACTTACACGATCAAAACAGAAATTGATGAACCTACATTTGAAATCAGTAAAGTTACAAAAACGGGAGTTAGTGAAGCATTGCCTTTAAGTTCGACAACTTGGGTCAACAGCGGATTAACTTTCACGTTAAAATACAACATTACTGCAGATTTTGAAAGTTTCTGGGTAAAACGTGGAAACAAAGATTATGAACTAGTTAATGCTTCTGATTATGTCTTAGACAAAGATGCAAAAACAATAACTTATTCAATAGACAATACCAATGTTCATGAGCTAATTAACTTCAAAATCGTTACTGCATCAAAACGTTTTGCGGTTACAAAAGATTTTGATATTGCGATCGATACCAATACACCTACAATTACAAGCATTGAGGTTCAGTTCAAAAATGAATCAACTTGGACGCCACTCATTGAAGGTATGTTGATGGGAACGGATGTAACTGTTCGTATAATTGGAAATGATGAAATTGATGCAACTACAGTTAGTGGAATCAATAAAGTATGTGTAAAAGTAGGAGATAATGAATGGATAGAGTTCAATAGTGTCAATGAAGCCTACTTGTATGCATTGAGTTCATTTAATAATTCAATTGCATTCAAAGTAATTGATACTGCAGGAAATGAATCAGCTGAAACATTGTTTAATAAGATTATTGTGGATTCAAGAAAACCAAGTGCTCCGACATTTAATGATGTTTCAGCTTGGGCAAAAGGTCCTATAACTATAATAGTTGAAGATGGAGCTGATAATACTGATCCAAAAATAAGTGGTTATGAATACAGCCTGGATGGTGAAACATGGTATATTGGTTCTGATAAGATCGGTAATGTTTCAATAACTAAGTCGATATCTTTAGGAAAAACAATTTACGAAATTGATGTAGAAAAAGATACAGTTTATGATGGACAGTTCCATGTACGGGCAATTAGTAATGCACTAGTATCTTCCGATTTAAAAACATATTTAAAGGGTGAAATTAAAGTTGACTCATTCAGAATTGATAATTCTGAACCTAAAAAACCAATTATTACTGAAACAAGTCTTAATACAAGATGGTTTAATAGTGCTCAAACAATTCATGCGACAGTTGATCCAACACAAGGGGACACTGAACATCTTGAGTATCGTATTGAACTGCTTAATAAAGATACAGGCGCTACGATCGAAGACGGTATTTGGAATGGTGGCACATGGCAGGAAGATGTTGAATGGACAAAATATGATGATAACACAGGAGTATTACTGTCTAAATATGATCAAACATCTGTAAAAGTAGTATTCAGAGCAGTAAACACTGTTTATACTAGCGATACAAAAGAAAGTGAAATCATCTTAAATTTCGATAAATCTAAACCAACATATGATGATATCAAAGTCGAAATTGCAGAAGGATCAATAAAGAAATTCTTAAATGATATTACTTTTGGAATCTTCTTCAAAGAAACAAAAACTGTAACAGTCAGTGCAAAAAATGCAGCTCAAATCAGTGGACTTGTAAGTATTGAGTTCTTGTTTGTGGAGGAAGCATTCAGTACAAGTGGAAAAGTTGTACAAAAAGAACCAACTGATTGGTCTGGTGCAACAATTAAACATACAACTGACTCGGAAACAATAGACATCGATCCATCAAGAAGAGGTATTTTGTGGGTTCGAGTTACAGATAAAGCAGGAAATACAACAGTTGCGAACACTGAACTTTTAACAGTAGATGAAGAAAAAGCTGAAGCACCAGGTGTTAGTCTAAATGGTTACGAATCTGGTAAATGGACTAACAAGAGTGTGAAATTCACCTTGACTGGAAAATACACAAATAGTTTAGGCAAAGACCTCAGCGGCGTAAAAGAATACTGGGTTAGAACATCAACTGACAATGAGACTTGGACTGAAACTAAACTCGCAGAGTTGAAAAGTGGAAATCATTTAGAAACTTACGAACTTACTGAAAATAAGACAGGAGTTACTTATTATCAGTTTAGAACTGTATCAATGAGTGATGTTCCTGGTAAGTGGTCAAGTAGTTACGTTGTGAAATATGACAATGACAAGCCTCTACCGGCAACATATTTAGTAGATGGAGATTCTTTTGATACTACACGTTGGTATTCAACGGGTGAATTAGTATTAAGTTGGGAAGCATTAGATGCAAATAAAGCACCAGTAAGTGTAAGCTATAAGTTATGGAAAACAACTGAAAACGAACCTGAAAAATATACGGATATCAAAGATGGTAAAATTTTAATTTCAAACAGTGGCATTTATAATTTAACTATCAAGACATCTGATCTTGCAGGAAACGAAGTAGAAGAAACAATCAAAATAAGAAAAGATAATGGAGAGCCTACGAAGGTTGTTTTAAGTGCAACTGTTAAAGATAAAGATTTAAATGATGTTTCTTATGATGAAAAATGGACCAATAAAGAAGTTACCCTACATTTAGAAGCAGAGTCCATTTCACCGTTCTTGAAATTTGTATTAAGTGGCTCTGATGGATCAAAAGTCATATTAGATCGTGATGTTTTGAATTTAGATTTCTCTAACCATGATGCAGATTCACCATATGTCGTATCTACAACTTTAAAATTCGACACAAATAACAGCAGCACTCAATATTCTTTAGAAGCTTATACAAGTAACTCATTATCTAATAAAGATGAGTTTGGTAGTAAAGTCGATGCTAATACAATCGCTTTGCGAATCGATAAAAAAGCACCTACAAGTGCAATTTTGAAAATAGATAATCAAGAAATCGATCAAAATAAATGGTATGACAATGAATCTAAAGTTACAGTGACTATGATTCAACCAGAATTTGATAAAGAAGCACCAATTCATGCAGAAATAAAAGAAGGCAACGATTGGATCGATTTGACAAATTTAGAATTAGAACTAAAAAATGGCACTAACAAATTTAATATTAGAACTGTTGATGAGGCAGGAAATATACAAGAAACAGAAACTATTTATACGATCAAAACAGAAATAGACAAACCATCGATCGAAATTCTAAACGTTGTGGAAAAAGATGGATCAACTGGAAACTTACTGTTGGATAAAGAAACATGGGTCAATAGTGATTTGATTTTCACATTAGGTTATAACATTACTGCGGACTTTGATAGTTTGTGGGTAAAACGCGGAAACGGAGAATACAGTAAAGCAGAATTATCCTCAGAAGATATTGATTTAAGTGCGAAAAAAATCACGTATACAGTAGAAGCTGAAAATGTTAAAGAACCTATCACGTTCTATGTAAAAACATCATCTTTACGCAAGAGTGATCCTGTATCTTTTGAGATGGCAATAGATATTGAAACACCTAACAATCCGATTGTTTTGGTTAATGACATAAAACTAAATAGTGAAATTTGGTATATCGATGTTAGGTTTATTACATTTGAAAAACAAGTTGATGAAGGTTCCGATATTTCAGTTCAAATGTGGAATGGAACAAAATGGGAAGATGTTACTCAAGTAAACTTGGGAAATGGTATAAATACAATTAAACTACGCAGCATTGACGAAGCAGGAAATGCTTCAGATGGCAAAGAATACACTATTCAAACTGAAATTGATAAACCTGAACTTACTTTAGTGAAGATTGTGGATGAAAATAATGATGACGTGCCATTAAATGGAAAATGGGTCAATACTGGACTTACTTTTACTTTGAATTATGATATTACTGCTGATTTTGATTTACTCGAAGTTAAATATGAAAGCGGTGACTGGAATGAAGTAACCCCAATTTCAAACAGTAATAAAACGATCATTTACTCAATTGACAGAACGAATATGGATCAAAATATCTATTTCAGAATTAAAACAAGTTCCGGACGTTATAGTGATGAAGTTCTATTTAATGTACAACTTGATACTTCAGCACCAACAGTGACAAGTGTAAATTATCGTTTGGTTAACACTGAAACATGGGCAAGTATTTTGAATGCCTTAACTGGTGGATACTTCTTTAAACAATCACTTGAAATTCAAATGATTGCGGAAGAGACAGGAACTGTTCAAAGTGGTGTGAAAGAGTTCAATTATGAATTGAGAAACTCAACTGGTACAACAACAGGAACTGCAACTGCTACAAATGGTGTAGCTGTAATTACAATCGATCCGCAATTTAAAGGAACAATCAGTGTTATTGCGAAAGATACCGCAACAAATACTAGTGCAAGTAAAGAAACACAAATATTTGTGATTGATGAAATAATTCCAGAATTGCCAGTTATAAGCTATTCTGATAATTATCAACCAGGAACACTCACAACTAAAGATTTGAAAATCACTGCATCATCTCGTGCACTATCAGATATTGAAACTTACCAATATAGTACAGATAATGGAATAAACTGGACTGATTTTAGTGATGAAGGATTTACGATCACAAAGAATACTGATACAACTTATTTATTCAGAGCAATTTCTAAATCAAATAATGTATCTAATGTAGTTGAAGCTAAAATAAGAGTATTGCGTTCATTAGTAGCTCCATCAATTCATGTTGGAGAAGGTTGGTTGACACTAGACTCAATCATTACCTTAGAAAACAAAGAAACATTTAAAGATGGTTATCATTTAGAATATTCTTATGATAATACAAATTGGTTTGTATGGGATGGCATTAAAGTTCCATTACCTACAGATGGAGTTGATATTCCTATTTACGCTAGAGCGATCAGCAATACGGATACTAATGTAAAATCAGATACGACAACTGTAACATTCAACATTGAAAAAGATAAACCAACCGTTTTGATCGATCAACCATTACCAAATTGGTATATAGATGATATAACGTTGAACGCAACATTTACTTCTACTTCTGGAATAAAGCTTGTACAACTTTATCGTAATGGTGTTCTAATGGAATCTGTTGAAACAAGCAGCAACAACTATTCATTTAAAGTTACAAATGAAAGTAGTAATTCTGGTGACCAATATAAAGTAGTAGTTACTACAGTTGCCAGAAACACTAATGAAGATTCAGTAACAGTCAAATTAGATAAATTCCCACCAGTTATTGAAGTTAAAGGAAATCCAACAACTTGGACAAATCAAGATGCTATTTTGATTGTGACTGCAACGGATAATGTAAGTGAAGTTGCATCGATTGAATACCAAATTGGTAATGCCGAACTTCAACCTTACGGAACAAGCATAGTAGTAAAAGAAAATGCAAAAGTAACAATTATTGCGTCTGACTATGCAGGAAACACTTCAACTGAAGTTATAGATGTAGAGTATGTGGATAAAACTTCACCATTGATCAGTGTAAACAATGTTACCGATAAATGGTCTAATAACATCGTATTTAATGGTACAACATCAGCATTATCAGACATTGAAAAGGTAATCGTTTATAGAGAAGACAAAGTAATAAAAGAAATTATTCCGATAAATGGAATGTTTAGTTATGCAGTAGAGTTTGAATCAGCATCTACAGGCGACCAGTACTATTTTGAGACTGTTGCGATCGCTGGTAATAAAACATCAACGCTAAAACAAACAGTATTCTTTGATAAAACAGCTCCAACAATTAACGTTATCACGCAGAATCCAACTCAATGGACAAAGAATTCTGTAACTATTTCTGTCAATGCAATAGATGCATTGTCTGAAGGCTTAATGTATTCATTCAATGGATTAGATTATCAAACATCCAATCAATTAACTGTTACAGAAAATGGAATAATTACTGTATCAGTAAAAGATGCGGCTGGAAATATAACAGTCTATGAAAACGGATATCGAGTTAATAATATTGATATAACCGCACCAACAATTAATATGGTTACCACTGATCCAATCCAAACAAAATGGACAAATGGAAAAGTCACTATTTTAGTAGATGCTCAAGATGATTCAAGTACATTAGATGAGTTGATGTATTCTTTTGATAATGGAGCAACATATCAAAAAGAAAATAGTAAAGAAGTTAATGAAAATAAGACATACACAATTATCGTTAAAGATGCAGCGGAAAATACTTCATTGCCTGAATCGATCATAGTGGGGAATATCGATACACTTAGCCCAACTATAAACAAAATTGAGTTAACTCCTGATTCTTGGACAAATGGATCAGTTAAGATTACTGTTGATGCATCAGATGATTTGTCAAATGGAATGACATATAAATTTGATGATGGAGAATATACTTCTACAAATGAAATTTCAGTAAGCAAAAATGGAATAGTTAAAGTAGTTGTCAAAGATGCAGCAGGAAATATTATTGAAGATCAAACTGAAGTTAATAATATTGATACAAAAGCTCCAACTCTTGAAATTACAGGCAATGTTTCAACCTGGACAAAAAATAACGTTATTCTTAGAATTATCGCAAAAGATGATGTTAAAGATGATAACAATTACGCAACTAGCGGCATTGAATCTGTAGAATATTCTATCAATGATAGTGAGTATAAGCCTTGTGGAGAAACTCTTGAAATTACAGAAAATTCAACGATTATAGTAAAAGTTACTGATAAGGCAGGAAATGTGACTACTCAAACTGAAGTAGTAGATAGAATCGATAAACTTGCGCCAGTGATAACTGCGATCAATTACTACAAAGTAAATGACAGTGTTTGGGCAAACATTTTAAGAGGTATTACAGGCAACTTATTCTTTAGTCAATCTATCAGAATTGAAATGATCGCTACAGATAATCTAAGTGGAATCAAATCATTTACCTATAAGTTAATGAATGAAAATAATGTAGTAATTAAAACAGAAACTATCAATGCAGTAAATGGTAGAGCAGAAATTACTGTTTCTCCTGATTTTAAAGGTTCAGTTCGAGTTGTTGCGAGTGATAATGCAAACAATGATAGCGATGCAAGGTCAACTGAAGTATTTACACTCGATAATTCAAAACCGGAATTACCGACAATCAGTTACTATCATGGTGATGAAATCAGTAATTACGAACCAGGAACAGTTACTACAAAGGATTTGACAATCAAAATAAATTCAACAGCTTTATCAGGAATTGCAACTTACGAATATAAGACTGATGAAATAAGTTGGACACCGTTTGATGGAACAATCAGTATTTCTGAAAACACAAATGCAACTTATCATTTCAGGGCAATATCAAAATCAGGTAAAGACTCTGATGAAATAAGTGCATCAATTAAAGTGCTGAAAACTATAGAAAAACCAACAATAATGCTTGATAATGGCTGGCTTACAGCGACATCAGTTATTTCAATTAGTAATAATGAAAATTATACTGAAGGATATCATTTGGAATATTCTTTTGATCATGAAAATTGGATCAAAATAGAAACAAGTCCATATAATGTATCGCTGCCAAATGATGGAAAAGGAATTAATTTGTTTGCGCGTGTAATAAGTGAAGATAAAGCTATTATTGCGGAAGCTCAATCTGTAACATTTGACTTAGAAAAAGCAGAACCGAAAATTACCATCAACTCTTTGGCAGGCTGGCATAATGATAAAGTTCAATTCGTGGCAATTATTGAAGCATTGTCAGGAGTCAAAGAAGCTAAATTGTACAGAGATGGAATACTTGCAGAGAATGCAGGAACAATTATCGTTGAAGCTGATGTTATTAAATTTACTGCAGAAATCGGCAACGAAAGTGCAAGTGCAGGAGATGTATACCGATTAGAAGTAACATCAAACGCAAATAACACTTCTAGCAAGAGTGAAACAGTATTTATCGATAAAACAAAACCATCATTTACTGTGATTGGTGATTTAATCACACCTACTAATCAAGATTTAGCGTTAGTGATAAATGCTACTGATTTAATTAGTGGAATCAAATCAGTGGAATATACTCTTGATGGAAAAATTTATACTGGAACAACTATAATTGTGTCTGAGAACACCACAATAACAGTTACAGTAACTGACAATGCAGGAAATTTATATTCAAAAGATATTATCGTTGAAAACATTGATAAAGTAATTCCAACAGGAACATTTAGTTATGATCCAACAGGTCCAACTAATGTTTCAGTAAAAGTAACATTAACAACAAATGAAGATGTTAAAGATATACCAAATTGGAAAAAAATAGATTCAAAGAATTACTGGATAAATGTAAGTGAAAATGAAGAAGTCACAGTTGATTTCTATGATCTTGCAGGAAATAAAGGAACAGCGACTTATAAAGTTGATCAAATTGATAAGGTTGCACCAAAAGGTGAAATCACTTATAGTACTACAGCTCCAACACAAGAAGATGTTGTGGTTACTTTAATTGTGAATAAAGAACTTAAAAACAAACCTGACAATTGGACTCAAGATAATGAAAATTCTAAAAAATATACTTTAGTTATAAATGCAAATACTGATGATGAATTAACGGTAGAATTTGAAGACTTAGCTGGAAATGTCGGATCAGCAAAATATAAGGTAAGTAATATTGATAGAACAAATCCAACAGCGACAATCAGTTATAGTACTACAGAAGATACAAATCAAAATGTACTTGTTACTTTAATTGCGTCTGAGCCTATCAAAGCAATCTTTAATTGGACCAAGGTCGATGAAAAAACATACACGCTAGTAGTAGAAGAAAATACAACGGAAATTATCACTGTAGAATTTGAAGACCTTGCGGGTAATAAAGGTTTAACAACTTATATCGTAAAAAATATTGATAAAGAAGTGCCTACAGCGACAATCAGTTACAGTACTGAAGAAGCTACAAATCAAAATATACTTGTTACATTAGAGGCGTCTGAACCAATCAAACAAATTTCTGGATGGACGAAAGTCAATGATAAAATATATACCCTAGAAGTTAAAGAAAACACAGATGGAATTATTACTGTGAACTTCGAAGACTTAGTAGGAAATAAAGGTTCCGAAACTTATTCAGTAAGTAATATTGACCGAGTTAATCCGAACGCAATAATTAGTTATAGTACAAAAAACTTGACAAATGAGGATGTTGTCGTAACTTTGATTGCCTCTAAATTATTGAAAGTGATATCTGAAAAATGGATACAAGATAAAGATGATTTATATAAATATACTTTAATTGTAGAAGAAAACACAGAATTAACTGATGTTGATTTTGAAGATTATGCAGGAAATAAAGGAACTACTCAATATGAAGTAAAAAATATTGATAAAGATATTCCAACGGGGTCATTTAGTTATACTCCAGATGGTCCAACAAATAAACCGGTATTAGTGACATTAACTACAAGTGAAGACACTGAAGAGATTAGCGGTTGGAATCAAATTAATTCAACAACTCATACAAAAGAAGTATCTGAAAATGAAGTAGTAGAAGTTGAATTCTATGATCTTGCAGGGAATAAAGGAACAGCGACATACTCAGTAGATAAGATAGATAAAGTTAAACCTATTGGAACTATTACTTATAGTAAAGAAACACCAACGAATGAAAATGTTGTGGTTACTTTAAGTGTGGATAAAAAATTAAAAGAAACGCCAAGTGGATGGAATAAACCTAATCTTAACCAAGAAATTTACACTTATACAATGGAAGATAACGGAACAGGTACAGTAACATTTATTGATGAAGCAGGAAACTCTGATACTTTATCGTATTCTGTTCAAAACATTGATCGTGTTATTCCGACTGGTGAAATTACTTATGACCCAACTACTCCAACTAATGGTAATGTAAACGTTATATTAAAAGTTGATAAAAAATTGAATCAAATTTCTACTGGTTGGCAGCTTGATTCAACAGATTCAGATAAATTGACTTATATTTATACAATGACTGACAATGGTAGCGGTACTGTGAGTTTTACTGATGAAGCAGGAAATGTGGTAGAAACACCATTGAATTATGAAGTGAATCACATTGATAGAACGCGTCCAACTGGAAGTTTAAACTATGATAAAAAACCTACCAACGGACCAGTGACAATTACATTATCAGTAAGTGAACCTATACAGGCTATTTCAGGTTGGACAAAAGTAAATGATACAACTTATTCAAAATCATTTAATGATAACGAAGAAGGTTCAGTAACATTTAAGGACCTTGCAGGAAATGAGGTTTTTACTCCACTAACATATAACATTACCAACATTGATAAAGAGATTCCAACTGGTACATTTGAATATAGTACTACAGAAGCAACAAATAAAGATGTTGTGGTTAAACTAGCTGTGTCTGAGAAATTAGACTCCATTTCTGTGGGATGGACTTTAACTGAGGAAGAAAATGTTTATGCTCGTACTTTTGAATACAATGAAACAGGAACTGTCACAATGACTGACTTAGCGGGTAATGTTGGAACTGCTGTTTATTCAGTTCAAAATATTGATAAAGTGAGACCGACTGGAACAATCAGTTATAGTACTACTTCACAAATTAACGGTAAAGTTATCGTGACTTTAACCGTGGATAAGAAATTAGATAAAACTCCAACTAACTGGACATTTGTCGATGACTATAATTATACTCTTGAAGTGACTAAAAATACTGATGGTAAAGTATTAGTAGCATTTAATGATACATTAGGAAATCCTGGAAGTGCATACTATGAAGTGAATAATATTGACTTAGATCCTCCTACTGCTCCAGTTATGTCATATCAAGTTGTAGGAGAAGATGCAATCAGTTTATTGATGAACAGGCTAACTTTTGGATTCTTCTATAATAAATCGATTATAGTAACGGTTGAAAGTACCGATAATGTTAAAGTTGAGTCTATTCAAATAAAAGATGAATCTTCAATTATAAAAACATGCGAAGGTGCAAAATGTGAAGTTACGTTAGATCCGACATATTCACATGAACTTACTGCGATCGCGATGGATACTGCAGGAAATAAATCAGTAGAATCCAAACAAGCAATAACACTTGAAACAGATGCTCCTAATATTTCATGGGAAATTCCAAATGAAAACATTTATGATGGAAAATCTTATACAACCGAAACAGTAAAATTAAGCGTAATGGATACAACTGGATTGAAAACAGTTACTATGAATACTGGCGATGAAATAGTAACATTGTTAGAAGCAACTGCGATGACTAAAGAAGTAGTTAAAGAGTTTAATGCTGAAGGTGATTATTCAGTAGAGATTATTGCGATCGATTTAGCAGGGAATACTTCAGTATCTAACAAATCATTTACAATAGATAAAACAGAACCTAAGCCAATTCTTGCATATGAAACAGACATTATCAATAAAACTGTTACGGTAACTGCAACTTTAATAGAACCAAATGTTGCCTTGAAGACAATTTCAATTAACAATTATGTCTATAATGATTGGTCAGAAAATCTAGGAGATTTTGTAGTTAAATCACTTGACGACTATGTAATAAATTTCGATGTTAAAGATAAAGCTGGCAATGTAGCCACAACAACACTTCAATTTTCTATTAAACAAGATGGAGTTGTCTTTGATAATCCTGTTGAAGAAGATAGTGATCCAGTTGAAACAGAAGGATCATATAAAACAAACATCATTAATAAACAACTATTTAATAACGCGATACAGTCAACACCAATACGCAATTATGAAATTGATGAAGATGGTACGGTCATTGTTGGTATGGATGAAATTTATGAAGATCCAAATGTCATTGAAGAAGATGTACCAGTAGAACCTGAACTTGTTGAAGTCGAAGTAGAAGAAGATGTCATAATCTATGACTATAACCGATTCGTGCCAAGTGATGAATTACTTGCGGTTCAGCAGTATGACTATGTAGTTAGAGATCAGGAAGATTTTGTGATTCCAACTGAGAAGAAAATCGATAAAAATCTTCGCTATGCAAATAAACTTTATCCAATGATTGGAACTGGAGAAAGTATCTTTAATGTTGCAGATTTAGATGAGAAAAAATTTAGAATCAATGCCACCGCAAGCGGTGGAAAAGTAGATGTAAATATAGCGTCTTTTGAACAACTGCAAATGTTACAATGGATCATTAATACAGGTTCTTCTATTTACACTAACAAAACTAATACGTCTTCAGCTCAAATGGCAAATAGTTTTGCCTTCAGTACTAACAATAGGTTTGATACAATCAATGCAGTATATGCATACACTTATGTTGCGAAAGAACCTATTTTGATGAACTGGATCAATGTAATTGTCGATGATGCAAGCATGAATACTACAAGAAAACTGATTAATAGTTTAAGTAGTACAATTAATATTGTCAGTGATTTAGATTTTACAAGTGATAATGCTAAAACTACTTCGACTGTGATGAACAATGATAAAGCGATGGAATATAATTTCGCTAGAGATTTCAAAGGTCTTGGCGCTGATATGGAAAGATCAACTCCATATAATCTATCAACAACAAATAGTCGTCAATTTAGAGCTAATCTTAATGGTGGAAATCATACTATTAAAATGTGGATGGACAGAAGTGAAGAAAAATACTCTTATGCTGGGTTCATTGGTTTCTTATACAATAGCGATTCTAATACAACTGAAGGGAAGGCACCAACGCGTTCAATCATTAAAGATTTAACCCTAACTGGTAAAGTTATTGGAAGTGCTAAAGCTGGCGCACTTGTAGGTTATGCAAGAGGAAATGTAGCTTATTACAGTAATATTATGGTACAAGATATGGAAATATCTTCAAAAGACATAACTGGTGGTTTGATTGGTCAAATTGGTTATGGTACAGGAATTCAGGGTTCAGTTCCATATTTTGAATATATTACTATACAAAATAACACTATTACTTCAACCGGCTCTACTGCGGGAGGAATCGTGGGTTATTCGTATGCAACAAACAATGAACTTACTAAATGTAACATTCTCAACAACAAAATTACTTCCAAATCAAATACCGGAGGATTAATTGGAGTAGTTAATGTAGATAACGTTTCTTATATGGGAACTGATGTAAAGCAAACTGATAAATATCGTTTTCATGATGAAGTAATAATTAACAGAAATACAATACAAGGTGCTAATAGTGGAATTCTATTTGGTGAAATGATATCGAGTGGTGCAAAAACTAGAATGCATATTTATGAAATTGATGCACGCAATAATGATGTGATCGGTACAAATTCTGCATTGATTCTAGGATATTCAGGATCAACTTATTACAATGCTACTGCAGCAGTGTCACCGGCATTTGGAATTTATGGATACAATATCAATACAGCGGGAAGTAAATTGTATTCTACTCCGGGTGTTACTATTACAGATCAAACTAAATTAGCTAATCGTATCGCAAGTAGCGGTTCAACTACACGTATGGATGTAAATATTGTGCGTTATACCCCATTCAGCGAAATTGTAGAAAAAGGTGTTCAAATTTATACACCACTTGATCAGGAAGAAAAATCTGTCAATATCAAAGAACTATTATATAATGTCAGTTATGATGAAGCGGATATTGGTGAAAATGGTGAAGGCAGTATAAATCGACATAACTTTAAGTCGATTAACGGAAACGATTGGCATATGGGAGATAACACTTCTGATTTTGGATATATTTTGTATGATGGATATCAATCCAGCAAAGGAACTGCAAATCAAATCATGGTTGATGTCAATGCAGCAATTTTTAGTACTGGAGTAATTACTCACTCTAAAGATGCAAAAGATAACGATGTGACCAAAGTCAATACAACGATCACTCAACTTCGAGGAACAATTTTATATGATTCTAGACAGTCGATGTATAATTCTTCTGACCATTCTGTAACATTATTATCAAATTCAGGAAATTTGAAATATCGTTCGAACTTCAAAGAATTTAGAGTTTCCGGTATTGATGATGTGAATAAATGGACACGCATCAACTCAACTTATTATGTTACTCCAAGTACCGGAGGATATGTATTATCTCTTACAGATTCAATTCCGATCAGAGTTGATCTACAGGTTTTCACAGAAGTAGAAAACTATAATGCGATCGGTGAAAGATTTGATGGTGATCTTGATAATGGATTCTTTAGTGAAGATATCAACTTGACTAATGATGGTGTTTACACAACTTATGCGGCTTATCATTATTCTGGAATCCGTAAGATGCTAGACCCAATCGTTTATGATAAAGATACGGATGAACCTAAGTTTAAATTTGATATAAATGGAGATAAGATTCCTGTCCTTGATGATAAAGGAAACCATCTCAAAGATGATGAAGACAACTATCTATATGAGTATGAAACACGACCGATCGTAGTTGACAAAGTTTTCAGGTGGGCAATTGCCGGAGGTAACCCGAATTTACCATATAAGACAAAGATCGCGATGGTCGATATAGCAACAGGTTATACGTATTATTACTACGTAGATGACCCTGATGGAAAAACATCGGTAAGTTTTAGTGAATTTTCACGTGTTGATGAGTTTGACAATACTGTCTATTATCAGGAAAAAGATGTCTTTAATTTGGAAAACTCTAAATATTATTTTAATCATCCTTCATATCGTGGATGGGATGAAGAAGCCGCTATGGAAGAATTCTTGTTTGTAGTGGATCTTCAGTCTACAGGATTGAAAGAAAATGGAGCAGTTATATGTAATGAAATAACACTTCCATCGGTGAGTCTAAATAAATATACAAACGATGAAGGAGTGGTTTATGATTACGCGAACTCTGAGTTCAAGGTAGTTGCATCAGATTATCCGCTAATTCATTTAAATCCAAGAAGATCGATCGAAGTAGTTAACGGTTCGGTTTCTGGTAAATTTAACCGAGAAATTCCTTTGTCATTCCAATTTGAATTTAAAGATACTTGGGGTGAAGGTTATAATTATGAATATGACTTTATCAATAAAGGAAAGTATCTTGATATAGAAGTTCATATTGAAAATCTTCTTGGAGAACAAATACCACTTCCAGATAATACGATCGTTACTATGACAACAGAAAATAAGGTTGATGATCAATATACTACTGTAACAATGTCTACAAGTGATATGATTTTATACTTTAAAGATAGATTGGTAAGCCATCTTATGGAAGCTGGGGAAAATGATAAAGTTATTTTACCAATCAGTATGTCACTGGATTTCTCAAAATCACTTGGATTCGCTTTTGAAGAGGGGCAAATGTATAACTTAGTTGTCGCTGTGCAACGTACTTTAATCCCTACGCATCCGAACGGTGATGAAGTTACACGACTAATTATACCGATACAAGTCGAAGGTGGAGAAGGTTACGGATTTAAACTTGAACCGAACCAAAAGCAACTTGTTCAAAATCTAAATGATTTGAATTCTGGAGAAATTGCATTTGATGTTAAGATTGATTTTAAAACAACGTTCAATAATGTTGATTTTGATAACAGCTTAACTAAAATTGAATATCAATTATTAAAATTGAATGAGGATAATGTCTATGTTCCAGCGATACTAAATGATGGAATAACACCGCTAATGGATAATCTTAAAGTTAAAGAATTAAATGCTTCTCAGACAAATTACTTCGTAAACTGGAGTTTTGATGTTTGGCAACTTAAAGATGGTGATTATTCTGTCAATGTTGCGGGAGATGATAATGTTCAAAAAGGAACTGTCAATGTTATAATAGCTAATGGTTTGATTGAATCTATCACGATAGCTTATAGCAAAGACAAAACTCTAGAAGCTGATTTAGAAGAGTACATGAAGAAGTTGATTGGAGAAAGTAATGATGCATTCATAAATGATAGTATTACTTCGTTGAATATGAAGGCTTATGTTGATGCGATCAGTTTGGCTATCAATCAATCAAGATCGGCAGCAAGAGGAGATGGAATCCTTGAAGATACAATATTTGAGCGATACAATACATTGGAAAACTTCATTGTCAACATGCCTGTGGGTAATTATAAGCTAGAAGGTCACTTAATGATCAATGGAGTATCCGTGGCATCTGATTACTTTGTATTCAATGTGAATAAATCACCTCGCTATAAACTTACAAAGTAAGAATTGAATAAGGTTAATGGCTTAAGCTATTAGCCTTGTTTTGATGGCTTTAAACTGGCTTAAATAAAGGGAATTATTAAATAAAGCATTGACTATTGCATCAAAATAAAGTATTATAGATAACGGACCTACGCCAGTTACAGCCCCGGAAACTGTGATCGGCCAGAGGAGGAAATTAATATGCGTCAAACAACTATGGCAAAACCAAATGAAGTTGTTCGTCAATGGTATATCGTTGATGGAGCAAATCAAACACTAGGACGTTTAGCAAGTGAAGTAGCTGCTGTTCTACGTGGAAAACACAAACCAACATTTACACCAAACGTTGACTGCGGTGACTTTGTGATCGTAATCAATGCAGACAAAATTGTAATTACTGGAGATCAAAACGAGAAGAAATTCTACTACAGTCATTCTCTTTATCCAGGTGGATTACGTACACGCTCAACTCGTGTAATGAGAGAACAATATACTGTTGAATGGGTTGAAAAAGCTATTCATGGTATGGTGCCTCATACTAGACTTGGTGATGTACAACGTAAACATTTATTTGTTTACAAAGGTGCAGATCATCCACATGCAGCTCAAAAACCTATTGAGTTGAAAATTAAAGGTTAGAAGGAGAATAGACAATGGCAACTAAAAAGAAAACTAATGTAACATACGTCGGTACAGGCCGTCGTAAATCTTCAGTAGCACGCGTCTTCATGACTCCTGGGACTGGAAACATCGTAGTAAATACAAAGAGCTTAGAAGAATACTTACCTCTTGAAACATTACGAATGATCGTAAAAGCTCCACTTGAATTAACAAATACTCTTGAAGCATATGACATCAAGATCAATGTTTGTGGTGGAGGATACACAGGTCAAGCTGGTGCAATCCGTCATGGTGTTGCTCGTGCATTGTTGGAAGTTTCTTCAGACTTCCGTCCTGCATTAAAAGCAGCTGGATTCTTAACACGTGATAGTCGTGGTAAAGAACGTAAGAAATACGGACTTAAAGGTGCACGTCGTGCTCCACAATTCTCAAAACGTTAATCTATATTATCGTACAGAGACAATCAAGAACTTCCTTATGGAGGTTCTTTTTCGTTTTGCATATAAACTAAATGCTATAGGAAATTTAATAAGTTTTATAAGGTGTTACAAATTATATCGATTTTGTTCCTCAAAAATGAAAAAAATTTAAATTTGAGGAATAGGAATATGTTATAATGCACTCAACAGGAAACTTATGGTTATTTAAATAAATTTGGTTAAATTTAGAATACAATTTTTGTCGGAGGAGATTCTTATGAAAACTTTAAAAGAGATAGCATTATTTTTAAGAAGCAATATTGTAGAAGATATACCAAATACATTCGATATCAATGTAAGGTTGATCGGTGACAGTAATGGAGCGGATATCTTAAAAGGAGTCAACGATTTCCAGTCCTTATTATATCGTTTTATTGACACTGCTATCGAAAATGCAGATAATACAACAACTCAAAGTGAAGTAGAAAAGACCACCATTGCGTTTGAAAAGAGTTTTCCAAGTTTGATACATCCCCTCTATTTACTATATTGTATCGGTTTGCATGGCAGACTTGATAATGCATCTAAATGCTTGTTTATTGACGGAAATGAATTAAGTATTGCGTTTAAAGAAATACATGGGAGTAAACCAAACCAATGCTTCCTATTTCTAGCAGACTTAGGATTTGCATTTTTGGATATAGATATAAAGGATATATCTTATAAACTGAATAAAGCAGGTTTAATAGAAATACGATATCCTAATAGTAACTATACTCTAGTCGGATTAAAAGCAATGGCAGATGCAACTGCACTTATGGGCAAAGGACATAAGGATAAAGGGGCCATAGCAAGCATTTTTATGCGCTGTGATTACCACGCTCTGGCGTTGCCTAAAAAGTTTTCGCCTCAATTGATAGATTGCATTGGTTCTTTACAAGACGAATATAAAAGCTTTCTGGTTAGTATTCATGAGTTTTTACTCAATCAGAATTGTAAATGTGATTCGAAGTATCAGATGAACGAATTTGTATTTACATATACATCAAAAGTATTTAAGACAGTGGTTTTTTCTGCTCGCATATCGATGGATGGAGCTTATATAAAATTAAACTCAAAACTAATAAATGAACAATCAAATTTGCTGTCACAAGCACCTGAAAATATTCTTGAAGCAGTTAAAAACAGTTGGAATTGTGCCAAACTGAATGATCCCAATGCATGCAATCCTAAATGCACAAATCTTCGATTTTCAATTGATGGAAAAGAATATCAAAAATGCAGATGTTTGAATTTCAATCTTCCTATCAATACTAAGCAAGATAGAGAATATATTATGACATGGCTTGATAAAGAATTATCTATGTCGTAAGCTGTATATTGATATGAGCTTTCATAAGGTATCACAAAGTAGCAAAACGCCCCTTATATCCTTATTTTAAAAGGCTAGGAATTATCAAAACGTTAATCAAATTATCTACAGAGACAATCAAGAACTTCCTTATTTGGAGGTTCTTTTTCGTTTTTTAGCTGATAATAGCAAAAAATAGCGAATTTGAATGTATTTTAATTTTTGAAAACAGCGATTTTGAACTATTTAGCATTTAAAAAAATAGCGATTTTGAGATACTGTTATCTTAGTTTCAACGTAATGATGAAAGTAATGAAAGTAGTAGAACTAAAGACTCTAAAAATAGATATAAAGAATGGCATTTAAGCAGTCTATCCCTTATACGTAAAATATTTGCGTAAATACGCATTTTTATTGCGTTTAATGTTTCCTGTAGAATTTTATTGATTATCAAATGTAGTGTAATTTACTAATGTATTAAGAGTACTTAATAGAAAAGGTAAAATATAGTATAATTAGCTTACGAAGATTTGAGGTGAGATGCGATGAAAGGTGTATATCGTGATATATTCAGAGCACTTCATGAAGGAAAGTGGCTTTATATTGAGTACCAAAATCGAGAAGAAAAGATCACAAAATATTGGATCGGTATTAAAGATATCAATTTAATGCAAAAAACATTGATCGTTGATGGAATCAATATTTCAAGTGGGCAGAAAAAAGAACTCAATGTAAAATATGAGAATATATTAGTTTCTTCAATATTAGAAGGAACTTATGCTTCGGTTAATGAAGAACTACTACAAAACATCACTGATAATCCTCATCTTTATGCAGAGTTGTTTGATAATGTCGCAAACCATCGAATATTAAATTACTTAGCAGAATGCAATAAACTGGATTCAACTCCATATAAATGTGAATATAAACTGATCAGTTATTTGGATCAGGAGAAAATAGCACAAGGATTTTATACATTAACTGATTTACAATATACTCAAATCATTGATTATTTTAAATACAATCAATCTAAAGATGAAAAGAAGATCAAGCAATTAGCTTTAAATTGTTTGAGTATACATACAGATAAAGGTTTGTATGTTTTAGCGTATCAAAATATGTTTGTGGATCTTGGAAATCGTTGTTTGAAACTAGAGGATTCAATTGTGTTATGCAAAGAATTTACAATCAGCGGAGTAAAGAGGTCGATCAATGCCTTTTTAGATCCAGTAGATTATTGGATGTTGGAAGATTTTAAAATAAATCAAGAGAAGATCAAAGATGCGATTCTTGAATATAACAAGCGTCTTAAAGGACTTGATGATAGGCCCTATTTAGTTGCGATTGGTAATGATATTTTGATCGATCTTGATTATGAATATAAAATGATCGTTGAACACTATTTTTCAGAAGAAACTACTGTACCAATAAAAGCTTTTTTTGGTGATTTAGTAAAAAAACCAGTTAGCCGAAAAAGTGTTAATTTTGCCCTCTTGAATCAAAAGGTAAATTTGGATCAACTTCTAGCTATTAATAATGCACTCAAATCGCCTCTTACCTATGTGCAAGGGCCACCGGGAACAGGGAAAACAAATACGATCATTAATACTCTGACAACGGCTTTTTTTAATGATAAAACCGTTTTGTTTTCATCTTATAATAATCATCCGATTAATGGAGTATTAAAAGGACTTCAATCAGTAAAATACAATGGAAAGAATATCTTGTTTCCAGTATTTAGACATGGTAATAATGAGGTTTTGAAAGTAAGTTTGAATGAACTATTGAATAATTATGAATCTGTGAAGAATATTAATATATTTGAAAACACATTAAATAAAAATAAAGAGAATGAAATAGAAAAAGCGAATAAGTTGAAGTCATTATTAAAAGATTATGAAAGAATCCTAGATTTAAAAGAAAGAAAAGAAACAATCGATACGATTTTAGATTCAAATTGTCATATGAATCTAAATATTGAATTGAGTGTAAATCAATTACCCAAAATTCAACAAGAGTTGGATAAACTAGGCGATATTGATATTCAAGATGCATTAAAACTTATCGATACTGATCGGGATGACTTTTTAAAATATCTATATTATACATCGATCAAATATTATAAACGTTTAAAAGAACCAAAATATGATAATTTAAGAGAGATATTAGTTATTGGGGATGAAGATGAAAAGGTACAAAGTTTTAATCGTTATTTAAGTGTACCTCAAAACTTGAATGATTTCATTGAACTCTTTCCAATCATTATTACTACCTGTTTATCTGCGAGTAAATTGGCAACTCCTCAGCAATATTTTGATTTGGCGATCATTGATGAGGCAAGTCAATGCAATACAGCTGTGTCTTTAGTTGTTGTCATGAGGGCGAAAAGTTTGATGCTGGTAGGTGATCCTCAACAACTTCAACCGGTTGTTTTGTTGGAAGATAATGTAAATGAAAAACTTAAAAAGAAGTATCAGGTTTTAGATGAGTATGATTATATTAAAAATTCAATTTATAAAACATTTTTGTCGGTTGATTCGATCAGTGATGAAATACTTTTAAGCTATCATTATCGATGTCATCCAAAAATAATTGAGTTTAGCAATCAAAAATACTATAACAGAAAACTAAATATTAAAAGTACAGTGGTTTCTGAACAGCCCTTACAACTGATCGATGTTAAAAGTCAGTCATATGATGATAAAAATTCATCTTATGGAGAAGCTCAAAGAATTATGGAATACATATCGGAACATAAAGGAAATGAGATAGGTATTATAACGCCATTTGTTAAGCAAAAAGAATTGATCAATTCATGCTTAAAAGAGAATAATATTCAAAATGTATCCTGTGGTACTGTTCATGCTTTTCAAGGAGATGAAAAAGATACGATCTTATTTTCTTTGGGGCTTACTAATAGAACTCATGTAAAGACATATGATTGGTTGAAAAACAATAAAGAGTTGATCAATGTTGCAACATCAAGAGCGAAAAAAGAACTGATTATTATTACTGATTTAGGGATTTTGAATCGCTTGCACCACACTTTAAATGATGATGATTTGTATGAGCTAGTTGATTACGTTAAAAGTAATGGCACTACATTAGTTACGGAAAAAACAACAGCTTCAAGAGCGTTGGGAATAAAACCGTATAGTTCAGAAACTGAAACAGTGTTTTTGGAAACGCTGAATCACGCAATGGATAATATTTTTGATGGAAAAAGAAAATATAGTATAGAAAAAGAAGTGGCGATAGCACATGTCTTTAAAGAAAATTTGGCGAGTGTAGGATTGTTTTATACTGGAAGATTTGATTTTGTAGTTTATGAAAAAAGTGGAAAAGAAAAATTTCCAGTTTTAGCAATCGAACTTGATGGAAAAGAACATGTGGAAAAAGAAATAGTTAAAAAAAGAGATACAAAGAAACAAGAAATATGTAAAGCACATAACTTACAATTGATTCGCATCGATAATTCCTATGCTAGAAGATATCAATATATTAAACATATATTAATTGATTATTTTGAAAAGCATTAAATATAAATGTTTTCTTGTGTGTAAGTTAAGTAAATATTTAAAGACTTGTAAAAATAATATGCTATAATAAACAACGGGTGATATATGAATGAATCAGTTATTATTGAAAGCAAAAAAAATGCTAAGAGACCATAATTTTACTTGCGTTATGATGAAAGAAGACTCTCTTGGCGTATATACGAGTAAAGATCATGGGATTAAACCGATTTTAGCCCCTTTAAATGAAGACTCAACGTTCTTTGAAGAAGGATGGGTTGCAGATCAAGTGATCGGCAAATCAGCTGCCATGCTCCTTGTAAAAGGCGGTGTGTGTGGAATCTATGGTGAGGTCATGAGTAAAGCGGCGGTAGAGTTCTTAGAAAGAACAGACATCGAGTTTACATATGGTAGTTTAGTAGAGTTTATTGAGAATCGCACAAAAGATGATATGTGTCCACTTGAAAAAACAGTATTAGCTATCTATGATGTTGACGTGGCACATCAAGCATTAAACCAAAAAGTGAATGAATTAATGGGGAAAAAAAAATAAGGGATTATTAAAAACTTTCAATGAATATTTTGAGAGTTTTTTTTCGGATCACTGATGAATTATATTATTAATATATAAATTTGTTTTAGAACACTAATTAAAGGATATCAAATTTAAACACAAAAAAAGCCTTTTGTTAGGCTTTAATTTGATATATGGTGGAGCATAACGGGATCGAACCGTTGACCTCCTGCGTGCAAGGCAGGCGCTCTCCCAGCTGAGCTAATACCCCATATGTATATTCAATTCGATGGTGGGCCTGAATGGACTTGAACCAACGACCTCACCCTTATCAGGGGTGCGCTCTAACCACCTGAGCTACAGGCCCACTAACACCGAATGCTTATATATAATACCAAAACGGAAGTTGTCTGTCAACGCTTTTTTGATATTTATATTACTTTTTTTTAGAAATTTTCTTACTGCTATAATGTTACCTATAATATATGAAACACAAAAGAATTGAATCAAAAGAAAAGGAGACTTTGAGGTCTCCTTGATTGAGCTATACTGCGAAGTAAATTACAAAGATTACTAGCAATGCCCAAATGATTGGGTTGATTTCCTTAATGCGACCAGAAGCGATCATTGTAACTGCATATGTAACAAATCCTAACGCCATACCATCTGAAATTGAGTAAGTAAGAATCATCATGATTACTGTAACAAACGCAGGAGCTGCATATGTAAAGTCGTCCCACTCGATTCCTTTAAGTTGAGATGCCATTAAGATACCTACAACGATTAATGCAGGAGCCGTTACAGCAGATGTAACTATTGATAAGATAGGAGATAAGATAAGAGATACAAGGAATAATACACCTGTTGTTACAGCGGTAAGACCAGTACGTCCACCAGCTTCAACTCCTGATGATGATTCAACAAAAGAAGTAACTGTTGATGTGCCAAGCATAGCACCGAATACAGTACCTGCAGCATCTGCAAACAATGCTTTTTCAACATCAACCAATTCACCATCTTCTTTAACGATACCGATACGATTACCTATAGCAAGTAATGTTCCTGCAGTATCGAAGAAATCAACAAATAAGAATGAGAAAATGATAACCATCCAACGTGAGTCTGCAAATAATTCTCCAAATCCCTGTGCAAATCCACCAACTGCAGACATATCTAAACTGAAATCCCAACTTGTTGGAAGAGCAGGCATACCAGATACTCCACAAAGTCCCGCAACAACACCGACAATTGCTGTTAAAGCTAAACCATAAAATACTGCGGCTTTTACTTTGCGACAAATAAATACGATTGTAATAACTAAGCCAAATAAAGCTAATAAAACTACTGGATCAGCTAAATTGCCAAGGGATACAAAAGTTGAAGGATTTGAAACGATGATTCCAGCATTTTTGAATCCAATAAAAGCAATGAAGAATCCAATACCAGCACCGATAGCAAGTTTTAATTGTTGAGGAATCGCTTGGATTACCATTTTACGAATGTTAGTTACAGAAATAATTAAGAAGATAATTCCTGAAATAAATACAGCAGCTAAAGCAGCTTGCCAAGATAAACCATAAGTCATGCATACTGTAAAAGTAAAGAAAGCATTGACCCCCATACCAGGAGCTAAAGCAACAGGATAGTTAGCATAAATCCCCATAACAATTGATGCGAATGCACTTGATAGAGCAGTTGCAAAAAATACTGCATTAAATGACATTCCTGTGGCAGAAAGCATATTGGCATTTACAGGTAAAATATAAGCCATTGTTAAAAATGTGGTTAACCCAGCTATGAGCTCGGTTTTGATGTTTGTCTTTTTTTCAGACAGTTTGAATAATTTTTCGAACATTCAAGTTCTCCCCCTTTATTTGTGTTAATACCGTCTAAAAAGAAAAAACGTTTCCGTCATCTCTTTGACAGAAACACAAAAAAGGTTTCTATCGTAGTCCCATCATTTACGGCGATAGGGTAGAGACGCTTACTCCTTATTAGTAAGCATATACGGTATTAATGTTGTTATTATAACAAACACATATCTTAGTGTCGAGTAAAAAAAACAAGGAAATTATCAAAAAATGGTTGATAACGGTTACATTTATATTTATTCTGCATTAAGAAATAAATTGATCATTGAAGGATTTGCAAGAAATTTTGAATACCTAAATATATATGATAAGCAAGTTCCTCTTGATAATCGTTTTTTTGAAGGTTGGCCAAATCATTAGGGTTAGTCATAAAACCAACTTCTATGAGTGCACCTAAAGTATGAGTATTATTCAATAAATAAAAATCTCCTTTTTTAGGAAGAAATTTACTATCCGTTAAATCACGAAGTTGATTTAAGATGGTTGTAGCCAATTGTTTAGATACTTCATCATCAATTCGATAATAGGCTTCAGCACCATGACATTTACGATCGAAACTAGTATTGCAATGAATGCTAAGGAATAAAGTGACGTTTTCCTGATTCATGATGTTGGCACGTTTAATCATATCATCCCTTTTTTTACTTCCAGTGGAATTATCAGACAAATCATAGTTGTCATCTCGCGTTAATATGACTTCGGCTCCGGCACTTTCCAATATTTTTTTTAGTTTAAGACAAATATCTAAGTTTATACTTTGTTCATCAATCATTTTAGTTCGTGCACCAGGATCAAAACCTCCGTGGCCTGCATCTAAAACGATTACTATTCCTTTCAATGTGGAATTGCTTTTAATCGCAAGAACACGAGTTATAGGTTTTATAAGTAAAGATACACAAATAATAAGAATAGATAGTACAACCAATAGCCATTTTTTCATGTTGATCACCTTTTATAATCTATGAAATCAATTTCTAAAGTATTCTTAAGAAAATAATAAGAAAAATAAGATGAATAAGAAGTGAATTTATGCTATAATCCTATTAAATATTGGAGGGATCAGGAATGATAGAAGTAAGAAATATGGTCAAGTGGTACGATCGATTTTTAGCGGTTGATAATGTAAGCTTAATGGCGGAAAACGGAAAAATCACAGTTTTATTAGGACCTAATGGGGCTGGTAAATCAACGACTATCAAAAGCATTGCAGGATTATTGAAGCATAAAGGTTCTGTTGAAATCGATACCTATGAGAATACTAGCATTGATGCAAAACGTCTATTTGGATATATACCGGAAATGCCTATGCTATATGAAGCACTTACGATCGATGAGCACATTCATTTCATTGGTAAAGCTTATCAAGTTGAAAATTATATGGAAGAAGCAGATCGTTTACTTAAACTTTTTGAATTGGAAGATAAAAGAAAAACAGTTGTAAAGAAGTTGTCTAAAGGAATGATGCAGAAAGTAAGTATGTTGCTTGCTCTTATCCCAAATCCACATTCTTTGTTGATAGATGAACCGATGTTAGGACTTGATCCCAAGGCGATCGAAAATGTATTGCAAGTTCTTGTTAGTTTAAAAGAAGAAGGGAAAAGTGTTTTAATTAGCACGCATATTATTGATGTGATCGATGGAATCTGGGATGTAGCCTATATTATGGATAAAGGTAAAATTCTTAGAAAAATAGAAAAAAATGAATTAAATGGTCAATCATTAAAAGATATTTTCTTTGAAATTACTGATGGTGAAAAAGAATGAACGCATTAGTGTACCTATTCTATGTAAAGTTTAAAGCGATGATCCGTTCACTGTTTTCAAAGTGGAGTAGTGGTTTAGTTACAATTGCTGCCATGCTTTTCTTTGTGTTCATGTTTATAACACTGTTTTCCAATCGTAACTTGATGCAACAGACTTTGGTAACCGATGGGATACAAGGTATTGTTACGTTATATGTTGGCTTTGCTATGTTTATGATGGTCATGATGACTTTTCAAAAAAGAACGGCTATCGTTACAAACGATGATGCTAATTATATTTTTGCTGGACCTTTCAGTAAAAAACAAGTACTAAGTTATTTAATGGCCGACACTTTAAAGGGTACTTTATTATATGGCTTGGGTTTAACTGCTTATTCAGTGATTTATTTGATGGATGAAACAGTAACATTGTCATTTATCATTTTCTTGCTAATTGGAAGCATTTTGATGTTTTACTTTGCCTTTGGCTTGATCACATTCTTTTACTTTTATGAGATGGACAACAGTCATGCAAAATTAGTGAAAAGAACTGTAGTTGCACTGGTTCTTATATATATTGGAATATTATTTGGGTTATCCGTAATGAATAGTGAATCAATTAAAATTGCGATTACCTCATTTACAAAAGATCCTTTATTTTACTTTGTCCCAGTATTTGGATGGATTAAATATGGTTTGATCGGAGTATTGAGCCATGATAATGTTGCTGTTTTAATAGGATATGGAACAACATTTTTGGTATGTATAATCATTACTGTATTAACGGTTAACATTAAAGGTGATTTTTATGAACAAGCAATACAAGATGCTGAATGGGTAACCGATTTAAAACAAAAAGTAAAAGAAAATGGAAACAATGGAACATTGAATCGAAAAATCTCAGAAGTTAAAAATGCTAGTTTTTCTAAGGGTGCAGGTGCAATTGCCTCTAAGAATATATTGATCATGAAAAAAACGCGCAATTGGATCGGTATGCAAGAAATCATAATGATCGTTATCTATTTATTCATGTCTTATTTTATGGGACAAGGATTTACATTTTATCGTTCAATGTTGGTTATTGTTGTAATGATGGGAATTAATGCAGACTCTTTTTCAAAAGAATTAAAATTATCTTATATTTATTTGATACCCGATGAACCGCTAAACAAATTGATTAATTTAGTTGTACCAGTTATTCTAAGAATGGCATTGATGTTGGTTGTTGCCATAGCTCCTTGTGCAATTATATTTCAAGTTTCGTTTGTTGAACTAGTTGGCTGTTATATACAAAGTTTCTCTACAGCGATTATCTTCATTGCGGCTGGGTTATGGAGTGTTCGCTTAATGAAGAGTAACACCACACCAATTGTTGAAACTTACCTTAAAATGTTTATAATGCTCATTGCAACAATTCCTTCACTTGTTGTTATAGTATTATTAGAAGTTACTTTACAAAGTGGGATTATTATGTCTTCGTTGATTATGATGATATGTAATCTGATCGTTGGGGGTCTACTGATTTACTCATGTAAATCGATGCTTAATGGAACAAATGTTATTGCAGATTAATGACACTTCGGTAACGTTGAAGTATTTAGTTGTACATAGCATTAAAATATGGGATAATTAGTGGCATGCTGATAAGGAAGTATGTTGCTTTTTATCGTATGGGGGTACTATGTTTAAAAAATTTATAGGAAATAAAAAGTTTTACAAAAGAACTTTGGTAGTTGCGGTACCAATGATGTTACAACAGCTGGTAGCTAGTTCGGTAAATTTATTGGATAATTTAATGGTTGGTCAACTTGGAGATGCTGCACTTGGTGGAGTTGCAGCCGTTAATAAGTTTTATATGATCGCAATTTTTGCAGGAATGGGATTGATTGCAGCTTCTTCAATATTCTTAGCACAATTTTATGGAGCGAAGAAAGTTGAAAAAATGCAGGAATCATTTCGTTTTTCAATTGTTTATGTGTCTTTGATTATGATTTTCTTTTTTGTTGCATCGCTTTTATTTGCTGAACAAATAGTTCATTATTTTACACCTGATAAAGAAATCATATCAAAAGGAATCGCTTATTTTGCGGTTGCAAAGTATACGTTTTTACCTATGGCACTATCGCTTTCAATTGCAGGGGCGATGAGATCAGTTGGTGAAACAAAAATTCCGATGTATTGTAGTTTTTTAGCGGTTTTTATTAATGCTGTGCTAAATTATGGTTTTATCTTTGGAAACTTTGGATTACCTCGTTTAGAAGTTGCTGGGGCAGCTCTTGCAACTTTAATTGCACGTATTATTGAAACAGGTATTCTTCTAATTGTTATTTGGAAAATGGATTTACCATTTAAGACTAAAGTAAAGGATTTATTTAAGATTCCTTCAGAACTATCGAGGAAGATTTTTATTAAGGCAGCTCCTTTGGCAACAAATGAAGTCTTGTGGTCATTTGGAATGGCTACATTATTTAAACTATATGGAACAAGAGGTTCTGAAGTAATATCGGGATATGCAGTTGCGAATACAATATCAGATTTATTCTTTGTTTTGTTTGGTGGTATGGCAGCGGCTTCAACGGTTTTAATTTCACATCATTTAGGAGCAAATGAACTTGAGGAGGCTAAATCAAATGCTTACCGGTTAATCGGTTTTAGCATGATGTTGGCTGTAGTGTTTGGAATACTTATGTTTGGCTCATCATTTATCGTTCCAAACTGGTTCCAGATAAGCAAAGAGGCAAGAGAAATTACCACAACTACTTTACGTATCATGTCATGTATGTTTTGGATATATATGTTAAACACCTCTCTTTATTTTACTTTGCGTGCTGGAGGAGATACAAAAAGTACCTTCTATATGGATTCAATCTATATGTGGACCTTTAATATTCCATTAGTTGCAGCAGTAGCTTATTTTACTGATTTTGATATTTATACTCTTTACATTATTGGTCAATCAACAGATTTAGTAAAAATGTTTATCGCCTATAGATTAGTTAGAAAAGAAAAATGGGTCGTCAATTTAGCGATCGAACCAGAAGTGCTATAATGTCAAACGGAGCTTAAATGCTTCGTTTTTAAATCTTTTTTTAAAATAAGAGACAATTTAAATAACTACAGAACGATTTTAAAATATGGCCAAAAAAATCGTTGTAACTTTTTTGCGAAAAAGCTTGCACAACACTAAGGTGTATGTTACTATAATTAAGCAATGCCTAAATAGCTCAGTCGGTAGAGCAAACGGCTGTTAACCGTTAGGTCACAGGTTCGAGCCCTGTTTTAGGCGCCATTTTTTTTGGCTCGTTGGTGAAGCGGCTTAACACAGCGCCCTTTCACGGCGTCATTCACGGGTTCGAATCCCGTACGAGTCACCAAATATGTCGCTAGAGATCATTCTTGAAAAAGGATGATTTTTTCTTTATAATACACCTAAAATTTGTTAATATATCTTTTCACTTTAAATAGATTCAAAACATATGAGTAGAGTTTTTTAATTATTCACGATTAAAAAACGTAAAATTAACGATAAATTAACATTAATTACTTATAATTTTTACAATAAATGAGGAGAAAATTATGGGAATTAGTGATGTACTAATGATGCTTGGAGGACTATCATTATTTTTATATGGAATGAAAATGATGAGCGATGGTTTAGAAACCATGGCAGGTAACAAGTTACAATCCATTTTAGAAAAATTGACCACAAATCGTTTTAAAGCAGTTGCAGTTGGAGCAATTATTACTGCGATTATTCAAAGTTCAAGTGCAACTACTGTTATGGTTGTAGGATTTGTGAATGCAGGATTAATGAATTTGACTCAAGCAGTAGGTCTTATTATGGGTGCCAATATAGGTACTACAATTACAGGTCAACTTATTGCACTTGATGTATCAGCGATCGCGCCACTGATTGCGATTGTTGGAGTTGTTTTAGTAACATTTTTTAAAAATAAAAAATTAAATTCTTTTGGTGGTATCATGGCAGGGTTAGGAATTTTGTTTATAGGAATGGATATGATGGGAGATGCAATGGTTCCTCTTAGAAACTCTACATTGTTTATCCAACTCATGACAACTTTTAGTAATCCTCTGATTGGCATTTTAGCAGGAACAATATTTACTGGAATCATTCAAAGTTCTTCAGCTTCGGTAGGTATTTTACAAACTTTGGCAATGAATGGTTTGATAGGATTATCAAGCTCTTGTTATGTATTGTTTGGAATGAACATCGGAACATGTGTTACTGCTGTTCTTTCGTCACTAGGAAGTAACCGTAACGCAAAGCGAGTTGCGATTATGCATTTGGCATTTAATGCAATCGGAACAGTGATTTTTGTAGTCATTTGTTTCTTTACGCCACTTACAGATTATTTTGTGAGCTTAACTCCTACAAATCCTGCGGCTCAGCTTGCGAACCTTCATACATTTTTTAACATCGTTACTACAATAGTCATGTTACCATTTGCGAACTCATTAGTTCAAATATCTCAATTTGTATTAAAAGACAAATCAAATGAAAAAGAAACAGCGATCCATGTACCTGATATGCGAATTGGTAGTGTTGCAATTGCAATGTATGATGTACGAAATGAGTTAAATATAATGTTTAAATTGTGCAAAGAAAGTATTGATTCAATTTTTACTTCACTTATTGAAACTAAAGAAGCAAATGCAATCATTGAAGATAACGAAGTAATAATTGATAAGATACATCATGAAATCATAAAGGCGGTACCACAAATCACTTCACTAAAAATGACTGAAGAAGATGCTTTAAAATTAAGTAAATTATTTTCTTTAAATAGTGATATTGAAAGAATTGGGGATCATATTGTAAACTTACAGGAACATCTTAATGCCTTATTTCTTGCGAATGCAAAATTTTCTGTAGAAGCAACAAATGAGTTAAAGAAAATTCAACGTGTAATCATGGGAAGTGTTAATGCAATCAAAGACATAGAAGTTTATGAAGATAATAATGTTTATCAGATTATTTCACAA
This sequence comes from Holdemania sp., assembly GCA_031551965.1. Lineage (GTDB taxonomy): Bacteria > Bacillota_I > Bacilli_A > Erysipelotrichales > Erysipelotrichaceae > CALVGQ01. The sequence continues at coordinate 96,170 of JAVBMW010000006.1, read as the reverse complement.
AATGAATATTTAATTGATGATTTATGTGAAACATTTAGAAACAATCAATTTGAAAGAATAAAAGATCATGTATGCGGACTTGAAGCTAGTATGATCTACAATGAAATATTAGTTGATGTTGAAAGAATTGGAGACCATTTATTCAATATTGGAAGTGTACTATATCGCAAATAATTTTTCGGACTCAGTGTAATAATTCTTGATTTTAGCCAACTATTGGCATATAATCATATTGCACTGTTGACTTCTTAGCTCAGATGGTAGAGCAACTGACTCTTAATCAGTGGGTCTGGGGTTCGATCCCCCAAGAGGTCACCATTAGTAAAACAAGCGTTAAAGCCTTATTTAAAAGGATTTAAGCGCTTTTTTTGTGTATGATGGTTTTAAAAATGGATTTACATGGTAATATTTTTGCTTGTTTGTAAAGTCAGAATCGTTATAATGAAAGTAACAAGAGGTAGAGCTATGATTTGTTTTAAATGTGGAAAAGAAATGGAATTTGGACACATATCTGCAGGGGGATATCGAGTGTTGTGGTCGAAAAGGAAAAATAGGATGAGTTCATGGCCTCGTGAAGGTGATGTAGTAATTGAGAAAAATGGAATTATCGCAAATAATGATGCATCCAATGCCTATTGTTGCAAAGACTGTAAAACGATTATCGTCGAGTATTAAACAAATAATCTTAAATATTAAGAAAGGAAGTATGTATGGAAAGAAAATGGACGATTGAAAAGAAAGACAACTACAGTATTATCACAAATGAGGGTGGAGCTACTTTAGGAGTCGGTCCTGAAATGGAAAAACATATCCTTGAAGTTGATGGCTATGCGTTCAAAGATCTAAATCAAAATGGTATCCTAGATCCTTATGAAGATTGGAGACTTCCAATGGAGGAAAGAATCAAAGATCTTGCCAACCAAATGTCAATTGAAGAAATTGCTGGTTTAATGTTGTATAGTCAACATCAAATGGTGGTCCTTCATCATCCAATGTTAGCTATGATGAATCCAGTTGCTGCAGCCAATGAGGATAGAGAATTTGCATGGCAGCTTGCTGGATTTCAAAAAGAGTTTTTAGAAAAAGATAATTTAAGACATGTATTGATCGCAGCTGTTGAAAATGGAGTATCTACAGCAAAATGGAATAACAATGCCCAAGCTTTTGTAGAAGGATTACACAAGGGAATTCCAATCAATATTTCATCTGATCCTCGACATGCACCAGTAGGAAATGCAGAATTTAATATGGGGGCAGGAAACTATATTTCGACATGGCCAGAAAATTTAGGAATGGCTGCAACATTTGATCCAGAACTTGTTAAAGAGTTTGGTCGCATTGCAGCTAAAGAATACCGTTTAATGGGTATTACAACTGCACTTTCTCCACAAGTAGATTTAGCTACAGAACCACGTTGGAGTCGAGTTAGTGGCACATTTGGTGAAGATAGTAAACTAGCTGCTGACTTAGCTCGTGCTTATTGTGATGGATTCCAAGGAAACGGTTGGTCAAATCAAAGCGTTAATGCTATGGTGAAACACTGGCCAGGAGGAGGAACTGTAGAAGCGGGTCGCGACAGCCATTTTGGTTACGGTAAATATTCAATTTATCCTGGAAATAATTTTGATGAACAAATCAAACCATTCACAGAGGGAGCTTTCTCTTTAAAGGATGGAACTGGTTCTGCATCAGCAGTGATGCCATATTATTCTATTCCATATGGGATCAATAAAGGAGAAGTCCCTGCAGGATACAATAAATTTATAATTAAAGATTTATTGCGTGAAAAAAATGGCTATAACGGTGTAGTTTGTACAGACTGGAATATCACAGCGGATGCAGGTGAGGCACTCGATTCATTTTTCTGTGGAAAAAGTTGGGGTTTCGAAAAATATACATTAGCTCAGCGTCACTATGAAGTATTAATGGCAGGTGTCGATCAATTTGGTGGTAACAATGATGTTCAACCTGTTTTGGATGCCTATAAAATCGGTGTTGAAAAGGATGGGCTAGAAGCAACAGAAAATCGTTTCCGTCTATCTGCAAAACGACTGTTATCCAATATATTCAATACCGGATTGTTTGAAAATCCTTATGTTGATGTTGAAAAAACAGATAAGGTTGTTGGATGTAAGGAGTATGCAGAAAAAGGACTAGAGTCACAAAGAAAAAGTGTAGTACTGTTAAAAAATAAAAATAATGTGTTACCAATAAAAAAAGAAACAAAGGTTTATATTCCAATGAAACATCAAAATCCATCAGTGGATTGGTTCGGAATGCCACATCCTGCAAAAGACTTTGATCCAGTAAATAAAATACTGGCTAATCAATATGTCACAGTTGTCGATAATGCTGATGAAGCAGATGTTGCCTTTGTTTATGTTGACTCACCTAAGAGTATTCCTTATTTAAATGGAGAATATTTACCTGTGAGTCTTCAATATGGACCATATGTTGCAAAAAATGCAAGAGTTACAAGTATTGCCGGGGAAATGAATCGAAGTCATAAAGATAAAGAAAGTATTGTGTCTAATTCAAATGAATTAGAGTATATAATCAATACAAAAAAAGAAATGAAAGATAAACCAATAGTCGTATTTCTTACTATGGCCAATCCTACAATCGTAAAAGAATTTGAATCTGTAGTAGATTGTATCGTTGCAGATTTTGTGGTTGAACCACAAGTGTTACTGGAAGTTGCAACAGGGCTATTTGAACCAAGTGGATTACTGCCTTTCCAAATGCCAAAAGATATGGATACTGTAGAAAATCAAAGAGAAGATGTTTCGCATGATATGAGCTGTCATATTGATGAATGCGGAAACACTTATGATTTTGCCTATGGTTTAAATTGGAGTGGAGTTATTAACGATTGGCGAACCAAAAAATACAAAAAATAAAATCATTTTAAACAAGTCTATATAGGCTTGTTTTAACATTTTAGGTTCAAAGGTAAAAAAATCAAAAAAATTGTTGCTAGTAATCACATGATTATTATGATATAAACAAAATGTGAAAAGTATTTGTTGATGAAACAAAAGATATATCAAGGTTTGGCAAAGAATAAGGGGAATTAGAAAAATGCTTACAAATCGACAGATTTCAATTATAGGTGTTCTAAATGATACAAATGATCCTGTAATCAGTAGCACTTTAGCGAGCAAAGTAGGGGTATCGACTCGAACTATCAGAAATGAAATGGATTATCTTAAGGATTACTTTATTGAACACAATTATGGCTGCAATATTATTAGTGTTGTCAGTAAAGGTTATCTTTTACAAATTACTGATGCGGAAAAATTTTCTAGCTTCTTTGAACTTTATCAACGACATTCTAGTATAGATGGTCATATAGAAGACAAAAACAACAAACTGATATGTGTGTTGTTAATTTATGATCAATTTCTCCATTTAGCAGAGTTGGAAACTCTATTATATATGAACCGAGCAACAATCGCTCAATGTAGCAAGTTGATTCAAAATAGGCTTGAAGAATTTGGGCTTGCTCTAGTAACTAGTACTAAAAATGGATATCGTATAGAAGGTAATGAATTTCAAAGACGATTATGTCTACAATATCTAATCAATCAGAGAGATCCTTTCATCAATGCTTTATGCGCATCTTATATACCCAATGCTGAAACTCAAAGTTTAATTTTGAATAGTATTATAAAAAATCTTTTTGAACACAAAACAATCATGATTTCAAAAGTATTTATGGAAGATATAGCAAAATTAATGTGGGTTAGTTCACAAAGGAATAAAGAAAATAAACTATTGAAATGTGGCGCAGAGGATTATTATGTAGTTGATACTTTTCCAAATACTGCTAAAACAAGTGAAAAAACACTTCATGAACTAAATGAGTCAGGATTGCAATTCAATGAAGATGATTCTATCTTTTTAACTGCTCTACTTATGTCATATCGTACTTACGATATACATGATGCTTACACAGAAGCACATATGCAATCATATAAAATCAGTCAAGATTGTGTGGCACAGCTTGGGACACGTAATATCATCCAAGTAACATTACTAGAAGATGACTTTACATGGAGACTTGCGAGTTACTTGACTTCGTTTAAAATTCGAAATAAATATCATATTTCTGTACATATTAATCACATTTCAGAATTCGATATTAAATTACGTTTTAGTAAGTCAATTGAAATTGCTTATCATTGTTTATTAATACTTAGAGATCAGTATGGTTTTAAAATTAATGAAAGTGAAGTTATATATTTATCACCTTTTTTTGCATATATACATAAATGGGAATTACTATTTTCTCGAAAAATAAAAGCTCTTGTAATTACATCATATGGTTTTACATTTGATAGAATTGTTAAAGAGAGGTTGCAGGTTAATTATGGTAATTATTTTTCGAGTGTCGAAGCAAAGGACCTATATGCTATGCAAGAAGATGATTATAGGGGAGTTGAGGCAATTTTTACTGATCTACCTGCATCAACATTTAAAGCGAATATTGCAATATGTCCTATCAGTATGATTATTAACTCTGTGGACTCATTACGCATATATAAATTTTTAGATGTGTTTGGAAGCGAAAGGTTACTAGATATATTGCCTAAGGAAAATTTCCATAGTGATATAGCCTTTACTACTAAAGAGTTATATTTTAAACATTTATCGAATGATATAAATGCATATTACAAAAATAATCATAACTGGTATGACTTTATAGCAAATAAAGAAAAAATTGTTTCCTTTGAAAGAGGAAATAATACAGCAGTAATATTTTTGCAGGATGATTATTTTAAAGAAGTGAAGGGTTTTGGATATGTTTTAAGAAAACCGATTTTTTGGAATCATGATTATGTTCAGGTGATTTTTGTGATTTGTTGCGATTTCAAAGCAAATCGAAGTGCCTTTACTTCTTTAAGAGAAATTCGTACAGTTTCACAAAACTTTAGTTTTGTCGCAAAACTGATTGATCGAAAAAACTATGAAACTTTAGAAGAGTTTATCAATATTACACCAGTCTATTCAATCTAGCACTTCAAATGAGGTGCTTTTATTTTGCCACAATGAGCGGAAAACCAATTGATTGATAAAAGATGTAAATTTTTTAGAATAGTATTAGAGAAATGCATTTCAGAAAAAAGGTGGTGTGATATGAATATTGCAAACTTCCGAGTTGATGATCGTCTTGTACATGGGGTGGTGTCAACTAACTGGGTTCCAAGTTTAGGAATTCAAAGAGTATTAGTTATCGACAAAGAAAGTTCAGAGAATCAAATGTTAAAAAGCGCGTTACGAATGGCTACACCAAAAGGGGTTTTTCTTTCAACACTTGATCCACAAACTGCAATCAGTAATTTATTGGCTGATAAGTATGGGGATGAAAAAATGATGATTGTAGTAAAATCACCTCAAAGAATTATCGAATTAGTAGATGCAGGAATAGTAGTTGACAAACTTGTATTGGGTAATTTAGGGAACATTACAAAAACCGATGATACAGTTGCAATCACGAAATATGTTTCTATTAATGATGAATCAGAGAGACAAATTGAGTATTTAAATTCTAAGGGAGTTAATTTAGTAGCACAATTAGTTCCTAAAGATAATGAAATTGATTTTGTAGCACAAATGAGATCGAAACGTAAATAAGGAGGATAAAACATGTTTACTATAGTACAAATCTTATTAATTTGTTTAGTTGTAACAGTTATTAGTTATGACACAATGAATATACAAATGCTTGCAAAAGGATGCGGAGCAACTGTATTAACTGGGTTTTTAGTTGGGGTCGTTATGGGAGATGCTAAAATGGGTCTTCTAATCGGTGGAACCATGGAACTTATGGGTCTAGGATTAGCTGGATTCGGCGGAGCAAGTGTTCCTAATTATCGTATTGGTGCAGCTGTAGGGGTTGCTTTTGCAGTAGCTACTAATAGTGGTCTTGAAACAGCTTTAGTTATTGGTATTCCAACCGCAACATTAGGTGTTCAGTTTGATGTTTTCGCAAAAATGTTCGGTTCAGTTTTATTGCATATGGCAGAAAAAGCTGCTGAAGAAGGAAAATACAAAAAAAGTTATAACATTATTTTCTGGGGAAATTTATTTGGTGGACGTGTTGCTCTAAATAACACATATCCAGTATTGCTTTTCTTATTACTTGGTTCAACATTTGTTGATCAGTTTATCACTTGGATTCCTGCTTGGTTAACTTCAGGACTTACAACTGTGGGAAATGTTTTACCTGCTTTAGGTATGGCTATCTTACTAAAATACTTACCTGTAAATAAAAATATTCAATATTTGATCCTTGGATTTGTCTTGGTAGTTTATTTTAACTTATCAATTTTACCAATCGCTATTCTTGGATTGATTATCGCAATTATTGTATATCAAGGATTAGAGAAAGAAAGTAATGCAACAAATGCTGGAGGTGTTGGAGATGAGTAATACAAATAAAGTTGTTACAAAACAAGAACTATTTAAGTTTCAATTGCGTTATATGTTGACTGCTCAGGCGTGTCAAAATTATGAAACAATGCAAAGTTGTGCAGTTATTTATTCAATGGGTCCACTTCTTGAAAAGATTTATAAAGATGAACCAGAATTATTAAAAGAAAAATTTAAGAGTCACTTTCAATTCTTTAACTGTCAAACTTATTTCGGTGCAGCAATCACTGCAGCAGCACTAGCGGTTGAAGAAACAAAGGCTGAAGATGCTACTGCAATTGCTTCAGCTATAAAAACAAGTTTAATGGGTCCGTTTGCTGGAATCGGAGATGCTTTGTTCAACACTTTACCTAAAGTTGTATTGGCTGCATTATCTGCCTATGCTGCAATTGAAGGTAGTTTTATAACTGGAGCGATTCTTATGTGTATTACAGGACCAGCTTTATTCTTCGTGCGTTGGTCACTAATTAAAGTTGGATATTATGAAGGTGCAAAATTCATTACTGATCGTCAAGAACAGTTAAATAATATCCGTGAAGTTATTTCGATTTTAGGAATTATGGTAGTTGGAGCCCTCATTGCTACTACTGTCAAAGTTTCTACTCCAATCACAATTACTGTTGGTGAAGCATCTCAAAGTATTCAAGCAATTTTAGATAGCATTTTCCCTAAGCTTTTATCTGTAGCAACAGTTGCGGCTGTATACATCGGATTAGATATTAAGAAAATGAATACAATCAAAATGGTTTGGTTGATGATTGCTTTAACTTTAGCTCTATCTTATTTCAAAATTATAGCTTAAAAAATTATTGGATCAATTTGTTAAAACGAATTGATCCTTCGTTGAATAGAAGGAGAAAATGAAATGATTAAAGTTATTACAAAAAAGATGAATATTAATCCTGTTAATCCAACTTATATTGGTGGGCATGCAATGCGTACTGGAAAATTTACGGGAATTCATGATGATTTAGAAATTATGATCATGTGGCTAGAAATCAATGAGAAAAAAGCTCTCTTAGTAAATGCCGATTTGTCTGGATTTGACTATGGATTTGTCCATGAAGCGAAACGAAAAATAATAAACTGTGTTGATGTAAATCCGGATATGATTGTATTGAGCACTGGACATACACATTCTGGACCAATTATAAATACTCGCAATAAAAATCAACCTCATGATGAAGAGTACCGTCAACTTGTGCTTGATCGTTTAGTTGAGGGAGCTGTTTCAAGTTATGGTCAAGGTAAAGCTGTAGCTAAAGTAACATGTCGCAAGGGAGAAGTATACGGATTTTATGGCAATAGAAACAGCAAGGAAAAAGCAGGCGACCAATGGATAGAAGTAATCGAATTTAAAGATGAATTTGATAAAACTATTGAAGCATGGGTGCATATGTCTTGTCACTCTACTGTGCTTAGCCCTGAAGAGTATAACCTTAGTGCAGACTTAATGGGTGCAGTTCGCAGAAAGCTGATTCCTGTTTTAGGCGTTGAACCTCTAATGGCTAATGGGAATGCTGGAGATATGAGTAACAGACTATATCGTCAAAATAATGATTTCAATGAACTTGAACGTGTATCTCAAGGAATAGCAGATGCTGTGAGTCACTTTGATCAACCATTTGAGCTTAATATGGATGATTTACAAGTAAAAACATTTAGATTTAATGTTGAGTATACAACGGATAAAGAAACACTAGAAACAAAGTTATCTGAATTTGAAGAAAAGCTTGAAACAACAATAGAATATGATGACCGAAAATGGTTAATTTCAGAAATTAATGGTTTTAAACGTAAATTAGCTGTAGATGAAGTTAAATTGGATTTTGAAACAACAATACTTCGTTTTGGTGATCTAGAGGTGATTGCGCTTCCATGTGAGTTGGTTACAGCATTTGGTTTTCAAATCAAACGTGCATCCAATGCAAAGGTATGTTTTAATTGGTGTTATGCAAATGGTCAAACAACTTACGTAGTAGAAGCAAGCGAGTTTGATGGTGGACATGATGGAATATCAACAAATCTTCCAAAGGGAAAGGCTGAAGAATTCGTCGGGCAAATCATTCAGCATTTGTTTTAAAAATGATTATTAATGTTGTTATTACCTTAAGTTGTGCTACAGTTGGGGCAGTAATGGCAAAAAAAATGAAACTACCACTTCCGTTTTTCTTAGGATCAATTCTAGGTGCTGCCTGTTATAATCTTATAACAGGTAGTGCTTATCTATGGCCTGAGATAAAAACCTTTGTTCAGATAATTTCTGGAGCTTTCTTAGGGGGAAGATTCACAAAAAACGATATAAGAGATATAAAGAAAAATATGCTGCCGATTCTTCTTTTGTTGAGTATGTTTACTTTAAACACATTATTATGTGGTGGGTTAGTCCATTTTTTAGCTAGTACTGATTATTTGACTGGCTTTTTTGGATGTATTCCAGGAGGATTGTCAGAAATTACAATACAAGCATCTTATACAAATGCAGATTTAGTTGCGGTTACTATGATGCAACTTTGTCGTCAGATTTTTTCCTTGATAGTTTTACCTAGCTTCTTACTTCGAAAATACAAAAAAAATGAATACATAAATAAAGATGAATCGCTTGGCAATAAATCGGATAATAGATCATTTGTTATTACTTTACTTATCGCATCAATAGCGGGTTATGTTGGTAAAGCAAGTGGACTAGCTGCAGGAACTTTATTGTTTTCTATGATAGCGGTAATGTTGTATAACTTTAAAACAGAGAAAGCTTATATCCCTATGTTGTTTAAAGAAGGGTGCAAAATTTTTACGGGTGCTATTATTGGATGTTCAATAACTTGGCTTGCTTTAAAAAACATTGTAAACTTTATTGTTCCAATAATAATCATTTTAACAAGTTACACATTGCTAATGACTGTTTATAGCAAAATTTGTGTGAAAATGAATTGGATGGATTCGATAACTTCAAAATTTGCTGCTATTCCTGCAGGTGTAAGCGATATGGCGCTGATCGCAAGTGAACTGAATGTTGACTTGAGTCGTATTGCGGTTATTCAAGTGATGCGACTGCTTTATGTTAGTGCAATAATGCCTATGTTAGTTCAATGGCTAGCGTCGATTTTATAGAAAGAAGAAAACATATGAGAAAATTTTTAATTATTACCCATGGAGAGTTCGCAAAGGGAATTGCTCAGTCACTGACTTTGTTTTTAGGTGAAGATCATCCATTTCATGCGATTAGTGCTTACGTTGATGGAAATACTCCACATAATGAAATTAATGCATTTATGAATACAGTTAGTGCTGATGATGAACTTATTATCCTGACTGATATTTTAGGAGGTAGTGTAAATCAATTGATGATACCTTATATGCAAAGAGAAAATACATATATTATAGCAGGATTTAACTTTCCGCTTTTACTCGAATTAAATTATTATCCTGAACCTGCTACAAAAGAAGGGTTGATTGATTTAGTGAACAATTGCAAAGAATCGCTTGTCTTAATGAATAATTACAGCTTTGATGAACTTGATAGTAATGACGAGTAATTATGATCAAATGTTTAGTAAGTGATTTAGATGGAACTCTATTTTTAGGACATCAAGAAACGGTCTTTGATTTATCTTTAGTTAATGAAAAAGCCCTAGAGAAGGTCAGAAATAGTGAAATACATTTTTATGTTGCATCAGGTAGAACAGTTTATTATGGAATTGAGCTTTTAAAAAAATATGGCTTTGATGATATTATATTAGCTGGATTCAATGGCTCAATAATTTTTGATAATGGCTCTACAATTGAGAGACACTGTTTGAATAACTCACAAGTAATATCTTTAATTGAAAAAATTGAAACAACTTTTTCAGATTTTTTAAATATTCAATTGCAAGGTTTTAATGGAGATCGAATATTCTATTATTTTGATAAGATTAGTTCGAAATTAATAGATGAATTAAATAGAAATCAAATTGGGAAAATCATTGATAGTGACTTAAAAAAACTAATTAATCAAGGTTTTGATATAGCTAAACTGTCTATTACTTTCGAAACAAAAGAAAAGTGTAATGAATGTTTTCAAATCATTAATGAAGAATGGACCAATTTTTTTTATATGGCTCAAAGCAATCCTACATTAATTGAAATTGTTGATAAATCTTCAAATAAAGGTAATTTTATTCGTTACTTGTCAGAAAAGTTTAATTTTAAAAGAGAAGAAATTGCCTGTATAGGTGATGAAATGAATGATTTGGAAATGTTTGATTATTGTGGGACAACTTTTGCAATGAGTAATGGAAATGAAAGAGTAAAAGAAAAAGCTAAATATATTGTACAAAATGTTGCGGAATGTATAGAAAAATGCATTCAATTAAATGCAGAGGAACCCATATCCTTTAAATAGCTGGAATCCTAATTTGAGGATTCCGGTTTTTTTAGCCTTGTTTTTCCATGGCTGAAAGCCTATACTAAGGAAAAGAAAAGGGGCCAAGGACAATGGAAAAGTGGAAACAAGCTGCAAGGAAATTTTTAGATGGTTGTAACTTCTTTGAAGATATTGAGGTTGTTTTCTTGACCGGAAGTTATGTTGTGGGTAATGCTGATGAATATTCTGATGTGGACCTTTACATCATCTTAAAAGAAGATGTTGATTGGCGAGAACGTGGAAATATTATGATCAATGGTTATTTAATCGAATATTTCGCTAACCCATGGAGAGCTGTAGAGGCTTATATCGATCGTTCACATAAGCAATGCGGTATTGCAGAGTGCAAGATGATCACAACAGGAATTATTCTTTTGGATAAGCATGATCTAGCTAAAGACTATGTAAATTATTGTGTTGATAAAATGGTTGAAGAATTCCCTAAAATGGAAGATTTTAATATAAAAATGGAGCATTATCGTATGTGGGATCATATTGATGAAATGACTCGCTGCTTTTCAGAAAAGTCAAAGGATTTTACGTTTCAGTATTATCAATTTGTTATGGATACGTTTAAGTTCTATTCCCGTTATTTGTGTGCACCAATTCCTGGTGAAAGTCACATTTATAAATGGTTGACTGATAAAAACTATCATGAAAATTTTGGACTGCCTAAATATCCAGATCCTATTATGTTAGACCTTATGATGAGCATGTTTGAAAGTGAACAAGAAGAAGTAATGATGAACCAAGCCTTGAAATTAAGAGATTATGTGTTAAATCATACTCCTGATTTTAATATTAATAATTTTGTATTGCGGTCAAGTTGTGCAAAACAGTGATATAATATTGAATAGAAAATAGGAGAAATTGAATATGATCGAATTCCGTTATGATACACAATTATTAATTGAAGGAACAAATTTGAATGAAGATGAAATCAATGATTACATCACAAATCACTTTGTAGGAGACAGTCTTTTAGCAGTAGGAGATGAAGAACTGATTAAGATTCATTACCATACAAATGAGCCATGGGATGTGCTTAAATACTGTGCAACTCTTGGAGAAATCTATGATATTGTAATAGAAGATATGGATCGTCAGACAAGAGGGTTACATGGCTAAGATCGGTCTGGTTTTAGAAGGCGGAGGAATGCGAGGAGTTTATACTACTGGCGTTCTTGATGCATTCTTAGATCAGAACATTGAATTTGATGGAACAATTGGTGTTTCAGCAGGAAGTTGTCATGGAGCTAGTTTTCTTTCTAAACAAAGAGAAAGAGGTTTTCGAGTAACCGTTGATTATCTTAAAGATTGGCGCTATTGCAGTTTCCGGTCTCTTTTGGTAACTGGTGATATATTTGGCGTTAAAATGTTGTATGATACAATACCAAACAAATTAGATCCTTATGATCATGAGGCATTTGGCAAAAAGAAGGGTTGGTTTCGTAGTGTTTTAACAAATGTTGAAACAGGGAAACCAGAATATCCGATACTAAAAGAAATGCATAAAGATATAATTTATCTTCAAGCATCAAGTTCATTACCAATGCTTTCAAAATTGGTTAAAATTGAAGATAAACATTATTTGGATGGAGGAATCACTGACTCTATTCCAGTTCAAAAAGCATTTGAATTTGGCATGGACAAAGTTGTAGTTATTTTGACTCAGCCTATTGATTATCGAAAAGAACCAAACAAATTAATGCCTTTAATCAAAGTGATATATCGAAAATATCCAAATTTAATTCGAAGCTTAAATGATCGTCATCTTGGTTATAATCAAACGTTAGAATTAATTGAGGAGCTCAAATCTCAAGAAAAGTTATTTGTGATTCAACCTCAAAACAAAATAAATATCGGACGCTTAGAAAAAGATAAAGAAAAACTAACTGAGGTATACTATTGGGGATATAAGGACGGTCAAGAGAAAATTGAAAAATTGAAAGAATTCATGGGTAATTAAACAAAAAAATATATAGCAGCCCTATAAATAGTAAGCAAATTCTCTAACTATTTATAGGTTTTTAATTTGTTTTATAAGCAAAAAAGTTGGAAAAGTGGAAAAAAATGATAAAAAAAGGTTGGAAAAGTGGAAATGTGATATGTTTATGCGTTTAAAAAAGACCCAATAATTAATGAAATTATTTATAAAAACGATCTAGGGGAATTAAAGTAAAATCAAAAGCATTAATAATCATGTCTTAACATCATTACTAATTCATTTATAAATTCCTCATAATTACGACAAAATAGTATTTTTTTCATGTTGTCATTATCAGACAAGATCATTGTTAATGGATCAAAGAGTTCATTGAAGATATGTCTGTCGTTTTTGTTGAAACACAACATCATGACTAAACGAACATTTTTGTGATTCCAAGAAATTGGATCTTCACTGATCAATATTTGGATTCCAGTCTTTTTAGCTTTCATTTTGATCGCATGAGGTATCGCAAAATCATTAAAAGCAGTGGAAGAAATCGATTCGCGTTCATAGATTTCATCAATAAAAGTAGGATCTACATAATCCATAGATACAAGCTTATTGACCATAAATTCAATCACTTCATACTCATTATCCAATTTACGAGAAAGTGTAAACAATTCTGGAATGATCAATTTTCGTAAATGGCTTTCAAAAGTAATTCTCTTTTTATTTAGTTGTAACTCTTGTATTTTTTGCTGGATTGCAGTTATATCTTTTTGTTTAAAGAAAATATTGATATAAATTACAGGGATCCTTGTATGCATCGAAAGTGGAATCGTTGAGATAATTAAATATGTTTCTCTGATTTTAGAAAGTTCGCTTTCATCACTTAAAATATTGGTGATCAAAATATCATTAGAAAAATAACGATTGATTTCATCGACAAGTTTCAGATTCATGTCATAGTAATTAGGACAATATAAAACAGCACTGATTTTATTATTTAAATTTCGTTGTGCTTCTACTGCACTACCTAAATGAAAGGCAATGTAGGCAATTTCATCATCATTGATATGAATGCCTGTTCTTTGTTGAATGATACTTGCAAGCAATACAGAATTATCGTAAGTCAAAGGACATGATGTTTTGATTCCTTCTGTCAGTGGATTTTTGCTGAAGTAATTGTTGTGAGACCGAACTAATAAGTTTCGAATATGTAAGGCAAACCGAATGAAGAACTCCGGATCATTTAAATCGATATAATAATAGTTAGCGATACAGTTGATCAGTTCATGGACTAGATCCATACATTCTTTTCCGATGAAGTCTTCAAGGTTACTTAAATTGATACTCGCTACATTCATTGTCGCAGCACGGGAGACTAAGAGTAAAGTTAATTCATATACTTCAGCTGATGTATATTTAATATTAAAATGATTTTCAATCTTATCAACAATGAGTCTAGCTAATTCATTTTCATGAGCTCTTACACTTGGTAAAATAAGCTCTTCATCATTATTAAAATAACCATTTTGAATGCGATCGATCGCAATGGTCAAATGAAGAATCAAATTGATCAAAGAATAATCATTAATAAAATAATGATATTGTTCTAAGGTTTCAAGAACGACATCTTTAATATAATCAATGTCAATTTCCGAGAAAGCTTTTTTAATCGCATCAAGATTCACAAAATTCACATTGGTTTCATTATAGAGAAGTGTGCTTAATAATTTTCGTTTGTTTTTTTCAAGTCCAGTGATTGATAAGATTTCATTGTTACTGTGAAGAATTAAATCGTAATCGTTTAAAGTGTTTTTTATTTTATTTAATTCTGTTTTTAATGTGGACATACTTATAAAGAGTTCTTCAGCTAAATCATAGGAATCGATTTTAATGTTTGTGCTTTGCATGAGTTGATTGAGAATATAGGTTTGTCTTTCTTTACTATTTTGAGGAATGTGAATTTCAGATTCATTTAATAGTTGATTAGCCTGATCAATTAAAACAGAATAGCCATCTTTAGAAGACTGAATGGTATTGGGTTTGATTTGATTGATATAGGCAACGTAATTTTTAACGCTTCGAATTGAAATATCAAGTTGAGACGCTAAAACGGCTGCTTTTACACAACCTCCATCTTCAAGTAAATTTTTGAGCAATTGTTTTTGAATGGATTTCATCACATCACCCCACTGCTAGTTTTATTATAGATAAAAAAATAAAGGTTTACTACCAAAGAATTGCACCTTTATTTGGAAAAGTATTGTTTGCCTGTATTCGGTGCAAATGTTTGGTGGAACTCTTGAAAAAGATAAGCGATAATGATGATGTCGATAAAGTATTCCAATTGGAAAAGGAGCGTTTTAAATGAAAAAATTAAATGTATTGTTAGTATGTGGTTCAGGAGCAAGTTCAGGTTTCATGGCAGCTAATATTAGAAAAGCAGCAGCAAACAGAAATCTTGAAATGAGCATTATTGCAAGAAGTGACAGTGAAATCGAAAACTACATTGAGGAAATCGATGTTTTGATGATTGGTCCTCATATGGCTTATGTTTTAGATGAAGCTGAAGACATCGCAAGAGATCATGATGTCAAAGTAATTTTGATGAAATCTGATTACTATGCAACTCTTGATGGTGAAAAGGCAATGGATCATTTATTAACTGAAATTCAATAATGACTATAAAGGGAGGATATTATGAATAAGCTAATTAAGTGGCTAAACGAAAGTTTTGCCCCTAAAATGAATAAAATCAACACAAACATCTGGGTTCTTACTTTAAAGGATTCAATCATGCAAATACTACCATTTATCTTACTTGGATCTGTATTTTGTCTATTAACGCTACCAGCTGAAATTTTTGGTTGGGTGTGGTTCTATAATTTCTGGACTCCATTTGGATGGACAATGGGAATGGTTTCAATTTTAGTTGCATTCTTAATTCCATTTAATTTAATGGAAAAGAAAAGAATGCGTAAACAACGTCTTATTGCTGGGATGTCAGGTTTAATATTGCATCTTATTATTGTTTCACCACAAGTTATCGCTGATGGTGAAATAGGGTTTGGACACTCTGCACTAGGTGCTGGAGGAATGTTCGTTGCGATCATCGCAGGACTATTTGCAGGATGGGTAATGTCTTTATTTGCGAAGTTCTCATTCTTTAAAGAAGATTCTGTAATTCCAGAATTTGTAAGAGTTTGGTTTGACTCAATGTTACCGATCGCAATTGTTTTAGTATCAGGATGGTTATTATGTGATGTATTTGCTTTTGATTTATACAATACTATTCAAGCAATCTTTATGCCTTTACAAAAAATGGCAAATACTCCTCTTGGGATGTGTGTGGTTTTATTTATCGGTTGTTTCTTATATTCGATGGGGATATCAACTTGGGTATTATCACCAATCACATCACCGGTGGAATTAGCTGCAATTACATCGAATATGGCTTTAGCAGCTGCAGGAACTGCAACAACTGCAAATTTAAGTTTATTTACATCGACTACTATTTATTCAACATACTTATGGGTTGGTGGTATTGGATGTACACTTCCACTTGTTATTATGTGTATGCTTTCAAAATCTAAAAAACTAAAAGCTTTAGGAACAGCATGTTTAGTTCCGGGAATCTTCAATATCAATGAACCGATCGTGTTTGGTGCTATAGCATGGAATCCATATTTAATGATCCCAATGTGGTTGCAAGCGATCGTATTGCCACTTGTAATGTGGGTAGGAACGAAAATTATTCCTTTTGCACCAATTCCAGTAGTCCAATTTGAAATGTGGTATTGCCCATTCCCATTAGCTACTTGGTTTACTACTCAATCATTTACTGCTGTAATTCTATTGCTTATCATCGTAGCTGTTTCTACTGCTATATGGTATCCTTTCTTTAGAGCTTACGAAAAAACTGAAATTGAAGCTGAACAAAAAGCGATTGAAGCATAAATCAGGAGGTCTTGAATATGACAGAAGAAACAATAAGTTCTGCAATGCAAATTATTTTACATGCAGGTGATGCAAGATTATGTTGCAAAGATGCATTGGATGCAATTGCAGATCAAAATCTTGAGTTAGCAAAAGAAAAAATGAAAGAAGCCCAAAAGAAAATTACGGAGGCTCATAAGGTTCAAACAGATGCGATCCAAGAGGAAACACGTGGAGCAAAGAGTGAATACTCACTTCTTTTCACACATGCTCAAGATACATTAATGACCATTTATAGTGAAATCAATATTGCTAAACAATTGATCAAAATCTTCGAATCATATGAAAAACGCTTTGCGGCATTAGAGAAGTAATGAGTTAGAGGATTTCAATCTTAGAAATCCTCTTTTAAAAATAAGGAGAAAAAAATGACTAGAGTAAAAAGAGAATTTCCTAAAGACTTTCTATGGGGTGGAGCTTTTGCGGCAAACCAAATGGAAGGTGCTTACGATGTAGATGGAAAAGGGTTATGTGTTGCGGATATCAACGAATTCAGAGGCGATCTTCCACTTGAAAAAAGAGATAATCGTGAAATTACTCGTGAATATGTTAAGGAAGCATTAGAAAGTACCGATCGTAATTTTCCAAAAAGAAAAGCTATCGATTTCTATCACACATATAAAGAAGATTTAAAAATGTTAGGTAAAGATGGATTGGGTATGAAAACGTATCGTACATCAATTAACTGGGCAAGAATTTTTCCAAATGGAAACGAAACAGAACCTAATGAAGCGGGCTTAAAATTCTATGATGATTTAATTGATGAAATTATAAAAAATGGTATGGAACCTATGATCACAATGTCTCATTATGAAATGCCACTTTATCTTACTACAGAATATAAAGGTTGGTATTCGTATGAAGTAGTTGATTTCTTTGAAAAATATGGGAAAACATTATTAGATCGTTATCATAACAAAGTTAAGCTATGGATCATCGTTAACCAAATCAATCTGATCGTACACGAATCTTTCAATCATTTAGGAATTGCAGAAGATGTGGTTGAAAATGTAGTGGAAGCTAAATATCAAGGAGTCATCAATGAAATGATTTCTTGTGCTAGAATCACAAAATATTCTCATGATAATTATCCAGATGTTCAAATCGGTATGATGCTTTGTGGTGGACCTTCTTATGCAGCGACGTGCAAACCAGAAGATGTATTTGGAGCGATGAAACACAATCAAATGGAATATGTTTATAGTGATGTTTTACTTAGAGGAACAATTCCTGGTTATGCTTGGCGTTTCTTTGAAGATAATGGTTGGAAAATCAATATTAGTAGAGAAGATGAAGAAATGTTACAAAACACTTGTGACTTCTTTAGTTTCTCATACTACTATACTGACCTTTGTTCAAAAGAGAGCTGGGATAATGGAAACGATCGTTTCAGAAACAAGGAATTGCCAGCGAATCCATGGGGTTGGTCCATTGATCCTGTAGGACTTAGAACACTTTTAAATGAATTTTATGATCGTTATCAAAAACCGATTTATATTACAGAAAATGGTATTGGATGTTACGACAAGTTAGAGGATGGTAAAATCCATGATCCATATCGTGTTGAATATTATCGTGAACACTTTAAACAAATGAAAGAAGCGATCGCAGATGGTGTTGATCTAAGAGGTTACTACGCATGGGGACCACTTGATATCGTTAGTTGTTCATCCAGTGAAATGAGTAAACGCTATGGATTTATCTATGTCGATCTCGATGATTATGGTAAAGGAACAGGAAAACGAATTAAAAAAGATAGTTACGATTGGTATCAAAAAGTTATCAAAAGTAATGGAGAAGATTTAGATTAGTTAAGCAGGGTGAGAACCCTGCTTGTTTTTAATGTATTTTTTCACGTCTATCTTTTTCAAAATTGATAGTGTACTATAAATAGTGTGTAGGTAATTGATATGGCAAATTTTAATTTTAGACAAAGAGAGATTTTAAAAATGCTGTTAAATACAGAATTTTTAACGGTTTCAGAAATTGAAATTAAAATAAAAATTAGTGATAAAACTATTCGAAATGAAATAAAAGATATCAATCAAATGGTTGAAGGATTAATTGTTTCTGTTCGTGGAAAAGGTTATACAACTGAAAATAAAGATAAAATCAATGAAATACTAAATGGAGAAAGTAAAAATGAAAATCGACAATTACTCATATTCAAACATTTAGTTACAGCGAAAAGTTCTAATTTTTATGATCTGGCAGATCGATATTATATTAGTGAATCTACATTAGACAATGACATAACCGATTTGAATAAAGGATTACTAAAAAAATACAATACAAATATTTTGCGTGTAAAAAATCAATTGATCTTAAATTGTTCTGAAGAAGATCGCCGTAAAATTTATACTCATTTTTTAATATATGAGGTTGAAAATTATAATTTTAATTTGGCTAATTACAATGATTATTTTGAATACTCAAATATGGAAGAATTAAAAGAGATAATTTTAGAATTCTTTAAAGAAAGAGAAATTCGATTAAATGATATTGAAATTGTATCGTTTATTTTGCATGTGGCAATTTTGATAGAAAGAATAAAAAAGAATTTTTCACTTACTTCATTTGTAGATATTCAAGGTGAACAACGACTTGATATTTCGGAAGATTTCTGCGAGTGCATTGCGAAGAAATATGATTTGGTACTTAATGAAGCAGAGAAAAATTATGTAGCTTCTTTGTTGTCGAGTAGAATCATTCTTCAATTACCTGGAGATTCACTTGATCGACAAATCCTTGATTTTATTGAACAAACGCTTTTAGAGGTTGATGATTATTATCGAATCAATTTACTGGAAGACAACAACATCAAAAATAATCTTTTGATTCATTTGCTTTCTTTAAAAGATCGTGCAGAGACAATGAGAATGTTAAATAATCCACTAATCAAAGAAATCAAAGAGAATTTCCCTTTGATTTATGATATCAGTGTTTTTGTATCGATGAAAATTCAAGAACATTTCAAGATAGTATTGAATGAAGATGAAATTGGTTTTATTGCCTTACATTTTATGTGTTCAGTAGAAAAAATGAGAAATGAAGAAATAAGGATTGCGATCATTGATCCGATTTCAAGAAGAAAAGAAGAGTATTATAAAACACGTTTATTGTCGTATTTTTCAACAGAGAATTTTGCGGTGAAATGTTTTTCGGTTTTTGATTTGGATGAGATAAAAGAAGATCGTTATGATTTTGCCTTGTGCACTACTTCATTATCAAAAGGTTTACCGATCAGTGTTATTCAATGCACACCATTGTTTACTAGTGAAGATATTAAGAAAATTGAAAATGCAATTCAAGAATTAAAATTGAACCGCAGAAAGAAACAAATTGTATTATCACAGTTTGACCGTCATTTGTTTTTTGGTGGTTTAGAAGAAAAAAATAAAGATGAAGTACTGAAGAAGATGTGTCAAGAGTTGCAGTATCGTGGATATTGCGATGAGAACTATTTAGAACTTGTGATGGAAAGAGAAAAGATTGCCCCTACAAGCTTTGGTAATTTGTTTGCGATTCCCCATCCCGTAAAGAAAAAAGCACTTCGTTCTGGAATATCCATTGCGATCTTAAAAAATCCGATAGATTGGTCAGGTCAAAAAGTAAAGCTGGTGTTTTTATTCTCTTTGACTGAAGAAAATGATAATTTAATGAAACTCTATGAGACGATCGTAAATATGTTAGATAATCCTGCAAAAGTAAAACGTTTGATCAAGATGACAACTTTTGAAGAATTTATCGAAGAGTTTATGAGTTAAGCCACTTCTATGAAGTAGGCTTTTTTGTTACCGTTGAGTAACGGTAAAAGATTGTTTTTAATTTCCGAGGAAATACGTGACAATAGGCTTAGGAAAAGGGAGGTAATAGAAATGCAATTTGAACAAGAATGCTTTCAAATTATATTACATGGTGGAAATGGAAGAAGTATTGCCTTCGAAGCGATTCGATATGCTAAACAAAATAATTTAGCACAAGCTAAAGAAAGTTTAGCCCAAGCAAGAATTGAAATTCAGGAAGCATCGAAAGTTCATGCGAAATTACTTCAACGATTTGTAACGGATGAAACCTGCAAAGTAGAAATGTTGTTGGTGCATGCTGAAGATCATATGTCTAGCAGTCAGGTAATACTTGAAATGGCTACAGAACTTATAGATATATATGAAAGGATGGGTGTTTAATGAAAAACTTTTTATGGGGATCAGCTACTGCTTCTTATCAATGTGAAGGAGCATGGAACGAAGATGGTAAAGCAGTTTCAATGTGGGACCATTATCTACATTTCAACAATCTTGAGAATGGGGATGTGGCATCTGATCATTTTCATCGCTATAAAGAAGATATAAGGCAATTAAAAGAAGGTGGTCAAAACGCTTATCGATTCTCATTGTCTTGGCCTCGTATTTTGGATGATGAAGGAAATGTGAATCCAAAAGGAATACAATTCTATCATGATGTGATTGATGAATGTATAAAAAATGATGTTGAACCCTTCGTTACAATTTATCATTGGGACTTACCTCAATCACTTGAAGAAAAAGGTGGTTGGCAAAATCGAAAGACCTGTGATGCCTACAATCATTTTGCCGAAGTGGTCATGAAAGAATATAACGGAAAAGTAAAGAGTTGGACAACGTTTAATGAACCGCGTTGGTTTATTTTCAATGGTTATTTTATTGGAAATTATCCGCCGGAATGCCATAGTGTTCAAATGACAGTGATTGGAGCTTATCACGTTATGTTAGCTCATTCGATGGCTGTTGAAACATTTAGAAAAAATAAAATTAAAGGTCAAATCGGAATAGTGCATTCATATACACCAGTGGATGGAGTAGATGATCAGCCAGAAACCTTAAAAGCGATTCGTTATGCAGATAACTATTGTAATAACTGGGTACTTGATACTGCAGCGAAAGGAGAAATCCCAAGTGATATGCTAGAAAAATTAGCAACTGAGGGAATTGATCTATCCTTTTTGAAAGATGAAGATCTTGCGATCATTAAACGAAATAAAGTTGATTTCTTAGGACTGAATTATTATTCACGTACTTTAGTTAAAGCATATACCGAAGGTGAAACAACACTGATCGTGAATAATACTGGATCAAAAGGAAAAGGGACATCAAAAACAATTATAAAAAACTGGTTCGAACAAGTTCGTGATCCAAATTCGGAATATACGGAATGGGATACTGAAATTTATCCAAAAGGATTATATGATGGGCTCTTGCGTGCGTGGGATCGATATCATTTACCAATCTATATTACTGAAAATGGATTAGGATTTTATGAAGATGTAACCGTAGATTGTGTACAGGATGATTATCGTATTGCCTATATGAATGATCATATTAATGCAATATTAAATGCTAAAGATGATGGAGCTAATGTACTTGGTTACTTCGCTTGGTCAACCTTTGATTTATATTCATGGAAAAATGGATGTGAAAAAAGATATGGTTTAGTGGCAATAGATTTTAATCAGGACTTAATCCGAAAACCAAAAAAATCATACTATTGGTTTAAGGATATCATAGCAAGTGAAGGGAAAAAGGTGGTGAGAAAAAAACTATGAAGAAAGTTGTCTTAGTTTGTAATGCTGGAATGTCAACGGCAATGTTGGCAAAAAGGATGCAAGATGCATCAAATGGTGAACTTGAAGTTAAGGCTTATGGAGAAGCTGAATTCATGCAATATTTGGATGGAGTTTCAGTAATTTTAGTTGGACCACAGATCCGCTATCGTATACCTGATTTTCAAGCTGAAACATCGATTCCAGTAGTTGGGATCAGTCTTCAAAAGTATGGCATTATGGATGGAAAAGGAGTCTTGGAAGATATCAAAGAATATCTTTAGGGGGAGGAAAAAATTATGAACTTTAATCAACTCAATGAATTAATCGAAAAAAAATTACTTCCAGTTGCAAACAAATTAAGCAGTCAACGTCATTTACGCGCAATTCGTGATTCATTTATTTCGCTATTACCGATCACACTTGTCGGTGGGATTGCGGCAGTAATCAGTGCAGCACCAGTTACAGATGCAACGACCAATGGATTATTACTTGCTTGGGCTGGATTTGCTTCTAGTATTGGATGGGTTTTAAGTTGGGTCAACGCGATGACTTTGGGGGCAATGGCATTATACATCTGTATCGGTATTACTCATTTCTTATGTCGTCATAATAAAATCGATTCATTTATGCCGATTTTGATCTCAGTTTTAGGATTTATGTTACTAGTTGCAACACCTAAAGAATTAGGTTGGGCTGGAAAAATCGTTGAAATTAAATACCTTGATGGAAAAGGTTTGATTCCTGCAATCTTGATCGGTATCTTCACTGCTGAAGCATATGCTTATATGCGTAAGAATAATTGGGGAAGAATCAACTTACCAGATAGTGTACCTGCTTCATTGAATGAAACATTTGCGTCACTTGTACCAGGAACATTAATTATCGGAGTATTCGCAGTGATCTTTGGAATTTGTAATGCAATGGGAACTACACTTCCTGCTATGATCTACACAGTGATTTCACCAACATTTAAAGCAGCAGATAGCTTAGGCTTTACTGTAATTATGACATTACTTCTTCATGTATTCTGGTTCTTTGGTATTCATGATGCTGCCTTTGCAGGAATTTTAGGGCCGATCCGTGATGGAAATCTATCAGTAAATGCTGCTGCAAAATTAGCAGGAGAAGCACTACCTTATACATTTACAACTTCTTTCTGGGTATATTTCGTTATTATTGGTGGTTGTGGATCAGTGTTAGCACTTGCAATCCTATTGTGTACATCAAAATCGAAACAACTTAAGACAGTTGGACGTATTGGACTATTACCTAGTTTCTTTGGAATCTCCGAACCAATTATCTTTGGTGTACCACTGATGTTGAATCCAGTATTCTTGATTCCATTTCTACTTGCGTCAACATTGAATGGTATCATCTCATTTATACTGATTAGCTCTGGTGCAATTGGGAAAACATTCGCAATGTTATCTTGGAATATGCCATCAGTATTTGGTGCATTCTTATCGACAATGGACATCAAAGCTGGATTATTGATCGTTGGATTGATCGTATTGGACATGATCGTGTATTATCCATTCTTCAAAGTTCATGAAAAAGCTTTGGTTAAAATGGAAACAGAACTATAAAATTACAAGCGGGGTGTAAACCCTGCTTGTTTTTGGAAAGGAAATGGATATGAAGCGTAAAATAATATTTATAATTGGATCATTTTTATTGGGGATCGGAATTGGATTAACTGTTTTATCAGGGTTTGGATCGGATCCCTTAGCAGTATTGGCAGAAGGAATATCGAAGACAATAAATCTCAATTTTAGTTTTGTGAACTATATTCTTTACTTTTTAATGGTTGTAGTAAGCTATTGCATTGATAAAAAACTAGTCACGATCATGACATTTAGCAGTCCGTTCATAACTTCGATCGGTATTGAGGTCTGTATGCAACTTATGAATAAAGTTTCGTGGATCGGTTTCGTTGTCGGTGTCATTGTGTTAAGTTTTGGCATTTCATTATCAATTGAAGCAAATGTCGGAAAATCTCCCTATGATGCTTTGATTTATTGCATAATGAATAAATTTGATAAACAATACAGTGTGGTTCGTTGGGGATTGGATACAATTTCGCTTGCATTGGGATTTATGTTGAAAGGTACGATTGGAATAGGAACGATTATCTTATTATTGGTAGTTGGAAAGCTAGTACAAGGGTTTTGTGGTTCTTTGTTGAAAATAAATGCCTAAATATTACTAATTTTGCTAGTGATTAGTGATTTTATTGACAAATGAAACAATATAACTATAATATAACTATCAAAAGCAACTAGAAAGGGTACCTATGAAAATTGACATTGAAGCCTTAAAAGAGCTCATAGCGAAACAAGGATATAATGTAATTTCATTATCGGCAAAATCTGGCGTTGATAAATCCACAATCAGTAGATTATTAAATGAAAAGAATTCTTGTTCAGTTTCTACTGCACAAAAAATTGCGATTGCGTTAAAAATGACGCCAAGAGTTGCGGGTAATATCTTTTTTTCGGAGCAATATTAACATTGGTGAGGAGACTCACCTTTAATTAGATTTCTCATGTAAATACTTTCAGAAAAAAATGTAACAAATGTGTTGAAATTGTGAAAGTTTTTAGTTATAATAAAGACACTATAAAAATATAGTGCTTTTACTATTAAAATCAAGGGAGAAAGATTATGAAAACAATGAGAAAAGTAGTGGTTGCTGCAGTGACCACGATGATGGCTTTCAATATGATGGCCTGTTCGAATTCTGCAGACAAAGGCCAGAGTGATTCCTATAAAGTTGGACTTCATTATGAATTAACTGGTGGTGTTGCGGATTATGGAAATGCAGAACTTAATGGCTCTAAATTAGCTATTAAACAAGCTAATGAAAAAGCGGGAAATGAAAAATATGTGGCAGCAGTTTATGATAACCGTTCAGATGCAACTGAAGCAGTTACACTTGCTGCACAATTAGTTGCGGATAAAGTAGTCGGTGTAGTTGGACCAGCAACATCTGGTGCAAGTGCAGCTACATATCAAATCTTGAATGATGCTAAAGTATCAGTTATATCACCTTCAGCAACGGCAAACAATGTAACACTTACAAATCCAGATGACTCAAATAGTGCGGTTTATGATCATGTATTCCGCGTATGCTTCGAAGATTCTTATCAAGGTGCAGCAATGGCACAATTCAGTGTTGATACATTAGGAAAATCAAAAGCGGTTATCTACGGCGATAGTTCTAGTGATTATGCAAAAGGATTGATGAAAGCATTTGAAGATCAATTCACAAAATTAGGCGGTACGATCGTAGCGAAAGAAAGTTATCAAGATAAGGATACTGATTTTACATCTGTATTAACTAAATTAAAAGGCCTTGATTTTGACTTATTATATATTCCAGGTTATTACAATGAAGCTGGTTTAATTATTAAACAAGCTAAAGAATTAGGTATCGATGTTACAATCGTTGGACCTGATGGATTTGATTCAACAACATTCATTGATCTTGCAGGTGCTGCAAATCTAAATGATGTTTACTTTACAACGGCTTATACAACTGTTGGCGCTTCTGCTGAATTACAAGCATTTATTGATGCTTACAAAGCAGAATATAACACAGAACCTAATATGTTCTCAGCACTTGCTTATGACGCTACAAACTTACTAATTCAAGCTGTTGAAGCTGCTGGTTCAAATGATGCAACTAAAATTCAACAAGCTTTAGCAAATGTTCAATTTAGTGGTGTAACTGGTTCATTCTCATTCAATGAAGCTCATACGCCTATTAAATCAGTACTAGTTGTTAAACTAGTTGATGGTGTTCAATCTGATGCTATTTCTGTAAGTCCTAAAATGGATTAATGATTAAATAGAATAGAAAAATTAGGAGAGAGAATTTCTTTCTCCTATTTTCCAATTTTTAGGGGGAGATCAGAATATGGATCAATTTTTTCAACAGTTAATTAATGGTTTATCATTGGGGAGCATCTATGCACTTATTGCATTGGGCTATACGATGGTTTATGGAATTATCAAGCTTATTAATTTCGCTCATGGTGATGTGTATATGTTGGGTGCTTATATTGGATTTATTTTGACAGCGCAACTTAAAATGAATTTCTTTATGGCTTTGATTATTTCGATGCTGAGTTGTGCAATTATTGGAGTCGTTATCGAGAGAATCGCCTATAAACCACTTCGTCATGCGACAAGGATCACAGCACTTATCACAGCGATCGGAGTAAGTTATTTTATAGAAGCAAGTACTCAAAAAGTAATGGGAACAGGAGTAAAGATGTTTCCAGCAGTATTGCCTACAAATGTTTTTATGCTGGGGAATATCAGAATTTCATTTCAGCAAATCATTATTTTTATTACGACAATATTACTTATGTTGTTACTTCAATTTATCGTTATGAAAACAAAAACCGGTAGAGCGATGCGTGCAGTATCGGTGGATACAGATGCTGCAAGATTAATGGGGATCAATGTTGATATGACGATTTCAATGACCTTTGCGATCGGTTCAGCACTCGCTGGGGCAGCAGGAGTTTTAGTTGGAATTTATTATGGTTCGATCAATCCATTAATGGGAATGTTACCAGGGGTAAAAGCGTTTATTGCAGCAGTATTTGGCGGTATAGGAATTATTCCAGGGGCTATGTTTGGTGGTTTCTTCATTGGAATCGTTGAAACTCTAGTTAGTGGATATTGGTCATCATTATACAAAGATGCAGTAGTTTATATCATTTTAATTTTGATTTTAGTCATTAAGCCTGCAGGGCTTCTTGGTAAAAATGTAAAGGAAAAGGTATAAGCCATGAAACAATATTTTAATAAAATAAATGCTTGTTGGTTAGGTTTGATTTTAGGTGGATATCTAATTATTAGTGTTTTGATTTCTTTAGGGATCTTAAATAATGTTTATCAAACAGTAATAATGACAATCGGAATCAATATCATTTTAGCGATAAGTTTGAATTTGATTATTGGAGTTACTGGTCAATTCTCACTAGGTCACGCTGGATTTATGATCATCGGTGCTTATGCAACAGGCGTTGTGCTTAAAAACTTCGCACAGGGACTACCAGGGTTAGCCCTTGGAATATTATTAGGACTCGTACTGAGTGCTTTGATTGCTTTGATCGTAGCAATACCAACTCTTCGTTTAAAGGGAGATTACTTAGCGATCGCAACACTTGGATTTGGTGAAATTATTCGAATCATCATTTTAAATATGAAAATTACAAATGGTGCAGCCGGTATGGTGCTTCCCAAAATAATTGATTGGCAATTCATTTACCTAGCGGTTGTGATTTGTACAATTATTATAGTTAACTTCGGTAGAAGTGCTCCAGGACGTGCCTGTATTTCGATTCGTGAAGATGAGATCGCTTCAGAATCCATGGGGATCAATACGACAAAGTATAAAATAACAGCTTTTGTATTGGGGGCAATGATTGCCAGTGTTGCAGGAGCTCTTTATGCCGCTTCATTCTATGTAATTAAACCTGACATGTTTACATTCAATAAATCGATCGATATTTTGGTATTAGTTGTTTTCGGAGGAATGGGAAGCATTACAGGTTCCTTTATTTCATCTGCAGTAATTAGTTTCATAAATGTTTTCCTACAACAATTTTCATCTGTACGTACAATCATTTATGGATTAGCATTAGTTTGTATCATGATTTTTAAACCAACAGGATTACTTGGAACTAAGGAATTTACATTCTCTAAATTATTGAATCGCTTTTCAAGAAAGAAGGAGGAACAGGCATGAGTATTTTAAAAGTTACCTCTTTATCAAAGAGCTTTGGTGGATTAACTGCAGTATCCAATGTGAATCTTGAAATTGAGGAAAACCAATTAGTTGGACTTATCGGGCCTAATGGTGCTGGAAAAACGACATTTTTCAACTTGATCACAGGAGTTTACGAACCAAGTGAAGGAACGATCGAACTAGAAATCGATGGTCAAATGAAAAATATTGGTGGTATGAAACCATATATCATTACTAAACAAGGCATCGCTAGAACCTTTCAAAACATACGTCTATTTAAAAACTTAAGTGTAAGCGATAATGTAAAAATCGCAATGCACAAGAATATTAAGTATGGATCCATCGCTGCGATTTTAAGACTTCCTTCTTTTTATCGTGAAGAAAAGATTATTGAAGATAAAGCAGTTGAATTGTTGAAGGTTGTTGGACTTGAGAGTAAAAAAGATGAGCTTGCTAAAAACTTACCTTATGGGGAACAACGTAAGCTTGAGATCGCTCGTGCTTTGGCAACGAATCCCAAATTATTATTTTTGGATGAACCAGCTGCTGGGATGAATCCTCAAGAAACTGCCGACTTAACAAAATTGATCCATCAAATTAAAGAAGAATATAATCTTACGATCGTATTGATAGAACATGATATGTCACTAGTAATGTCGATTTGCGAAAAAATATTTGTGCTTGATTATGGTAAACTTATCGC
Source organism: Holdemania sp. (assembly GCA_031551965.1). Lineage (GTDB taxonomy): Bacteria > Bacillota_I > Bacilli_A > Erysipelotrichales > Erysipelotrichaceae > CALVGQ01. Next base: position 67,350 of record JAVBMW010000006.1, on the reverse strand, counting down.
AAAAGGAACACCAGTTGAAATTAAAAATAATAAGCGAGTGATTGAAGCTTATCTTGGGGAGGACATCTAATGTTGAAAATTGAACAACTAAATGTACATTATGGTGTCATCCATGCTTTAAAAGATGTAAGTCTTGAAGTAAACAAGGGTGAAATCGTATCTCTAATTGGAGCGAATGGTGCAGGAAAGACAACACTTCTTCATACGATCAGTGGGCTAATCAAACAAACATCTGGATCAATTGAATTTGAAAGTCAATTCTTCTCAAAGAAAAATGCCAAGGATATTGTACTTTCAGGAATTACTCAAGTACCAGAGGGAAGGCGAATATTTCCTGATATGAGTGTTTATGAAAACTTACTGATGGGAGCTTATCTTCGTAAAGATAAAGAAGTGAATCAAGATATTGAAGAAATGTTTAAAAAATTTCCACGCTTAGAAGAAAGAAAGAAACAATTGGCGGGGACACTATCTGGTGGGGAACAACAAATGTTGGCAATGGCAAGAGCTTTAATGGCTAGACCTAAGCTGCTTTTGTTGGATGAACCAAGTATGGGATTATCACCACTTCTTGTAAAAGATATCTTTTCGATTATAAAAGAGATAAATAATCAAGGAACTACTGTTCTTTTGGTTGAACAAAATGCTAAAATGGCATTAGGGATCGCTGATCGTGGTTATGTACTTGAAAATGGTAAGATCGTTCTTACTGGAACGGGTGCAGAGTTATCAGACAGTGAACAAGTAAAGAAAGCCTATTTAGGAGGATAATAATTATGTATGTAAAAGATTGGATGACAAAAGACCCCTATTGCATCAGCAAGGATACATCGATCAGTGCTGCACTTGATATTATGCAGGATCGTGATTTCCACCGTATTCCGATTGTTGAAGGTAAGAAACTCGTAGGACTTGTAACTGAGGGAACCATTGCGGAACATACCCCTAGTAAGGCAACAAGTTTATCAATGCATGAACTTAATTATTTATTATCTAAAAACAAAGTAGATGCGGTAATGATCAAAAATGTTATTACTATTTCTCCTGATGCTTTATTAGAAGAAGCAGCAGTATTGATGAGAAAACATACAATCGGTTGTTTAGTAGTCGTTGAAAAAGATGAAGTTGTAGGAATCATCACTCAAAATGATATCTTCGAAGCTTTCATTGATTTGATGGGATACTATAGAGAAGGTCAACGGTATGTCATTGAAATTGAAGAAGATAAACCGGGTGTATTGGCTAAAATTGGTCAATGTTTTTCAGATGAAAGTATCAGTATCAGTAATTTAGCTGTTTACCACAGACCAGACCGCATTGAAGTAGTTGTGCTTGCGAATGGTAACAATGGTGACAAAATGAAACAAGTTTTAACCGACAAAGGATATAAAGTAGTCAGCGTACATAATAAATAGTAAAAAAATGAAGCGAGTCTTAGAGATTTGCTTCATTTTTTAATAATTCTTTAATTTTTTTCAAAGCGCCATCTTCATCATTAGTGAGATCCAAAATATGAGTTGCTTCATCTTTTAGGGTGTTGGTTGCGTTTTTCATTGCATAGTTATTGTTGATTGCCTTGAACATTTGAAGATCATTATTACTATCACCAAATGCAATCCAATCATCAAATGTTATATTGAATAATTCATTGAATTTTGCAAGTCCAGTCGCTTTATTACATCCATTTTTCATAATATCTACATAACCAAAACCGGAAGTAGTTGGACTACAGAAACATTTCAGCTCATAAAACATCGCATTGATAGTTTCATAATTAAATCCTTCATCAAAAAATAAGGTAACTTTTACGATATCGTCTTCGATTTTTCTTAAATCATCAACGATTTCAATATCCATAAAACCAGTTTTCAAAGTTGCATAAACTGCATCATTGACATGCTCTAAGTAAGTTGATTTTGTACCACATAATAGAGTAGCGAATCCAGTGTGTTTATTTGTGATATCAAGAATTTTGGTGACTGTTTCTTTATCTAAACAATCAACTGAAAATTGTTTGCCGTCTAAAAATAAAATCGTTCCGTTTTCTGCGGCACAGTGAAAAGAGTTATCGAAATAACGCTGGACTTGATTGTATTGATTTCCAGTCGCAAAAACAAGCTTGACACCAGTTTTATCTAGTAAATCTAAAATTTCTTTATATAGTTCAACATTATAAGTCATATCATTTCTTAAAAATGTTCCATCTACATCACATGCGATTGCTTTTATCATAAGTGCACCTCACCAGTAATTTTAACATAATGATTCAAAAAGGTGTATTATCATAACAAAATAGTTTAAAATAGTCTTAGAAATGGAGTGATTTAAATGAAAATAGGTATTGGGAATGATCATGTTGCTGTAGAAATGAAAAATGAGATCATAGCTCATTTAGAAAATAGAGGATTTGAAATTGTTAATTATGGGACAGATGAGCATACCAGCTTTAACTATCCCATTACCGGTGAAGCAGTGGCGAATGCGGTAATGGCTAACGAAGTTGACTTAGGAATCGTTATTTGTGGAACGGGAGTTGGAATCAGTTTAGCTGCCAATAAAGTGAATGGAATTCGTTGTGTAGTATGCAGTGAACCCTATTCAGCAAAGCTTTCAAGAGAACACAACAATACCAACATGTTGTCTTTTGGGGCACGTGTAATCGGTGTCGAAATGGCAAAAATGATTGTCGATAGTTGGCTGGATGCCCAGTTTCAAGGTGGTCGCCATCAAACACGAGTTGACATGATCATGGATATTGAGAAAAGAAATAATAATTAATAATAGACAGGGAGAAATTACGATGTCAGATAAAGCTAATGAAGAATTATCGCAAGAAATGAAGTATCTTGGAATGTCTATGATTTGGTTATTGTTTAAAGAGAAAGTCGAAATGCCTTCTTCAGAGAAAATAAACAAATTATTGACTGAACGCTTCAAAGATATCGATGTTGTGTCAGATGACAAGAAAATGAAAATTTTTGCCTTATTGAATCACAAAGTTACTTATAGTGAAGGTCAACAAGTACCATCACAAATTATGATCACAGAGTGTGATAAGGTATTAAAACCGCATGGAGATGAAATCGCAAGAACACAGTTTTGGGATTGCCCTGATGGAATAGAACTATTGGATTCTTGCCCATATCAAATTATGATAGGTGATTTCATGGCAATGGGACTTCCAGCCAAAGAGCGAGCTGATATTCTTGCAGATTGGTTGGATGTTGCTCTAGAGTTATTTCCGGAATGTGTTGCTGTTTATAGTGATGCAAGCGGAAAACTTTTAACTGCTGAAAAGGCAAGAAGTAATCCTTATGAAGGATGCACACGTTTTATGTGGTTTGGGGTCAATGCTCGTTTCTTTAAAATAGAAGGTACCAATGATATGGTTATCGATACTTTAGGACTACATGTGCTAGGGATACCAGATGTCCAATATCATTATCATGATTTAGAACCAGACAATTTGATCAATCATGGATACAATGTTGCTATTTATCAGCTTGAAAATGATGTTCCAATCAAATCAGATGATACTATTGATGGTATAAATGATGAACCGTGGATTTGTCGCTATGAACATTCTTTGATAGGGCCTCAAAGACCTGTTCTGGATATTGAAACCGGAAAGTATGCATCAGGAAACAGAAATCCAAAATAATAAAAAATCGTTGAAATCCTATTGGAAATCAACGATTTATTTTTTCTACAAACCTTTTTGAATTAGATCTAGTACTACTTCATCATGAACCACAACACCTGCTTCTTCTAACTCTTTGATTTTAGAAGCGAATTGAGGTAAGTGGTTTTTGTGAGCGATTAGTAGTTCATTTAAACAATCCTGTGCGACTTGTCCACCCCTAATTTGAGGGTTTAGAATGAATGCCTGTAAAGCCAATCCATAATCACCAGTGATCGCAGCTTTAATGACACATTCTTCCATGGCTTTCATAACTTGAACCCAACCTCTTTCAGCAGAATCAAATTTACCCCAGTTGATTGGATGTGCACCATCTGATCCAATGATTGCGGAAATTTCAACTGCACAATCATATGGTAAATCTTCAATTGCACCATTATTTTGTGTGCTTACAACCATGATCGAGCGTTTATCATTATAGATCGCATTGATGCATTCACAAGCTGCATCACTATAGTGAGCACCACCACGTCTTGCGAGTTGCTCAGGTTTATGATCAAGATTTGGATCTTTATATAGTTCGAACAGTTCATCTTCGGTTTGTTTCACTTGTTGAGCACGACAACCGACAGTATTGTATTCTTCAAGGCCGTGTTTCAACATTTCATCTTGAAGATAGTAATAACGATGATAACTACAAGGTACCAAGTGCATTACATTCAATTGATCTTGTAAGAAAGGCATTGAATGAATATTGGCAGGACCAATTTGTTTGGTTGCGGATAGCTTGTTGAACTCATCAGTTAAATTATTTCCTTGTTTATCATAGATTTTATGCCAGTGGAAATGATTTAAACCGGCAAAATAGAAATTAAGCTCTTCTGGTGTTTTGTCAAGGATTGCAGGTTCCAAAAGAAGTGATCCTACAGGCACATTACAAAGTCCAATGCATTTTTTCCAACCTGCATGTTTGATCACTGTTTCAGTAATCATTCCAGCTGGATTTGTAAAGTTGATCAGCCAAGCATTTGGACATAACTCTTTCATGTCTTCAATTAGGCTTAAGATTACAGGAATCGTTCTGAAAGCTTTAAACATTCCTCCTGCTCCGTTTGTTTCTTGTCCCAACATACCATAATAAAATGGAATTCTTTCATCTTTGATACGGGCATTTAAAAATCCTACACGAAATTGTGTAGTTACAAAATCCGCATCCTTCAGTGCTTCTCTTCTATTTAAAGTTAAATGGACCTTAACATCATAACCTGATGCATCCCACATACGTTGAGCCATAGCTCCTACAATTTCAAGTTTTTCTTTTCCTGCTTCAATATCAACTAACCAAATTTCTTTGATTGGGCATTCATCATATCTTTTGATGAACCCTTCCATTAGTTCGGGAGTATAACTGCTTCCTCCTCCGATTGTGACAATTTTAATTGGGTTTTTAGTCATTTCATTTCCTCCTGTTTTAATTATAAAGCATATTGTGATATTTTGAAACACACTGTTAGTTTGACAAATTAATAGGGAGTAATGCAAGGCCTTTTCAAATTTTGAAAATAATTTTTCGAATTCGAACCAAGAATATTGTTTTCTGTTAGATCAACTGAAAAAAACTTTTCAAAATGAGATTGAAATCTTATAAACTCTTGAAACTATGCTAAAATAAAGATGTATGTAGAAGGAGAAATTTATGACAAAACCAAGTTTTCCAAAAGATTTTTTATGGGGTGGGGCAACTGCCGCAAACCAATATGAAGGTGGATATAATGAAGGAGGTAAAGGTCTTGCGAATGTAGATGTTACCCCATATGGTCCAGATCGCTGGCTTGTTGCGAGTGGTGAAATAAAAATGATTGATTTTGATGATCAACATCGTTACCCTGCTCAAGTGGGTGTTGATTTTTATCACCGATACAAAGAAGATATTGCATTACTTGCAGAAATGGGACTAAAGACATTCCGTTTAAGTTTAGCGTGGTCACGTATTTTCCCAAAAGGAGATGAAGAAACGCCAAATGAAGAAGGATTAAAGTTCTATGAAAACGTATTTATAGAATGTAGAAAATATGGTATCGAACCACTAGTGACAATCACTCACTTCGATTGCCCAATGCATTTGATCACTGAATATGGAGGTTGGAGAAACCGTAAATTAGTAGGATTCTATGAAAATTTATGTCATGCGATTTTCAATCGCTACAAGGGATTAGTAAAATATTGGCTTACTTTCAATGAAATCAATATGATGTTGCATGCACCATTCTTTGGAGCGGGTGTGATATGGCAGGAAGGAGAAGATCGTGTTAAAACGACTTATCAATGTGCCCATCATCAATTAGTTGCGAGTTCACTTGCGACTAAAATCGCGAAGGAAGTAGATCCAAACAATCAAGTTGGTTGTATGATGGCGGCTGGAGCTACTTACCCATATACTTGTAAACCTGAAGATGTTTGGGGAGCAATGGAAGCAGACCGTGAAAATTATTTCTTTGTCGATGTTCAAAGTCGTGGTGAATATCCAAATTATGCTTTAAAGGAAATGGAAGCAAAGAATTGTTACCCAATTATGGAAGAAGGTGACTTGAAAATCTTAAAACAATATCCAGTGGACTTTATTTCTTTCTCCTATTATTCGAGTCGCGTTGTAAGTACTGAACCTGGACAAGATTCCACTGAGGGAAACCTACATGGTGGAGTAAGAAACCCTTATCTTAAGGCAAGTGACTGGGGATGGCAAATTGATGCCTTAGGACTTCGTTATACTTGTAACGTGATCTATGACCGTTACCAAAAACCATTATTCATCGTTGAAAACGGACTTGGAGCAGTGGATACTCCAGATGAAAACTTCTATGTAGAAGATGATTACCGTATTGATTATCATCGTGCTCATGTCAATGCAATGAATGATGCGATCAATCAGGATGGTGTACCAATCTTGGGATATACAACATGGGGAATCATTGACCTTGTATCTGCATCTACTGGCGAAATGAAAAAACGTTATGGTTTTGTTTACACAGATTTGAATGATAAAGGTGAAGGAACACTTAACCGATATAAAAAGAAGAGTTTTGATTGGTATAAAAAATGTATTGAATCAAATGGTACAGATTTAGATTAAGATGGAGAAATCCATCTTTTATTTTAGAATTAAATCATTTCCGCAAAGCAATTTCTCAATTATTTCAGATATCATATGAGAATCATTCATTAAAATTATTGTGCAAAGTTTGTTTCCTGCATCTTTCAAAGAAGTACCACTTAAATACACTTTTGTATTTACGGTATTGTAGTCAGTTATAATGAACCGATCATGACTTATTCCGTTTTCTTTGATTATAATCTTACCAAGTTGACTATTAAAGTCATCGATCTCCTTTTTAGTCAATTTGTTTTTACCGTGTCCTTTGTTGTCAGTAAATAATATCAATTCAACATTAGGTTTTTTAGATTTAAAGTAACGCAAAGTATCAATATTCATATAATCATCAATAATAATGATCGATTTCTTTGCGTCAGTTATGATTTTTTGATAAGCCTCCGTGGCATCAAATTTGTGATTGTTTAAGATAACGATTTCTTTTGTGGGTACATCTTCAATAAAATTATCCATGATTTTTTCGATATTACTTTGAAGTTGATTAGTTTTTGATTCCATTTGTATTGAAAACCTTTGAAATTCTCTTTGAGAGACTAAGCTATTATTTTCTGCGATATAATGGCGCATTTCTTTGAATGTACGCATAATCATAATACTTTGTGATACTGCAAGCTCTCCTTTAAGTACTGTACTTAACATATAAATACCTTCCTCTGTAAATGCAAAGGGAAGTTTCTTTATGTGCATACCTCGCTTATTTCCTTCAATGTTTAAAGTCGCAAATTGCGACTTTAAAGAAAACGGAACCTCTTCAGAAGTCAGTTGAAACATAAAATCTTATGGGAAACGTTCGCTATTTCTTTTGACTTGTTCATTTAATCTTTTGATGTCATAACCATAAATTTCTGCTAAATCAGAATCCAACATGACCTGTTGACCTCTAATATTGTAAATCAAATTTTTAATATTTTTTTCTGTTGTAGTAATCGACATAAAAATATCCTCCTACTTTATTATTCTAAGAAAAATGATGCTTACCTAAAAAAATATAGATAATTAGTAAAAAAGATTGACTTTTATAGTCTACAATCGTAGTATATAACATATACAGACTACTAAAGTAGACTGAGGAGGGTTTATGATCACATCTATTCCAGATTCAGAATTAGTTTTGATGCAAATTATTTGGCAATCGAAAGAACCGATCACATCAAATGAAATTATTGCTTTGTTACCCAAAGATATTGGGTGGCAAAGGACTACAATATTAACGTTATTAAGCAGACTAGTTGATAAGAAGGCTATTTCTGGCGTAAAAAAGGGTAAAAATTATTATTACACTGCTTTAATTGATGAAGAAGATTATAAAAACAATGAAACAAAGGCATTTGTTCAAAAGATTCATGGCAACAAATTGAGTAGTTTTGCAGCTGCTTTATGTAGTGATGAAGTTTTTAGTGATGAAGAAATCAATCAGCTTAAAGAATTACTTGTTAAAAACAGGAGGGAGGCAGGAAAATAATGTCTAAAGATATTATTGAAACGCTTATTCAATGTACTTTAGTAGGAAGCGGAATTGGATTATTAATAATGCTTGTAAGAAGTCGATTAGAGAAATATTTGAATTTAAAGATTCGCTATTATCTTTGGCTTGTCGTATTGTTGTTTTTACTGATTCCTATTCAGTTGCCAAACTTTATATCCAATCAAAACCAAGTGGTGCAACCTTTGACACAAATGTATCAAAGACAGGTATATAAACCCTTAAGACAAACTTTGGATGAAGTTGTGTATGAAATAGATCCAGCTACTGAACCTGAATTTAAAGAAAATACGATAGAAGGTTCAAAATCAATTTATACTAAGGATATTCTTTTTATCGTTTGGCTTATTGTTTCAGTCGGAATCGGGTTATTTCAAATGAACTCATATTTCAAGTATCAAAGAAGTTTAAAAAGTACTCGAATTGATTGTGATGAAGAAATTAATTGGCTTTTTGAGAATATAAAAAATGAACTAAATATTAAATCACCAATAAAAATATATAGTTCAAATGAAGTTTATGGAGCTATATTAATTGGTGTCATTCAACCGACTATATACATTTCGAATAAAGAGATAGACATGGAATCATTAAATTATATTCTTAGACATGAATTGTTTCATCAGAAAAATCATGATTTAATTTATAAATGGTTAATCATGTTTGTTTCTTGGATTCATTTTTTTAATCCATTAGTTTATTTCATTCAAAAGAAAATAAACAATGATTGTGAACTTGTCTGTGACTATGAAGTAGTTTGCAACTTATCTGAAGATGATCGAATCGAATATGGTAACACACTTTTGGATAATCTTCGTGTAGGCAACACTAAGATAAACGCTTTAACTACATCCATGTCATCTAGTAAAAAGGAAGTAAAAGAAAGAATAATCAAAATATCTGAAAGTAAAAACAGAAAAAAGATGATCATTGCTACAGCGCTGATGTGTGCTTCTATTTTGCTTGGTTGTCTTCTCTGGCCTTCCGTTATTAAGAAACCAAATGTGTCAGCACAAGTTGATGAAAAAGTTTCGATTGAAGAAATGTTAAATTCCAGTACTTATCATGAGCTTATGGATGCATGGGGATACACGGATGAATTATTTATACAATTAGTTTATGATCCTAATGAAGCTATAGCGATTTTACCTACAACAGGTTTTTTCTTGAATTATGAATCTTATGTATACAATGAAGATAAATCTATACTAACGATAAATTATGATTCAACTTCATTTGTGGATTTTGCACCACATCCATTTATTGAACAAATGTTAGAAAATAATGCGTTCATTTTATTTGCGAATATCAGTGAATGCAATGAAATTGTTATGGCTGGAATTGGAGAAAAGTTTCGATTTTTACGGAATGAATTTAAAGCATCCTTACGCAACAATATGAATATTTATTCAATTTATGAAACATGCGCTCAAAATTTGAAACTGCGTAGCAATTTAAATTATACTAGTTCAAGTTTTATAGGTAATCAAATCGATGATAGAAATTTTAGTTTTATTTCAAAATATTTAAAATATGAAATTTATCAACAAAAAGAAAATGATTCTTTACTTGTCTATACCGATAAATCAAATAAAGTTGTAGCTTCTAAAGAAATAGTTCAAGGTAAAAATAATTTCATCATGCCATTCTATGCAGATTTGAATACTCGTCAAGATATTGAAACTAGATTAGGTAAAGCAGATTATCTTGTCACAAATAAAGATAAAAGAGCTATGCTTTATACAATTTATGGAGAAGAAGAATTATATCTTTATTTCATTTTAACTCAAGATAATATTGATTTTGGAGGGTTTATATCAGATGTGAATTTGATTAATACAGTCACCAAAAATGATATTACGATTCCTTTGAGTTCAAAAATTTGTTGTGCAGAATTATGTGTTGGAGGAAACTGTGGTAGTTTGGATTCGACTTATTATACTGATTTTGCCAGTGATATCGATTTAATACCTGCAAAACTTGAAAATGAAAAAGAACTATTTCATATTAATTTATTGTACGAATATAATAATTTATCATATAAATTTAGCGATTTCGAAGTAGTAAAAAAAGTTAAGTTCTATGAAAATGATTTAATTGAAATCGACAAGGAAATTTTTCAAATAACCAATATGGAATCAGCTCTTCAAAAAAATTGGCAACTTGCTAAAGTGTTTGATCAACAACCTGCAAATCTTTCGGATTTTTTAAGTGATGATGCAACATTACATCAAATTACTACAATCATGGAAGAAAAAATAGGATATCAAATAACTCTCAAAAATCCAAACACCGCAAGTGAAATCTTAGAAGAACTCAAGAATGTCCCTTACTTGGAACATGGCTTGCCTCAAACTTTTGAAGATGGATTTCACACCAGGTTTGTGATTGAAGATAATGCACATAGAGTAATTATCAACAATAATGGTAGTAGTTTACAAGTTGTAGTAGATGGAAAAGCTATTACTTCTTATGATGCTCAAGTACTAGCTCCTCAACTTTTTAATCTAGCTAGCTCTCTTTATGAAACAGGTTATGGTGGAAATATTAGTACTCAAAAAGATGTATCGATGAACGCACAAATTGAAATATTTGAAAATGATGACATTAAGATTGAATCATTGGTTGATCAAATTTTGATAAATGAATTCTTCCAAAATGAGTTGAGTAAGGAAGAATTGGATAATCATGATTTCAGTAGAAGTGAAATAAAGTATTTCTACAATGATAAAGAGATTAAAAGCTTTCCTTATAAAAAAGGCGCAACTTATGAAATCAAAGTAGTTTCAGATTTCTATCAAGTAGTTATTACATACAAATTTATATATACATGCAAATAGTCAATGAATTAAAGAACTAGTCGATAAACTAGTTAGAAAGGTTAACCTATGAAAACTAAAAATAAACTATTGATTTCAATAGTGTTTTCAATGACCCTTTTGGGGTGCAATACAAAAGAAGTATCGAAAGAATCAACAGAAGTCGAAGTATTAAAAAGATATGATGAAATTTGTTTTAACGCGAAATTAGTGTTTGAAGAAAATGAATACATTAAAGATGACATTGATACTTATTCATTTAAAGATAATCAAATTTTTAAAGGCAGTGAAGATTTACAAAGTCAGTTACTAGAAAGCGGGAAAAATCCTGGATTGGGGATTAATACTCTGCATGAACAAGGAATCACTGGAAAAGGTGTCAATGTTGCGATTATAGATCAAGACATCGTGTTGGATCATCCTGAATATGCAGGTAAGATTGTGAAGGTGTTTGATATCATTGATAAAGATGATGACAATATCTTTCCGCCTTCAATGCATGCAGCTGCAATTTCAAGCATACTTGCAGGTGAAACTGTTGGCGTAGCCCCAGATGCAAAAATTTACTTTGCATCGCTTCCACAGGGAGAAACTAATGGTGCTGTTTTTGCGGAATGCCTTAATTGGATCATTGAAGAAAACAAGATACTTTCTGATAAAGATAAAATTCGTGTTGTTTCCGTTTCATTCTCTCCACAAAATTCGAATGAAGATAAGGATAAATATGATTTATGGGAAGCAGCTAAATATGAAGCTGAGTTGGAAGGAATACTGGTATTAGACTGCAAAGATGATAGGTTTTCTCCCATGTTCTGTGATCCACTAGATTTAGATGATATTTCAAAATGCAAGCCTGGATGGAGAGATTTGATATCCTCTCAAGTGGCTATATCAAGACCGAGAATAGGGGTGCAAGTATCCAATAGGACACTAGCACATGTCAGCTTGAATCCTTTAATTAATTCGACAAATAAATATAGTTATGACTATGTATATTATGGAGAAGGTGGTATGAGTTGGGGGATTCCTTATGTTGCAGGTGTATTGGCACTTGGATGGCAAGTAAATCCAGAATTAAGCGGTAATGAAATGGTTTCATTATTAATTAGTAATGGAACGATAATTAGTGGAAGTAATATGATTGATCCAGTGAAATTTATCGAAAGTGTTAAGAAAACTGTTAAATAAAGTTATAAGCTAACCAGCGAGAAAGGATAGTAAAATATGAAAAAAAGAATATTATTAATTATGGTTATTTTAACTGTAGCTTTATCAGGTTGTGCAAATAAGGATGAAGTGGTTGAACCTGTAGAAACAGTCAGTTCTGTTGAAGTTGTGAAGCCATTTAGTGACTTAAGATATATTGAATATGCAGGTTTTAAAAAGGTTTATGAAAAAGATGAAATTATACAAGAAGATATCATTACTTATACATTCAATGAAAAAACGATATTAAAAGGTTATGAGGATCAACAGAAGCAAATAATGGAAAATGGTAAAAATCCAGGACTAGGAGTTCGTTCGCTTCATGCCCTAGGAATCACTGGAAAAGGTGTTAATGTTGCAATTATCGATCAGAATATGCTCTTGGATCATCCAGAATTTGAGGGTAAAATCGTTAAGTATTATGATACAGGTTGTGAACAAAGTGAAAACAGAGGATCAATGCATGGACCAGCTGTAACCAGTATACTTGTGGGAGAGACTAACGGAGTAGCGCCGGATGCAAATGTATATTATGCTGCGGCTCCTTCTTGGAAAGCAGATTCTCAATATTTTGCAGATGCATTATATTGGGTCATTGACGAAAATAAAAAATTACCTGCAAATGAAAAAATACATGTTGTTTCTGTTTCAGGAGCACCTTCAGGCCAAGGATCACCATTTACTACAAATCTTGAATCATGGGATGAGGCTGTATTGGCAGCTCAAAATGAAGGAATTCTTGTGCTTGATTGTCGGTTAGATGATACTACAGGAATAATATATCAAGCATTCTATGATCCATCAAATCCTGATGATGTCGCACTTGTAAAAGGCGGAACTCCACAATCACACCAAGTGATCTCTAATCAATATATTGGAGTACCAACTTCTTATAGAACGGTGGCAGAAGAATATGATTTAGGAGATTGTTCTTATCAATATACTGGGAAAGGAGGTTTAAGTTGGGGAATTCCTTATGCTGCAGGTGTTCTAGCACTGGGCTGGCAACTTAATCCAAATCTCTCCTCTGATGAAATGATTGAAATATTATTTGAAACATGTACTACAGCAAATGATGGAAGTAACATAATCGATCCAGTGAAGTTCATTGAAGCAATAAATAAAACACTTGAGTAATTAAAGGTGAAAGGATATCTTTTATGAAGATAAAAATTTTAATGTATGCATTAATTGCAACAATGTTGACAGGGTGCCAAGAAACAAAAAAACCTGTTGAAACAAGCAAGCCTGTTAATTTAACTCCTTTTAGCAATCTTATTTATTCAACAAATAGTAGAATATATAAAAAAGTATATGAAGAAAATGAATATAAGTCAGAAGATATTATTACTTATTCCTTTCGGGATGAAATTGTATTTAAAGGGAATGAAGAGTTACAGACGACAATTATAGAAATGGGAAAAGACCCAGGTTTAAATATTCGAACCTTGCATGCGCAAGGAGTTACAGGCAAAGGAGTAAATGTCGCAATTATTGATCAAGATTTGTTTGTCGACCATCCTGAGTTTGAAGGTAAAATAGCTAAACTGTATGATGCAGGAATAAATCCAAATCATTCGCCATCAATGCATGGTCCTGGGGTTACAAGTCTTTTGGTTGGCAAAAGCTTAGGAGTAGCACCTGATGCAAAAGTGTATTATGCCATGATTCCACAGGCAACAGAAGACAGTAAATATTTTGCGGATGCATTATACTGGATCATTGAAGAAAACAAGAAATTAGATGATAAAGATAAAATTCGTGTCGTTTCTGTTTCTTTTTCTCCATCTGGAAAAGGTTCTAATTTTAAAGTTAATTTAGAGATGTGGGATGAAGCTGTTTTAGCAGCAAAGAATGAAGGAATATTAGTGTTAGACTGTAGGTCGGATTTAGAAACTGGATTTGTAATGCCAGGTTATTGTGATCCATTAGATAAAGATGACATCTCAAAATGTAAGTTTGGATTTCCAACTAATCCGGAAAACGATACATTGATAGCTCAACCGAAATTAGTAGTGCCATGCTCATACAGAACAATCGCTGCAGAGCATGAAAGAGGTAAACAAGCTTATGACTATAACGGAACAGGTGGTAGAAGTTGGGCTATTCCCTATACTGCAGGAGTACTTGCATTGGGATGGCAAGTCAATCCGAATCTTTCGGCGGATGAAATGGTAGAGCTTTTAATTACAAATGGTACCGAAGTCAATGGTAATAATATTATTGATCCGGTTAAATTTATTGAAGCGGTAAAAGAAACATTAAATTAGATACGTAAAAAGATGTTTAGTTGATTTATAAAATATAAACATCTTTTTTTGTTGTTGACAACACCCGACTACGCGTGCAGTATTAAGTTGTAAAGACTACTTATGTAGTCGAATGGAGAATTTATATGAATATTACGATATCAGATTCTGAACTAGTTTTATTGAAAATAATTTGGGAGTCTAATGGTGAAATTTCTTCGAATGAAATATTAACTAAATTGCCTGAAGATATTGTGTGGCAAAGGACAACTGTATCTACACTTTTAAGTCGAATGGTAGAAAAGAAAACCATATCCGTTGAAAAAAGAGGAAAGTCTTATTACTATACTGCTTTAGTTGATGAAAATCAGTATAAAATCAGTGAAACCAAAGCATTCGTAAAAAAAATTCATGGCAATAAAATGAATAGTTTTGTAGCGGCATTATGTAGTGAAGATGGTTTTACCGAAAAAGAAATCGATGAATTAAAAGAATTGCTCAACGAAATGTAAAAGGAGGGACAGAGGATGGCAAAAAATATAATAGAAATGCTCATTCAACTCACTTTAGTAGGAAGTGGAATTAGTTTGTTGCATTTAATATTGAAGAACCTGTTTCATAAGCATTTAAATCTTAATATTCAAACTAAGGTTTGGATGATTGTATTGTTGTTTTTTATTTTTCCATTTCAAATACCAACAATTTCAAAAACTACTGATGTTCCTACACGACCAATAACGAATCTTTATCAAGATAGAGTATATCCAACTATAAATAGAAATTTAGAAACAAGTGTTTTTGAAATCAATGATAGTCCACATACCAATTTATCAAATGAAGTTTTAGCGGTTCAACCAAAAAAGATTACCTTTCAAATGAGTGATTTTATATTTATGATTTGGGTAACAGGAGCATTAATTTGTATGCTTTGGAAATTAGGCGCTTATTTCAAATATAAAAATGAATTGAAGAAATCACGGATTGAATGTGATGGAGAACTCAAAAAACTTTTTAAAGATATTCAACAGAAACAAAATATTAGATCAATAATGCAAATATATTTTTCTGATCAAATTAAGAGTGCAATTTTAATCGGACTCTTTAAACCTACCATTTACTTGCCGATCAGTGAACATACACTAGAACAATGGAATTATATATTACTTCATGAATGCAGGCATCAAAAGAATCATGATTTGATTATTAAATGGTTTGCGATGATCGTATCATGGATTCATTTCTTTAATCCTATTATTTATTTGATTCAAAAAGAAATCAACAAAGACTGCGAGTTGGCTTGTGATCATGCAATAATCCAAAATTTATCTAAGCAAAATAAAATTGAATATGGAAATACGATCATAAGCATGTTACAAATTGAACAATCGTCTGTCCATTCATTAACTACAGCGATGACAGGATCGAAAAAAGAAGTTAAAGATCGAATCTTAAAAATCGCTAAAAAAGAAAATAAGAAAGCAATGTACCTTGTGACATCACTATTGATAGTTGCATTAATTGTGGGATGTTTTATATGGCCATCAGTGTTTAAAAAACCAACAGAAAATACAGATCCATCAGTTGAAACAACAAGTTATAGCGATTTATGGTGTTATGATCTAATGAGCAATTGGGGATATACAACGAAACTATTTGAAGACATTCTTGAAGGAAAAGAACTGACTAAAATTATTAAAGCATTACCTACAAATGGAACATTTATTAAATATGATTCTCACAATTATGATGAAACAAATAAAGTACTGTCTATTGAATATGATACAGGTTCTATAGTTTGTTTTACTAATTTTGTCTTTAGAGATCAAATGCTTGAAAATAATGCCTATTTGTTGTTTTATAGTTTACCTGAATGCAATGAAATTCTGATGACAGGGTCGGGAGATACCCATAAGTTTGTACGAAGTGACTTCGAAGAGAAACTAGAATTTAGATTATCGTATCCTGTAGAGTTAGCACTCTACGAACGCTGTGGCTATAATTTAGTCGCAAGACCTAGCAATGCATGCATCAATAATGTATGTATCGGAGATAGTTTAAGCAAAATTACAGATCATTATTCGATTGAACCGACTTTAATGAAAACTGAATCTGGAATTTCAGCATATCAGGTTTATGCAACAATATTCTATACTGATTCACAAGATACTATTGTTGGTTTTAAATCTGACGCTTCATGGAGTAGGGACCAGCTTGGAATTGACTTAAAAGAAGAAGCGGATTTATTAATGAATTTGGGATTAGACTACCGAAACTATAATAATGATACTGCTATCTATGCATATCAAGCTAGAACTGAGAAAAATGAAAATACACTTACTTATTTATACTATGAACTAGAAAAAGGAGTAATTCAAAGCTGTGGCTTTGCAGAAAGCAGAGAGTTGGTGAAAATCATCTCAAATGGATTAATTGAATTTGATTTCAAAAGAGCTCAACAAGCCGTTGTTTGTTATGGTGAAAGTTGCGGTAAAATGGATCCTTTTCTAATTAGCTCTTTTGTCAGCGAACTACAACTTCATTCAAAGGATCAAGAAATTATTAAACCAGAGCTTATCCGTTTTGAAATAACTTACGAAAACACTCAAGATCGAAAAGATACAGAGAAATACATTTTTTATGAAAATGGTGAAGTGGCAATAAATAATTGGAATTATGAAATTGTGAACTGGGATAAACTTTTAGAAAATCATCCAGACATAAAGAAGTTACTTTATCAGGAACAGAAATATTTATCTTCTATTATTACTGAAAATGCAGTACTTCAAAATGTTACTTTTCAAACTTATGGAACTTTACACAATTTTGAGTTTAAACAAGCAGAAACTGCGAATCAAGTATTAGAAGAATTAAGAAAAATGGCATATTTAGAAGATGGTATTCGAACACATGGTGCAGGAGGATATTTTCTTCAGTATGTAGTTGAAGATGATTTAAAACAATTTGTTTTTAAATTTGAAGATGATATTTATATCTATAAAGATGATGAACTTATTTCAACAAATGATTATCAATTATTAAGTGTAGGATCAATGAGCCTTATTACATCAAAACTAAAGGCAGATTTTTGGATCGAACTAAATGAATCAGTAATAATGGAAGCGTCTTTATATACTTATGAAGATAACTACATTAGCCTAACTACAGAAGTTCAAGAGGATGATGAGTTTCTACGTTCTTTAACTGAAGATGATCTTAAATCCACAAGTTTAAAATCATACAGTCAATATGTAGTTACAGTTGATGGACAAGTAGTAAAAGAACTCCCTTATGAAAAAGATAAAATATTTGTAGTGTTGTTGAGTTTTGAAGAGGGTGATTTATCTTATAGCTATCGATTTAAGTATATCTGCCTTTAATGCAAGAAAGCAGCTACCTCTCTGCTATAGCTGCTTTTTTAATTTAAATTTTTGTTTTTCCCGAAAGTATATTCTCATAGTCTATTAAATTGGTTTTTAATAGTTCAGGAGTATCTAATTCATAAGGGCATCTTGTTTTGCATTGTCCACATTCGATACAGTTTTTGATTTTCATCATCATTTCTTGGCTGGATTCACTTAACCAATTTGCAGAAGGACTACGACGAATAAGTTGGGACATACGAGCACATTGATTGATTTGAATACCCATTGGACAAGGCATACAATATCCACATGAACGGCAAAAATTGCCTGCAAGTTCAAGGCGATCATGTTCAATTAACTTCTTTAACTCTTCATTATAAATTGGTGGATTGTCAATATAACTAATGAACTCATTCAGTTCATTTTCTTTTTGTATACCCCAAATCGGTAAAACGTGATCATATTGGTCAATCCAAGCATAGGCTGCATCAGATCGATTGATCAATCCGCCAGATAATCCTTTCATCGCAATAAATCCGACATTTCTTTGTTTACAAAGCTGCACTAGTTCAATATCACGCTCTGCAGAAAGATAACTAAATGGAAATTGCAAAGTTTCATAGAGGCCACTGTTCACAGCTTCAATAGCTACATCTAAGCGATGATTAGTGATTCCAATGTGTTTGATCTTTCCTTCAGTCTTTGCCTGCAACATTGCTTCGTATAGCCCAGTACCATCATTTGGTTTCGGACAAAATGGTGGTGTATGAAATTGATAGATATCAATATAATCAGTATTTAGGTTTTTTAGACTTGTATCTAGATCTTTCCAAAACTGGTCAACGTTTTTAGCCATTGTTTTTGATGCGATAAAAATATTTTCTCGCACATCGCTAAGTGCTAAACCTATTTTTTCTTCACTATCACTATAAGCTCTAGCAGTATCAAAAAAATTGATTCCCGCATGGTAAGCTTTTTGTAATATGATTTTAGAATCCTCTTTGTTGGCACGTTGTACAGGTAATGCACCAAAGCCATTTTTGTTTACGGATATTCCCGTATTTCCCAATGTTACAGTAATCATTGTCGTTCCTCCCGTTTAATAGCTTAATTATATCCTTTTTGTTTAGCTCAATGTCAAGTAAGATTAATATTCTATAAAAAAGTTTATTTTCAGTTTATTTTTATGTGTTATTGTGTTAATGTGTTAATACATGAGGAGATGAATAGTTATGAAAATTATAAAGAATTGTTTGAATTATATGAAAAAACATAAGATTTTTACTACAATAATAGTAATTGTATTGATTGTAGTATTGGTTGTACAAAATTTATTGAGTTCAGCATCTAAGCAACTTGAAAGTTTAATGAATCAAACTGCAATGACTGAAGTAGTTAAAATGGATCTAGAAGAGATCGTTACGGGAACTGGAACTTTAAAAAGTGCAACATCAATGGAAGTTACTACAACTCTTTCAACGAATGTGAGTTCAATAAAAGTAGTTTTGGGTGAAGAAGTGACGAAAGATCAGATTCTTGCGATCATGGATACGACAGAGATCGATGACAATATCGCAAAGACAAGAAATAGTATTGAGGAAGCTAAAAAAAGTGATGCCTTATCACTTAGTCAAACTGAAAGAAAATTAACTGATGCGAAAGATGATCGACAACGTAATTATGACAAATTGCATCCAAGTGTAGTTACTACTGAGGAAGAACTGAAAAAGTTAAATTCTGACTATAATGCAGCGGCAATATCAGAAATAAACAAATCAGCAGAAAAAAATATACTCGATACTAAACAAGCATCGTTAGAAAATGAAAAGGCTAATTTAGATGCGAGAGTTAGTGAACTAAATGATGCGAGTAATGCACTTGTAGGAAAGACGGCAGCAGATTCTGATTATGCTGCATTAAGTGACAATCTAACTTTTGCCCAAGATGCAAAAAACTTAGCACAAACAGCTGTGGATACTGCACAAGCAGAGTATGATTTAGCTAAGGTCAATTACGAAAATTACTACAACAGTAACTATGATATATTCTATGCGGCTGCAAAAGCAAGTTATGAAACGGCACTGAAAGCCTATAATACTGCATATGAAGCGCAGGAAGATCAATGGCGTAGAGATTCTAGTACTATCCAATCTTATCAGGATTCTATTGACACAATGAACTTGAAAAGCAGTGCTTCAACTTATGAAACGCAATTAGAAACATACTTAAAAGAAAAAGAGAAAGCGACCATCAAAGCTCCGATCAGTGGAACAGTTACATCGGTGAATGCAAAAGTGGGGCAAAAGTCGACAACTTCATTATTTACTATTGAGGATATGACAAACTTAGAAGTTTCAATCTCTGTGCCAGATTATGATGCAGTGAACCTTGAAAAAGGGATGACTGTACGTGTTGAAGTGGATGCTTTCAGTAAAGAAATATGGACTGGTACGATCAAGGAAATATCTGCAAAAGTAACAGATACAAGTGGAAACTTTACAGTGACTGTATCGATCACATCTGATATTAAGGATCTAGCTATCGGAATGAATAGCACAGCGAATATTATAGTTAATTCAAAGAAAAATGTCTTTGCGGTTCCTTATGATGCAGTAATTACTAATGCTAGTGGAAAAACTGTGATCGTGACAATGGATGGTGAACTAAGAAAAGAAATCGAAGTGACGACAGGTATGGAAACAGATTATTATATTGAAATTGCTTCGCCTGAACTTGTCGATGGAATGCAGATTTTAGCTGATCCTGACAGCAGAAATGTTCAATCAAATAATGGAATAATTACCTTCGGTATGGGGAGACCTGAATAATGAAGCCCATTATCGAAATGAAAGGGATCAAAAAGAGTTATTATATTGGGTTACCTAATGAACTTGAAGTATTGCATGGTATTGATTTAGAAGTATATCAAGGAGAATTCATAGCGATCGTTGGAGAATCAGGATCAGGAAAATCAACGATCATGAATATAATTGGCGCACTAGATAAACCAACTGAAGGAACCTACTCATTAAATGGAATCGATATCAATGAACAGACGGCAGATGAACTTGCTCATATAAGAAATGCTGAAATTGGATTTGTATTCCAAACATTCAATTTGATTGGGAGAACTAATGCAATTAAAAATGTTGAGTTACCGATGTTGTATGCAGGGTTACCGATGGCAGAAAGAAAAAAACGCTCAGCAGAACTATTAGAACTCGTTGATATGCAGGATCGTGCTCATCATCTGCCTAATGAGTTGAGTGGTGGTCAGAAACAAAGAATAGCGATCGCAAGAGCGATGGCAAACAACCCATCGATCCTACTCGCTGATGAACCTACAGGAGCATTAGATTCAAAAACGGGCAGAATGGTAATGGATTTATTTCATGAGCTTCATAAACAAGGAAGTACAGTTGTTTTGATTACTCATAGTCAAGAATTAGCGGAAGAAACACAGCGAATCATTACCTTAAAAGATGGGGTAATCGTAGGTGAAAGATCAGGTTCTAAAAGGAGGGATATCTAATGAAAATGTTTGAAAATATCTCTTTAGCCTTTTCTAGTATTTTAGCTAATAAAATGAGAGCTTTACTTACGATGCTTGGAATTGTCATTGGAATTGGATCAGTTATAGCGATCATGACTTTAGGAGATTCTTTAACTGGATCAATTTCAAGTAGTATGCAAAGTCTAGGTGCAAACAATGTTACGATTTCTCTACAATCTAAAAAAAGTGAAGGAAGATCGTATAGTATGTCTTATAACAGTATTTCCGCTAAAGATTTAATTTCTGAAGCAATGTTAGAAGATTTTCAAAATACTTTAGGTGATCAAATTTCCGCAATTAGTTTATCTGATTCGGTGGGTAGTGGTCAAATAACCCAAGGTAGAAATTACGCAAACTTCAGCTTGTTAGGAGTAAGCAGTGGTTATTACAATGCAAACACCATCACTATCAAAGAAGGAAGGCTTGTGTCTCAACATGAGGAAGAGTTAGAAAAGAAAGTAGCGGTCGTAAGTGATAAACTAGTTGATCAATTGGGCTTGGAAAACCCAATAGGTACACAAATTACAGTAACAGCGAATAAACATACAGGAGTTTATACGATCATTGGTGTATATGAATACCAGGCAAACAGTATGTTTAGCTCATCTTCTTCGGATAAAGATATTTCAACGGATATTTATATTCCGCTTTCCACCTCCCATCAAATAACGAATTCTAAAGGAGTATCAAGTTTTACGGTTATTACTAAGACGGGAATTGATCCTGATGAATTCACCACAAAAGTGACTCAATTTTTTGATAAATACTATTCTCGAAATGATAATTATGGTATCAGTGTTTTGAGTATGGAAAGTATGTTAGAAACATTGACAAGTATGCTTGATACAATTGAGTTAGCTATCGCAGCAGTAGCGGCAATATCACTTTTAGTAGGTGGTATCGGAGTCATGAATATCATGATGGTATCCATTACCGAACGGACAAAAGAAATCGGAACACGTATCGCAATAGGAGCTACTCGCAATGAAATCAGGATGCAATTCATTATTGAGGCAATGATTATTTGTCTTATTGGAGGGATCATCGGAATTGCCCTAGGAATTGGACTTGGAATGATAGGAGCTTCACTCATTGGTACCCCTGTGCAAGCATCAATATCAACTTGCTTACTTGCAGCAGCATTCTCTATGACTATCGGATTATTCTTCGGTTACTACCCTGCCAACAAAGCAGCTGGAATGAATCCGATCGATGCATTAAGATATGAATAAAAATATTTGTAAATCGAATTAGAATAGTGTATATTATTTGTCATAAGGGAAAAGGTGAATGATATGATGAACCTCTACTATACCTTTATCAATTAATTTAATTAACAGGGCAATGATGTCATGGAGATTTTCTTTCCAACTCATTACCCTGTTTTCATTTAAGGAGGAGTTTTATGAGCACAGTAGTGGATTATTTCGGCAGTATGGTATTTGATGATCGAGTAATGAAAAAGGCTTTATCTGAAGATATCTATCAATCTTTAAAGAAAACAATCAACGAAGGCGCAAAACTTGATGAAAAAGTGGCAAGTGAAGTAGCCAATGCCATGAAAGACTGGGCAGTATCCAAAGGGGCAACACACTTCACTCATTGGTTTCAACCGATGACCGGAATCACCGCTGAAAAACATGACAGCTTTATTATCCCATCAAATGATGGAGGAGTCATTTTAGAATTTTCAGGTAAGGAATTGATCAAAGGTGAATCAGATGCTTCTTCATTTCCATCAGGTGGATTACGCGCAACATTTGAAGCTCGTGGTTACACTGCCTGGGATCCAACATCCTACGCTTTTATCAAAGGAAAAACATTATGTATTCCAACAGCTTTTTGTTCCTATGGAACACAGGCATTAGACAAAAAAACACCATTACTGCGTTCAATGCAGGCAATCAATAAACAAGCACTTCGTATTTTAAGACTATTTGGAAATACAGAAACTAAACATGTGCATACTTCTGTTGGTGCTGAGCAGGAATACTTTTTAATTGATAAAGATTTATTTAAACAACGCAAAGATCTAACATTTACGGGTAGAACTCTATTCGGATCAAAGCCTCCTAAGGGACAAGAAATGGATGACCATTATTATGGGGCAATCAAACCTCGAGTAGCGGCTTTCATGGAAGAATTAGATGTAGAATTATGGAAACTAGGTATTTACGCAAAAACGGAACACAATGAAGTTGCCCCTTCTCAACATGAATTAGCTTCTATTTATACAACGACAAACATTGCGACAGATCAAAATCAATTGATGATGGAAATTATGCAAAAAGTAGCGTCTAATCATAATATGGTTTGTCTTTTACATGAAAAACCATTTGCGGGAGTGAATGGAAGTGGAAAACACAACAACTGGTCCATCAATACAGACAATGGTTTTAATCTATTGACTCCAGGTGAAACTCCTTATGAAAATGCCCAATTTTTACTTGTATTGTGTGCAGTAATTAAAGCAGTTGATGATTATCAAGACTTACTTCGCTTATCAGTAGCTTCTGCCGGAAATGATCATCGTCTTGGTTCAAGTGAAGCTCCTCCTGCGATTATATCCATGTTTTTAGGAGATGAATTGAATGAAATTTTAAATGCAATCGAAAACGACATTCCTTACAATGGTACGGAAAAAACACAAATGAAACTAGGAGTGAGTGTTCTTCCTAAGTTTGTACGTGATACAACTGACCGCAATCGTACTTCTCCATTTGCCTATACAGGTAATAAATTCGAGTTTAGAATGGTTGGATCTTCAGACAGTATTGCCTGTGCCAATATTATGATCAATGCAGCTGTTGCCCAGTCATTAAAAATCTATGCAGATCGTTTAGAAAATGCTGAAAATTTTGAAACTACACTCCATGAAATGATTAGAAAAACGATCAAGGATCATAAACGAATTATTTTTAATGGGAATGGATATAATGATGAATGGGTAAAGGAAGCAACACAAATTAGAGGTTTGTTAGATCTAAGAACGACACCGGATTGTATACCGTATTATTTAGAACAAAAAAATATAGATATGCTTTCATCACTTAAAATTCTAAGTGAAACTGAAATAAGATCTCGTTATGAAATTCTAATGGAAAATTATTGTAAGACAGTTAATATCGAAGGACTTACTATGGTAGATATGTCACGAAAAGAAATCATGCCTGCCATTGATAACTACATTTCAGATTTACTATTTACTGTAAAAAACAGACAAAAAGTGTTAGCTGCAGTAAAATGTGAATATGAAATTAAACTGATCAATAAACTTACTGATTTACTGGATGCGATCAATGAGGAAACAGAATCACTTGAGATCGAACTAAAAAAAGTAACAGAAATTGAAGATATCACTGAATCAGCGAATTATATCAGAGACCATGTATTAAAGATAATGAGTCAATTAAGATTGAAATGCGATGAAGCAGAAAATTGTACTGCTGAAAAATATTGGCCTTTTCCAACTTACGAAAAATTGCTGTTTGGCGTAAAATGAATGAAAAAATGCACTTATTGATCAGTAAGTGCATTTTAGCGATTATTCAGCTGTTGCGGTCATTAAGGAATCCATATCTTCTTGAGGTAGTTTACGATTTTCAAGGATTCTCCACAATATAATGATTATTCCCCTGACTGAACATGTAATTCCAATTGCCCAGTATACGCCAGTTAAACCCATAGATAGAGATAGAACATAAGCTAAAGGTACGCGGATAATATTACTAATTATGCTCACAGCGCTTGGGGGAACAGTTTTCCCGCATCCCCTAAACATTCCGGCTGCAACTCCCTCAATACACATAAAAGTTTGTGATAAGGCAAGAATATGCAAATACTCTGCACCCATTGTCTGAAGATGTTCACCTTTTAAGAATAACCCTGTAAGATGATATCCACCAAAATAAAGCAGAATAGTTACAAATAAACCCCAGCCTAACATAACGACGGATCCGATTTTAAAGCACCGGTGAATTCTGCGCCATTTGTTGCCTCCAAAGTTCTGTCCTACAAAAGCAGTTACAGCTGATGCAAAACCTCCGCCGATAAGCCATGAAAGAGATTCCATTTGAGTCCCTACTTGTTGAACGGCGACGGCATCTGTGCCAAATGTATTGACGATGCGAGATACAACCATCGCAAGAATGGTAAATAAGCCACTTTCTAAGGCTATAGGTAATGCCCATTTAATGATTTGAATCATTTTATCTTTATCTAATTTAGCACGAAATCTGAAATTATCAAATGGACGTTCTTTTGCGTTTTTAATGCAGAATAGAAAAAGAATGCAAACTAAAATTTGGCCAACAATTGTTGCTACAGCTGCTCCTGCAACTCCCCAATTTAAAGTGCTGATCATGAGAGGATCAAGAATCATATTTGTAATTAATCCCACTGAATTTACATAGAAAGGTAATTTCGAGTTTCCTGATGCATTGAAACAGGCATTCAGCGTTGCGGACAAAAAGCTGGGAATGATTCCAATTGCTACAATTCGCATATAGATTACGGCATCTATTGCGACACTAGGATTCTGAACCCCAAATACACCGATTAACTGATTAGGAAATAAAATCATCATTCCTCCGAAGAGAATACCTAAAATAAAAGAAATCCAAAATGCATTTTGAGCGTATGCTGTAGCAGTTTCTTTGTCTTGTTTGCCTAAGTATTGTGATACACCAATATTTGCACCCATCTGACCAATCAGCAACAAGGCTGCTGATAACCAAAGATACATCCCAGATAATCCAGTTGCCGCAACAGCATCTGAACTAACATTTCCTAACCAGTACATGTCAGTAAGGTTGTATGCCATTTGCATTAGCTGCACTCCCATAATAGGTACCGCAACCATCAGTAACTTATCTAAAATACCACCTTGAGTTAGGTCGTATGTACGTTTTTCACTCATATAAATCCTTCTTTCCTTGTTATGTCAATTTGCTTATACTAACACAAAATGAATTGTATTACAATAAGATCTATGTAATATTCATAGTTTAACATGAATATTAATAAAGTTAAGTCTTGACTTTATCATTTTCCTTATTGTCAAAGTTATATACATATAAAACCACACAACTTAATGTGTGGCATAATTATAACTAAGTTTTTTATATCGATGCAAATTCAGATTCACATCGTAAAAATACATCGACCATTGTAGGATCAAATTGTGTTCCTCGTAGGCTTTTAATGTACTCTACGACTTCATAATGTGGCATAGGACTTCGATAAGGCCGTTCTGCAGTCAATGCTTCATAGACATCGGCAATGGCTAAAATACGGGCTACAAGTGGAATGTCTGTATTAGCTAGGTTTTCTGGATATCCAGATCCATCCCATTTTTCATGGTGACTTTTTGCCATTTGCTGCGCATATACTAACAACTGATTGTCTTCATAATCTAATAAAGCACGTGAAATAGAATTAGAACCTTGAGTTGTATGTAATTTAATGGTTTCAAATTCTTGAGGAGTTAATTTATCTTTTTTAAGCAGAATAGTATCTGGTATCCCAATTTTACCTAAATCATGTAATTGAGAAACCATTGCCAAATCTTCAACCATAGTTAAAGGAAATTCAAACTCTACACCAGAATTTATAGCTTCAGTCGCAAGGATAGCGAATAATTTTTGTGTGCGATTAATATGCTTTTGAGTATAACCATCTCGTTTACCGATCAAGTCAACAACGATCGCGATGATCGCTTTTTGTTGTTGCGAAATTTGCAGAGTCTTTTCTTTTACCTTTTGTTCTAATAAACTATTGTATTCTGCAAGTGCTTTTTGATGCTCGAGTTGTTTAAATCTAAGATCACGACGATTTAGAAGTATTTTTATGATAAATGCTGCGATCAAAATTAATAAGATGATCAAAATGATTTGTTCAGAAGGACGTTCAAGCGGTTTATATGCTTTCGAAAAAGAAATGGTTTGAACAGCAGAACTTGAACCATCAGCACCAAGAACCTGAACCGAAAAGGAATAATTTCCACCTTTTAAATTGGTATAACTGATTTCTGAAACATCAGTAGAAGACTGCATTTGATCATCAAAACCAACTAATTGATATTGATAACTTGCATTTGTTTTATGACTGAAAGTTGGAGATGAAATTTTTATAGTCAAACGCTTGCAATTACTTGTAAGCTCAAAATTGTCTAAGCCATCTAAAGGAGTTCCGTCTGCCTCTATTGATTCTATTTTAACCTTAGGTAAAGGGAGTTCTTCATCGTAGTTATTTATATTTACTTGTGAAAGTCCACGATTACCACAGAGAAGAAGATTTCCATGATCATCGATCCGATTCCATGAGTTTG
This sequence comes from Holdemania sp., assembly GCA_031551965.1. Classification (GTDB taxonomy): domain Bacteria; phylum Bacillota_I; class Bacilli_A; order Erysipelotrichales; family Erysipelotrichaceae; genus CALVGQ01. Next base: position 39,541 of record JAVBMW010000006.1, on the reverse strand, counting down.
CGGTCATTTGATAAGGCATTAAATTATCTTTGTTGAAAACTTGAATTGAAGTATTTTTTGTAATATCTTCAGAAACAATCAGTTGTTCTTTTTCGCCTACAATGATTCCACTAGTGGCGAGTATCCATAATTTATTATTCTCATCTGGAATGATGTCGAATACTGAACCAAGTGCATCTGAAATGTGAGAAAGTTTATCCAGTTTATTATTGTTAAAGTAATAAAGTGATGCACCTGTGCTGATCCATAAACCATTATCTTTGTCATGATAAAGCCGTAAAATAACTTGTGAGTCAAGTTGAGAACTTATGTTTACAGGCATGATGCTCCCATGATCAAGGCTGAATAATCCACCACCATCTGTACCGATCAATAAATTACCACTTTCAGTCTCAGAAAATGACAAAATGACTGAATTAGTAAGACCTTGAGGCTCACCATAACTTTCAATGATTTTTTTATCGCGTATTATATTGATCCCTTTTCCAGTAGCGATGACAATATCACCATTGCTACGCTCCATTACAGCACGCGTTTTGTTGCTTAATATTTCTGAGTTTTCTTCTGTATATTTGGTTAATTCACCATTTGGTTCCAAACATACAACACCATGGTTCTCATAGGTTGCGACCCACAAATTACCTTGACTATCCTCAAACAAGGCACGAGTTCGACTTCCAGATAGTAAGGATGGTAATGGTGTTTCTATTTGTGTATAGTCGGAATTCAAGGCTACTACACCACTGTCAGTTGCAATATATAGTACATCATCATAGCGAATCGCTGAGTTCACAGTTTCTTGTTTCAAACCACCCGCAACACTTAAATCACCAAATACATTTGGAATCAGTTGTAATAAACCGCTTCGTGATGAACAGCTCCAAATGTTTCCTTCATAATCTTCCATGATATGTTCCATGGAGTTAGTGATTTTTTCACTTTCAAGTAGCGTAAATTGTGAACCATTTTTTAAGACTCCTAATCCATGACCACCAGAGCACATCCATATTATGCCGTTTCGGTCTTCACAAAAACTATTAATAAAGCTTAATCCTTGAGTATCAATCATATCGTGGGTAGAATACCCTTCTTCCCAAGTCAAAAGTTGTGCTTCTTCACTACCGAAATAATATGTACCCGCTTCACTTTGAAACATGCTGAGAAGTTTGTGTGGGTTCAAATCATCAAGTACAGCTAGTTGTATTGGTTCCTCATTTTGTAAAATCGTAATACTACCGCTTTCAGTTAAAACCCAAAGTCTATTTTCGCTATCGACCATGAGTTGTTCAATGACTTTACCATCTAAAACATTTGTTTTGATGCGTTGTACTTCATTATTTTCATATTTAAATAAACCATTTTTTGCCCCAATAAATATAACACCATTTAATTCTGCAAAAGCTTGAATCGAATTTGCAGCTATTTCATCAGGTATATCTACTTCAATAAAACTATTATTTTCAAGATACATCATTCCATTATCATTTGTCCCAAGCCATAATCTTTGAAATGAATCCTCAAACAAAGACATAACACTATTTGAACTGATCGAAGGAGTCGTAGAAGGAGTAAAGCTAGTAAACTCTTTTCCATTATAACGAACGAGTCCACGATAAGTAGCCAACCATATCATACCATCCGAAGATTGTATCATTGTATTTACAGAACTTGTGGGAAGTCCATTTGTATCATCATATACGACTTGAGTATAATCGGATAGAAAAACTGTTCCAGCTGCAGCATATACAGTAATACTCAGACTTAGAACTGTTATAATCAAGAATAAAAATGTTAGAAATTTTTTCTTCAATGTACATCCTCCTTAAAACACAAAATATATAGCTTAATTTTAACCTATACATTGACTTTGTGAAAGTAATAATTTAGTTATATTGCAAAATAAGTTTAAGAAATAAGTCATAAGTCAAAAAAATGAACATTTACAGGTATAAACTATATTATTAATATGTAAATATCTTATAGAATTATATATAATATCGATATATAAGTACAATAGTTATAATATTTATAAGTCACGTAAAGGGGGTTAAATTTTGAAAAAACTAGTCCTATTAATGTGTATCAGCTTTTTTGTGATTAGTGGATGTTACACCAAAAACAAAGATGATGATTTTGATAGAAACATCGCAAAACTAATTCAAGATGGGGTTCGTATGGCAGAAATTATTGTACTAGATGATTTAACTAGTGAGAATAGTTTTGTTGAATATGATGAAAAAGGGAATGTAGTAAATGTTTACTTCATAAGAAAAGTCAAATTCCCTCGTTTGCAGGATTTGGATTTTAGTTCATCATTTGACACTGATATCAAAGTGTTTGAAAAAGCAGGGGTCGATGATAAATCCAATGAAGTAATATCTTTTTTACCAGATGGAGTTGATCACCTTAAAAAAGGTGATCACTATATCATATTTTTCACAACTGAAACTATAAATGGTCAAGATGTTATGCTAATTGAAGGGGATGGTTTATATCGTATTCCAGCTGAATATAATGATCATCTGAATATTGGTAGAGTGCTTCTTAAGTATTATTCTAATGCGACTGAAGAACAGATTAATAGTATTCGAGAAATAAATGTACCTTGTGTATTGCCTACAGGAGAGTTTACAAACGGTTGGTATTATTACTATGAAAACTCTGATACTACAGTATTTGAACTTTTGGAGCCAATTTTTCATGCATCAGTTAAAGGGAAAATAAAATTTAACACCCATATTAAATATTGATTAAAAAAAGTACAGTTCATGTACTTTTTTTGAAATGATTACTTCATTGTTAAGCTACATACATTTATAAATAAATCGATAAGTGTATGATTTGTCTGCCTCTACTCCAGTGAATAACACAGTAAATATTGATCCTGCACTATAAGGAAGTTCATCGATTTGTTTACCATCAATTGAGATTTCAAATTGACTTAAATCATTCAATTTTACGGTGTTTAGTTGTTCTTTAGAATAGGAATTAATTTGCTCACCTTTTGTAATTGTTGTAGTAAATTTAATGTCACTATCCTCAAAATTATAAAGTTCCGCATACATTGGAAAGCTTTTGCTAAGGACTATACTATGGTCTGCTTCTATATAGGAAGAGATAATAGAATATCTATGATCAAGAATTTGAGCTGATATATCAAAGATTTTTGTACCATTCTGTGATAAAGTCAAATTGTTTGATTGAGATAAGATACTTATTTCATCAGTACCATCATTTAATATATATTCTTCTGAAAAAATAGTCTCAAATGAATAATTTTTAGGCATCTCTACATAAATCATCGATTTCAAAATTTCTAGAAATTCATTAGCTTTTTCAGAATTTTTGAATTTATATTCTTTAATTGATCCTTTTTGAACACTTTTAAATGTATCAAATGTCATTGTATCGCTGATATGAGATGATAAATATTTTTCGTTATGTGCTAATAGCTCTTTCATTTCTGGAATTATATTTAAAGCTTCATTCCAATTATCAATTGAATAATAGTAATCGCCAATTTTGACAATATGATTATCATAATAAACATACTCAACAACCTTATCTCTTCTGTAAAGAATTGATTCATCATACTCAATAATAAATCGTGCAAGTTCATTTTCAGGCTTTGAATATTTTAATCGTGTTAATTCGGTAAAATGATTAAATGATAATACTGAAAGACTATTAATTGGATTGCACTCATCTAAGTAACAAATTTGTGAGTTTGTGATCGGTCCATAACTCATCCAAAAATCTCCAGTTGCCAAACTAAGTAAATCTTGTCCTAAAACAATGCCGCAGTCTTGAACAACTCCATCTACGAATTCATAAAATAAGTACCCTTGATTTATTCCGTTTAGCTCAAAATAACGAATTGATAATTTGTTCGAACTTGAGTAATTGGAAGGTCCAAAAATATCGTTCAAATCTTCTTCTCTATTGACTTTAACGCCTAAATCTTCGCTCCATGCAGTACCGGTTTTAAAACCTACGACGACTCCTTTCGGATTTGCATAGAAGGTTGTGCTATAAATTTGATAAAGTGTAATATCTGCCACTGATTTCATTAATTCAGGTTCTCTTTGATATTGTTTGAAAATGTCGCTAATATAATCTCCAATGCATATTTGATTAACACAAGCTTCACTTAATGGAATAGAAAGATTATTTGCACAAATTGTATAGAGTTCATCAAAATCTTCCACACTTAGTTCTCGATTAAATTGAAGTGATTCATCTGTGCTATTCATTAAAATAATTTCACACTCAGGCATCATATAAAACAATAAATAGGCATTATTTTCGAGTAATTGATCTTTGAAAACGACTTTTTCGATAGAAGTTGTCTTACTATACTCTATACTAAGTGTTTTTGTTTCTTCATCGTATTGATGAGATTTATACTTGTCAAAAGTTCCATTTGTAGGCAACTCTTTGATTATTTTGGTTAAATTATCATTATTTTTGATTTGCTCAAATAAATCAGTTGTATATCCCCATTTATTCAATGTTTCACTTTCTTTAGTATATTCAGCAAATAAATTAGGTTCATTTTGGACCGATGGTTTTTTGAAGATAGTGGACCACATTAAACAGCCAACTATCAAAGCTAAAACTAATATCGATGTCACAAAGATCATTGCCTTGCGATTTTCTTTCTTACTAATTTTCGTAATGCGCTTTTTTACATCTTTCTTTGATCCAGTCATCGAAGTAGTTAAAGATTGAGCAGGATGTTTTTCTACTTGTAGCATACTAACAATCGTATTAGCATAATCCACTTTGTTTTCTCTTGATAAACGTTGAGTGATTGAATAGTCACACGCAATTTCACAATCTTTGTTGATTTGATTTTGGACAAAATGAATGATTGGGTTAAAAAAGTGAATCCAACTTACGATTGTCGCAAACCATTTGATAATCAAATCATGATTTTTTTGATGTCTACATTCATGAGCTAAAATGTAACTCCATTGATCCATGCTACGCTCATTATTTGGCAAATAGATTGTTGGATTCAATACACCAATCAAAATAGCACTACTTACTTCATTACTATGATAGATTTGAAGAGGTTGTTTAATGTTTTGTTTTTCTATTTCTTTGTTGAATAATTTGATCAAATCATCATTACAAGCAGTTCTTGTGGATTTTAATTTAATCTTAAACCTGAAATAATTAGTAAGGTCTATTAGAGCACACAACATTATTCCAAATATCCAAATAATGAAAACAAAATCACTTAATTTTAATGTCGAATTAAGAACTTCAGTTTGTGATTCTACAGCACTTACAATTGGAGTTGTTTGAGTTATTGGTTTAGGCTCAAACACATTTTTTTCAAGATTAGTATGAATTACAGGATATACTTTTTCTTGATAAATTTCAGTAAATGATGGTGAATTTTGAACTGGTTCATTTTTTATTGATATTTCGAATGGTAAAACAAAGAACAAAAGAATAGCTATCCATAGCACATAACTTGTCTTAACATTTAAATGCTTACTTAAAATAGTCTTTAAAATCATAAACAAAAGACTGACTCCGCTTCCTACTAACGATAATTGAATCAGTGTTTCAATAATAGTTTTTGTCATGACTTTTCCCTCCTATATCTTACTGATAAGATCTTTTAATTCATTAATTTCTTCTTCAGTAAAAACTTCATCACTGCTTAGAGCAGCGACAAAACTACTTAATTTATTTCCATGGATTTTCTTTACAAAAGCTTTGGTTTCATTCTTCTTATACTCTTCTTCATTGATAAGAGCATCATAATAATAGTTCTTTCCGCGTCTTTCAACTGTGATCGCTTTTTTTTCTACTAATCTACTTAAAAGTGTTGATACTGTTGTCCTTTGCCAGTCAATATCTTCAGGTAGATTAGCATATATATCGTAAGAAGATATTGGAGAACTAGCATCCCAAATTATTTGCAATAGTACTAATTCCGCATCAGAAATTGAATTGTTCATAAGAGCCTCCGTTCAACTACAAATGTAGTTCTATAACATAATACTACAACTGTAGTTGAATAATGTCAATAGCTATTTCATTGAAAGATAACACTAATTTTCTTTTGTTGGTTTATTAATGCAATCCATAAAATTCTCAAAACTTTAAAATACGCTAGTATTTCAGATAAAAAACCATAAAAATTACGGTTTGCCAGAAGAATTAATTTTCTGTTATTGAAAGTTAATTCAGAAACTACTTCAACTTTCAATGGAGGCAATATATTATTCAAAGAAAACAACATTTAGTTAAATTAATTACATTTATGTGGAATGGGCAAGTAAAGTAATTACTGGAATAAAAGTGGCACAAGTGTCGGAACAAATGTCGGAGTAAATGTCGGGACAAATGACTTAACTGAATAAAAAGGATAAACTAGTTCCATTTTGGAACTAGTTCAAGAGAAAAAATCTCTTTAATCGAGAGATTAATTTTTAGATGGTGCTGAGATAGTGGCATAACCTACATATTTTGTGACGCTAGTTTTAAGTCTAATAGTTTAGAGAACAGTGTTGACAATGGCGATCTAAAAAAAGTTTTGAGAAACAAATAAAGATCCCAAACATACACTCATTGAAACCTTGATCATTGCAGTAGATATATTAAACGGTAATTAAAGAAAAGTACTTGTCATATTTTTGGCAAGCACTTTATGTTAATAAATGTTAGATGAAGATTTTAGCTTACAATTCACAATAGCGTTAAGATTAAATAGATATAGATGATCATTATTGTTTGCTTCTAAATAAAGTTTTTCATCGAAATCATTTTTTGAAAACAAAGCATAGTAGAATACTGAGTTATTTTTTTGTGGTATAAGTTTTGTAAAGGTATCCAAATACTCAGAATAATTAAAACAACTATTTTTAAATTTACATTCGCCAATTAGATATTTATTCATTGTAGAAGATGTTGCAATAACATCAATTTCTGTTTCATCAATACGAAATCCCGTTTTAGTGGATGTATCCCTTATTGTAGTTTTTCCAAACCAACGACCCATTTTAGTGTAATGGAAAGGTAAACAATTATTTCTTTGAAGTTCTTGAATATATTGTGTGCAAATGTCTTCAAAAGTCATAGATGCATATTTTTGCAATTCAGGTGCGATGGAATATTCATATATACCATCGACATGCCCAGCTTCTAAATCGGAATATTGGGTAAAAGCAAATGCATACCAAAAGCGGAAAAAATTATCTGTTAATTTATAGATACCTCGATTTGTATTTGCTTTTTCTTTTGTACCGGCATCAATAGAAAATTCTCTTTCGATAATTCCTAATTCAATCAAATTGCGTAAATATACACTTGTTTTAGAAGTGTTATCAACAAGTGATTTCTGACTGATCTCGTTAAGTTTTGTATTTCCGAGAGCTACCGCTTCAATTAGTGAGTTATATAAATGTGGTTCTCTTAGTTCCTGTCTTAATAAGAAATCAACTTCACTATATAAGGGACAACCTTTGGTAAGTATATTTTGCTTAATATTTTCTTCTATTGATAGATTCGCGTTAAATTGTCGAAGATAATGCGGGATCCCTCCAAGAATTGAATAGGCTAATACTTTATCTTCATTTGAGTATTGGGGAAAAAATTTTACAGCGTCATAAAAACCCATTTCTTTCATTTTATAGATACCAGTGGCTCTACCATATAGAGGATTTTTTTCTGCGAGGAGCTCTTTTTCAATGAAACTCATTGCACTGCCGCAAAGAATAATCATAACATTTGAGTCTTGAAGAACTTCATCCCAAAGATTTTGTAGGATTGAAGGAATGCTAGTGTTTACTTTACACATATAAGGAAACTCATCAATAATAAGTAGTTTTTTGTTTTTCCCATAGGGAAGATCTAAAATGGCTTTAAAAGCTTTTTCCCAATCAGAAAATTGAGTGATATATTGCTTAGCAGGTATGTCTTCTCTAAGTATTCGCTCAGAAAAAGAATTGAGTTGTAAATTATCAGAACATTCTTTGCATGCATAAAATACATGCTGTTTATCTGAACAGAATTGTCTCAATGTTTCGGTTTTCCCGACTCGACGTCTACCATAAAGAACAATTAATTGTCCTCCATCAGAATTGTATTTATTCTCTAAAAATTTGAGTTCAGCTTGTCTTCCTATAAACATAAGTCACACCTCATTTATCTAATCTAGATTAAGTAAATCGTGATTAGATAAATTATAGCCGAAAAACAAAAAAATATCAATGTACTGTAGAATAAATTTTTCGACAAATACTTAATTTTTTATTATAGATAGGATTAGTTAATAGTTAATAGAAACAATCTTAAATTCATGAGTGCAAAAAACTACTTGAATTCATTCCATTTTGGAATGGGTTGCTAATAAGATTTTAAACTATCGAGGGAATCTCGAGAGTTCAAAAAAAGAGTCCAACTAGTTCCAAAACGGAACTAGGTCAAAAAGAAATAAAAGATAGGTTGATCAATTAATTTATCTAGATATTCATTACTTAGACTTATCATAAGTAACTCGATTGACAACTTGATGTATTATTGCATTAACTTGTCAATTGAAAAAAACAAGACTTATAGTTATTTATATATAAAAAATCCCTTAAAATGAAGGGATTAATTTCTAGATGGTGCGGGTGACAGGGGTCGAACCTGCATGCCTTGCGGCGCTAGATCCTAAGTCTGTGCGAAATAAAGGAAAATAGAGGAATATAGGGGAAGCGAAATAATATATTTTGAGTTAAAACAGGCAAAGTAAGTAGCGTTGTGTTTGCCAATTAAAAGTTAATATTTCTATAAAAGCAACTAAATTGATCGGAAGGAGGATTAAAATATTTAGTTGTTTTTATTTTTCTATTAACGTAATTTTAATGAAAATAATCGCCATAAAATTAATCAAAATGGAACTTTATGTTATATAATGGTGTTGTACTAAAGTAATGATTAAAACAACTTGAAAAGGAGATAAATACAATGGCTATACCAACAAATATTAAAACGCTTCTTTCAGGGAATGTTGTTGAATGGGCACGTATCGAATATAAAGAAACTTGGGATCCGGAAGCATCATTAAAAACAATTTGTGCATTTGCAAATGATATTGATAACTGGGGTGGTGGCTATTTAGTAATTGGTGTTCAAGATAATAATGGACAGCCTGTTTATCCACTTAAAGGTATTTCAACTGATAAAGTTGATTTTTATCTAAAAGACATGCTTAATAAGTGCAAACTTATTCAACCTGAATATTTGCCTATTGTTGAAGTAGTAAATTATGAGGAAAAGATATTCATTGTTGTTTGGGCTCCAGGTGGTTATTTACGCCCCTATTCAAGTCCGAAATCAATGTCGAAAGATAATAAAGAAAGAATTAACTACATTCGAAAAATGGCGAGCACTATAATTCCTTCTGAAGAAGAGAAAAGAGATTTATATAGTTTAGCAAACAATATTCCATTTGATGATCGAATCAATCACGAAGCTGAAATAACAGATATGAATATAACTTTAATTCAAAGCTATTTACGTGAAGTAGATAGTTCTTTATACAAAGCTTCAAGTGAAATGGATTTTTTAGATTTGTGCAAAAGTATGAATTTGGTTAACTCATTACCAGAATATACGAAGCCTAAAAATGTAGGGTTGATGTTTTTTAGCTTAGAACCAGAGCGGTTTTTTCCTTATGCTCAAATTGATGTAGTAGAATTCCCAGATGACTTAGGTGGCGATCAAATCATTGAGAAAATATTTAAGGGTCCACTACATATGCAGTTAAGAGAAGCTCTACTTTATATCAGAAATAATGTTATTCAGGAAAAAGTAATAAAGCATCCAGATAGAGCTGAAGCTGATCGTTTTTTTAACTACCCTTATGCAGCTATCGAGGAGTCACTCAGCAACGCAGTATATCACAAGGCATATGATATACGTGAGCCAATTGAAGTTCGCATCCTTCCTGATAGAATTGAAATAGTAAGTCATCCAGGTGCTGATCGATCAATTAGCTTAGAAGGGCTTAAGAATTATCGTGCATTAAGCAGAAGATATAGAAATAGAAGAATCGGTGAATTTCTAAAAGAAATGCATTTAACTGAAGGCAGAAATACTGGATTTAAAAAGATATTGCAAGCAATTGAAAAGAATGGTTCACCAAAACCAATCTTTGAAACTGATGAAGATCGTCTTTATTTTATAACTACGATATTAATACATTCTGAGTTTTTAAAAGAGAATGAAAATGGCACAAGTGGCACAAGTGGCACAAGTGGCACAATGCAGTTAAACATAAACGAAAAAGCTGTGCTTGAATTGTTAAAAATCAACCCGAAATTAAGTCGCAAGGAATTATCTGAAAAAACTGATATTTCAGAAAGAACAATTTCAAGAGTGTTGGATAGTCTGAAAAATAAAGGGAAAATAATTCGTAAAGGAGCTACCACAGGGGAGTGGATAATCAAGGGAGAGTAACGGATGAGTAATATGATATTAGAACTATTTATGACTACTATGAAAGAATACATTCGATTTGCGAAGCAATTGCCATATGATTCAATAAATACTTCAACATACAAAGAGCAGGATTATGTCGCTATTCAAACAAGACTGATGTTAATAAGAAAGTTTATTACCAAAGGGGATAACGTATACTTTGAGGATATTATTAATGAGTCAATTTCTCGCTTTCCAAGTGATAAAAATGAGTTTACAGATATGTTAAAAAAATTTACAGATATATTTTCTAAATCTTTTGAACAAATTTTATCTGATGGTACAAAACTTGATTTGCCTCAATCTATAAAGGATATCATTTATGGACTTTATCTTCATGCTGATGAAAAACGGATAATTAACCTATCTAAAACAAGTGGATTTTTACGTTTTTTTGTTTGTCTACAATTTATTTCTGATCTAGAACCTGTTTTAATAAGCTTGTATGAAAAACTTGAAGAATTAGGAGTAGTATGCATATCGGAAATGAAGCATACAGTAGGCCCAGTTGTATATTTAGGAGATACTAATAATTCAGATCATAATATTAAGAAATCACCTTATTGGCAAAATTTAAGAGGAAAGGACGGAACTACTAATGATATTTTAGAAGCAATGAGTAATTACTCTGAGGATGAGTTAAAAATATACTTGAAAGGCTATATGTTTTTGACATTGTTAAGTAAAGGAACAGTTGATCCGAAAGAATATAAACAGATTCTCTTTAAACATAATTTTAGCGATTGGGGGGATTTCAGTAAAGCAATTAAATACTATAAAAATATTAATAAACCTAGCATTAGTTCGTATATAGAATTTTTTGAAGATGGAAAGTGCGCAAAAATGAAAGTTTTAGAAAATTTTGATAATATTGCTATAATAAATGAACCTCATATGTTAGGACGTGGGCACGTTATAACCTTCATAAAAGAAAATAATGATTGGTTTGTTTTTGCTTTTGGAGGTACTGTAAATCCTTTTAAACCATAATTACTCAGCTCAACCACAGCGACATGGCGTATGAGCGGGCATAAATTTAAAATTTTAGTTGCAGTAAGTTGCAAAAACAGGAATTAATTGAAAAATAGAAAAGTTTAAGTCGCCTGTTTAAGGTCTATTTTGAACTTTTGAAATCAAAATCTAAGTTGCAGTAAGTTGCAAATTGTGTGAAAAAGCAATAAATGATATAAAAAATCCCTTCTTAAAACCGAAGGGATTTACTGTTTAGATGGTGCGGGTGACAGGGGTCGAACCTGTATGCCTTGCGGCGCTTGATCTTAAGTCCTAGTGAAAAATAGGAAAATGGAATATCAGGGGAATACAAATAAATATCGGTGAAGCAAAACAAATATTGTTTGTAGGTTATCTTTGAAGGGAAACATAAGGCACCTACTTTATCTAACGGATGCCTTTGATATAATCAGTATCATGACATTATATGCATTTAAATGTTATCTAAAGGATACATAGGTCTCATTACTAGTTTAAATGGTATTTTTGCAGTATTTTGCGGAGTAGGTCCATCTGTCAAACTCATAACATAAAATGCCGCACCTTTTTTTAAATCTGGGAAAATATACCCTTGTTTTACAACAACACAGTCGTAATCTTTCCAATTTTTAATTCCTGCTTTTTCAAAATGAAGTTGTTCCATATATGATGTAGAACAGTTTGAAACAATAATATCGATATTGGAATCATTTACATGAACGGTAACACAATTTCCTAAAACGGTGTAAATGTCACTTTTACCTAATGCTATCGCATCAACTACTTCACCTTTATAGAGTACTGTGACATCAAGTGGTACAGGTGTATTTAATTCATCATGGCCAACTCCTAGCTTAATAGAACAAGTTTGACCGATTTCATAATTTTCTAATAATGTTTCTGTTTTCGGGTCATTAATTGATGCAAACAAGAAGTTTTTGCTCGATTTTGCTTCTATAGCCTGTCTAAGAATTGTTGTATTCCATCCTTTTGCGCCTGAAGTTGTGTTGTCTCCGGAGTCTGTGATGACACAAGGTTTACCGTTAAATTCAAGGACGTCTTTTAATGCTTTTTCGGGTAATGCGGTATAACCGGTATAATGGAATTCATGGTGCTTGCTCCAAATATATTCAGCTAATTCATTAGCTTTAATTTCACAGTACTCTTGATCAGCCTCTGTTGCCGGAACAACAACAATCCCGCATCCTGCTTCAGGGCAATCGTGACGAAGATACCCTGGATGCCATGATGCAGAGAGGATACGTGAATCTTTTTCCATATCGTCCATATAACGATTGATTGATATAACAGGTTCATCTGTGGATACGGATTGTTCACCACCTAGAATCAGTGGCAATTTTCGGTATATTGAGTGGATGTTTTTTCTTTCTTTAACTAGATCACAAAGCAATTGTGCCATTCTTTCTATTGTTGCAACTGCATCTGTATGTGGACTTTCTCTATAAGAACGAATACAAGTACAATTTTCGACATACTCTTTTGTAAGATTCCCGTGTGGGTCGCAAGCTACAATGATTGGAAGATAGGGGCCAACGATTTCTCTAGCTTTCTTTATGATGTGGTGATCTCCTGAACCAATCCCGCTATCTACGTAAGAAGCTCCATGTAGATGAAGAAAGATGCCGTCTATCTCATGAAGATGCTCTCGAATCGTATCCAGTAAACAAGATTCAATATAATCAAATGTACGCTTTTTGGTAACCCCAGCAGCACCTGCATTTGCATAAATTGAAGGAATAATCTTAATTTCTTGGCTTTCAAAAATTTCCTTTACTCCCATTTTCTCAATCAACTTATCTCCAAATGAGATATCATAACTATCGATATCATTTTTAGTTGGAATGTTTTCGTTTGATTCGGTAATAAATGTTCCAATGATGATTTTGTTCATATGCTTTCTCCTGTTTTCTGTATATTTATAATGTAGCATAGTAATAATAAAACTTTATTTCATATCAAAGCAGAATGATAAAGTACGTTTGATTTTTGTGTTAGCATACAGCAATAAAAGCAAATGCTTATTATATAGTTTTCTAGAAAAGTATGTAGTTTATAAAAATCACTTTAATTCATTTGCAATATTGAAATATTGTTTCATTCGCATTCTTTATAATAGGATTGAGGAAATATAAAGCATGAAAGTTAAGTAACTCATTATTTAAATGAAGTAATAATGCAAGATACTGCACATTCCATTTATGCCAATGTTTCCAATTGAAAATTTAACAATGACAGGAGAGAAATTCATGCGTAAAATTGTATTAACAACAGTAAAAGAACCAGTAAAAGATGAGTTAGATGGTCCCGTTTTTTTAAGTGATGAAACTATTAAGGAGAGAAAACAAAAAGTATTAGCTAATATGGCGAAATCATGCTTAGATAAATTAGTAATTTACTGTGACGTAGAACATGGATCAAATTTTGAGTATTTAATTGGTTATTTTACTCGTTTTGAAGAAGCTTTATTGATTTTAGATAAATCAGGGGAGATGACTTTATTACTCGGAAATGAAAACTTGAATAAATCTTCTAAATCAAGAGCCAGTATTTCAAATACCGTTCATGTATCTTTGTTTTCGTTGCCTAATCAACCAGACAGAACTGATTTAACATTCAAAGAGTTATTAAAAGAAGCGGGTTTAGCAAAAGGTCAACGAGTCGGAATTGTTGGATGGAAAAACTTTACTTCATCAATTGAAGATAACAAACATATATTTGATGTCCCTTACTTCATCGTAAAAAGTATAATTGAGATTATTGAAGATGAAACGCTAGTAACTAACCAGTGTAGTGTGTTCATTGGTGAACATGGCGCAAGATGTACAAACAATGCAAATGAAGTTGCCCATTATGAATATTTTGCCTCACTTGCCAGCGATTGTATGCTGGATGCGATGGATGCAGTTGAACTTGGTGTCAGCGAATTAGTATTAGGAGATAAACTAGTAAGGTTTGGTCAACATACTACAGTAGTTACGATTGCATCAAGTGGAGCTCGATTCGTAAATGCAAATATGTTTCCAAGTAATAATTCTGTTAAACTTGGAGAGTCAATTTCGTTAACGAATGGATATCGAGGGGGTTCAAGTTCTCGATGTGGGATCGCAATTTCGAATGAAAGCCAATTGCCACATGGCCAAGAGGATTATCTTGATCAAATAGCAAAACCTTATTTCAATGCCTATGTTGCTTGGTTGGAAAATATCAAATGCGGTATGGAAGGAAAAGAAATATATGACTTGATAGAAGCTGAACTTCCAAAAGCTAAATATGGATGGGGTTTATGTCCAGGACATTTGATTGGAGAAGAAGAATGGATGGCATCACCTATTTATGATGGATCTCAGGAAAAACTGGAATCGGGGATGTTGCTACAAATAGATGTTATTCCTTCTGTTAGTGGCTACAATGGTATCTCTGCTGAAAGTACAGTTTTGATTGCAGACGAAAAGTTAAAAGCAGATATCAAAAGACAATATCCCGATGTATTTAATCGAATGACGGCTCGAAGAGAATTCCTGATTCAAGAATTAGGAATCAAGCTAAGCGATGATATAATGCCGATGTGCTCAACAGTTGCATACCTTAGACCCTTCTTACTTGCTCATGATAAAGCATTTAAAGTCACAAAATAAAAAGAAATATTTAATTGAAAACGGATTGGGTATAATGCCAAATCCGTTTTGTTGAAATAAAATTTCATTGTATAATGATCATAAGCTTAAATAAATAGAAATAAAAAAATTTATATAGTAAAATGAAAAAAAGAAAGCTTGGTGAAGAATATGTTGCTTATTGATAAGCTTAAAGCTCAAGAAAAATTTACTGATGCAGAAAGGGTATTGGCTAACTACATTTTAGATAATATATCAGAAATTAGTAGATTAACGATTTATGAATTAAGTGATAATTCATTTTGCTCTGTAGCGACAATTTCTAGATTTTGTAAAAAGCTCAAAGTTAAAAATTTTAGTTCACTTAAAGTTGAGTTGGCACAGGAAAGTTCCAAATATAGGGATAAACTTTTAAGAGTAGCTCCGAATCATCCCTTTACCAAAGATGACTCGGAGAATGAAATAGCTAATAAAATTTATGCCTTATCAACTCAGGCTTTAAGAGATACTTTTGAGACACTTGATTATGATTCGATTCACAAAGCAGCAATTTTAATAGATCAAGCAGAGAATATTGATATTTATGCCAACTGGAAATCGTTTATCGCTGGATTAAGTCTACATAGTAAGCTATTATGGGCTGGAAAAAACTCAAATATTGAAAGTATACGTGGATTTCAGCTTGTTAAATCAAAATTATCAAATAGTAAACATTTGGCGGTACTGATTTCTTATTATGGAACAAATGATCGAAATCTATTGATCGCAAAAAGACTGAAGGCTTGCAACACGCCCTATATATTAATCACAGGGCCTAGGATCAATCCACTATGCTTATATGCGGCTCAAGTGATCCACATTCCATCAGAAGAAGAATATGTAGATAAAATTTCTGGTTATTCAAGCGAAATTGCTCTTGAATATGTTATAAATATCTTATATTCATTTCTTTTCGCATTGCGATATGATGAAAATATGGAATCACGATATAGCGCAGTCTTCAAGGATTCAATTGAGCTGATGTAAGATTTGAAGTGAAGAAAGTTTAAAAGAGAATTATAAGTAACATGCTAATAATGTTATTCATAATTCTTTTAATTTATTGTGTTCATCGAATTCTTTTGATTTTAATAAAGTAAAAAAGAACTGAGATAAAGAAAATCGATAGTTGAAACTTAGTTTCAAAAAATAATAATATAATAACAATGTAATATTTCAGACTATCTTTATAAAGAACGAAAAAGAGCTAATTTCTAATTTCGATTCAAGTTTGAAAATATATATTTTTGAAAAACATGAAAGCGCTTAATGCAAAATTCTTTTGAGTTAGAGAGGGTTATTGAAGCTTTGATTTATAGCACAATTAGAGGTAGGGCATTTAAAATAACGATTGCTTGAAATAATAATGAACACAAGAAAGAAATTGTTGTTGCTGATCTAGAAAAAATAGACGAAAACACGGTATTGCATTCAATTTAATTTGGTCATAAAGCAAATGGATTTGCTTTTGATATAAAACAAGTATTATATTTTCAATCAATGCAAGTTACATATTCTAGAAATGTTTCTTTAAATTGAGCTGATCACTCAATGTTGCATGATGACAATAAACTGATTCTAAAAATCTAAATCAGTGAGGTCAATTAAATGTTGTGAGTATGATACGAAAAAAGGAGGATTATTTTTATGGGAAAATACAAAGAATTATGTGAGAAAACACTAGAAGCAATGGGAGGAGTAGAAAATATTTCTTTCGTTACCAATTGCGCAACTCGACTCCGCATTAACTACATCAGTAAGAATAAGGTTGATGAAGAAGCTTTAAAGAATCTACCTGGTTCTGCAGGTTTGATTCCAAAGCCTGCGAATAAACAATATCAAATTATCATTGGTCCTAATGTTAGCGAGGCATACCATGAATTTTTAGATGTATCAGGATGGATGGATAATGGCTCTGGTGATTCAGTAAGTTCTAATGATGTTGATGAAGAAAATGTAAAAAAAGATTTAATTTGGTATGTTAATCAGTTTGGATCTTTTATGACTCCTATCGTAATGCCAGTAGTACCTGCAATGATTGTAGGTGGTATGATCTTGGCAATCAATAACTTATTTAAAAACTATCTTGGAATAGAATTTTCTGGAGGTACATTTTTCCTTTGTTTAGCAATTTTTGAAGCTGGTTTTAATTTTTTACCTATTTACATTGGTTGGAAAACTGCTGAACAATTAAGAATCAAACCAATTCTTGGGGCAATGCTTGGAGGTGTATTGCTATCAAGTTTTTTGCCAAATGTCACGGATGTGTTTGGAATTCCAGTAGTTGCTACAAGTTATGGAAGTACAGTGTTACCAGTTTTATTAGGAGTTTTGTTCATGGCTCCAGTGTACAAGTTTATCAACAAAGTAGTTCCTGAGGCTTTATCATTCTTTATGGTACCGATTTTAACAATGCTTATTGTTGTACCGGTTGAATTAGTTGTTATTGGTCCTATCGGACAAATGTTTTCAGGTTATATCGCTTCATTTGCAATTTGGCTTACTAATACGGCAAACATTATAGCACAACCCGTTTTGTCTGCGTTATATCCTTATATGGTTATGATTGGCTTAGATAAAGGATTAGTACCAATTGGCATCGAATTAGTTTCTACCTTAGGATATGATTCTATTACAATGTGTATGGGATTCATTTCTAACATCGCAATTGGAGGATCTGCATTGGCTGTTGCTACCACTATCAAAGATAATGCTGAAAAACGCGGTATGCTTAGTTCGTTTGGAGTCACTGCACTATGCGGTGTAACAGAACCAGCATTTTATGGTGCATTATTGACTAACCCTATTTCATTGGCGGGTACAGCCGTGGGGGCAATCGCAGGTGGGTTACTTGCAGGAGCTGTGGGACTACGTTCCTTTGTTGTAGGTGGTTGCCCAGGTTGGTTATCACTTGTATTCTTTATTGATCCAAATGGTGGCACAAAATATATGATGTGGGCTGCTGCTGTTGCTGCACTTACAACCGTAGTAAGTTTCATCGCAACTAAAGCTATTTTAAAGGCAACTGCAAAAAAAACAGCTTAATAAAATAGCAGAATAAAATTTGATGGGCAGCAATTTAATTGCTGCCTGTTATTATTTTTCAATATGCAATGAAACAAAATTTTAGCGATAATGTGTGAAATTGCAGATAGAAAATATCTCTGATTTTTAAAGATATAAATTGAGAAGGCTAGTTATAGAATTATTGAAAAAACAGTTTGGTAATTAAACGGAAGGAGAATATTAAAATATGGACATTAAAAAGTTTTGTTTAAACGAGTTTTTTGAATATGGTAAACATCATTCATCTTATTTCAATCTACCGGCAAATATAGTTGTGATTTTTGCTTATTTTTTACCTGGGATCTTAGGAATGATCAATGTGAATCTTTCCTACTTCGCAACATTTGGCTTAATTATTATCACAATATTTGAAAAGAAAAGTGAAATGGTAAAATTTTATTGCCTTCAGTTTTGTTTTTTAAGTATGTTTTTCAATATTATATTAACGCTTTTGTCAGTAGCGGGAAGGTTTTTTGTGTTTATACAGCTAATTAATGCAATATTGAGTATTATTACAATAGGAATCGTTATATTCTACTGCATTTATTCATTATTCTGTGCACTGCAGTATAAAGCCTGGATCATACCTTGGATAGGTACTCTTATTCAAAAAAATGTAATAAGGGGGAAGAGATAATTAAATGTGTGATTATCACAATAAGCATTGGAAAGTATTAATAGTTATGTGCGGCTTTTCAGCTGCTTCAATAGGTATTTGTATTAACTCTGTCGGAGTTTTTTATACACCGGTCTCAATAAGTTTAAATGTTTTACGTGGGTCTTTTATTATGCATATCACGCTGTCTTCGATTGTTTCTGCCTTGGCAAGTATTTTTATATTAAAAGTTTTAAATGAAAAAAATTTGAAAAAGCATTTATTTTTAGGGGTAGTTGCTTCAAGTGCTTCAACTTATTTAATGGCTTATAGTAATCAAATGTGGCAATTTCATGTTCTAGGTGTTATTCGAGGAATTGGTACTAGTTTATTTAGTATTGTCGTGTTGACGTACATCATCAACCAATGGTTCTATGATAAAAAGGGGCTTGCGATAAGTATCGTACTAAGTTTTGGTGGAATTGCCGGAGCAATTTTCTCTCCTTTGTTCACCAAAGTTATTATGAATTATGGCTGGGAAAATGGCTATAAATTAATGGCTATTTCCATTTTTCTTCTTTGTTTACCGGCATTAAGCCAATCGATTTCATTAAAACCGAAAACACTAGGATTATACCCATATGGTTTTAAAGAGGAAATACATCAAAACGAAAAATCGGAACCCTCAAAAACATATTTCGATTTAAAACATATTTCATTTTATTGTATATGTATATTTAGTTTGCTCCTTACTTCAGTAATTGGAATGACACAGCACCTTCCCAGTTACGCTTTGACTATTGGTGCAAATACAACAATAGGTGCTTTAATGGTATCGTTTGGCATGTTTGGCAATATTATATCAAAATTAACGATTGGATTACTCTCTGATGCAATTGGAGCTTTTAAATCAGCATTAATCATGATCGTAATAAATACAATTGCGGTTTTCGTGTTAATGACTTCTTCGTCGGAAACTCTTTTATTGTTAGGTTCGTTTTTGTTTGGATTTATTTATTCAGTTTCTGCCGTGGGGATTTCATTAATAACTATGGATTTATTTGGCCAACAAAACTATTCCAATGTATATCCAATTATTTCGTTTGCGAGTAATTTTGGCAATGCATTATCTATATCTTTAATTGGTTATTTATTTGATTTTACAGGTTCTTATTTTGGAACTTTTATTGTAATAATGATTGTAAATATTATCAATATAATTCTTCTGACTGTTGCTATGAAAAATAGACGAGATATAGAACATACAATATGATGTATTAAAAATTTAAATAAAACATTTGAATTACCAAGGAGATATGTACAAAAATGAAATTTGAGAGACAAAGTAAGAATAGAATAGTTTAATCAAATAGTTAACTTATCAATCCAGATGGAAGCGCAATTTGAATAAAGCGCGAATGATATCACATGCTGAAAACTTTAGTTAAAAGTTTTTTTACTTTTGGTAGACGGATCTCGAAAGTAAAAACTATAAATATCAAGGTTTACCCCATACCTGTGCAAGAGTTCAGTTGCTGAATGGAATGTCGATGAATGATACTAGAGAAGGGCTAGGGCACTCCAATATTACTACGACTGTTGAAACATATGGTCACTACAGCAATGAGAGAAAGCAAGTGGTTGGAGAAACATTAGTTGGGTTATTGAATTTAAATAGCCCACAGGATCTTTCACAAAATGCTTAAATATTGTGAAAAAAAGCCAAAAAATTTGGCAAACACGTGGCAAACATTTGGCAAACACAACTCGAAATCTTGCCTAAAATGCCTTGAAATGGTGATTGATGAAGTTGAGGCAAAACACAAAAAAGCCTTTTGTAGAACAATGTCGTTAACTTAAGCGAATAAGGGATGAAAAAGAAAATGCAGTTTCTTCAAATTATGAAGAGGCTGCATTTTTTGCACACGAAAAGCTTTTAATAATCAATCGGTGATGAGTTTTAGTAGCTACGTTTATGTGTATTTGAATATTTCGAGGTCAAATTAGTTGTACGTTTGTATTTTCGGCCATCCCTGACAGGCACGATGTTGCACACATTGCCGAAATAGGTAAGCGTTTCTTTCGTAGTAGGTAAATTGATACTGGATCCATCAACGGCATAGACAAGATATCCCTTAAACTTTTTCAGCTGTTCTTCCTGATAAAAATTGCGGACATGAAATCGATTCAGCTCCTTCAGTGCTTCAGGATTCAATTTCAGCCTTTGTTTCAAATAACCTACTTTGGAGATCGTATTTCCGTTGATCTGTTTCATAAAATTTCTTATTTCCATTTTCAGCGTCAATCCTTTCCTGGATATAATCGATAGAATCACCATTGGCTGCGGTAGTTTTCTGGTTCGTGTAAATGCAGCTGGGTGATGTTTTCTAGATAGTGTAAAGAAGTTAGTGGATTGAATTATTTTTTTGTCGCGAAGTAGTCTTATCATAGATGATTTTATCATGATTCTACCTCCCTTATAAAAGAAAAAGAAGTTCTTTAAATGGGTATTAAAGATCACTTCTTCACTTTATATACTAATTGTGGTTTATCTTTGGCATAAGCAGCCTTGAGATAAGGGATCTGTTCCTCAGTGACGGCACCAAAATAACGCAGGACACGTTGTTGAACTTTTCCATCCACCAATTTGTTTTCTACCAGGCTTGCGTAGTAATGGATATTGCCACCATAGTTTTTCTTTAGGATCTTTACAAACATAGTTACCTCTCACTATAATATATAATTATTTAATTTTAAATAAACGATATATTATCATTCATATCTCACTATATTTATAACATAAAAGAAAAAGATATTCCATCTTTTCATGAAATATCTCTCTGTATAAAGCCCTTTTCTAAACTAATTCCTTAAGTTAACGACATTGTTCTACAAAAGGCTTTTTTTGACTTTTGAAGTTCGACTTCTAAAATGAAAAACCGTAGCTATCATAATCTTGCTTTGAGAGGATTAAATGGAAGTCTACTTATAGAGAAAAACACCTCAGGGTCAACAATTGACATTGAGGTGTTTTAATTACTTCATTCCATGAGTTGATAGAAGTTCGGACATTGTTTCAGCTGATTCCTGCATGCCTCTGGCAATCCACTCTTCAATCCAACCGTATGTTCCATATGCAATAAAGGCTTTTGTATATGCAAACATATTGGAATCATCTGGTTTGGCACTATTGAAATTTGTGTAAGCTTCGAGAAATAAATGCATTAAATTTCTTTGTTTTAAAAGTAGAAAAAATTCTGAATTATCCTTAATATACTGAAATAAGCTGCCAAACATTCTGGCATTGGAGTCTTCATCAGAAGCTTCATATTCTTTCTTCCATTGTTTGATTAAAGTTTCGATATATTTTTTGATTACATCTTCTTTTGTATCATAGTTTCGGTAAAAGGATGTTCGTCCTACAGTTGCATTGTCGCAAATTTCAATAATGGATATTTCATTCAAAGATTTATGCTTCAAAAGATCAATGACAGAATCAGTTATATGCTCAATCACATAGATATTCCTCGCTTCATTGCTAAACGGTGATACATTTTTTGACTTTTGTTCCATTTTTTCCACTCCTATTGATTTTATATAATTTCGATGATACATTTGTTTCGACAATACATTTGTTCTAATGAATAATATCAATCAAACAAGTATGTTGTCAATAGATGAGAAGGAGAAATAAAGAAATGTCATTCAATACAAAACAAATATGTGTTTTTATCATTGTAGTAGTCGTTGGATTTGTCTTAGGACGTTTAGCATTCAGAGCGTTTTTGAATATGCTGATTGGTGGTTCACTATTTGGAGGGAATTTTCTATGAGCAAAAATGAAAAAGGAAAGAAGAGGGGGAAGAAAGTGCTGATTTATATAATTGCCTTTATTTTGGCTTTTGTAGCTGGAATCGCATCAAAACAGATACAGCCATCATGGACTAAGGAATATTCAGTTAAATGGAGCGATGAACTAGGTACTTTAAAAATAGATATTCCTTATGGAGATAGTGAAGCTAATAAGTTTGATCTTTATCTGCCAAAAGATAATTCAAAAGAAAGTTATGGTCTTGTGATCTATCTTCATGCAGGAGGATTTACATCTGGGGATAAAATCGGAGATAAAGAAATGCTTTCATGGCTTTGCAGTAAAGGATATGTTGCAGCAGGTATTAACTATACACTTCGTACAGAAACAAATAATGCTAGTGTTCTGACTCAGTCCAATGAAATAAAAGAGGCAATTCCTATGGTGATCGAAGCTGCAAAAGAAGCGGGCTATAATATTGATAAATTGTCAATGGCTGGTGGATCAGCAGGTCATGCACTTGCAATGATTTATGCTTATCGTGACGCTGATGAAGCACCTGTACCTGTCGTATTAACATTTGGTGCAGTAGGACCTTCTAGTTTTTATACTGAAGATTGGGATAATTATGGCCTTGATCAAAATACAGAAGAAAGCTATTTAGCTGCACAAGGTTTATACAGTGCCATGCTAGGTGAAATGATTCCGATTGAAGAAATAAAAAGTGGTGAGTATATTGAAAGAATGACAGAAATATCTGCATTAGACTGGATCACTCCCGATTCTTGTCCAACCGTTATTGCCTATGGGACCTATGATCTTGTTCAACCATTTAAGGCTTCAGTCCGCTTAAAAGCAGCGTTGGAACAAAATGGAGTTGATTATAAGTATTTTGAACTTCCGCATTCAGGGCATGGATTGCAAAATGACAGTGCAATCTATAAAAAATGGATGGAAGCTGTTGATGAATATCTTAATAAGTACATGCCTGTAAAGTAAAAAAATTAAATAAGTCACAAAGATATGATATGTACAAAATAAGCATTATTAAATTATTAATTTAATTAAAAGTCGAACCTAATCCTTGATTGGAAAAAAGTTCGACTTCCGTATATGAAAATCAAAGTAATACTTAATCCCACAAGGGATTGATCTCAATACACGGTAATATTCGCGTTCAGCTTTTTCACTTGAAACCAACGCGAATGACATCATTTACTCAATGTCTTTAAAAAGGCTAATGGCATCAATTTAAGGAAACTTAAGTTGGTGCTTTTTTTGTGTTTACAATGAAATAGAACGTGGATAAATTAAAAAAATTTAAACTTTCGTTTCCTTCTAAATTTATCATCTTTTAAAATGGCTCCCTACTTTTTTCATTTCCCTCATCGCTTCAAATACATAGCACAGTCTTTTTCTTTCGAAACAATACGGAAAATTTTGATGCTCAAATTTTTCTTGGCTTCACTTGCGTTGCGGTATTGCTTTCTAAAAAGCCGGTGCTGTATTGAAAACAAGCGATAGGTGAAATCAAACGAAAAAAGTAGGAGGTGCTGACATGATTAAATGCTCAATTTAGGAAACGAAAAGTAAATTCAAAAACAGCTCCTGGTTCATCACCAAAAAAAAGTAAGTGATGAATCAAAAAAGAAGAGATGAGGGAAAATGATGAATAAATATGTAGATGAAAACAGACAAGCTTTAGCCAACATGATTTTAAATAAACTCGAAGAAGGAGTGATTCCTTGGAGAAAGCCGTGGGACGCAACAATGGATGCTCCTTACAATCTCTCGAATAATAACTATTATTCAGGAATCAATATGTTTTATTTATCGTTTGTTGCATTAATGAATAACTGGGATGATCCAAGATGGATAACGGTTGTGCAATTGAAAAAACTGAATGAAAAGATACCGTATGATCAAAGAATGATGATCAAAAACGGTGAAAGGCACAAAGCAGTAGTAGAAAAATTTCGATTGTATGACAAAGTTAAAAAAGAAGATTTAGATCTTGCTTGGTGGAATTCCTTAACTCCTGAACAACAAGAAGAAAATAGAGATCGAGTAAGCGTTATTTATAAAAGCTTTCCAAGAAGGTTCTTCAGAATGTATATTTACTTAATAACAAAAATAGTGTTTAATATGATTGATTTGAATGCGAATAAATAAAGATGTAGTACTAGGCGAAGATATAGGGCAAAAAAATACAAACTCACATTCAAATATTTTAATTTAAAAAAACAATCACCGTCATTAACCACGGTTATAAAGGTTAAAAGAAAGGAAGTGTATATTGTAAGAAACGACTACTTAAATGAGTCAATCACAATATAACAGGTTATTGTAATGAAAAACATTTTGGTTGTTGTAGGTGCAGGCAAGAAAAACGGCAATACAGATCAACTGGCCGATGCCTTTATAGCAGGCGCGACAGAAGCTGGTCATTCTGTGAAAAAGATTTTTCTTGGTGACAAAACTATAAAATTCTGCAAGGGGTGTAACGCTTGTTTGTCCAAAGGAAAATGTATTGTCAAAGATGACATGAATGACATTTATACTGACTATAACTATTGTGATATGATTGTTCTTGCTTCACCTCTGTATTACTGGACGATATCGGGAATATTAAAGACCTTTATTGACAGACTGTTTGGTTCTGGTTCAGATTATAAAAAAGAAAAAGAATGCATACTTTTAATGACAGCCCGACAGGAATCGCCTGAAGCTTTCGAGATAGCTGTGTTATATTATGAATTTCTATCCAGCTATAATAATTGGATAGATAAAGGAATGGTTTTAGCAGGTGGATGTGGAGGCTTACAAGAAGGAAGATTGGTTGCACAAACTAAATATTTGGAAGAGGGTTATCGGTTCGGAACATCTATATAGTTTTTTTTGCTTGTACAGTACTGTGTGAGCCATAAGCCAAACTAAAATTTGACGGTGAGATAGAAACCTATCCTATCACCTGCCATTTATAATTCCATAAACCAAATGAGAAATGGGTGACTGATGTGACCGAGTCAAAAAATGATTGGTACTAAAAGCTTTGAAAAAGCCGTAGAAGCTAATCCTAGGGCTATCCAATTTTAAATTTTTATAGAGATTTTCAGTATACTAGTAATGGGTTAAAACGATATTAGAAAATTCCAGAATCAGGTGACTGCTCAAAATTGCTTATTTCATATACGCTTTTTACTTTTCTTTAAGGTCTGTATCAATTCGTAATTTGAAAATACCACGAATGAAGAAGTAGCTTATAAAGAAAATTAAAATTCTCAAATTATAATGGTGTTTAACATCTGGGGTAAGTCAATCATTGTATTTTGTTAACTAATAATCATTTACAATGATCGAATATTTTTTTTGCGGTGTTGAGATCGGTTACTAAAATATCTGCACAATTTGATTTTAATGTGGCACAAATAGCTTCGATTTTTGAATTTCCGTATGCTACAGCAATGACTGTATTTGCATTTTTTAGTGCTGGCACAGTACAGCCAAACATTTTTTTACTTGTATTACACTCAATTAGTTTTCCATCACGATCTAAAAATGAAGCACACACAGATGCAATAGCATTTTTATCCTGTAACTCGAAAATATCTTCTTCACTTAAAATTCCGGATCTTACCAGAGTCGCTTTCGGCCCTAGCTGACCTATTGATATAATTGCAATAGTTACTTTTTCTGCTCTTTCGGCCACAAATTTTATATCTGGAAGGGTAGGCATTAATGCATGCATGGATTCATCAGAAATATAAGCTGGACAGTTTAATTGGAAGAATTTAGAATCTAATCGCTCACCAAAATTTTTTACATTATTATTTGCCTGCCAATCCTCCCCGGTTACTCCAAAACCACCTACTAGAGGATATATTTCTAATTCTTTTCTGCTAATGCCGATCAGTCTTTTACTGATTCTATTAATACTGTCTCCAGCCATAATACCAATATGGTCACCGTCTTTGACAATTTTATCAAAAAGGAAATTGAAAGATTCAGATATCTTGTTATAAGAGTCATTCGTGCTTAATCCAATAGTATCAACGACTACGGCATCTCTTAAGCCAAATTTTTCAATAAGAAAATGTTGGTATTTGTTTTCTTCCGAAAACATTGTATTTATGGTGATAGTTACAATCCCTTTTTCGCGAGCAGATTTTAATATTTTGCTGACTTGTGATCTAGATATATTTAAGCGAGTTGAAATCTCGTGCTGACTTAAATCAGAATTATAATACAAATCACAAACCTTCGTAATAAATCCGATTTTTTCTCTTGAATAGTTATCTTCATACTTCATACATGCATTCCTCCTACATAAATTGTAACAAATGTTCCTAAATATGTAAAACGGAAATTATGATTGATTTAGGGTTAGGTTGTCTTGTGATATAAGATTCTGTTGGCTTTCGAAAAGTTCGATTAGCCCATTATTAAAATATTCTTTATGCGCATGGTATCTTTTCTGGTGTCGTATGCTTTTCATAACTTAGTCTAAACATAACCATTCCCATTCTTCTAACACTAGAAAACATGAAAAATAACTAGAATCAATTACTCCAAATTGTGGATATCTTTTTTTATCGTTGGCTAGTACTAAAAAATGAAATAAAAACAAATATTTTAATTTTGTGATTGACAACGCTTTCAAAATGAATTAAATTAAAAATGTAAATAAGGATTGTGACTCTTCGGAGGCTTTACCTAAAAACTATTGTTTTTTGGGTTTGGTCAGAAGAGTTTTTATTTTAATGGTCATAGTGATGGTTACAAAATATTTAATTAGTGTTTATACTTAATGTAGGAAACTATGATTAAACTATGGAGGAAAGGATATGAGGGTCTTAAAGAATATAAATAACAATGTATCCTTGTGTCTGGATAGTCGCAATAACGAGGTTATTGTCTTTGGAAAAGGAATTGGTTTTACTAAACCTCCTTATGAAATACCATTGGAATTAATTGACAGAACCTTCTACAATGTCAGCATAGAACAAATCGAATTGATTCAAATGATACCGGAAGAAATTTTAGAAATTTCTTCCGCAATAATTGATTTAGCTAATCAAAGACTGGATAACCAATTTCGTTCCAACGTTGTCTTTACATTAGCAGATCATATAAATTTTGCGATTAACAGGCAGCAGAAGAAGCTCAATATCAAATTGCCGCTTCTATACGAAGTGCAGCAGCTCTATATAGAAGAATCTTATATTGGCTCAAGGGCTTTGGAACTGATAAAAGAAAAGATGGACATACAACTTCCGGTAGAAGAGGCTGCTTCAATTGCGTTACATCTGGTCAATTATGAAGCAATGCAGGATAACCAACAGCAGCAGGATGTTGATATTATGGTTGAGCAATGCGCTGAACTGATTGAAGAACAGCTGAATATTGAGATTAGTAAAAAGAGCTTTAACTATTATCGGTTCGTCAGTCATCTTCACTATTTGATGAAACGAACGTTAAATGATCAAATGATAGAAAGTCAAAATGAACAGATTTTTTCATCATTGAAACATGAATTTCCCAAAACGCATCAGTGTGCTTTGGAAATAAGCAACTGGATTCATCAAAAATTTGATAAAACATTAAGCGATGAAGAAATACTATATTTGATACTTCACATCAATCGCTTATGCTCCCGGGAGGATTGTGACCAATAGGGCTTTACCTCAGCACTGAGCAATACATTCGTATTGTTTTGAGCTGAGGTTTTATTTTAGGCAATATCAATGATTATCGCGCGAAATCATTGTTTGCAATATATTTTATGAAAGGGATTAATATTATGAAAGATTATACTAAAACTGCAGCTGATATTTTAAGCAATATTGGTGGTAAAGAAAATGTACGATTTATAACACATTGCGTAACTCGGTTACGTATTAATTTGAAAGATTTAGGTTTGGTAAATACAGAAGTTATTGATCAGCTTGAGGGTGTTGCCGGAACGCAATGGCAAGGTGAACAATTGCAGATTATTATTGGATCTGAAGTTGAAAAAGCTTATAAAAAGCTATGTGAAATCGGTGGATTTCAGATGGAAAAGGCAATTGATGAAAACTTGGATAAGAAAAAGATGGGTTTTACGCCTAAAAATATTCTGAATATCTTTATGGAAACTGTCTCATCTATTTTTGCACCATTTATTCCAGCTATTGTTGGATGTGGATTAATGCAAGGAATCTTGTATTCCGTGCAATTATTTGGCTGGATCGATTCAACTTCGAATGCATATATATTTTTGTATACATGTGCAAATACTGCATTCTACTTCATTCCAATTCTTGTTGCCTTTGCGGCTGGAAATCGATTTAAATGCAACCCATATGTTGCCGCAACATTGGGGGCAATTTTGATTCATCCGACATTTATTGCGATGTCAGGTCAAAGTATTAGTTTATTTGGCTTTATCCCCATTACTTTTGCGAATTATGCATCAAGTGTTGTACCGGCAATTTTAACGGTTTATTTTATGTCATGGGTTGAAAAGGGTTTGAAAAAGGTTGTGCCAAGCATGATTGATATTATTGTCACACCGTTTGTTTCATTGATTGTCGCGGCAATAGTCGGATTTGCATTTCTAGCACCTCTTGGAAACTTTGTTGGAACATTTGTTGCAGAAGGATGCATGTGGCTATATACTGTTGCAGGCCCTTTGGGTGCTATGGTTTTAAGTGGTGTATATCCATTTATATTGGCAACCGGAATGCAAGTTGCAATGTCACCGATTTGCTTACAAAATTTTATGACGTTAGGCTATGACGTTCTATATCCATGCATTGCTGCTTCAAATGCTGCGATGGCCGCATGTGCTATTTATATCTTCTTTAAATCAAAAAATGTAAATACAAAGTCTTTAGGCTCTTCTACAGGAATCACTGCTTTAATTGGTGTGACAGAACCTGTTTTATTTGGGCTTGTACTGAAATTTCCAAAAGTTCTTTGGGCAACAATGGCGGGTGGAGCCGCGGGTGGAATTATTATGGGACTATTTAAAGTACAATATCTGTCATTTGGCTTTGTTCCCTTTGGAACGATTGTTTTAGCAATGACAGAAACTTTCCCATATTATCTGATTGGTGTAGGTATTGCAATGATCGTAGCTGTAGGAACTCTACATTTCTTAAAGTTTGAGGACAAACAATAATGAAGGGTTTTCCAAAAGATTTTCTATGGGGTGGAGCCACTGCCGCAAATCAATGTGAAGGGGCCTATCTTGAAGATGGTAAAGGCATAAGTGTATCTGATATCATGACAGTTGGCTCTCATACAGAGCCTAGAAAAATCACTTTAGAAATGAATGAACAATATTACTATCCATCAAGGGTAGCGATTGATCATTATCATCATTATAAGGAAGATATTGCTTTATTTGCAGAAATGGGGTTCAGTATTTATCGTTTTTCTATCTCATGGTCAAGAATTTTTCCGAATGCAGATGATGCAGAACCTAATGAAACCGGACTTAAATTTTATGATAACTTGCTGTCAGAACTGGAAAAATATAACATTGAACCACTGGTCACAATAAGCCATAATGAAATGCCTTTAGCCATCATAAAGAAATATCATGGCTGGGCAAATAAGCAGGTAATTGCGTTATATTCCAGATTTTGTGAGGTATTGTTTAAACGTTATAAAAATCGGGTTAAATATTGGCTGCCTTTCAATGAAGTAAATGATCTAATGTTACCTCTGAGCAATGTTATTCAGGGCGGAATCTTTTTTGAGGGTACTAAATATTTCAGCGAACAAAAAGATGACCCTAATTTGCGACTTAATGCATTAAATAATGTTTTGATCGCAAATGCGAAGGTTGTTAAAATAGGCAGGCAGATCAATCCGGATTTCAAATTTGGTACAATGATCTGTCATATTACTCGCTATCCTCGTACTTGCCATCCTGACGATATTTATCATGTTCAGCAAAAAGATTTAATGTATAACTGCATGTGCTCGGATGTGATGCTTCAGGGTGAATATCCTTATTATGCCTGGAAGTATTTTGCGGATAATCATATTCAAATTAACATGAATGATGAAGAGAAAAAAATACTAAAAGAAGGAATCTGTGATTTTTATAGCTTTTCATATTATCAAAGTATATGTGAAAGTACGCAGGAATTTAGCGAAACCACGGGTGGCAATATTATGGGGGGAGTTAAAAACCCATATCTTGCCTTAACTGAGTGGGATTGGCCAATTGATCCGGTTGGCTTAAGATATACTCTTAATAAGGTATATGATCGTTATCATGTACCAGTAATGATCGTAGAAAATGGAATTGGAGCACATGATGATTTAATTGATGGATATGTACATGATCCATATCGTATAGAATATCTGCGGGACCATATTATTGAAATGAATAAAGCCATCGATGATGGAGTAAATTTAATTGCCTATACTCCTTGGGGATGTATTGATTTAGTGAGTGTATCCACTGGCGAAATGAAAAAGCGATATGGTTTCATTTATGTTGATCAAAATGATGAAGGTACCGGAAGTTTAAATCGATATAAAAAGGATTCTTTTTATTGGTATAAGAAAGTCATATCCTCCAATGGAGAAGACTTAGATTAAAGATAGACAATAGAAGTAAAACCAGCTGTATTTTCAGCTGGTTTTACTATTTATTTAATAGTAATCTAAAATAGTGTGTTATTTTGAGAAAACGAGTTATAAAACGCTGTGTTTGTAGAAAGAGTTGGAAAGTACATTTAAGTACGAACCATCTCTATTATTGTATTTTCCGCGATTCCTTTTTTTATTTTTATAAGAAGTAATTCTCACGGAAATAGAAAAGAATATTCTTCCTACACAAATTGTAGCAAATGTTCCTAAACGTGTAAAATGGAAATTATGATTGATTTAGGTTATTTTGTGATATAAACTGAAACTACAAAGGAAGGATAATTATTCAATTTTTAAGGGGCATAAATCTATGTTAAAAGAAAACTTTATTTACCCTCAAATGAAAGCGCTTTCGTTTGAGGATGCAGTAACACTTATTTCGAAGGACTTGTTTGAAGCAGGATATGTCAAACAAGAGCATCGGGAAAAGTTATTGGAAAGAGAACTTGAATTTCCTACTGGTCTAGACACAGGAGAAATCAAGGTTGCAATTCCACACACCGATTGGGATTATGTTATACAACCAACTATTGCCGTGGCAACGTTAGCAAATCCGGTAAAGGTATATAATATGGATCAATCCGGTGAATTATTAGATATAGATATTATCATGATGTTAATTGTATCTGATCCTAGCAAGCAAATTACATTATTACAGTCAGTAATAAATGCAATTCAAGATTCAGAGTTTCTTAAACAATTGAAAAGTTTTGATAATAAAACTGATATTTATCATTCCCTAGTAGAAAAACTAAAAATTTAAAATTATATAAGGTGGTTATTATGAATATTATTTTAGGAGTATTAGGTTTTGTTTCAAGTCTTCCAGGATTTGTGTTTGTAATTTTTGTATTCACGATTTTGGGAGTATGTTTTGGCGTAAAATTTAGAACTGCTATTACAAGCGCGATTATGATATCAGCAGGAGTTTTGGCTATTCAAACAATGACTGAGATGATGGTCGGATATGTTGCTCCATTGGGAACAGCTCTGGTAGCAAACTCAGGGATTCAAAACGATATTATTGATATTGGGATTGGTCCGGTTTTTGGTGCTGTTGTTTCTTTACCATTCTTCATTTTCTTATATCCAATTGGTTTGGCAGTTAACTTTGCATTAGTTAAAATTGGATGGACAAAAACAGTAAATGTAGACTTTTTAGATTTATTCGCTATTTTGTTGCCATTTATTCCATTTTATATCATGACAGGGAACGTACTATTAACTTTGACGTTCAGTATTATCTTCTATGCTATAGTATTAAAAATCAGTGATTATACAGCAAAGTATTACGAGGAATATTTTGGACTAGAAGGAATTTCTTTGAGTCATCCTTTTGATGCTTTTACCAGAATCTTGGCCTTGATGGTTGACTGGATTATCGACCGGATTCCTGGTTTAAATCGAATTAACTTCAATATCAAGGATATGCAAGCAAATTTAGGCTTGTTTGGAGAACCAGAATTCTTATCGTTTATCATTGGTCTGGTTTTAAGTTTGATTGCGAAATTGGATATTGGAACAGGTATGGCAATTGGTGCTGCAATGGCAGCCAACTGTATCGTGTATCCTAAAGCAATTGGAATCTTAATGGAAGGTATCCGCCCAATATCGGTAAAAATGCGAGATGTAATGCAGAATAAATTTAAAGTTGAAGATGCCTTGATTGGAATGGATTCATCTATCGTAGCTGGCTATCCAGAAGCGATTGCCGTAGGTGCGATTTTGATGCCTATCAGCTTTGCGTTGTATTTTATTCTACCAGGAGTGAACTTAATGCCGACTGGTGCTATGATCGCTTCTCAATTGGCTGGGCTTATTCTTCCGTTAGTTGGAGCTAAAGGGAAAAAAGGGAACATTTTCAGATGCCTTTTGGTTGGTGTTTTAGTTTTAGTGCTTGAAATGTATTGTACTACATGGATTACACCTATTGTTACGGAATTCTGTATGAGTTCAGGAATGGCATTAGTAGAAGGCGCAAAAGTCACTTCAAGTGTATTATCTCATCCACTGGGAGTTCTTATTGCCTGGATTTTGAAGTTCTTTGGATTTTAATTAAGATATAACTAGATGTAATCTGGATTAAAAAGATTACATCTAGTATAAATATCAATTTGTCTGCAATATGAAAGGAGACGTTATGAAAACTGTTATAGTCTGTTGCGGAAACGCATGTGCTACTTCTGCTATTATGGAAGCGGAAGTATGTGATTTATTTAAAAGAAGTGGTGTAGAAGTGAAGGTAATTAAATGTATGGTTAGTCAGGTTGAAGGCTATTTATCTCAAGGGGAAGTTGATTTGATTATTCCTAGCGGAAGATACACATTTAATACGGATGTCCCTGTAATAAGTGGTATGGCATATATTACAGGAGTTGGCATTCCAAAGTTAGAAGAGAGTATTTTAGCAGAATTGCGTAAATAAAGAATAGGGAGGTGTTGTCATGCTTAAATATGCAGGTAATCCAGAATTAAAGGAGCGATTCGGTGATTTCGGTGGGTTTAACTTTACTAATGAATTTCAAGACAAGTCAAATGAGGCTTCTGAGCTATTGGAAATATTAAAATCGGATATTTTTGAAGAGAAATTTATTGATATTCTTGATCAACTTTTACCCGAAGAAAAAGTTGCATATAAAGAATTTGGTGATTTAAAGGTTACATTAGTAAGAAACAATACTTATTATTATACAGCCGCAGGTGCATTAGCTATTGCGATATTAAAAGAAAAGAAAAAACTGACTCTAGGTGTTTTTCCATATCTAAAAGATGTAGTTTTGAAACTAGGACCAGTTTGTAAAAAAATTGGACTACATTTGATTGTTTCGTTGTGTAAAGAATTAGCACATGATAAGGAATATGTTGAAAAGCTTAATGAATTAGGTCTTGAAGTTGATGATAAAATGTGTGAAACATATTTTAATCTAGTAGTTCTCAATGCTCAAGTGGCTACAATGAGCGATTTTATGAACACATATATGATGTTTTTAACTGCTAATTCTGTGGAATACCCAAATCCTGCATTAGTTGGAACATTGGCAGGCGTGTATGGTAAAAAGATCTTAGACACAGTTGGCAGTAATTTTGATGCAATTATCGCTCCAATTTATGATGGAACAAATGCTGTCGGTTTATTTAAGGCTTATAAGGAAAGTAATGCAAAGCTTATTACTGTCGAAAGAACAGTTGCTCAGGAATATCATGATGGTGTAACTTTATTTACTAGAAGTGCTGAAACTGAAGATGCTAATGTGATTATGTGTCCTGAATTATGCGATTGGTGGAGAATGGGCGAAGTTGTTCGTTTAGGATGCGATCGAGTATTAAAGGTCGATACTTCAGGCTATTCTGATTTAGATGAAACGACTGCAAGAGCAATCAGGTTAAGTTTAGAAAGATTTTCGCTTAAAAAAGTGCTCGTTATGGAGGTGTAATTATGAATCGCATTGAAAAAAATGTAAAAGAAGCCAGAAAAAAAGGCGAAGGAATAATCAGTTGTTCTCTAGCTCCAAGAGGTGATAGAGATTATGACAAATTAATTACTGATGTTCAATTACTCATAGATAATGGACTGAATCAGCTATTACTAATTTTTTATGAACCTCAAACAATGTATGCAGGAGGTCTAGCACCAGCAGAAATTCTTGCCAGTAAAGATGGCGCTTTGAATGGAACATATATGGATGCTTTCTTTGATACAGCGAAAGTACTGCGACAAAAGTTTCCAGATCTTCCAATTATCGGATCCGGTATCGTAAATGATATTGTATGCTACGGGATGGAAAGATTCATAAGAAAAATGAAGGAGTGCGATATCGACGGCATTGATACGCCAGTATATAAAGCTGTTGCAGATCCAGCTGGGCTCGTTGAAATTTCACAGAAATACGGTATAAGTTATATTCCGCCATTCAGTGCTGATGTATTTTCGTCGCTGACAGAGACGCAAAAAGAACTACTTCATAAGACTCTGAATGTCGCTGAGGGAGAATTGTTTTTTATACCTGGCATGGCTGGAGCTATGGAGAAGTTGAATGGAGAGTCTTTTAAAGAATCAGTTGAATACATTAGAAGCTATCAAGACGCAAATAATATAGATGGATTATTAATTGGGATAAGTGGAATTAATACGCCAGAGGATTGTTATGAACTGGTAAAAGTCGCAGGGTTAGATGGTGTTCATTTTTCATCAGCA
Organism: Holdemania sp.; assembly: GCA_031551965.1. GTDB lineage: Bacteria > Bacillota_I > Bacilli_A > Erysipelotrichales > Erysipelotrichaceae > CALVGQ01. The sequence continues at coordinate 4,073 of JAVBMW010000006.1, read as the reverse complement.
TATCTTAAGAGAGTACAATCAAATAAATCAAACGAGGAAATTGGGAAATGGCTAAAATCTTGCAAAGATGCAATGAAATAGTAGTCTTTTGATTGTTAAAGAAGAAAAACTTCATTTGTAAACTAAAAGAGGAAATTTCTTTGAGTATTATAAAATCGAAGATTAATAAATTCGATAATGAGAAATTTACCTCTTTAATGTTTACAAACTAAAAAACGAAAAAATAATCGTAAATCGATATTTTCATTGTGCAAAAAAGGAGAAAAAAATGAATAGAATGGATAAAGTTTTTAACAGTTTAGATAGTAAAATTTTGATTTTGTATTTTCCAATTCAAGATACAATTTTAGGCGATGATGTAGAATGGGCAAAAAAATATTTTGAAAATGGTTGTACAGTATTAGAAATAGGGTTGCCTAATGACAACCCTGTGTTAGATGGGGAAACCGTTAGAAAGTCAATGGAACGTGCACTTTCACACAGTGATTTAGAAACATCTTTTGATCAAATTAAAAAAATTAGAGAACAGTTTCCAGATAATATTTTGCAAATTATGACTTATTATCACGTTATCGAAAATATGGGCTTAGAACATTTCGTAGATAGATGTGTTTATGCTGATGTAGATGCTGTTTTATCTCCAAATACACCAAAAGAAATGGTGAAAACTCTTGACGAGGCTTTACTCGCAAAAGGTATTTACAATTTAAGATTTGTTCCTTATCACTTAAATGATGAAGTGATTGCTGATTTAGTGGAAAACAGTAGAGGATATATTTTCCAACAAGCGGTTGACGGTGGCACAGGAGCACAGCCAGAAGTATCAAAGCAGGTAGAAAAAAATGTAGCCATTATTAAACAGGCTGGTGTAAAGACGCCGGTCTGTGCAGGGTTTGGGATCTCAAATGCAGATCATGTAAAAGAAGCTATAAATATGGGTGTTGATGGAGTAATTGTTGGAAGTGCAACTATTAGTAATATCATTAAAGGAGAGGGAGAATCATTTATTCATAGTCTAAGTAAGGCAAGTAAACGATAATATGATGGATAAATATATATTGTTCTTTGATTTGGATGGAACTTTACTGATGACACTAGATGAGTGTTACCCAGGAGTTATCGATATGTTAAAGGAGCTAAAGGAAAAAGGTCATATTGTATTTGCGTCAACTGGTAGGGGTAAAAATACTATTCCGAAATGCATTGATAATATTGTTGATGGAATAATTACTTTGACAGGTGCTTCCTGCTTCTATCAAGGAAAAGAAACCAATGTACATTATTTTTCTGACTCTTTTAATGAAGAATTCGTAAAATTGATTATGAATAAAAAAGTTCCCGCTTTTGCTGAAAACAATGAATATTTGTGTAGTATTGGGGGTCAAGATGAAATGACCGATATGGAAAAAATGATGGTTGATATTAGTGACTATCATATTGGTAGCATTGATCAGTGGGAAAAGAGCTCTATTTATAATAAAGTCTCTAAATATTCATTAACAGCAAATAACATTGATGTATTTGAAGAGATAAATGAAGAGTTGAAGGCCACGCTGACTCTGTTGGATTGCAATGGTGGTTGGTATGAAATTACAAAAAGGGAAATTTCAAAAGGGAATGCTATCCGTGATTTTTTAAATAAAAACTCATTTAATACACTCAAAACTATTTGTTTCGGTGACAGCGAGAACGATTTATCAATGTTCGATGTTTGTGATGTATCTGTTGCAGTTGGCGAAGCATTGGATATTGTAAAGAGTAAGGCAGATTATGTATTAAAAAATCCAATAGATATTCGTAGTTTTTTGATAGATATGAACGTTATGTGATGTTTTTGGTATAGTTTAGCGAGATCTTTGCATTTTTGAATAGAAATTATTTAGTAAAAAGGGGCCAAATCGTGAGAATGATAAGGTTCTTTTTGAAACTTGCAATAGACCAGAAAGGGGAATATTATGGCAATTCAAAAAAAACCGACTTATATCATAGGTCATAAAAATCCAGATTCAGATTCAATTTGTTCTGCGATTGCATACTCATATTTAAAAAATAAATTGGGATATAAAACGATTCCTGCATGTCTATCAGAAATGAATAATGAATCACGTTATATACTTAAGAAATTCGGTATTGAAGAACCGCAGCTAATACGAACCGCAAAATGCACCTTGAGTGAAATTGATATGGATGATGCATTGATTGTAACAAAAGATACTACTATGAAAGAAGCGCTTGAAGCTATTCTAATACGCAAGAATAAAGGTATTTTTGTGGTAGATGAAAGAAATTGCCTCGAGGGAATTGTATCTATTTCTGATCTAACAAATCTATGGACGAGTGATGAAAATCAAATGATTGAATTGATGAGCAAAGCAAAAATTGAAAATATTATAAAAACTACAAGCTCAACACTATTGAATGATGCATCGTTTATAACAAATGGTCAAGTATTATTGCTTCCAAGCTTAGGTCAAAATAATATTGTTTATCCCGGATCTATTGTTATAGTTGGAAATAGTCCTGAACTACAACGTTCTGTTATTTCTCAAAAAGCAGCACTTGTGATTATCTGTGGAGAGAAGTGGGTAGATTCAGTGACCTTGGACATAGCGAGAGCATGTGAGGTTCCAATTATTCATTCTGCACAGAGTGCCATCTCAGTGGCACATTCAATCTTCCAAAGTCCAACGATTGAAGAAGTAATGGTTAAAAACGTAACTTATTTCAAAATGAACGAAACAGTTGACGGAGCATTACAAAGAATGGCAAAAACAAGATTTAGAACTTATCCAGTATTAAATGATAACAATGAAGTTGTTGGAGCCATCTCACGCTTTCATCTATTTAATTATGAAAAGAAAAGTTTTATCTTGGTTGATCACAATGAATATTCACAAAGTGTAAACGACCTTGAGTTTGGAGAAGTAATTGAAATTGTTGACCATCACAGACTAGGAGGAATTGAAACCAATAGCCCGGTCCAATTTATTAACTATACATATGGTTCAACATGCACTATCATTTCGGCACTTTTTGATCTGTATAAGATAAAAATACCTATGCAAATCGCAGGAATTCTCCTTGCCGGAATTATTTCTGACACAATGTGTTTAAAATCACCAACGACGACTGAGACAGACATAGAAGTGGCGCATTATTTGGCTAACGCAGCAAATGTTGACATTGAAAAGTTATCAATAGAGTTAGTTAAAACAACAGGATCATTAATTAATAAATCATTTTTAGAAATTATGTACGAAGATTTTAAGGAGTTTCGCCTTCAAGAATCAAAAATTGCAATTGGTCAAGTGGTTTGCCGTTCCGAAGAAGAATTTAAGCATATAAAAAAGGATTTTTCAGATTATTTAGAAACACAAAATATGCAACATAGATATGATCTGTTACTAATTCTGTTTACTGACCCAACAGGTAAGGGGTCGTATTTCTTATATACAGGCAAGAAAAGTTGGATTATTGAGGATGGATTCAAAGCAACACTCAAAGAAGATTTCGTTCCTGGAATTATTTCAAGGAAAAAGCAAGTTTTACCAGTTGTTATAGAAACGATAAATCGCTAAATTGAATTTGATAAATGTTGGAAAATTATTTCAAAAAAAATTAACCAAATTTGGTAGAGTGAATATTGATAAACATAAAAGCGAATAAATGTCTAATCAGAGTTGATTAGACATTTATTCGCTTTTATTTAGTTTTAGTTAAAGTGCCATAAATTAAGATAAAGCCATTTAAATGAATAATTCTTTTTTATTAATGAAAATGATATTTATTCTTATAGTAATTGATCAACCTTAAAATGATCTCACCAATTTTTTGATTTCCCCAATCGCTTCAAATATATAGCACAGTCTTTTTCTTTCGAAACAATACGGAAAATTTTGATGCTCAAATTTTTCTTGGCTTCACTATCGTTACGGTATTGCTTTCTAAAAAGCCGGTGCTGTATTGAAAACAAGCGATAGGTGAAATCAAACGAAAAAAGTAGGAGGTGCTGACATGATTAAATGCTCAATTTAGGAAACGAAATTAAATTCAAAAACAAGCTCCTGGTTCAT
>JAVBMW010000030.1:0-70149 GCA_031551965.1 Holdemania sp. | reverse complement strand
TCTAAAAAGAATGGCAAGATGGAGCTTCAATTCATCTTTTATTTTCGCTTAAAACCACAAAAATTCTTCAAATGTGAGAAAATTAGACAAAAAGAAAAGCGATACCTAAAAATAAGTACCACTTTGTCAACAAACTGAAATATCTTTCTCAAGATATTTTTTTATATGGTTTGAGTTTTTACTATTTTACAAGTGGAATACCTTTATAATGGAATTCATATATAGTTTTTGATTTTCCCACTTCCTTTGTGAAGAGAACTATAAAAATTTTATCTTCTTCAAATGGGAGCTTTGTAATTTTTTTTCCTTCATAAGTAATTGTGTAATCTGACATTTGAGATAAATCAAACTGTTCAATTTCAAATTGAGTATGCTCTGAATAATAATCTTGATTTCCATAATATGAAGAAATCACAATTTTTTCATCTTCATGACAAAACAAAGGAATCCAAAATTCTTCTGCATTTTCAAAGTTGAATTCTATATATGCAGCTTTTTCAATATCTATATATTGATTATTATCTAAATATATACTTTCTTTACTCATTGTGATTCTTTCATCATTTTTATATACATGAAATCCATTATGATCTGTTATGGTAATTACATCTTGACCTGATTCAAACGTTACAACAGGCTTGAAGCCTCCTATTATGTAGATAGGATATCCATAATCCAAGTAATATAGATTTCTACAAATTTCTGCGAATTGCGCTGCATATTCTTCATCTAAAAATGTTAAACTATATCCTGTATTCCCTAAACCATTCCAATCAATTTTAGTCAATTTGTAATCTTTTGTAAGAATATCTCTTAACGATTTCATTTCTTGATTAACAAGATCAAACAAATAGGAAAACTCTTCTTTTACTTCTGATATATTACTTACTTTATAATTCACATTATTTATTCTTACGATATCATTATCAAAATAAACAAAATCAATAATTTCAATTTGCGAACTTAAGCTTATTTCAAACGGATCATATGAAGTAAGTAACAAGCTAAATACTTCATTACCTGGCTTCGTAGTATTTTCTTCTCCAGTTAAAGTTTTAAGGAATTCCAATATTTCTTCTGAACTAACATTGGCACATAGTGAATCACGGCAAAAAGTAGTTTCATAATATTTTTCTGTGAATTTTACTAATTTATATGGATTTTTCGGAGTTGGATCTTTAGTGGTAGTGCATCCTAACATAAATAATGTCATAATTATAATCATTATTTTTTTCATCCTTAATCACCTTCTCTCTTTCATTATAACAGAAAAAAAGCTGTAACTATGTGATTTAGTTACAGCCAAGGATAGGATATTAATCTTTATTGACCCAAACTTCGCAACCTTCATATGGATTTGCCGTTCCAATATAAAGCTGATCATCTGAACTTACTAATAAGTTACGTAAACCATAGTTATTTGGATTGTCAAATCCATTTTTAGAAATCGGTTTAAAATTGATGCCATCATTAGAATAATAGAAATCAAAACCTGTATTTTCTGGATAATAAACTAAGCTAGTTAAAACAGCCGTGATCCATTTAGTCCAATTATAACTATCTCGTTTTACTTTCATGTTTGTTAAGCTTTCAAAAGTAGATATGATTTCTTCTGATTCTGTCAATGTTTTGATATCTATGTCTTTTATATCCATAAGATAAGTTTGTTGAAGCACATTAAACAGTATATCGCGAAGTAATCCAAAACAATCCCATGTTCCAATATATAATTTACCTTTGTATGCTTTGATCTGCCAACAATAAGCATTAAACATAGAGCCAAAACCTGATGGACCTACCGCTTTTTTTCGTGTTCCCGTTTCTGGATCATTTGGTAAAATTGGTTCACTTCCAAGAAGAACTTCCCATTGATCATCTTTATCGATACGAATCAAATCAAAGCCTTTAAATGGTATGACTTCTTTATCAGGATCGACCGAAGTAACCGCAATGAGAATTCCAGTTCCTAGATATACATGATTATCATATGTTTCAAGTGTCATTCCCCATTCATTTAAGCCTTCTCCTGCACCTTTATCAAGCACCAATTGCCATTTTTGACAGAACGGATCATTGGATTTCCACACACCACAGCCATTTGGAAGAATCGTTCCAATATATAAATAATCATCCAATACCGCAAAAGACATGATGTCCCCTTTCGGCATATTTTTGCCACTAGGAATTGGTAAATTCACAAAGCCTTCATCAAAGTTACTCATCACTAATAGTAAAGAATTTCCACTTTCTACGATTTCTGAATTGATACCACAATATAATTTTCCACGATATTCTTTCATGCAACGGCTGTTGCTTCCATCTGGCATATCAGCTTTTAATTTTTTATAGTTCTTACCATCAAATGTTACCAAAATCAGTGATTTACCATTAAGAGTTGTACAACCAAGGACTAGCCCTGTGCGACCACGACGATCTGTGTAAGTAGCCATGATTCTAAATCCAAAGATTGCATCATCAGGTGTTGATTTAAAAACTTTTTCCCATTTTGCGTTGTTTTTATTTTTTTTGATTCGCCACACTTCAGCAAGGTTATCCATTTTATCTGGTGTAAGTTCTGGAACCCTAAGTCCTGTTGCACTCATTGGCAAATACACGATATTTCGACCAGTTCCAACATAAATATAATCACCAAATTCTGCCATACTCCATGCGTAGTTATTTTGTCTGGCATTGTTTGGATCTTTTTCGTCAAAACCATTTGTAGGAGTTATTTTTATAAATTCGTTTGCTTTCATATTTCACCTTTTCTGAACATTGCTGTTCACTATATTTTATGCAATACAGTTTATTAGAATAGGTAACAATCATTTCATTGTTGCAATTTCGCAATAAAAAACCACGATTTCTCATGGCTATAAACTACTATTTCGTAATTTTCAAACTTCCACTGACACTATCCATATTAATGACAGGTGCATTGCATGCCCCAAGCTCATTAGTAATTCTGCCGCTTACTGAATCTAGGGTTGCGTTAACACAATCCATTTTTGGTAATTGAATTGATGCTCCTCCTGAAACTGAATCAATTCGAATGGATTCAAATGTATTCGTTGAAATTAAATCAAAACCACCAGAGACAGTATCTAATCTTAGCTTAGAAAAGTTTGCATCATCAACAGTTACTTTTCCACTAACACTTTCTAAATTTAGCATGCTAGCTTCAATTCCTTGAACTTCAATCTTACCGGAAACAGTATCGATTTTAAAGTCATCGTACATTTTGCTTGGAACTGAAACAGTGATTTTAGAACTACCTACACAAAACATAAAGCAATTTTCATTTTCTGCGATCACAAGTTCATCACCATCTAATGTAGCACGGACTCGATCAACATTGCTGCCCTTAACAGAAACATGGACTTTTGAATCATTTGATGGCACTACAATAACACTGGAAGAAATCAAATCAACATCCAACTTATTGATACTCGTGAAAGTATAATCACCTTTTCCCATATCTTCTTTGTTGTAATTTTTGTATAGATTAAGATGGAATACACCATCCCATGTATTGTTGCTGAAGAATAGAAATCCACCGACAGCACACAATAACACAAGAACTAGTGATAAAATAAAGAATTCAATTCTTTTAACGCTCTTCATTTTCTGCCTCTTTCAATTGGAAACCAATCATGATCATACGATCGACAACACTACCAATCAACCAAATAATCCAAGTGATATGCCATTTAAATGTTAAGAAACTTACACCCAAATAAACAACTGTAACAATCGTCCACATAAGACCACGAACTGAGTTACATAATGAACGGTTACGTTTTGATACTAACATGATCTCATCATCCCAATCTTTATGTTTCATGGAATGATCATAATCCTTTACTTCTTTTGGTGTTGTCATGTCACTATAAATTAGTAAAGCAACTCCAATTGCAACAAAAAGCAACAACATACATAGTCCAGTAATAGGATCTCCTCTTACTACTGTTAGCCAAATTAAAGCAACAGGGCATAGGATAAACATCATAACAGCAATTGCAGTAAATTTAGCATTACGTTCACGATATTTTTTAAACTCACTGTGTTGAGTTTCTGTTGGTTTTAATCCTCTTAACAAATCATCTACATCCCCAATAGAACTTACCGCAAGTCCATATGCTTCAGTATCACTTTTTCCCATCGCTACATAATCATCATAGCGATCATTGGCATTTGCCAACATTTCTTCTTTTAATTCTTTTGATTTTGTAGAAACTGGTACATCTTCAAATAATAAATCAATGTAATTTTTTAATTTTCTATTCATAACTCTATCCTCTTATTAAACTTTCTATTAGTTTTTTTGATTGTTCCCATTCATTTAAATAATTATTATAAGCTTGTTTGCCTAAGTCTGTAATTGCATAATATCTGCGTCTTGCCCCCGTATTTTCATCTCCCCAATAAGAGATGATATACCCCAAATCTTCCAGTCGTCTGAAAGCAGTATATAGAGTAGCTTCTTTTAATTCATAATCATTGGACGTGATCGTTTGAATCTTCTTATTGATTTGATAACCATAACTATCCTGTTCCAACAAGAATCGTAATAGAATCGTATCAGTATGTCCTCGTAAAATATCCGAACTGATTGCCATAGGTTTTCCTCCTTGCATCATCATAATACAATTATATACCTCACCTGTCAAGGTATATTTAAATAAAATGTATATATTTTACTATGATAACTAAAAAGCACCCTTTCGAGTGCCATTATTTTTGCTTTTAAAACATTAAATATATCTATATCTATCTTATAAAGTAAGCAAGTACAGTTTCTCTTAAATCATCACTAAAGTCTTTCAAATCTTCAAATGCAATCGCTCCATCACCAATAAGAGATACAAGATTATAAACGAGCTGTGATCTGCTCATTTGGATGATTACCCCTGATTTTCTCTTATCCTGTTTGATTCTTTTCTCTAATGCCCAAAACTGCTCAGCTGCTGAATCACCACTGCTTAACAAAGCAATATATTCTTGATTAAGCTTAGCTATATAACTCTCTTGCCATCCAACAATCTTACTTCTAAAAAGCTTCCAGTCTCTTTCAGCCTCATTTTTTGGATTTTGTTTTGTAGAAACATCGTTCACTGCCATTTTGACTCCTCCTTATATTCATTTTCCTCTTTTAAATATTCATATCTACTTTCTTCTACACTCATTTTATCAAATGTTGAGTCTTTATTAAAGTGGATATGCATTGTACGATTCTGAAGTTCATTATTTTCATTAAGCAATAGATTTCTTAAAAATAATTCTAAATATTCAGTAGTTTGATATATTCCATTATTTAAATCATTAAAGTTAGATCTAACTAATGCATTCTTAAAATACCTTGCGTTTTTCTCGAATAAATCATTTGTTGAATTATAGCCAAGCAATCTTAAATATTTGATAAGAAATACTGCTGTAGTTCTAGTATTCCCTTCTTCAAATGGATGAATTTGCCAAAGTCCAGAAACAAATAACGCAAGATGGTGAATGATTTCAGTTGTAGATAAACCCTTGTAACTGAACAGATTCTCCATTATATACACCTCCTTTTGCTTATGATTTAAAGTTAATTATTAACTCAATTATACCAAAATCACTTTACAAATATTAGTCATTATATTATTTGAAATCATGTATAAAAGCAAAGGACAATTCCATTTCAACTATGGATTTGTCCTTGATCATAAAATCTAATTATTTACAGTGTTCGTTCATCCAGTTTGTGATTTCTGTTAGACGACGTGTTCTATGAAGTGGTTTTCCACTACGGCTAAGTTCATGGTTTTCACCTTTGAAATAGCACATTCTTGTTTTAACTCCACGATCAGTTAAAGCTGTAAAGAATTGCATTCCTTCTGGAATCCAACAACGGTAATCTTCATTACTATGAATAAATAATGTAGGTGTTTTAACATTTTTAGCGTATTTAAGTGGAGAATGCCACCACATTTTAGCTTGACCTTCTTCAGTGAATGGATCAGCTGCCATTTGATCTGGGGCAAAATAGAATCCGATATCACATGTTCCATACATACTCATCCAGTTACTAATAGAACGTTGTGTTGCAGCTGCAGCAAAGCGTTTTGTATGTCCAACGATCCAGTTAGTCATAAATCCACCATAACTTCCTCCTGTAACACCAATCTTTTTCTCATCGATGGCAGGATATTTAGCGATTACTGCGTCCACAAAACTCATGATATCATCATAATCAATAGTTCCATATTTACCACGAATATCTGCGAATGCATCTCCTTTTCCATCTGATCCATGTGGATTACAGAACATCACAAAGTAGCCTTCATTTGCCCACAGTTGCATTTCATGATAGAAAACTTCTCCGTAAACTGTTTTCGGTCCCCCATGAATATCTAAAATTGCAGGATATTTCTTTGAAGCATCATAATCTTTAGGTAATAATACCCATCCATCAATATCATCCCCATTAGATTGAATCGTAATTTTATTATATGCTGCAACGTATTTATTTCTTAGAACATCTTCATTGAAATTTGATAGTTGAGTATGATTGCCGTTTTTCAAATCATATTGATAAACTTCCTGAAGTTTTCCTTCTTTCATACCAACATAAACTACAGAATCAGTTGACATATCAATGCAGTCTACAGAACCTTCATAATCGATTACTTCTTCAATATTTCCCGCAAAATCCAAACTATAAAGATGACTTGCATTCTTGATCGTTGAAACAAAGTAATATTTATCATTCATCATTAATGTTTGTTCGCCACCGCCATATCGGCAATCACTACCAACACTACTTCCTAATGCTTCCCCATATTCTTTAAATAAAGTTACTTCTTTACTATCAAAGTCATACGTATAGAATGAAGCATTTTCATTCATGCCATAATTTTTTCCTGTAGCTGCTGCCAACAATAATTTTCCATTAAACAACTGAACATCAGATATACTCTTAAATTGTTTACTGTTGATCAGAGTTGTCACTTCTTTAGTCTTATGATCATAAACATGCAAATGAGCGATACGTTGAGGTTTAGTTTTAAAATCACTTCCTGTAAAGAAAACTCTTTGTCCTTCTTGATCTACAGTCAATGTCCATCCCATATTAAAAGTTTTGCCTGTTAATTTTGTGATTTTACTTGTTGGAATATCATACAAATAAAGTCCAACTCGATTTTTATTTGTGAATGTTCCACCATTAGTCCACCAAGGGATTTCATCGATCACTTCATAATCTGCATTATCTTTCTTTTCTTTTAAAAGTGCTGCTTTCTTTTCATCGTTGTATTCAAAATAATTTGGATGAGCAACATCAAATACAGCTGTTAATACTAGCGTATCTTCATTCAACACATGATAACTAGTAACTCTAAGCGGTACACTGAAAGCTTTTTGAGCTTCTCCACCATCTAAACTTAATTTATAGAAACAAGTCAGTGGATATCCTTCTTCAGCTTTTTTCAAATCTGCTTTGTCTCTCATTGTAGGAAATAATAATGTTTTATCATCTAAGTATTTAAACGAACTTTCTTTATCAAGACCAGTCAATCGATCAAATTCACCATTTTTAAATGTGTAAATATTATTTTTATAACTGTTGTCTTTATCATCGATTGTCGTTACAGTACATGCAACATTTTCTTTGTTAGGTGAATAAGTTAATCGAGAAATAAATTTATAGTTATAAAAGTCTGTTAAATTCAATTTTTCCATGTTTTTCTCCTTTTTATAATTGATTTAATTCTACTCCATTTACTTAAAAAAAGAAAATGATTTTACTCATTTTCTTCGTTTTGATCATCATTATGATTTTGTCTTAATTCATTTTGTGCATAATGATGTCTGTTGTAGAAATTTGATGAATTGAATACTTGTGTATCTTCTTCAAATTCATCTGCAATTTCAACTTCCATCTCTTCAAATGCACTTTGTAGATTGTCTCTTGAGCGATCAACTCCTGATTCAAAATCTGTACTATTTCTTTGATCCAGTTGGTTTAAATAGGCATTTTTTCGTGACATTTGATCATCCATCATTTCTGCTCCCAATTCATACGCAAATTCATGATCATAGTTTCGATGCGATGGTGCTTGGTAATCTATTTTTTTCTTTCTTTCCATTTTACTCACCTCATTTGTAGTATGTTTATCTCAAACATAGTACAATCATGGAATAAATTGGAAAAATTATTGCTTTTTACTTTGTCGAAAATGTAATTGGTCTTTCTATTTCTAAACTATTCACTTTAATAAGTGATTCTTGATCGACTTTATAAACTTCGATGCAATTTTCATCTGTGCAGCTAGCGAGTAAATAATCATCTACTATTTTTAAATCTCTTGGATTTCTTCCACATTTTATCTTATCAATTAATTTAATAGTTTCATCTTTTGCTTTAAAAATATATATGCAATCTTCTCCTCTCATAGAAATATAGACCATTTTCCCATCAGAACTGATTGTATTCCCACCAGAATAGTATCCTTCTTTAGAGGATAATGTATGTCTTTCAATAATTTCAAAATTACTTGTATCTAATACAATTATTTCTCCAGAATACTCTGTGTTTAAATAAGCATATTTTTGATCTAATGAAAATGATAATAATCGGATATTCATAGGTGGTTTTAATCCAAATTCAACAATTCTCTCTAGCTCTAAACCATCATTTTTATAGAGGTAAATTTGTTGAAGTGCATTTTCAACAGAGACAACCCTTCCATCTTTCAGCTTACCGATAAAATGGGATTTACCATTTGAAAAATCATTTCTTGAATGGATAACACTTTTTGTAAACTCTTTCTTTTCCAGATCAAATATACTATCAACACCTTTAGAATAACTAGATAGTATCAACTTGTTTTCAAGCACTTGTCCGAATGAATAAAAATATTCACTTTCATATTGCTTAATTAATTCTAATGTTTTTTTATTATAAAATTCCAACTTCACACTTTTTTGTGTTTCAACAGAAGTTATTAGCTGATTTTTCGTTTCTAATATCATATTTGCTTTTCCTGCTAAATCTTTGATACTTATTATTTCGATAGTACCCTCTTTTAGATTCAAATTCGCTTTAACAATATGATGTCCTTTTTCTTTGTCTTTGTTATAAGTAGTAAAATATATTTCTTTATACATTTTGATCCTCCAACTAATATTGTTGATACACATATTTTAAACTAAAATCAGAGCAGTTTAAACCACTTCCATAATTATTCTCGCTTTCAAGCAAATTATAAACAAAGTCAACTTTAAAACAATATTCATAAACACAAGCTACATCTAACAATACATAAGTTACACATTCAAAAAAAAAGAGGAACTTTAATCCCTCTGTCTTTGTAATTAGAATAAATCACTATTTTCTGTATCACCTGGTTTTAACCAAATTACTTTAGATTCTTCAATGCATTTTTGAATCAAAGGTTCAAAATCAAAACGTGTTTCATAATACTCACATTTTTGAAGAGTAGGTTTAGTGACCGGGCTTTTTGGTGTAAAGATCGTGCAACAATCTTCAAATGGTAATATTGATGTTTTATACGTTTCAATTTTATTGGCAAGATCAATGATTTCAAGTTTATCAAGAGTACATACAGGTCTTAAAACTGGTAAGCTAATCACATCATTAATACAGTTCATACTTTCAAGCGTTTGTGAGGCCACCTGACCTACACTTTCTCCAGTGATGATCGCTAGGCATTTATGTCGTTTTGCGACTTCCTCGGCAATTCTAAACATCATTCTTCTCATGATCGTAATTGCATAACTTTCATTACAATGTTCATAAATCGCAAGTTGAAGATCAGTAAACGGAATTGTCGTTACTTTGATACTGCCTTGATAAGTGCTGATTATTTTAGCCAAATCAAGCACTTTTTGTTGCGCAGCACTGGAAGTATATGGAGGTGAAGCATAATGAATACATTCAACCTGAATTCCGCGTTTCATCGCTAGATAACCCGCAACAGGGGAATCGATTCCGCCAGATAATAAAAGTAATCCTTTGCCTGCTACACCTACAGGATAGCCACCAGCTCCTGGAATCGTTTCTTTCATGATGTAGGTACAATCTTCTCTCACCTCAATTTGAATGCGTAGATCAGGGTTATGTACGTCTACTTTCCACTCACTGTTTTTTAAAATTTGAGTAGCGACTGCACGATTGATTTCATCACTTGTCTTAAAGAATTTCTTATCATGACGTCTTGTATCTACTTTAAATGTTTTACCAACTGACTGCATCGCAACCTGAAATCCCGCATCGATCATTTCATCTAAATCTGAATTCACTTTAGCAGCACAAGAAAAAGAGCTTAATCCAAAAACTTTTTTAAGTCTTGAACTGACTTCTTCACTATCTGCACCATTCAAATATAAATACAAGCGATCAAATGTTTTCTGATAAGTAAGCATATCAAAATCACTTAAAGCATTTTTAATATTATTAGTAAGTCGATTAATAAAATCTTTACGATTTTTACCTTTCGTTGATAATTCTCCATAACGAATCAGGATTAGTTCAATTTTTAGTTCCATATTTTTTTATGATCTCCTTTAATGCTTCACAAAATTCATTGACTTCTGCAAGTGTATTCTCCTTAGAAAAACTTACACGAATGCTTGATAATGCCAACTGATCACTTACACCCATTGCTTTTAATACATAAGATGGTTCTTTTGACTTACTGGAACAAGTGCTCTGAGCAGTTACGCAATACCCTTTTTGATTCAATGCATTCATCATAACTTCTGATGGAATCACTTTGCAAGAAAAATTTACAATATGACAAATAGAATCTTTTGTCGAGTTAAGGACGATCTGGTCCATTGATTCGAGTTGGTCTATTAAATAAGTTTTCAACTGGTCGCAATGAATTTGAGAATTCTTCGCATTCTCTAAACTCAATCGTAATGTTTTAGCTAGTACGATATTCACTAAAGCATTACTCGTTCCTCCACGACGATGAAACTCTTGTTGCCCACCATTAATTAAAGGAACTAGATCAATATGTTGTTTGATTACAGCGATCCCACTTCCTTTTAAACCATTGATTTTGTGAGCAGAAAAGCTGATACAGTCAATGCCTTTTAAGTCAAAATCCATTTTCGTTAACGCTTGAACACCATCCATATGCAAAACTGCATGACTATTTTTCTTTACGATTTCTTTTATCTGTTCAATTGGCATGATTGATCCAACTTCATTGTTGACCATCATAATTGAAACTAAAGCAGTATCACTTCTTAATGCTTTTTTTAGTTGATCAAGTAAAATTACACCATGTTTATCAACATCCAAATAAGTGACTTCAAAACCAAAAACCTCTTCAAGTTCTTTAAAGGCATTGAGTGTACTTGAATGCTCAATTTTAGTAGTAATACAATGTTTCTTCTTTCCCATCAAAGAAAAGGCAACTCCTTTAATGATCATATTATTGGCTTCACTTGCACCACAAGTAAATATAACTTCTTCTTTCTGAACATTCAGCATCTTCGCAATTGCCTGACGACTTTGTTCCATTAACTGATTAATGTGAACACCTGCATCATACAAGCTTTCTGAATTTGCATATTGTTCTTGCAATAAGCTTGTATAAGTGGATAAAACCTCAGGGTGAACTGAGGTTGTACTTGCATTATCTAAATAAATCATCTTATGTGGCACTTTGAGCATTCTCCTTGATCATTGTTTCATAAGTTTGTGGGAATATTTTTTCAATCGTTGCTATCGCAATCTTTAATGCTTGTGTATACTCACCATTTCGGTAACAGAGTTCAGCACGAGTAAGTTCAGAATCAATATCGGGATAAGTTGATCGATATTTATTCCCAAATACTATTGTATTTTCAATCATTGTAGCCATACCTACAATATTATTAACATTGTTGTAAAGTTTATATACAAAATCGATTGCTTCCTGTAATAATGTATTCAACATACCTACATTCAAATGAGGTTCATCCAATATCTCTTCAATTGATTTAACATAATCTTGAGCCTTATTCATATCTTCCTCATAAGAAGCGGAGATGCTTGGTAAACGATGCTTACGAATTTTAACTTTCATCTCATTTAAAATCAATTGTAATTTCAATAATTGTTTTTGAGCTCTTTCTTCATCACTTCGAATACTATTGATTTGTTCTTTCATTGCATCAAATTCAACACTAAGACCTTCAAGATCTTGAGCTAATTCTTTTAATGAAATCAAAATCGTACTTGCAGGAACGGTTTTATTTGCGATCATTTCAAAAATCTTTGTCTTCAATAATACTAGATCCGCAAGTTTACTTTTCAATGTAACGCTATCAAGTTTATCAAATCCAAAACGAACCGTTGATTCTTTATTAAAAGACTCTACAAAATTTTGAATTCCTTCGCATTCATCTATAATTTCTTCCACACGATTTGAATAACTTACCATTTCATCAAAGGCATTTTTTTCACGTGTAATTTGATTTTCTAATTGACTCAAACGTACTTTATAGTCTTCACAATGACTACTGATTCCTTCAAGCTTACCATTCTTTAGATTAGTAATGTCTTCTTTGATCGTATCTTCAATCAATTCTAAATTACGATATACTTCTAAATGATGTAAATATACTCCACGTTTGCTTTCTCTTGCGAAATATCCTGAGCATTCATCGATTAAACTTGGAATCACTCCTCGAACTTCTTGTAATATTTTTGGAAGGTCATCAAGAATCATATAAAATTCAGTAATACTTTCTTGTACATAACCTAATTCTTCATTTGCTTTATCAAATTCAGAAGCATAAACCCATTCTTCAAATGTAGTAAATTTTCTTTCACACTGTGAAATTTTAACTTCAATCATATCCCAACAAAACGCAAGTTGAGCACTTCTTTCCTGTAAACTATTTTTTAATGTTCTAAACTCATCCTTTAATCGTGTAATTTCAGTACGTTGTGCGCTCTCTTTTTCAAGTACACTGTTAAATGCTTCATCCAATGCAGAAACTTGAGTTTCAGCTAATTCAACCAATGCATCTAAATCGATCAATGCATTTTTCACTAATTTATTTTTTCCAAGTGATAAAAGGTCTTCACAATCTGCTAAAAGTACAGAAATCTCTTTTAAATTTGATTGACATAAATCATAATCGTCTTTCATATGAGTTACGACTTGCATGGCTTTTTCATCAAGACGGGCAATCGCAACTGATTTATTCAATTTAAAAGATAAAGGTACACTTTTCACTGAATTATAGCGGACAATTATATCAGCTAATTTAGTTTTGTAGTTTCTTTTCTTAAAATGACGATTTAAAATCATAACCAATATTAACCCAACAAAAATTATGATTCCAATCATAATTTCTTTTTGTGATATTAAAACCATTAATTGATCCATTAATTGTTTGATATTTTCCATTTTATTCACCTAACTTCATACAATATTGTAACATAAACTGGTTATTTTTTAACTATAAAATAGGTCTTTTTTTACAAGTTGATTAAAATTAAAAACTCTCAAAGTTTAAAATTGAGAGTTTTATAGTTCTTTGATCCTTTTATTTCCAATTTTCCAACAAATAATCTTCTGCTTCTTTACACCATAAACCACGATTTGCATCACAAATATTGGCAAGTTTTTCAAAACGTTTATCTTCTGTCGCTTTTTGACGGAAGTCAGCAATAGCAGTAAGTGGCATAGAAATGTGATTGTAAATCAATTTTTTACCACCACTGATTTTCGGTAAATTTAGAATTGTTTCTGCTGCACTATCAAGTCCTCCAATATGAGTGACCATAACAGCTGGATTGATCAGTCCTTTAGAAGATAAATCAAGTGATTCAAGCATATCATCGGTATTACCGCCAGTAGTCCCCATTGCATGAGTTGAATTATAATGCAAGTCGTAACAATTGATCTGTCCAGTTAGTTTAGTATCTGTTGGCCCAGCGAAATAATTGATGCAACAATCTCTTCCTGCAATTTCACTAGCTAACGTCATAAGTGAACTTACAGGGGTAAACACGAAGACATCATCATAACCGCCACCAACGATGTTTTTTAACTCCTCTGCAGGATTTTGCATTGTAGCCGTATTTACAAAATGGACTTCTACTCCATTTTCTTTCGCTTTATCATTAAAAATATCGCGGCTTCTTTGAAGTCTTTCTTCGTCTAAATCAGTTACAACCACAACTGAAGGATGACAATCCCCACTGATCGCATAGTCTACAGCACCCATTCCCATTGGTCCGGCTCCGGCTAAAATAATTAATTTACCATCTTTTTTTATTCCCATATCATGATGATAGACACCCATTTTCGTATGATAGTTGGCATGAAAAGCACCGATATTGCAAGACATCGGCTCTGCAAGTGATGCCTCGAAATAAGCATCGCCATGATAAGTTAAGAAGCTACCAGTTTCCATTACTTCAGGAGGCATTACACAATAAGTTGCATTTCCTCCACATCGTTCATAAGAATATCCAGGTGATGCCATAGAACCTTTATAGTTGATCGCAGGTTGGATAGTAAATTTGTCGCCTTCTTTGAATTGACCTTTGTATTTAGACCCGACCTGAATGATATTTCCAGCCATTTCGTGACCCATAATTGTTGGATGCTCATTCACATCATCAGGAACACGTTTATGCTCAGCTCCTAAACTTGCACATTTGTAAGTTGACATACAAACACTATCAGAAATTACTTCTACTAGTATTTCATCATCTTTTATTTCACCTAGCTCAAATTCTTCCAAACGCAAATCATTTGCACCATATAATCTAACCGCTTTAGTAATCATAAAATTTTCTCCTTTATATATTTTTTACTTCTATTAATTTCATAAACTGTTCAATATCACTCAACAATGGTGGTTGAGTTCCTTCCATTGTGACTTTTGCTGTTGCAGAAGCGACCGCAAGAGTTGCTGCCTCGATTTGATTTGATCCTTTTTCAATCGCATAAATATAGGAAGCGGTTATTGTATCCCCTGCTCCTACTGTACTGATCGCATTCACTTTAGGTCCAGAAACATGGATACATGCTTCTTTATTTACAAACAAGGCACCACGAGCTCCTAAAGAAACGATCACATTTTCAATTCCTTCTGCACATATTTGTTTTGCAGCGTTCGCTAATGTTTCGATTTTGATATTTTCAAGATTTAATAGTTCCTGAAGTTCTACATCATTGGGTTTGATCAACCATGGCTTTTGTTCGATCACATTCTTTAATCGATCACCATCAAGGTCAGCCGCAACATATACTCCTTGTTTCACTAACTTTTTCGTTAAATCACCATAATAATCATTATTTACACCTTGTGGTAATCCACCTGCAAATAAAACGATATCACCTTCTTTAACACCTGTGAAAAGCGCATATTCAAATACTTCTAAATTGTGTTTAGATACTACAGGACCTGGTTCATTGATATCAGTAAACGTATTATTCTTAATATCAACAACTTTTAAATTGCAGCGGGTTTCACCATCGATCCTAATTAATTTTTCTTCTATTCCAATTTTCTTTAAAGCAGTGGCAATATAATCTCCATTCGCTCCTCCTACAAATCCAAGTGCTGTTGTTTTACCACCAAGATTGTGAATCACTTTTGAAGCATTGATTCCTTTACCACCTGCATCAAGTCGAATTTCCTTGATTTTGTTGACTTGATCAACTGCAAAACCATCGATTTTCGCTGTTTTATCAATTGCTGGATTAAGTGTCACTGTAAAAATCATACTTCTACCTCAGAAGTCAAAATAGTGTAAATTTCTTCTCGGCTTGAAGTTGTTTTCAATGTTTGTAATAAGTCTTCTTCCATCATCACACTGGCAACGGCTTGTAAAATTGGTAAATGATCATGATTTAATGCTGCAATACCGATCACAACATAAGCCATATTATCATCAAAAGGTACTCCTTGTGGAAATTGTAAAACAACAAGTCCTGTCGAAAGGATATCTTTTTTAGAATCACCGATGCCATGTGGAATCGCCACTCCTTCACCAATATAAGTCGATATTGCATCTTCACGTTTCATCATCGCATCGATATAACTTTCAGTAACACTACCCCGTTTTACCAGAAATTCTCCAGCCATCGTGATAGCCTCAATTTTATCTTTTGCACTAAGTCCAATATGAATATCATCGATTGTTAAGCAACTTAAACTATTGAATAATTCTTTTTCTTTTTTGTCAAAACCAAACATACAATTCTCCTTTATTTTCTAGTGACTTGATAAAAAGCAGATAATTCTTTTTCGACTGCTTCATAACATTTTTGTGGATCTTTGCTTCGTAAAATAGTAGCGAAATCATTTTCTTCGATAATTGCTTGGCTTAAAGTACTGATCGTTTCCAAAGCCTTTTTACTACATACTAGCGGTGCAAGCATGATGATCACAAGTTTTAATTCTTCTCTTTTTTGTCCATTGACAGTTAGGCCTGCCAGTACGATTTGTGTCCCAAAGATAACTTCGTTTACAGCTTCACTCCGGCAATGCAACAACATGATCTTACCATCTTCAGTAATCGTACTTCCAATTTTTTCTCGTTTCTCAATATCCTGAATTAATTGAGATTTTTGTCCATCCTCAAGATTTAATCTTTCAGCAACCGAATCAATAATATCTAACACTGTCATTGTTTCGTTTTCTTGTACAAAGAAATTACGCAGAATTTGTAAGATCGCTTCAATGATTTCTTTTGTATCTTGAAGATTATTAGTGAAATCATCAATTTTGTTTTCTTGATTCTGTTTAGGTAATTTTGATTTTACAACTTTTATTATTTCCCAAACTTTATCTTTTTCATGATCATGTAAGAATGGGGAAACAACTACGCAGGGTATATCAATATTTTTTAAAGGTGCCGTTGAAATGATCATTTCAACATTATCATTTTCAAAGCTTGAATTATCAATATTCGCTGTTGAAATTACATCAACAACTTCAATATCCGGAAATTCACGATTGATACGTAATGCTAAAAGTTGTGATGTTACCATTCCACTTGGACAACATACGACTGCCCGACATTTTCGAATTACCTGACTTTTACTGTCTTCAAGCGCTACACCTAAATGGATCGCAATGTAACCTATTTCACTTTCTGCAACTTTGAATCCTGTTTCCTGTTCAATGTATTCTGCACAAATCTGGGCAAAGCCGTAAAGTTGAGGATAGTGTTCTTTTATTTCATTCAACATTGGATTTCGGATCACAACCCCAATTTTCAATCTTTCAAGCATAGGTAACAGATGATTTACTAGTGCTGTATAGAAACTGCTTTCTCTTTCAATGATTACTCCAGTTTTCGATTCTGCAATAAGCAATATATTATCAGCAATCATCTGTGCTTTTTCAAGACGCTCATCACTTTTAAAACCACGTAATCCTTGTAAAGTGATCAACACAACTTTTAAATATTCTTTTTCGGTTTCAGGAATATCGATTTGACAATAACGTTCAATTTTTTTTATGAGCTTGTTAGATAAATGTTCTACATCATCACCAATTGGAATTTCTACATCATAATCAGTGATACTTGCATGACTTTCTACCCGTTTAACGATCATAATCAAATGCAGCAACAATGCCGATCGACTTCGATCATTTAAGATAAAATTCTCTTCTTGATCAACTTCTTCTAGAGCCAACTTTGCAGCTGATGTTGTCTTTTCATCAAATAAATTTTGCATTGTAGTGATTTGATGATGTGAAGATAAATTATCTGCATCATCTTGAGAAGAATAATACAATCTCATCAGTGCTCTTCTTCGTTGCCATTCATCTGCTTCAACAAATATACCAAGTCCTTGCCTACGAATTAATTTTATATTGTTTAAATTTAACCACTCTTCACATTTATTCAAATCCGTTCCAATCGTTGCTTCCGTAACATTGAACATTTTAGATATCGTAAAAATCTTTTGAGGCTCATAATTAACGAGTAGAAAATATATGATTCCAGTAATTCTTTCATTCTGAGAATACTCATGTGTTAATTTTGATTTTGACAACAAATCTTCTACTTCTTTTCTTTGCATTTCTGTTCCAGAAAAACGTATTCCACTTGAGCTTTTTGATTCGATCCAATTATCAATATTTAGATTGTTTTTAATCTCATTTATTTCACGTTGTACTGTCCTTGGACTTAAATTTAATCGTTCAGCGAGTTTTTGAAGCGTAATAAACCCATCTGTATTTAAGATTTTTTCTAATATTACACATTGTCTTGTCGTTAGTTTCAAAATATCACCTTCACTTTTATATGATTAAGAGAGGGAATGCCCCTCTCTTTACTATAGCTAGCTATTGTTTTGAAGTCAATTCCTCAATAAACTTATCATAACTCTTACTATCCATAAAGTTTTCCACTGTATAGAGATATGCATTAGGTGCTTTTAATTTTGCACGTTCTGCAAGTGTTTTTTGAGTTAATACATAAGTTGCTTCACTTGGAATTTCATCAACTGCACTATGAACGACTTTAGCATCGATTCCAGCTGCAGTAAGCTTTTTGCGTAAAGATGTTGCACCCATAGCGCTTGATCCCATACCTGCATCACATGCAAATACGATCAATCCGTCAACTTTAGTCAATAAACCTTTACTTTGAGCTTTACTGCTTGTAACTGCTGCTTTTGCTTCTTCTAGAGTAGCTTCATTTTTTGTACCACGTTTAACGAATACAGATGCAACTAAGAATGATACTGCACATGAAACTAGAACACCAATAATAACATTTAATTGTTCGCCTTTAGGAGCCATTGCAAGTAGTGCAAAGATTGATCCTGGAGACGGTGATGCTACTAGACCTGTACCTAGAAGTGAGAATGTGAATACACCTGTAATACCACCGCAGATAACTGCAAGCAATAAAGCTGGATTCATCATAACATATGGGAAATAAATTTCATGGATACCACCAAAGAAGTGGATGATTGCTGCTCCTGGAGCTGAACTCTTTGTATCACCGCGTCCAAACATCCAATAAGCTAAGATAATTCCAAGTCCTGGTCCTGGATTTGTTTCAATCAAGAACATGATTGATTTTCCAAGTTGTGCTGATTGTTCTAGACCAAGAGGTCCCATAATTCCATGATTGATCGCATTGTTTAAGAAAAGAATTTTAGCTGGTTCTACGAAAATAGAAATTAGCGGTAAGAATCCTGCGTTGTAAATAATTGTTGCCCCTGCTGATAAAACTCCTGTAATTGTTTCAACAACTGGTCCGATAAAGAAGTATCCAAGGATCGCTAGTAACATCCCGATAATTCCCACTGAATAGTTTTCAACAAGCATTTCAAATCCTTGTGGTACTTTACCTTCGATAGCTTTATCGAATTTTTTAATAACGAATGCTGCAAGTGGACCAAAGATCATAACGCCTAGGAACATTGGAATTGTAGTACCAACGATTACCCCGATTGATGCGATTGCAGCAATAAGAGCTCCACGTTTTCCTGCTACATTTTTCCCTGCAGTATAAGCTACTAAAATTGGTAACAAGTAACTAAGCATTGGACCAACCATGCTTGATAAAGCAGCATTTGGTAACCAACCTGTGTCAATGAATAGTGCAGTGATCAATCCCCATGCAACGAATGCACCAATATTTGGCATGACCATTGCACTTAGGCTACGACCTACACGTTGTACAGATGTTTTAAAACTAGTTTCTGACATAAAATAAACCCCTCTTTCTTGTCATCTAGCAAGTGTTTTCTTCACCTGCCTTTGTTAATTCCACTTTAAACCAAATGCAACGATTTGCAAGTTTAACATAATCAACGAAAGGCAATTTTCATTGACGACAAAATTTTGTTAATCTTGTTTAAGCTTGTATTTATGCCTTTTTCAAGCAAAGGTAATTACGAGAACCTCAAATCAACTTTTTTAAATTTGCTATTGACAACGATCTTCTACAACCGTAGAATAGTTATATACTACATTTGTAGAAGAGGTGATACTATGTCATTTAATCGTAAGCTCCCTGATGCCGA
Organism: Holdemania sp.; assembly: GCA_031551965.1. GTDB lineage: Bacteria > Bacillota_I > Bacilli_A > Erysipelotrichales > Erysipelotrichaceae > CALVGQ01. The sequence continues at coordinate 50,137 of JAVBMW010000030.1, read as the reverse complement.
ACTAGAAGTCATGCAAGTAATTTGGGATTTAGAACCCCCTGTTTCAAGGCTAGATATCGAGAATATCATTACACAAAAATATCCAATGGCTACTACAACTCTTTTGACCCTACTTTCCAGGCTAACTGATAAAGAGGCTATTTCCGTTGAAAAAGATGGTAGGAACAATATTTACACCCCACTAGTTTCTCGTAGTGACTACTTAGCAACTCAAAGCAAACGTTTTTTAGATAAATTATGCAGTGGTAATATCCAGCTCTTTGCCACAGCTCTTTGTGATAGTGGTTTGAGTAAAGATGAACTTGAACAATTACGCAATCTTTTGGAGCGCGATGAGTTATGAGAATCGCTAATTTAGTGGCAAGTTTATTTATCAGCTGTATCGTTTTCTTTGGTTATCATTTTCAATCCGAGAAAGAAAAATTACTGAAGACAAGCGGTTTAGAAGTTGGTACACGTATCTCATTAATTGAGCCACTTCAATTACCAATGTATACTGCAGCATTACTAGCACTTACATTACTTACAGGAAGACCTTATATTGAATCTTTTTTTGTAGATTTAGGATTGTTATTTCTCATTATTACTATTTATTATGCGATTTTACTGCTACTTTTACCATTATTAAGACGATCCATTAGTGCATTAACTTGTGCAAGTCTTTGGTTAGTACCTAATTTTCTTTATATCACACTTTACTACCGTAAAGATTTCTACAACCCTATATTTACAATAACTATATCTGAACAATTATTTTCACCTATAATTTGGATTTGGTTACTTGGTTTTTTCGTTGTCATTATTTGGCAGTTTGCGACTCATTTTCATTATCGTAACTTTATACTAAATAATGCCAGTGAATTTACGGATGAAGCTATTCTCTCTATGTGGCACTCTAACTCTAAGCTTCATGGTGTCAAAAATAATATCCCTATACTTATTTCAAAAAATGTTAATACCCCAATTACGATCGGTTGTTTCAACAAAACTATGATTCTTGTATTACCTGATCAAAGCTACAGCGAAAATGAATTTAAAATCATTTTTCAACATGAACTGCGCCATATCTTAAGGGCGGATACACGTACAAAAGTCTTCATTGGTTTTTGTGTTGCAGTATCTTGGTTTAATCCATTAAGTTGGATCGCCCGAAAAAAAGTAGCTGAAGATTTAGAATTAAGTTGTGATGAGGCTGTATTATTCGATACAGATGAAATAACTCGACGACAATATGCTGAACTTCTATTAAAAAATGCCGGAAGTAGTCAAGGTTTTACAACCTGTCTCTCATCTTCTGCAAATTCATTGCATTACCGACTTAAAGGAGTTATTAACCCTACAAAACGACATACTGGAACCATCATAATTGGACTGGCTGTTTTCTGCTTGTTTATGCCATTAGGTACTGTTTCTATTGTAGGAGAGGCAAATACTGTTCAATCAATTTTCTACGATAAAATTTCTTCAGAAATCACTATAGAATCAATATATACAAACTTATTAGACAATCAAACCATCGAACTTAGAAACATTGGTGAAGACAATGAAAGTACTCTTACAGCTTATATTGCCACACTTCGAGTTAAAAAGCTTTACTCTAGTTTTGATAATTACACTTATGTGGATGACGATCATCTATCTATTTACTACAAAGATGTAGAAAAAAAACTATTATTACGTATCGTTATCACTGATAAATATATCATTTTAAACGATTATAATGAAAATCACTCAAATACCACATTTATTCTTGATGACATCATTGATTGGAATATGATCATTGCACTACTTCCTTCTATTTCTGAAAACTAAAGAAGATTGTATTGATTTGACTTATGGTTTTTTAAAAGAGAAATGGAACAAACTTTCAAAAAGGTATAGTATTTTTATATAAATGCTGTATACTATAGATGAAAACCTTGATTGCAGATTCTGCAACGGAAAAGAGAGGACGGCTATCCTCTCTTTTTTTAAATCATTCGCTTTTCTTGCAGAACCAATTATCCTAAGATTTTCTTAACTCCTTTACAATCAAGTAAATCAGAAGCAAATACACGATTTGATCCATGAGTTTCGAAAACCTCGAAGTATCAGTCTGCAACAAATGATTTCCGGGTAGATTACTACCATTTAGATGACATCTCACAATGTCTACCTCCCCTGATTCAACGCCCTAGGATCATTGAAACAAGTAACACACTTATGTATTTCAACATAAGTAAATACTTTGATTTCCATGGTTTTCAAAGTATTCTGCGTTGTGTCAGGACGCAGCTGTATTATGTCATTTTCACTTTTAATATGCAAATCGTCCTATTGAACAAAAACGTTGAAAATGAACGTTTTCTGGCTCCGTATCGTACATCGTCTGCAAGTTTAGAAGTTTTTAGAAAATAATTATCGATTTATATTTCATATACCGTTCAAAATAGCATAAAAACGCAGTTTTCATTGACATTAACGTCATTCCTTGGTATTATTTACAAGCATTCAAAAACATAAGCAGCTTACAAAGCTCTTGGATCAAAGCGTTGGTATCAGTAAATCTGTATAAAAGTAACTTGCTGCTTGCTTGCGAAATTATTCATATCAACACTTCCCAAAGTAATTTGTACCTGTTGTGATTTTATTGCTAATAAAACACATAGGAGGACATCAAATGTCAAGAAACACTGGATCTACTTGGAAGATCGCTCGTCGTTTAAGTTTCTCAATCTTAGAAACTGGCGAAGAACTTCAAAAACGCACTTATGCACCAGGTCAACATGGACCAACTAAACGTATCAAATTAAGCAACTACGGAACACAACTTCGTGAAAAACAACGTATCAGACATATGTATGGATTAAGCGAACGTCAATTCTTCAACAACTACATTAAAGCTACTAAGATGAAAGGTGTAACTGGTCACAACATGTTATTCTTACTTGAATCTCGTTTAGATAATGTAGTATATCGTATGGGATTTGCTAGAACTCGTCGTGGGGCAAGACAACTTGTTAACCATGGTCACGTTTTAGTTAACGGAAAGAAATTAGATATTCCTTCAGCATTAGTTGCTCCAGGTTCTGAAATTTCTATCAAAGAAAAATCAATGAATATGCCTGCAATCAACGAAGCTTTAGAATCAGTATTAAATACTGTTGCATTCGTTACTGTTGACAAAGAAAACAAAAAAGGAAAATTTGTACGTGTTCCTGAACGTCATGAATTAAACCAAGAAATCAACGAATCATTAATTATCGAGTTCTATAACAGATAATGAATCAAGAGCCTTTAAAAAGGCTCTTTTATTTTGTATAATAGAAAACAGAAAGAAGGCTTAACTCATGATACGATTTGATAGTGATTATATTGAAGGAGCTCATCCTTTAATAATAGAAGCATTACAAAAAACAAATATGGAACAAACTGAAGGATATAGTATGGATCCTCACAGTGAAAGGGCAAAACAATTAATTAAAGATGCCTGCAATAGACAAAATGTAGATGTACATATTCTGGTTGGTGGAACACAAGCCAACACAACTGTAATTAGTGCAACTCTTCGCCCATATCAGGGAGTTCTATGTGCAGATACAGGACACATCAATGTTCATGAAACAGGTGCCATTGAGGCAACAGGACATAAAGTTTTACCTCTTCAAAATATTGATGGCAAAATTAGTGCAACACAAGTACGCTGTGCGATCAATGATCATTACAACGATGGTACTCATGAACACATTGTACAACCTGCTATGGTTTATATTTCTCACCCTACTGAATCAGGAACACTTTATAGTAAACAAGAATTAACTGACTTATTTAATACTTGTAAAGAATATAACATTCCACTATTCATTGATGGGGCACGTCTTGGCTATGGACTGATGTCATACAACACGGATGTAACACTGCAGGATATCACAAACCTTTGTGATGTCTTCTACATTGGTGGTACTAAAGTAGGTGCATTCTTTGGAGAAGCAGTTGTTATATCCAATGAAGCAATCAAAAGAGATTTCCGTTATATGATTAAAAGGCATGGCGGGATGTTTGCGAAGGGACGAATTCTTGGAATTCAGTTTGAAACACTATTCACTGATGATCTTTATTATAAAATATCAAGGCATGCGATTGACCTTGCGATGAAATTAAAAAAGGCATTCATTGATGCCAATTTCAAACTATTTGCGGATTCCTACACTAATCAACAGTTCATAATCTTATCTAAAAACCAAATCGACACATTATCTAAAACTTATGCTTTCTCCTTATGGGGCAAAGTAGATGAAACACACAGTGCAGTTCGTTTCTGCACAAGCTGGGCAACCAAGGAAGAAAACATTGATCAGTTGATCAGGGATATCCAATCCCTTTAACAAAACAAGCACAACCTAACAGAGTTAATTATACTCTTCAAGTTGTGCTTTTATTTTATAATACGAAACCGTTAATCTTTTGAAGTTTAAAATGGAATAATCATTCCAAGCAATGCCGCAATGCCAATATAAACAATTGGATGTTTCTTGAATTTCAACATTCCCCAAAGAAGTGCCGCAAATGCAATGATGGCAGGAATATTTAATGCAAATGGTTGTAGTCCAGAGAGTAAAAGTGTAGTTTGCATAAGTCCAATACATGAAGAGAGTACTAATGCTGCAACACAGGCACGGATTCCATAAAATGCATAGTTTACATATTTATTGTCTTTGAATTTATCTAAGATCGTCGCAATAAATCCAATAACCAAGACAGCAGCCGCAACAATACCCAAGGTTGCAACGACTCCACCAATTATTCCTGCAGCCCTATATCCTGCAAAAGTTGCCATATTAACACCGATTGGACCGGGTGTGCTTTCTGATATAGCGATCATATCAATAAGTTCAGTTCTTGAAAACCATGGATATTTATCAGCCAAAATTTCAAGATATGGAAGTGTTGCAAGTCCCCCACCTACTGAGAATATACCAATTTTGAAGAATTCAAAAAACAATGTAATTAATGTACTCATTTCTTTTTCCCCCAAGTCTTCATTAGTATTCCTGCAACTGCTGATCCAACTACAACGTACACTGGCGACAAACTAAATGCCATAAATACGATTAAACTTACTACAAATACTCCAAAAGTAAATTTATCAACGACTCCTTTTTTATAAAGAGTGATCGTTGCCTGAAACACTAAAGCCGCAACGGCAACTCGAATTCCATTGAATGCTTGGATCACGATTGGATAAGACATAATATTTTGAAGAAACATCGCTATTAATAAAATAATCACGATTGATGGAAATACCATTCCTAAAGCACTAACGATACCACCTAACAATTTCTTACAACGATAACCCACAAAGATCGAAGTATTGACCGCAATGATACCTGGAGTACATTGACTGATCGCATAATAGTCCATAATTTCTTCTTCTGTTACCCAACCTCTTTTTTCAACTACTTCTTTTTGTAAAATCGGAAGCATCGTATATCCGCCTCCAAATGTAACTGCTCCTATACGGGAGAAAATCATAAATAAATCAATATAATCTTTCATTTTATCACCCTTAACTATTCTAGTCCTGTTGTAACTTTTTGTCTATCAAAGAAAAAGAGAAATCCTTCCCTTTTACTTTCTATTTAATAGAAACTTCATTGCTTCAACATAGCCTTCGACTCCCAATCCATAAATTTGTTTTACACAAGCTAGTGCGGGATAGGACATTTTCCTAAATTCTTCTCTATGTTGAATATCTGATAAATGTACTTCAACACAAGGAATGGGTGCGATTGCTTTTATTGCATCCAATATTGCAATACTTGTATGAGTATAAGCACCAGGATTGATTATGATCCCATCAAAGTTTTTGAAGTATGCTTCTTGAATATGATCCACTAGAGTTCCTTCATGATTGCTTTGACGACAATCAAGTTCAATTTCAAGTTTAATTGCTTCATCCATTAAATATATGATCATATCATTATAATCCATTGTTCCATAAATGTTTTTTTCACGTATCCCGACCATATTTAAATTAGGTCCATTTAGCAACATCAACTTCATATTAGTTCTCCTTTTTATCAAATAATTTACGCTGATTTGTCGATTGGATAAACAACTTTTTCATCATATCAACATCTTCATTTTGTAATACCCTTTTAAAGTTTTCCAATTCATTTTGAAAGCCTTCGATTTCACTTAATAGCTTATCCTTATTCAATAAAAATAACTCAGACCATAAATTTTCATTGATTTTCGCAATCCTTGTTAAATCTCTAAAGCTATCTCCTGTTACCTCAACTAAAAGTGGATCTATTTTACTGTTCATTAAACACACTGCAATCACATGCGTCAATTGTGATACAAAACCAATCAGTTCATCATGCTTTTCAATCGTCAGTTCAGTGATGTGATTAAAGCTCAAAATTTCGGCAAGATTACGAATCATCGCAAGTCCTTTTGGTGTATTTTTATCAGTAAGAATCAATATAAAGTTGGCCTTTTTAAAGATTGAAGGGTCACTGTTTTGAATACCACTTACTTCTTTCCCAGCCATTGGATGACTACTCACAAACTCGACATCATTTTGTAAAAGAGATTGAATTTGTGTTACGATCGCTCCTTTTACACCGCTCACATCAGTAATGATCAACCCTGATTTGAAGTATTGTCTATTATTTTTTACCCAATCAATCATAACACTTGGGTAAAGCCCAAGAATAAGTAAATCTGCATTTTGAATCAATAATTCATCATCGAATGATGAGCCTTTTTCTATCCAGCCCATTTTTAAACCGTAGTCGATACTATCAGAATTAGAATCAATTCCATTTACTTTATATCCTTGACTTGATAAAGATGCAGCATAACTTCCACCTAATAAACCAAGCCCAACTATCAAGATATTCATTTCTTTATTCATCATAAACATCGACCTCAATACCAATTTTCTTTAAATCATCAAAAAAACCTGGATAACTCTTTGATATACACTCTGCACCACAAATCGTTACTGGTTTATTTGCCATTGTCCCCGCAATCGCCATACTCATTACGATGCGGTGATCTTTGTGTCCAAATAAATCATCTGTAGCCTCAAAATGATCAGTACCTACAATTGTAACCGTATCTTGAGTGCTGGAAATAGTGACTCCACATTTTCGAAGTTCTTCTTCCATTGCTGCAATACGGTCACTTTCTTTAATTCTTAAACGTCCAGCGTTGATGATGGTTGTGGTCCCTTTCGCAAAAGAGGCGATGACCATCAAAATTGGACCTAGATCTGGACAATCTTTCAAATCGATCGTCGTAGCCTTCAACTCACTTTTATAAAAACGTATTCCTTCATTTGTATATAAAACCTTAGCATTCATTTCCCTTAAGATAGATATAATCTCCTTATCTCCTTGCAGAGAATCTTTATTTAAATTTAGACAATCAATGGTATTGTTGATAGAACCTAGCCCTGCAAAAAAACCAAGTTGGCTATAATCCGCTTCAACAGTGATATCCCTTGCGCGATAATGCTGACTCCCTTTTATCACTAAAGTATTTTTGTCAATGAAACCTGCAATGATCCCAAACTTTATTAACATCTGTACTGTAAGTTCAACATAACTTCTTGATTCAAATGGTTCAAGCACATGAATTGTACTGTTACCCTCACAAAATGGTAACGCAAAAAGTAAACCGGAAATAAATTGACTAGACACATCTCCAGGTAAAGTAAATTCACCCGATTTGATTGAACCATCAATTTCTATAACTTCTTCATTATGTTCATAATGGATTGATTGATTCTTAAATATTTCTGCATAGACATGTTGAGGTCTTTTTAACAATCTATTTTTTCCTGTAAAATGCACTTTCTGATTTGTTAAAGAAAAAATAGGAATAAAGAAACGAAGAGAAGAGCCTGATTCATTGCATTCGATCGTTGAATCGGTTAAGTGATCAAAATCTTTAATTCCTTGAATTTCTACGTAATCCTCAAACTCGATGATTTTTGCACCTAGCTTTCTCATGCCCTCGATCGTAACCTTGACATCATCACTATAATCAATATTGCGTACTACACTAAATCCATCAGCTAAAGAAGCACACAAAATAGCACGATGAGACATCGACTTACTTGGCGGAATAACTACACTTGTTGGTGTAATATTTTTAGGATGAATGGTGACCTTCATCGAACATCGCGTCCAATCACTTTGGCAATTGCCCTTCCTTTTTCGACAAGCCTAGCGAATTTCTCTGGCTTTAATGATTGGGCACCATCGGACATTGCGCTTTCTGGTGTGTGATGCACTTCAATGATCAGCCCATCTGCACCTGCTGCAATCGCAGCTAAACTCATGGATTCTACAAGTTTCCAATCCCCAGTTCCATGACTTGGGTCAACAACGATCGGTAAATGCGATCTTTCTTTGATTACAGGAACTGCACTTAAATCAAGTGTGTTTCGCGTATATTTTTCAAAAGTACGAATTCCGCGTTCACATAAAATAACATTTGGATTTCCGGCTGCAACGATGTATTCTGCTGCCATTAACCATTCTTCAATTGTATTTGCCATACCTCGTTTTAAAAGAATTGGTTTTTTAGTTTGACCTAATTTCTTTAACAGTTCAAAGTTTTGCATATTTCGGGCACCAATTTGAATCAAGTCAACATGTTCATCAAATTCTTCTAGTTTATCGGTACTCATTAATTCTGAAACGATAGGTAAACCATGGTTTTTACCTGCTTTTTCCATCGCTAAGATTCCCTCAGTCTGCATTCCTTGGAAAGCATAAGGACTTGATCTTGGCTTATAAGCTCCACCACGAAGCATCACGCCTCCTGCTTCTTGAACTTTACCAGCTAAAAAATCGATCTGATCACAATTTTCTACTGAGCATGGACCACCAATGATTACCACAGGTTCAGTCGCCCCGATTTTAATTCCTGCAACATCAACTATCGTATCAGTTGGATGAAACATCCGGCTCACAAGTTTGTATGGAGCTGCGATACGAGTTACATCTTCTACCCATGGATTCGCTTTAAATTTGCGTTCATCAAGGCTTGCGGTATCACCAACTAGACCCAATACATCATGGTTTTGCCCAGTGATCAAATTTACTTGAACATCAAGAGCTTCTAGTTGATTGATAAGCATTTGTTTTTCTATTTGAGGAGTTTCTTTTTTTAGAGTAATAATCATTTTTTATTCCACCGTTCTATTTTTTCATTTAACTCTTTCAGTACATCATCCAGTGTTGAATTGTTATGGATCGTAATATCGGCATATTTTTGGTAAAGTCCAATTCGATCTTCATATATTTTCTTTACATCGTCAAGGCTTTTACTTAGAGGTCTGCCATCCTGTAAGGCCAGTTTATCAACTTCGCGATCTATGAACATGCAACAACCGTTTCGTTTAAGTGCCTGCATATTATCATTTCTTTTCACAACGCCTCCACCTGTGCTGATCACAAGTCCTGTTTGGCTTGAACATTCAATACACACTTGATGTTCAATGTCACGAAACTCTTTTTCACCATGAGCAGAAAAGAAATCAGCGATCGGCATTTCAATTTTTTCTAATATCGTATGATCCATATCGATCCACGTTCTACCTGTTTGTTTCGCATATAAATTAGCGATCGTCGTTTTCCCACAACCTGGCATTCCGATGAACACAAAGTTTGTCTTTTGAAACTCGATTTCTTTGTATTTGTTGATCATGATACTATCATCTAATTTTATATCTTTAAATATCTCAATTGCGGCAACTGCCTGTGCCACCAGCATGATCAATCCTGACCCTACTTTACATCCCTTCTCGATCGCATCGACTATTAGTTTTGTCTTTAAGGGATTGTAGATAATGTCCACAACACTTTCTAACTGATCAAAATAATCAAGTTCAATTGGAGATTCACTATCATTTGGAAACATTCCAACATAAGAAGTATTGATAATTACTTCGGCATCTAAGTGTTTTTCATAACATTCTTCATACTGAATTGTTTCAGCAGAAGCATTTTTTTTCACGATCACGATTTGTCTGGGTTTTAATGAATGAAGAACCGCTAGAACTGCTTTGGCAGCCCCACCATTGCCCAAAACAATCACTTTTTTATCTGTTATTTCAATTTGATTGTATTCAAGGATAGCTTTAAATCCGACTACATCCGTATTATAGCCAATTAGTGTCCCTTTTCGATTGACGATCGTATTGACCGCTCCAACGGCTTCTGCACTTTCATCAAGCTGATGTAAATAGGGAATTACTGTTTGTTTATAAGGAATCGTTACATTGATCGCATCAAAATCACATCCCTTAAAAAACTGATCGATTTCCTCGGGTTCTTTTTCAATTAAATCATACTTATAATCCATTAAACTCTCATGAATGATTTTAGAATAACTATGACTAAGGTGTCTACCTAACAAACCTGTTTTCATTTTGGATCACCACCAAAGTAGTATTCACCATAACGACCAATCAACAAGTCAACTAAGCAAACTGCAACTAAACTATCGATCACAATGCGTGCACGATGGACAATACAAGGATCATGTCTGCCATTCAATGTAATTTCAGCATTTTCTTTTTTGATCATATCTACTGTATTTTGTGTTCTAAGCAAACTGGAAGTTGGTTTGATCGCAGAACGAATCACGATCGGCATCCCATTGGTTATTCCACCATTGATGCCACCAGCGTAGTTGGAACTTGTGACCATTTTATCTTCAACATATCGCAGTGGATCATTGACATGACTACCAAAATGATTTACAAAATCAAAACCCATTCCAAATTCGATTCCTTTAACTCCACCTACACTGAATAGATAACTAGACAATTGACTTTCAACACTGTGGAAGAAAGGATCACCTAATCCGATCGGACATCCTACCACAACTGTTTCAATGATTCCACCTACTGAATCCTGCATAAATCTTGCCTTTTCGATTTCATCCATCATTTTTTGACCTTGTGTTTTATCAAGACAGGCAAAGTATAATTCATTTAATTTATGTATTTCATCGATAAGATTTGTCTGATCAAAGCTTCGATCTTTTACTCCGTGGATTTCCGCAATATGGCTTCCAAGCTCTATACCCTTGTCTTTCAACATTTGAATACAGATCGCACCAGCTGCGACTAGAGGTGCAGTAAGCCTACCCGAGAAATGACCACCACCACGATAATCCTGATAACCCAAATATTTTTCATGAGCCACAAAATCAGCGTGCGAAGGACGAGCCAAATGCTTCGTCGCTTCGTAATCTGAAGAATGTTGCGAATTATTTTCAATCAAGATACAAAGTGGCGTACCGCATGTAAAACCATTAAAAACACCACTTATGATTTTTATTTCATCTTTTTCCTGACGTGCTGTAGATATAGTACCTTTCGGTTTTCTTAGTTCCATTTGAGCATCGATGAAACTCTGATCGATTTTGATTCCTGGTGCAAATCCATCAATCACAACACCGATCGCTGGTCCGTGACTCTCACCAAATAAACTTAATGTCAAATTTTTACCGATCATACTTTTCATGATGACATCCTCCTTGCGATTTCAATACATTCTTCCATTGATGTTTCCACTATCTTTGCTTCCCCTATTTTACTGATTCTAATTAAACTGATTCCCTTTTGATTTTTCTTTTTATCTTTCAACAGATAACTCATCACAAGTTCTGGATCTACCTTTACATCAGTTTTCAAGTTCATCTTCTCATATATTCTTTTCAATCTTTCCACAATTTCTTCATTATCAATTACCCAAAGCATCCCCAAGGCAACTGCTTCACCATGATAAAATCCTTTGAGTTCAAAAATCGATTCGATTGCATGGCCGAAGGTATGTCCAAAGTTTAAAATTTTTCTGATTCCTTGTTCAGTTTCATCTTCTTCAACAATTCTTTTCTTAAATAGGATTGATCGCTCAATGATCTCTTCTACATGATCTTCGATTTGTTCTTCTTCAAATAGCGCAACTATTTTAGGATCATCCAAACAACCAGCTTTTAATGCTTCAACCAATCCATTGTAATAGTGACGTTTAGACAATGTATTTAATACAAGATAATCAACAATGACAGCCGTAGGTTGCCAGAAAGCACCCACACAGTTTTTATATCCATTTACATTGATCGCCACTTTACCACCAATACTACTATCTATTTGAGATAAAGTCGTTGTCGGAATTTGAATAAAATCAATTCCTCGCATATAAGTAGAAGCGACAAACCCCGCAAGATCTCCAACTACACCTCCGCCTAAGGCAACAACACAGTCTTTTCGCGTAAAATTATTTTCAACCATTTTTTCTAAGCAGGATTGATAAGTTGCAAAACCTTTTGATTCTTCACCCTGTTTTAAAATTTGAACTGTCACTCCTTTACATTGTTTTTTAATGACTTCAAGATATTCACTTGGAACTCCATCATCAGTGATCAAAAAAACATGACGATCTAAATTAACTAATTCATGGCACTTCTCTAAAATCCCTTTGCCTAAATAAATGGGATAACTTTTTTGTGTACAATGTACTTCAATCACTTTCATATGCTTCTCCTTATAAAAAAATAAAACCACGCCTGCGCATGGTTATCTAATAAACATGAGCATTGTCCAATATCAAATGGGCAACACTGTATGTTTTGCCCTGTTTATTTAAAATAATAGCTAAATCGTATAGTATGTTTCATAAGAACTCCTCTTTAGTTGATACTATTATAGCGCATAATTCACTACTTTGAAAAGTATTTTCATGAAAACTTGTATTTTTGTTACAATTCGATATAATTAGAACGAAGTTTAAGAGAAAGGAAGTGCATTTATGGCCTTAGATGGACTAATTTTAAATAAAATTGTTGAAGAGATAAAACCCATCCTTCCTTGTAAAATCAATAAAATATATCAAATCAGCAATACAGAACTCTTCTTTCAATTAAGAAGTAACGGTGAAAAAAGAAATTTATTGATTTCTTGTCACTCATTATATAATCGTATCAACATTACTAATCAAGATTATCCAACTCCTGAAGAACCTAGCAACTTTGTCATGTTTCTTAGAAAACATTTAGATGGTTCTGTAATTTTTGATGTGATACAAGAGCGTTATGACCGATATCTTTTATTTAAGATTGCTTCAAGAAACGAAATCGGTGATAAAATCATCTTAACAATGAGTGTTGAACTCATGGGCAAGTACGCAAATGTTGTCCTCATTAATGAAGACAATAAAATCATGGATGTATTAAAAAGAATACCTCCCTTTGAAAACAACAAGCGGACACTTTTTCCAGGTGCTCAATTCAAAACACCTGAAGTTCAAGAAAATAAACTTGATCCTTATTCACATCCAATCATTGATTTCAGTATGAATTTAACGAGTCAGCTTCAAGGATTTTCACCATTATTAACTGCAGAAGTTATGGTTCGTATTCAAAATGGAGAACATTTTGAAGAGATCATGGATCAAATTAAAAATAGTAATACAATTTATATTTCTCAAAATCAAGATGAACCGATTTTTCATATGATTCCACTTACTCATTTAAATTATCCAATCCATGAGTATTCAATTATGGAAGGACTCGATGCCTTGTATTTCCACAAGGAAGAAAAAGATCGTATCAAACAAATGACGGGTGACCTATTTAAGCTCGTTCGTCGAGAATTAAAACATCAAAGGCAGAAATTACCTAAACTAAAAGAAAGTTATGATGAGGCCCTTAACTGTGAAATATATCGAGAATACGGTGATTATCTTCAGCCTTATAGCTATCAGATCACAAAAGGACAAAAAGAAGCTACTTTCGAAAGATATGATGGTGAAGGAACGATTACGATTCAATTAGATCCCAAACTCGATGGGCTTGGCAACGCAAAGAAATATTTCCAAAAATACAATAAAGGAAAAAAAGGACAAATTCATCTTTTAGAACAAATCGAACTGTGTGAAAAAGAAATCGAATATTTTGAAGGTATTGAGCAACAACTCGAAATCGCAAATTTTGTAGATGCTAAAGAAATCAGAACAGAGCTTTCAGCACTAGGCTATTGTAAGAGTCTCACTTCAAAAATACGCAAAAAGAAAAAACAAGATGATCCACATTGTACAAAAATACAACTCGAAAACGGATGTACGATCACTTTTGGTAAAAACAATCTGCAGAATGAATTTTTGACCTTTAAGTTAGCCAACAAAAATGATACCTGGCTTCATGCAAAAGATTATCATGGCTCTCATGTAACGATCGATACGGATGATCCTGATGAAGCTACATTAAGACTTGCGGCCAATATCGCTGCTTACTATTCTAAAGGGAGATACTCAAGCAGTGTACCCATCAATTATTGCCTAGTAAAGCAATTGAAAAAAGTACCTGGAGCCAAACCAGGTTTTGTATCACTCTCTAGTTACAAAACGATCTACATTGATCCAAACGAAGAAGAAATTTTAAATATTATCAAAGCCCGAAAACTAGACCGCTGAGGTCTTTTTCTTTTCTTAAATTTAAACAGTAGTTTTACAATACATAATATAATATATAGAAAAATCCTTAGAAATGTTGATGATCATTCCTAAGTATTTCTTATTTACTTGAATAATCTTTCGTAATTTTTTGCTTCATAAACCACATGAAGTATTGTAACCATCTGATTAAATTTATCAACATGATAAAATATCAAATAATGACCAACACTCATAATTCTGATTTCGTAATCTGTCAAATTACTAAACTCAATCTTTCTAAATCTTTCTGGTAATTCAGTTAAAGTTCTTATAGCTTTATGAAGTTTGCTTACTTGCTTTACTGCATTTTCAAAAGATAATAGTTCATTTGAAATGTAACTGAATACTTCTTCTAAATCGCGCCTAGCTTGACTAGAAAAAATAATTTCGTAACTCATTTTTCATATTTACTACGAAATTCTTCAAAAACCTCATTTGCTGGAGAAACTTTCCCCTCCAACATATCTTGTATTCCTTTTTCGATTTCTTGTCCAAGTTGTTCTTTTGTCATATTTGTAATATTGAGCGGATGTTCAGTTGGTAATTTTACTTCAAAAGGAATTCCTTGATTCAAAATAATCTGTTTATAAAACATGTTGATTGCGCCTGATATTGATATTCCAAGTGATGATAAAATTTGTTCTGCCTCTTCTTTTACTTCTGGTTCAATTCTTGCGTATAAATTTGCGGTTTTTATTGCCATCGTAATTAATCTCCTTTCTAACTATTATAATATTATTTAATTAAATAATACTACTTTGTAGATACAAATTCAATACAAACACAATACATTTGCATATAAGAAAAAGAATCATCACTATGACAATTCTTTTATAAAATCATAAATATTTCTTTGAACATCGATATAGTCGCTTCTATCTTTAAATTGCCACTATAAGTTTTATCATTGATCCAAACACAATCTAATCCAGCATTATTTGCCCCTTGTATATCAGAAGACAATGAATCACCTACTACTAGGATTTTTGATTTATCTTTTTCTTTAACTTCCTTAAGTACAATATTGAAATAAGCGATATCAGGTTTTTGGACACCAAGATCATCTGATATAAAACTTTTTATTACGTATTGATCTAAAGTTGAGTCCTTCATTCGTCGAGTTTGAATATCTTTATTTCCATTAGTTATGATATAAAGATCAAACCTCTTTGATAGTTCAATGACCGTTTCTAATGCGTCTTCTAAAAAATGTACCTGTTTAGAAAGTTCTTCAGAATAATAATCATTCATTTCAAGACCATTTAAATGATTCAAGTTTAGTTTTTCGATAGTAAATGCAAATCTTGATTCTTTTAACTCTGTTTTAGTAACAATCTTATTTTCAAAATCGATCCACAGTTGACGATTGATATTAACATAAACATTTAGATTTTCATCACTTGTATCAATGTTAAAATGTTCATATGTATTTCTTAACGCAACTAATTCCGATTTATCAAAATCCAAAAGGGTTCCATCAACATCCAACAATAAAGTTGTGTATTTACTCATACCAGTTTCTTACCATCATTTGCCATTGAACGAAGTTGTTTTACTTCAAATGGTTTTAAAATACGATATTCACCTTGTTTCAAATCTTTAACATGTAAAAACCCTAACTTTGAGCGATGAAGTCTTTTTACCTCATGACCTACAGCTTCACACATTCTTTTGACTTGATGATTTTTTCCTTCTTGAATCGTTAATTCAAAAGTCGTAGTTTTCTTTTCAAAATCTTTGTTTGTGACCCACACTTTACCAGGCAAAGTGACAGAGCCATCATCTAAAGTAACTCCTCTTTCAAGTGTTTTGATTGATTCAGTTTCTAAGATTCCATCGACAAAGACTTCATATGTCTTAGGGATATGGTAACGAGGATGAATTACTTCATTAGCGAACTCTCCATCATTAGTCATAATTAAAACACCTGTTGTATCATAATCTAGTCTTCCCACAGGAAACACTCTTTCATTGCATTCCATTAAATCAACGACTGTTTTTCGATCATGTTCATCATTTAGAGTACATAATACTTTTTTTGGTTTATTCATGACAAAATAGACTTTGTTTTCTCTTTGGATTGGTTTTCCATCGATTTCAATCAAAGCCCCTTTACGAGGTTGATAACCCATTTCAGTGATGACTACTTTATCAACACTAACTCGACCTTCTTTTATCAATTCTTCTGCTTTTCTTCTGCTTGTGATGCCGCTTGCGGCTATTACTTTTTGTAAACGATCCATAGTTTCACATCCTGACTTACCTATTTTAACACAAAGATCATATTTTAATAGTTTTAATTAAATCAATTTTCCTTTTTTAAGCGTTACAACCAAAAATGGAATCAAAATAAGTTGGATTATAATTCCTGGTAGTGCTGTGAATATTGCTGTACTTAACCAAATTTGCATACTATATTGACCTGCACGTAAAATTAATGCATTAACGATTCCATAACTTAATCGACCACAAATCATTGCACCAAGTAGTGAAATATAAATGTTCAGCAAATTATTTTTAGTTTTCACAAAACGATTCAGTAATCCACTAATCAATCCATAGACAGTCAATTCAAGAATCATACTTGTAAGAAAAGCTGCTGGTGGCATTCCGGTAATCAAATGCGATAAAACTGGTGAAAAAAATCCACATACCAATCCCATAAGCGGACCACATGTCAATCCACATAAAAGTACTGGTATATGCATTGGTAAAAAGATGCTTCCAGCATTTGGGATCATGTGAAAAGCTTGTGGAAGGATGATTGCCAATGCCATGCATAAAGCAGTAAACACTAAATTTTTTGTCTTCATTATTAAATTCTCCTCGTCAAAAACAACAGTTCACTGTTGTATGAAAACCTTCATGATTTTCTTATCGTTTTTCTGTTTCTGACTTCGGTCATAAAAATTCTGCTTGTGCAGATTTTGTAAACTTATTGAATCTTGTTTAAGATTTCTTGTACTGCTTCATCAAGTAGTTCATTAATACTTTTATCCTGTAAACCCACAATATATGTACCACATCGATGAGTTGGAATAAGTATTTTATGTGCGTCACTTTGACCAATGGCTACGGCCATTTTTGGTGTAATCTCACCCATTAAAGAATCGGCGACAACCAGTCCTAAAGGCCCTGCAATAACGGTAGCTTTTCTTGATGCAACAAGAATTGGATTTTCACCTGTTGCCCCATCTTTGACTTTGCCTTTAAGCATATTCATAGTAGCTGAGCTATTCGTTCCAATCGCAAGACAATCACAATCAGGTTTTTTGGTTAACAATCGGTCACACAATTCTCTACCGATCTTACCCCCCTGTCCATCAATAATAACGACTAACTTATTACTCATTAAATAGCACCGACTTTCTTTACACTATACAGTACACCCTAAAGCACACACTATGTCAAGATAAATCAAAACAAAAATACATTTCAATCGTTAAATTGAAATGTATTTAGATTAACTCATAAACATCAGAGTCAAAAATATTCCCACGGAAATTCCCACCAGATCTGCAAATAACCCGATCCACAACGAATTTCGTATTTTTGTAATACCTACCGTTGAAAAATAAAGAGTAATGACATAAAATGTAGTATCTGTCGATCCTTGGATCACACTGGCCATTTTACCTGCCAATGAATCTGCACCTGAAGTTTTAAAGATATCGATCAGTATTGCCATAGATGCACCACCTGATATGGGTCTGAACATCGATAAAGCGAAAATATCAGAAGGAATACCATTGAAGAAAGGTTGTAGGAAATCTCCTAATAAATTAAATAATCCCGTTTCACGTAGCAAACTAACACATAAGATCATAGCCATTAAAGATGGAAAAATATCCATAAACAACATTAATCCTTCTTTTGCCCCAAACACAAAATTCTCATAAGCATCAGCTTTTTTCACGATTGCCGTAACAAATATCAACAAAACGCAACAAGGTAAAATATATTGACTAACGTTTTCGATAGTTACACCACCTATCTAATGTGATTCCTGCAATACAGGCACAAGTTGTCGCAATGACGGCCAATGGTAAGAAATCAGTTGGGTTAACTGCTCCAAACTGATGACGAAGAGTAACAATGGATGTCGCAAGTATTGTCACTCCAGCGGTATTTAGCACAAGAAACGTGATCATTGGCCTACTCGCTGTATCTTTTTTAGGATTTGCTTCCTGCATCAGTTTCATAGCCTTTAATCCACTAGGTGTAGCCGCAAAACCCAATCCAAACATATTGATAATAATGTTGGCAGAAATATACTGCAAAGCTTCTGGCTGATGTTTTAAATCAGGAAGTAGCCAAGACATAAATGGATGAATCATTTTTTCCATTGCGGCTAAAAGTCCAACTGACTTCGCAACACACATAACACCATTCCAGAAACAAGTTGCCACAATAATCGGTAAAGCAAAATTAAAAGTTTCTTCTCCTACACTAATAATGACTTGGTTTACCGAAGTAATATTTCCAGTAGCCATTCCATAAACTAATGCCAGCACAATCAACACACACCATATTAAATTCAAAAACACCACCTCCACAGACAGAATTTTTTAGTTGCCTTGTATACTTCGACTTTCTGATGTTCCATATAACTCCACTGTACAATATATTCTTTTTTTGACTTATTTAAATAAACACTCATTTCACCTGCTTCGATTTCATCTTCTGTCGCAACTACTGTGAATGGATGATCGATCACGATCGTATAATTATCGATTTCAATAACTTGCGGTTCAAGTAAAGTTACTACTGTTCTTTCGTTCATCACTTGCAAGTAAGTCTCATGGTGAAATTCAACATTATCCTGTAGGTTAAAAGTTACAATAATATAAGTAGCTCCATCTTTTTTAGCAGCTGTAACTAATGTTCGACCGGCTTTTGAAGTATATCCGGTTTTGCCACCGATACAAAATGGAAAGCTTTCTAATAACTTATTGGAGTTATGCCATTTTGCCCCCCATTCACTGGTGTAATCCATCGTCTTGATGATTTCGCAAAACATTTCATTTTTAAGTGCTTCCTGCATTAAGAGTGCCATATCATACGGGGTTGAGTAATTTCCTTCCATATTGACATCCAAACCATGCGGATTATGAAATTCAGTGTTGATCATTCCGATTTCTTTCGCTTTTTTATTCATTAATGCTACAAATTTTTCAACACTTCCTGATACTCGTTTTGCGATGATAAGTGCAGCATCATTACCTGATTTTAACATCAACCCATACAACAAGGAACGCATCGAAACTTGTTGACCAAGTTCTACATAGATCCTGCTTCCATCTGCCTGCAACACTTCTTCTCCAACTAGCCATGTATCTGTAAAATCACCATATTCTAGGGCTAGGTAAGCAGTCATAATTTTAGTAATCGAAGCGATACTTTCAATTTCATGTTCATCTTTAGCCATGATGACTTCATGATCATCCGCTCCTATCACGATGTAAGATTCTGCACTTACTGGCACCCAATGTGTAAACAAGATCAATACTACCAAAAATATTTTTTTCATTTGATCACCTAGTTTAGTGTATTGCCTGTCATTTGAAAAAAGAACAAGAAAAAAGAGATCGATCGATCTCTAATTAAACTTAAAATTCTTTTTTAGTCTTACTAATGCTCCTTGTGCAACCATCCCTGTCAGCATTCCAGTCGGAATTGCCGCCACTAACATGATTGGTATATAATAAGCCATCATAGCTTGTTTATAAAATAGTGATACTACAAACACCTGTCCAATAGAATGACCAATCGCACTGAATATGGATGTAGTGTAAAGTGATAATTTAAGTACTTTAAATCCTAGAACTAAACAAATACAACTAAGTGTAACTCCTCCAGCCGAAATCCAGAAAGTTGAGCCCAAGAATTTTCCACTGATCAGCGTTCCTACCATGACTCTCATTACATTGACCACGATCATTTCCTTAACTCCAAACAATTGATACGTAATTAGTGCAATTATATTCGCTAGTCCAAAACGTATTCCAACCGCAAAGAAATTCAAATAAGTATTCTCAAACGCATTGATAACGATTGCCATTGCGGAAAGTAAGGCGATATAAGTTAGTTTTTTAACGGATTTACTTTGCATAGCCTATTCCCCTTCGTATTGGACATAAACTTCGTTTGGTAAGCAAACAATAGGCATTAAGTCAGTAATGCCTACCCAACCCATATTACTACAAATATGGTTAGGGCACTCTTCATTGATGATATGCCATTTTCCTTCTTTGACTTCTAGTTCCATGTGACCATAACTACCTTCAAAAGAATATGTTTTATCTTCATTTACATCGAATTTAAACAACATTTCATTGTTATGATAGACTACTCCTAATTGATTATCTTTTTTATTCAAAGAGTTATAAATTTGAAAACCAGCATACATCAGAACGGCTATTCCCAAAATGACTCCAATAAAAATCCAGTCTTTTTTCTTCATTTTTCCACCTCAAAGCTTATTAATTATATCACAAATACAAAGCATAACCAATAACAAGAAATTCTCATCTTATCAATCAGCTTTTGTGTTATTTATTTTACTTTTCTTTGACATTTTCTTGATTTAAGATAATCCTTTGAATCTTGATTTGTTCAACTTTTCGATCATCGCAATCTGTAACTTCAATTTGATATCCATGATAATTAAACTTATCACCGATACTTGGTATATTTTCAAATTCATGCACGACCCATCCACCAACACTGATAAAATCAAAGTCTTCCTCTTCTTCTAAATCAAGGAACTCAAATAGATCTTCTAAATCAAACTCGCATTGTACGATCCATGTATCATCATTAATTTCTTGAATGTATTCCACTACATCATCATGTTCATCATAGATTTCACCTACAAGTTCTTCTAAAATATCTTCCATCGTAATAATTCCAGCAGTTCCTCCAAACTCATCAATGACCACCGCTAAGTGTGTCTTTGTCTTTTGGAGTTGACGTAATAAGTTTGATATTTTCGCTTGATTGCTTGTATAATTGACATTTTTTACGATCGTTCTGATATCTTGATTTTCGCCATGGTGATAAAGTCCATAGAAATCTTTTTCATGCACAACACCGATAATATTATCGATCGTATCTTCATAAACAGGTAAACGTGAAAAATTATTATTTCTAAATGTTTCTTCTATTTCATCTAATGGATCATCAATTTCAAAAGAAATAATATCCACACGTGGAGTCAATATATCGCGTACATCCAAATCATTAAATTCAATCGCAGCTGTGATCAAATCTGATTCATGTTCCTCAAGGTCACCTTCTTCTTGCGCTTCTTCAACGATAAGTAAAAGTTCTTCTTGAGTCATGGATTCACCATCTTCTGCTTTAAAAACTAAATGCATGAAATGGGTCCAGCTTTTAAAGAACCAATTTACAGGTGTCAAAACAACTTTTATTACTGACACGAGTGGTGCTACTGCCAGACAAAATTTTTCAGGTGATTCTTTTGCGATGCTTTTCGGTGTAACTTCTCCAAAAATCAAAATCACAATGGTCATCACTGCCGTTGAGATCGATGCCCCCATATCGGCATATAATCTTGTAAAAAGAACTGTCGCCATCGCAGTAGCTCCAATATTCACTATATTATTCCCCACCAAAATAGTAGACAAAAGTTGGTCATAATCTTCCAACAATTGTAAAGCTACCTTCGCTTTTTTATTATATTCCGCCATATTTTTCAAACGGATTCGGTTGATGCTTGAAAAAGCTGTTTCCGTTGCCGAGAAAAAGCTTGATCCAAGTATACAAAGTATCAAAAAAATTATTATTGTAGTATTATTCATAAGGTTCCTCTTTCTTCACTCTTTTTATCAATTTTCTTAATTATCAAGCACGAAGAGGCATCCAGATTTTATCAATAATAAAAATCTGAATATTTAACCCTATTTTTTTAATAATCTCTAGCCGCTTGGGCAGAGGAGATGAGTCCACTTACAGCACATCCTTTCAAACTAATGGTGCTATTATAACAAGCTTTACTTAAAATATCAAATTTTTCAAAATTACACACAACCAAATCTAATTCAAACTATACTCTAATTGTCTATCAAAAGGTTCCTGTTCTGCAATTTTCTCATTAATTTCTATTGCATCAACGCATCCCATTTTCTTATAAAATGCTTGTGTATCTTCAGAACTATGGCTAGATATATATAATTTTGTAGCGCCTAATCTTTTGGCTTCACTACAAATATATTTAAACAATTCTTTACCACTGCCCTGTCCACGATACTGATTGCTGACATGAAGAGAAGATAGTTGAAGATATTGATTTTCTGATCCAAAACGCTCACTTTCAATAGAAGAAAATCCTACTAAACTTTGATCATTTAGCGCAGCTATTACACAGCCACCTGTCTTTATCGTATTTCTCAGGCAATCGACTAAATAGTTTTTTTCATCATTGTTCCAATCATCCACAAAAGCTATTTCTTTTAAAATCCATTCATTGTTTTCTTTACGCCAACATTTAGAAACCTTTTGAAAACGATCAAAGTTCTCAAACAATTGAAATGTTATTTCTGGTTCTTGTAATTTTTTATATGTAATTTTCATTTCTTTCCCCTATACAAATACAGACCGAAAAATGAACTCTTCGGCCTGATAATTCAATTTCTTGAATCAAGAATATATTCCTGAATCAAATCTTCACTAAAATTAATAACTAATGTTTCTGGAAAATCAATTTCCTTTAATAAATTAAAACAATTATCAAGATTCCCTACCGAAAAACTTATATGAGCATCAGAATTACAAATAACACAAACATTCATTTCTTTACAATATTTCAGCATTTCAATGTAATTCTCTTTTGTATTTTGACGATATCCATTTGGATTCATTGATGAATTGTTTATTTCCAAAGCTACATGATTTTGTTTAGCAGCTTCAACTAATCGTTTATAGTCAAGTGGATAACGTCCATCATCAGGATGTCCAATGATCTTTACAAAAGAATTTTTCATAACATTGATCAAAGCCATTGTATTTTCTTCTTTTGTCTTAGGACTAAAACAAGGAATATGAAGTGAAGCAATACAATAATCCATGACTTTTAAATCATATTCGGTTAAATCTACATTTCCTTCACAATCCATAACATTGAGTTCTACGCCTTTAAGTACTCTAACTCCTTCAATGTATTGTGGTATAACTCTCATATTAGAGAAATGATATTCATGAGTTCCTCCAGGCAATTTAGGTGAATGATCGCTCATTCCATAATATTTCAATCCTTTCAAACTCGCTTCATGCACATTTTCCTGTAAAGTGCTATAAGCATGCCCACTACTTACCGTATGTGTGTGTAAATCTGATAAATTTTTCATGTTTTCCTCCAAGTCCCGCTTTACTATTTTACTACAAAACTAGACTTAGAAAAAGGATTATCTCATAAAACATAAAGTATATTAAACCACTCTTTTATTAAAATAATATATTTTTTATTCAAGCCATGATAATTGTTTGTTTGTTATTTAGTTTTATTGAAATTTGATTTTCAATAAAACTATCTTTATAGTTATTTTCTTTGCTTATTTTTTCCACAAAAAATGTTTTTGGAACATAATAATCGTTTATTAAATCTTTTTCGATACCCAAATGAATAACAGCATTTATTTCCAAACAAAAAAACAAAATGCTGCATTCAATTTTTGTTGATGGAACTACTTTTGACTTATCAAATTCAATTATACTTGGATTTTCTAATAAGTTAGGCAGAATATAAAACTATACAAATCTTGCTTTCATATCTTTAAATTTTCTTTTGTTCAAACTCTTTAAATGAGCAAAATCTATTGCATTATTTTTTATATTGTTCCAACCTCTCAAACCACGATAATCGTTCAATATTTTATGTTCAACTTTATATTTAGCAATGGATTCAATACCAAGTAAATGGCAGAAATTTTCTTTGTTAAAAAATAATTGAATATTCTTATAAGTTCCGTCTGTATATTGAAGTTGATACTCAAAAATAGAGTTATGTAAATATGCTTCATAATATTCTTGTAAAATTTTCAATGAAATACTATTTATTTTGGGATGTGAAGAAAGATATCGCAGTTCGTGGAAACTATACATAGTAATTACCTCAAGAAATTAATAAATAATAATTACATTTACTACTATTTATTAAACAAATTAGAACAGTAAATAAACTTAAATATCAGTCTTGACTTTTACGATTTTATTTGAATAATATTCAAGTGATTTTACTTTACTAATCTATCATTTCAGAGAGAGCGAGAATTTTCCAATAAAAAAATAAAGGAGCTTATATAACTCCTTTATCGCAACAGTCTAATTCTGCTCATATTTAAACTCTCCGCAGCAGAGAACTCAAGGTTGCTTCCTGAGTATTAATGACATCCATAATATACCACGGCTTGACATAGTAGTCAATAATTTAAGAACTCTATATGTTCGAAAAGCTACACATGAAATATATATGTTGTATAAATCAAAGATTATTTTCGCGCTTTTAAAATAGACTTTCCTATTTCATCTACCAAAATCACACTCATTGAACAGGCAAAAACGACAAGCCACTGCGGGCGATTTAAATTGGTAGTCTTTAAAATGACTTTAAAGAATGGAATTGTTGCAGTAAGCACTTGTAAAGCAATTCCAATAAAGAATGTGACGAGTAATGTTGGATTGGTAAAAAGTCCTTTTTTAAAACAAGATTCACGTAATGAACGACAGTTGATACTATGAAACAGCTGAGTGATCGATAATACCAGATATCCCATTGTGCTGGCAGTGATGAGGTCTGTATTCAACCCAAAACGGAATGCTACTAAACTAATGATACCAATATACAAACCATACATGATCAGTTGCATCCATAAACTACTAGTCAAAATAGCCCCTGAATTGTTTTCGGGTTTTTGTCTCATGACATCTGAATCCGGTAGTTCCTGAGCTAATGCTAATGCTGGAAAGGCATCAGTCATGACATTGATCCATAAGATCTGAGCAGGATTAAACATAACCGGTAATTTTGGGAAAAGCAGTGTTGCACAAAAAATCGCTACAATTTCACCAAGATTACAAGATAATAAATAGAATACAGCTTTTTTGATATTGGCTGTGATCGTTCTTCCTTTAGCTACGGCTTTGATTATCGTCGCAAAGTTATTATCCATCAAAACCATATCAGCAGCTTGTTTTGTGACTTCGGTTCCTGCTGCCATCGCTATTCCGACATTACTAGCTTTTAGTGATGGTGCATCATTGATCCCATCGCCAGTCATCGCAACAACATGTCCCATTGCTCGATAACATTTTACGATCCTTTGTTTATCAGCAGGTGTAACTCTGGCAAAAATACGAATATCTCTGATTTTTTCAGCCAAATAACTGTCACTGATATCTTGTAGTTGTTTTCCTGACATGACTTGTGATTCATTATCAGCGATATAACAATCTTTACCGATCGCTAAAGCGGTATTGGGATGATCCCCTGTAATCATGACAACACGAATGTTTGCCTGTTTACAATCAAGTACTGCTTGTTTAACCCCCTCTTTTAAAGGATCGATCATTCCTACAAAACCTAAGAAGCAATGTTGCTCCTCAGCTTTACTTTCAACATAACTCAGCATTGTTTTACGACTGCAACCCATTACGCGATATGCTTTTGACGTAAAAGATTGAACCATATTGAGTATCTGCTGAGTAATTTCATAAGTTAACGGTACGACTTGATTGTTGAGCATCACGTGAGTACAGTTCGATAAAACTACCTCAATTGCTCCTTTAGTATAAGCGGTATAAACTTTTCCCTCTTTAATGATCACTGTCATTTTCTTTGTAGCAGAACTAAAAGGGAATTCTTTGATTTTTTCACCCAATGCAATTTTATTTTCAGCCCATTTTAACAAAGCTATTTCAGTTGGATCACCAATACTTGTGGCATCATCTAAAGATGCATTATTACAAGTAGCCATCGCTTGTTTCATATGTCGCTCTTCATTTTTTAGAAGTGACGTGCTTGTTTCGACTACAGTTAATTTATTTTGTGTTAATGTTCCTGTTTTATCAGTACATATTACAGATACTGACCCTAAAGCTTCGGTTGCATGAAAATGACGTACAACCATTTTTTCCTTACTTAGTTCGCTTACTCCTAATGCCAAGGAAATCGTTACGACCGCCGGTAATCCTTCTGGGATCGTAGCGACTGCTAAAGACAAAGAAACCATCAATGCATCTAAAATCGCTTTTTCCTGTAATAAACTAACGACCAACAAGGCTAAACATACCGCGATCGCAAGAATGCCTAATATCTTAGATAAATCATCTAATTTTTCTTGTAAAAGTGTTTTAGGTTCTTCTTCTGAAAGCATTCCTGCAATTTGACCTAATGCACAATGGCTACCAGTTGCGACTACGATCGCTACCCCTTTTCCTGCAACTACACTTGTTCCGCTAAACACCATGTTGATCTGATCTTGGATTTGTGATTCGTGGTCCAAGGGATTTGTATTTTTTGATACTGGAAACGATTCCCCCGTTAAAGAGGATTCATCCACCATCAGTTCACTTGCTTCAATAATTCTACCATCAAAACTAACGACATCCCCTTGGTGGACTAAGACAATATCCCCTGGAACTATTTCATTGCAATTGATTTGTATGATTTTTGAGTCTCTTAGGACCTGGCAGGTAGTTTGAATTAGCTTTTTTAATGCATCCAATGCTTTTTCTGCTTTCATAATTTGATAAACACTGATACAAGCATTCACAAAAACCACCACTAAAATTATCACTGAATCCAAAATTTCCCCTAACATTAAAGACAATAAAGATCCTGCAAGTAAAACTAAGATCATTGGATCTGTCCATTGTTCAAAAAAGATAAGGAAAATCGATTTTTTCTTTTTTTCTTCTAATTGATTAAAACCATATCGTTTTAATCTTAAACCAGCTTCTTTGCTTGTAAGACCTTTGCTTCTATTAGTTTCATATGTATTCTCACATTGTTCAATTGTTTTTCTATATGGCATACATTTTCTCCTATCACATTACTAAAAATGCAGCTAGAAGGCTAAATAGAACTACAATGATTCGACAAAATTAAAGGATGATTTCTCATCCTAATTAGCGTTTGCGATAAAATGTTGGAATGTTTCCGTCATCATCGTCTTCAATGATCACAGTTTCATCTTTTTTTACATTTGATTCATAAACATGTGTATTTGAACTATTAGACACTTTTGGTGTTGGTTTTTCATCAAATCCAGTCGCAATAACAGTGACAATGATCGAATCTCCAATCCTTTCATTAATTGAAATACCAAATATAATATCCAAAGAATTTCCAGCTGCTTCACGAATATAATCTGTTGCATCGTAAGCGTCTTGGATCGTTATTGAGTTACCGCCCGTAATATTAACGATTGCTTTTTTAGCACCATCGATTTTTGCTTCAAGAAGTGGTGACATGATTGCTTTGGCAGCTGCTTCACGAGCACGATTATCTCCTTGAGACATTCCGATACCGATCAATGCATTCCCTTGATTCTCCATGACACTACGGACATCCGCAAAGTCTAAGTTGATCAAAGACGGAACAGCGATCAAATCAGTTACTGTTTGAACCCCTTGACGTAAAATATTGTCTGCCTCTCTGAATGCATCCTTTAAAGGAATATTTCCGATTACAGTATGTAATTGATCATTGGATACTACGATCAAAGAATCAACATATTGACATAACTCAGTTAACCCTTCAAGTGCTTGACGAGAACGACGTGGTCCTTCAAAAGTAAAAGGTTTAGTTACGATTCCTACT
This sequence comes from Holdemania sp., assembly GCA_031551965.1. Taxonomy (GTDB): domain Bacteria; phylum Bacillota_I; class Bacilli_A; order Erysipelotrichales; family Erysipelotrichaceae; genus CALVGQ01. Next base: position 21,793 of record JAVBMW010000030.1, on the reverse strand, counting down.
GTCAAAGCTCCTAATTCCTTGGCGATCTTAGCAAATACTGGCGCAGCACCTGTTCCTGTTCCACCACCAAGACCGGCAGCGATATATACCATATCAGCACCTTGCATTGCTTCGCGGATCGTATCTTCATTTTCTAAAGCAGCTCTTCTTCCATTTTCAGGAATCCCCCCTGCTCCTAAATGTCCTAAACTGATTTTGTTTTCAGCTTTGGATGTTTGAAGTACTTGTAAATCAGTATTCGCAACATAGAATTCAACTCCTTGAACACCATCTTCAACCATGCGATTTACGGCGTTGTTACCACCACCACCGATTCCGAATACCTTGATATTTGCTACTTGATTAAAAGTAAAATCACTCATCATTTCTCACCTTTCAATTAATTTCTTTCTTTGTTATCAAATAAAATACTTCTTAATTTACCTGTAAACTTGTTTTCTTCAGTTGCTGCAACAATCGGTTTAGCAACATAAGTAATTGCTTTTTCAAACTCAACTAAGTTTACACTACTTTCACTGTTTCCAAGTATCTCTAATTGATCTTTATAGGCATAAAATAGTCCCAACGTACAACTATAAGACGGAGATCTTACCCCTAATGTTTCACATGAATATTTCTTAACTTCACAATTCATAAACTGTCTAAGCTTACTGTCAAGGCCTTGAATCTCAGCACCTTCTCCAGTGATCACAACAGTTGTTTTTCGTTTTTCTATCAAATCTTTACAAGCACCAAAAATTGTTTCACACCAGTTCTCAACGTTTTCAGAAATTGAATCGTACAATTGTTTTTCAGAAATCGTATAGGTTACTTGTTTTTTAGACCAAATATAAATCGGTGTTGTCGATATTTGAGGAATATCAACTCGACCATTAAATTTACATAAGCGAGTTGCGATATCGATTGGTAAGTTATATTCATCCATGATCCGATAAACAAATTTACCATAGCCTTCATGCAACACATCACTTGAAACTAATTTTCCATCATAAAGATAGGCGAGTGTTGTCGAGTCTTGTTCTAATTTAAGTAAAATAACATTTTGTTCCACTGTTTGTTCAAACAAAGCAGCTTCTTTAGCTATCGCATAACAATCCAAGCTGATATCAAGTACTGAACAACCAGAATCTTCAACACAGGAAACAATGTCATAAGTCAAATCTTTATCCGCAAACAACAAATCAACTTGAACAGAAATTTCATCAGTAAACTCACCAATTGGAATTTTTCTTGTCGTGATACCATTACAACTAAATTTAGTACAAACCGCATTAACTAAGACCAATGTTTGGTCAAGTTCTGTTTGCATAGCTTTATGTAGTGCCTTTTTAACATCAACCACACTTACTTTATGATCAATGGATTCTACAGGCACAGTTACTTTTACTGTTACTCTACGGGCATTCTTTGAAGGAATACTAAGTAAAACTTTTTCGATTTTTACTCCCACTTTTGCAGATGCATCTTCAAGCATACGATGGATAACTTCAGTCAAACCTTTTTTATTTTGGATTTCTAGATTATTAATTCCATCAAAATCCACTCGCTCAACTTTGAGTACATTAAATCGGGTATTAAAGAATTCGCCTAATACAAAGCGAAGTTCATGATCTGCAATTTCAAGAGCAGCAAATATTTGTTTATCCATTTACACTGCCTCCTGTACTTATACGGAATAATCATATCATAATTTATCTTAACTTACATCACATTTTTACGGTTTTATCTTGTTTTTAAGCACATTCTGTGAATAGTTGATTTACCCTTTTCCACTATTTTCCACTCCTTGTTTTCACTTTTGAGAAATTCATTTTATAAAGTAACACTTTTTTTAAATTAATCACTAGTTTAGACTTGCTTTTTGTTTTGTTACGTGTTATTATTTCAAAGCAATTATGAATTGGAAGGGGGTCTACGGTATGTCAAAAGTTTGTGCCGTATCCGGTAAAAGAGCATTATCAGGAAACAAACGTTCACACTCCTTACACGCTACGCGTCGTAAATGGAATGTTAATCTTCAAAAAGTGAAAGTTGTTATTGATGGGAAACCACAAAGAGTCCGTATTTCTGCCCGTTCTTTAAAAACATTAAAAGCGCAACAAAACGGATAAAAAACTGATAAACATGAAAGAACTAGAAATGGTTCTTTTTTTGTATTTATTAAAGAGATCACTTCAATGAAATGATCTCTTTTTGATTCAACTTTTCTAATTTATTGATCTGCTTCTTGATTATACTCTCCATCTTTTTAGTTGGCTTTATTCCCTCTTCATACCAAATATTTTTAACAGTCAACTTTTTATTCTTTCGATCATATATCGGTTCAATTCTACCGATAAATTGATCTCCATATAAAATAGGTAAAACATAATACCCATATTTTCTATCAATATCTGGTGTATATATTTCCCATTTATATTCAAATCCAAAAAGTTCTTTTATCAGTTTACGATCCCACATCATATTTTCTAACGGAGCAATGAATTCACATCTCTTTTCTAGTTGTGGATCATTTAACACTTCATTAAGTAACCACTGATCTGTCGATGTGCAATATAATTTTTCATTTAATCCTTCTACATTTAATTCTATTATCTTACCTTCTATAAGTAACTGCTTAAAAACTTCATTTCTTTGAGCAGTTTTAAAATTAGGTATACCTAGCCATGCATCAGATGCTTTATTCCAAAGTAAACCTACCGATTGAATTCTTCTCAATGCTCGGTATTTTAGATATTCAAAATCATTCGTAAATGGATCATAATTCTCTTTTAGTTCAAGATATCTTTCAGTAAGATCATAATATTTAAATGAACCTTTCTTATGATGAATCATCAACTCTCCAGTGAAATACAATTGTTCAAGAATAGCCCGTGAAAGATTTGTACTGCTCCAATACCAGTCTACTTTATCATTCATTTCAATATCTTTGCTGCAACATGGTCCTTTTTCTTTAATTTTTTCAAGTACGATTTTACTGTTTGTTTCGATTTCCTCCTTACTTCGATAATTGTTTCTAAAGTTTTCACGAACACGAGAAAAATAAGGCCAGTCTTCTTTTAAATAAATAGATAAGTTTTTATCGAAATGATCCACTAACTCATGATCCTTATAAAGCAAATCATACAACATCTGTTTATTAAAATGCTCGACTTTTGAAAACAAAGATAATTCTGGACTTTTACTACAACTATCAATGGGATCAAATTGAATACAACGAATTTCTTTAAACAAGTCTAAAACCCCTTGTTTTCCACTGAATCTATGTTTACCTATCAATCCATGTTTCATAAGTAAAAACAGTCTTGCTTGATATTTAGTAATACTGACCTTATTCGACAAGTTAATCACCTTCTTTGCCTTAAGTTTAACATAGTTTTTATAGTCTTTTACAATTAAAAAATTGACACAGTATCAATAAAGAAGTAAACTAGTTATGATAACTAGATATACTAGTTTTGTTAATTAGGAGGATGCTAATGAAAAATGTAGTTTTGACCACTGAGAGTTGTGCCGATATTTCCAAAGAGTTTCTTGAAAAGCTAAATATTCCAATTGTTCAATTTAGTGTTAATTTTCCAGATCGAACGCTTTTAGATGGTGATTTTCCAGTTCAGGATATATATGATTTCTACAACAAAACTCATCAAATACCAAAGACTAATGCGATCAATCCTTATCAATATACTGAATTTTTTGAAAGAATAGCAGCTGAAAATCCTGGAAAAGAAATTATCCATATTGGCTACTCAAGTGCTTGTTCCTGTTCATTTCAAAACGCAACGATTGGTGTACAAGACTGCACTAACGCAAAAGTACATTTAGTTGATGCATTGAACGTATCTGGTGGTCTTGGAAATCTTGCTTTAAAAGCATATGAAATCATTCAAGAAAATCCAGATGATACTCCTTTTGAACTTGTCGAAAAAATCGAAAGTTTTGTCCCAAAAATCAAAACAGCATTTGTGCCAGATCGTTTAGAATTCTTGGTGGCAGGTGGTCGAGTTTCCAATACCGCAGCACTCGGTGCTAATATTTTCAGAATCAAACCACGTATCGATATTATCGATGGAAAGTTGATTGCCGGAAAAAAATATATGGGAGTAATGAAAAACATTGCACCACAACTTGTATCTGATTTCTGCAAAGAAAACAAACTTGATAAAAAAAGAGTATATGCTTTTTACTCTTTAGGTGCAAATATGGAAGCAGTAGAAGCAATGAAACAAGCATTGATCAGTGAAGGATTTAAAGAAGTTCTAGTTTGGGAACTTGGTTGTGTTATGACTGTCCATGGTGGTAAAGGTGCCGTTGGTATTTCAGGAATTGCAATATAAAGTTGGAGGAGCTCATAAAGAGCCCCTCTATTTTTTTACATATCCACATTTTTCAATAAAACCTTGACCTTGCTCAGATGTGATCCAATCGATCAATATCTGAGTGTTTTCATTTGTTGATCCGGCAGTAACTGCATAAACTTCAATTGTGAATGGATAAGTTCCATTTTGAATATTTTCAATAGTCGGCTCAATGCCATCGATTGCGATCAGTTTGATTTTGTCATTGGATTTCATACCTGTTGCATAAAAACGAAATGAATAACCAATCGATGAAGAATAATTACGATAGCTTGCGACTCGACTAATCACTTCACCCATTCCGCCTGCATATTCTTCCCATAATGGATTTGGTAAATCAATTCCATTCATTACTTTTGACACCATGATCGTTTGACTTCCTGAATTGATAGGTCTTTGAAACGGCATGATTTTTTCATCTTTTCCGCCTAATTCTTTCCAGTTCGTTATTTTCTTTAAATAGATATCCTGTATTTGTTCAAGAGTTAAACTTTCAATTGGATTATCACTATTCACAAAGAAGACAAATGCTTCTTTTGCGATTGGAGTTAATTCAAATTTCACACCTTTTTCTTTTGCAGCAGTAATTTGCTGCGATGATGGTTGTGCCCCAAAAAAGATATCAATTTCACCATTGATTAGTCTTTCATATGCATAACCTGTTTTGTTACACGATACATAATCACCTACATTATTTTCATATAACCCTTTGTAGATTTCTTGTACAACTGCTCCATATACTGGGAAAGCAGCCGTAGCACCATCTAATTTAGGGTAATTGTCAGTGATCGAAATTGTAGCTTTTTCATCTAAGGTTTTAAGCTTATTATATTGATAAAACGGAAAATAATCATAAAGGTCAACTTCATCTTCTACTTTATCAATTTGATGATCAACTGTTAAAATTGTATTGCCTCGATCATAAAACTGATATAAACAAATTGAAGTCAAACCAATAAGTATGAATGCATAAACGATTAGTTTTTTATCTATAATCACCTTCTTTTTACTTAATACAAAACCAATAAGAACTGAAACAACTTCTACAACGAAAACACTTGAAATAATAAGGATAAGTAAACCAATATCATTTCCCATAAATGAAATCAACACATTGATGATCGTATAAGGAAAACTCATTATATAAAACGGTAATAAATACTGACTCGTAGTCCGATAAGCTGCTAATCCAAAAGTAATGACCCAACCAATCATATAGAGACAAAACACCCAAAAATGAGGAACTATTAATTTTATTAAGTCTTCTTCTTTTGATTTATAGGTTATATAACCCCAAGATAAAATCACAAAAATAATCGGTAAAACATATATTGGAAGTATACTAGATAAAAAGCTAGAAATTATAACACCAACTGTAATAAGGACCGGAGAAAGCAAGTAAGCCGATAAAAATGAAATTATTTTATTCTTCATAGGACCTCCTGATTTAAATATTATAAACATGAAATATAAAGAAATCTAAAGAAATACAAGAATAATTTCTTAAATGCATTATTCAAGCTCAAGCTGTAAACCCACTCCTACTTCATTGATTTCAATCGTTTCATTAAATAACGCTTTGACATTGAAAGATGTACAGTGGCAAGGATATAGTTGTTTTATTTTGTTTTCTTTGAAATATTTGATGGTTTGAATCACTTGATCATCCACTTCAAACAAATGAAAACCGCCAATCACAGTTAAAACATGATCGTTATTAAATACTTGTTTAGCGTACTCAATAATATTGCATATACCACTGTGTGAACATCCTGTAATAATATGTAAACCCTCTTTACCTACATAAACTAAGGCAGAATCATCGAGAGTGTAATCATCGATCTCATTATCATTTAAGATCTTTGATCCGAGTAACTTTCTTGTTTCAAAATCATTTAATTGTGGAATCTGACCCATAAAGAATAAATTTTCAGATATTTCAAAAACATCTTTCACACCAATGAAGTTGTATTTCTCTTTTACTTCAGTATCTGAAACAAATGAACCATACTCCATTTCTGAATTTTTGGTTATCGCAAAAGCATCAGGATGGGCAATAATATCAATATTTCTATTTATATGAACTAGTCCTCCAGTGTGATCATTGTGTCCATGAGAAAAAACTATTTTATTTACTGCACCAAGATCAATATTCATTAGTTTGGCATTTTTTAAAAATAAATCTGAATACCCCAAATCAAATAGAATCTTATCGTTATTATTTTCAATATAAAAAGACAAGGCTGGTTCACCAAAATAGTATTGATCTATGTAAGTATTATTATCTACTAAAACTGTAAGTTTCATTTTGTTTCCCCCATTTATTTATCTTTTGATTGAATACATAATACTTTCATATCATTCTCTACTAAACAAAATTCATTTAAAATCACATTACTTAAACCTAAACTATCTAGAACATCCATTTCATAATTATTCAATGGATACTCAACGTCCTTTAATGTTATCTTTCCTTTTTCCAAAGAGAAAAAAGATATATAAGGATAAATTTCTTTTTGTATTTTATGTTTTCCAGACTTTAAAATTTGAATTTTATTTTTAGAATCGATCCACGTAAACGGGAGTGAACTCTTCACGAGTCTTTGAAGACAGGCATAGGTATGATCAAAACGTCCTGTTGTTTCAGACAACAGAACTACTTCTTCATAATCATTTGATTCTATCCAATCCATTGCTTCAGCCATATCACTTTGATCCTTATGACAATTTAGCAATTTTACTTCATTTGCATTGTTTAAAATCAATTCTTTTTCAATTTGACTTACAGAATCGAAATCACCGATCGCAAATCGGCATGGATGAAGCCACCCTAATAAGATAAATGCCCCTTTATCAGCACCAATGTAGTCTCCTTCTAACATTGGATCATAAATCGCATTGGACAAAACTAATATCGCCCTTTTCATAATAAGCTTTCTATTGCTTCTTTAATATTTTGTTTAAAGATATAACTTCCCGCAACTAAAACATCTGCGCCTACATCAACACATAGTTTAGAAGTTACTTCATTGATTCCACCATCGACTTCAATCAAGGTATTGGATTGATTTTCTTCAATGATTCGTTTGATTTTCGCAATTCTTTGCGGAGCATTTTCATCAAATGACTGACCTCCAAAGCCAGGTTCAACACTCATTACCAAAATAAGATCGAAATGAGAAATAAGTTTTTTTATTTTATCTACTTCTGTTTTAGGTTTAATGCTTAAACCTGCTTTGCAGCCTTTCGCTTGGATTTTTTTGCATAATGCTAAACACTGTTCATCATTATTGAATACTTCATAATGAAAAGTATATACTTCCGCACCAGCATCAATAAAAATATCTGCATACTTTTCTGGATCTTCAATCATGACATGAACATCCAAAAGTAACTGACTACTTCGTTTCATCGCTTTTAAAATATCTGGTCCAAAAGTAAGGTTAGGCACAAAATGCCCATCCATCACATCAAAATGCATCCATTTTGCGCTAGAATTATTAAGCTGTTCAATTTGCGATTTGGTATCGGTAAAATCCATTGATAAAATAGATGGAGCTATGATTGTCATTAATACTTCTCCTTTCGGTTTTGAATGATCTTGAGTATTTCTATATAATGATCATACCTTATTTTTGAAATTTTGCCATCTTCAACGCCTTGTTTCACTGCGCATTTTGGCTCATTTAAATGGTTGCAGTCTCTGAACTGACAGCCTTCATTAAAATCTTGAAAATCAAATACAGCTTCCTTTAAATCTAATACGCTCATATGTTCAAAATCAAGTGAACTAAAACCTGGTGTATCCGCAACCCATCCCTTACCAACAGGCAAGAGTTCACTATGACGAGTCGTATGTTTTCCTCTTCCTAAAGCCTTGGAAATTGCTTGGGTACTGATTTTAAATTCAGGATTGATACGATTTAAAAGACTGCTTTTACCTACACCACTTTGGCCAGTTAAAACAGTAACTTTTCCTTCTAATATATCGGATAGCTTTTCATCCAATTGATTTTTTTGACATTCCAGTACAACATAACCACTTTTTTTATAATCGTTTATAATATTAAATACTGGGTCATTCTCTTGTAATAAATCACATTTAGTCACTATCAAAATTGGTTCAATGTTGGCAGCACAAACCAGAAATAAAAGCCGATCAACAAGCTGACTTGAAAAATCAGGTTCTTTGCATGACATGACCACAAAAGCATAATCCACATTAGCGATAGCGGGGCGAATCATTGAATTTTTGCGTGGTAATACTTTTTGAATTCCAAATTGTCCTTCCAAAGCTTCTACCTCTACAAAATCACCCACTACAGGTTGGATTTGCAAGCGTACTTTTCCCATAGCCACACATTGTTGTTGGGAATTGTCTTCAAAAAGTACAGTGTATTGATTTGATACGATTTTAATTATTCTACCGATCATAGTTCACCTAATAATAAGATAAAGTAATATAATTACTTTCTTCCTGTGTATACCATTTGCCTGCATCAGGATTAGAAGTTACAACTTTTCCCTGTTCCACTTCTTCATTTGGCATTTCAATACTGTTTAAAATTACTTGAGCTCCTCTTTCTTCTAATAAGGTTTTTGCATCTTCAATATTCATTCCAATAATTGAAGTTGGAATTTCTAAAGTTTTATACTCAGAAATCACAAAACGAATCTGTTTTGTCTTATCATTAGGATTAAATTTTTCATTTGGCTGTAAACTATTGGATTCATAGCGAATGATTGATCCTGGTGGTAAATCACTTGGTTCTGAAAGCGGAGCAATCCATTTTATATTCGGATATTTTGCAGTAATAATAGCCTTAACTTCCTTGTTGTTTTGACCTGTATAATCCTCCATTGTCGCAAAAATACCATTGCTTACTTTTATTTTGATCTTAGTCCCTTTCTCAACTTCTGTTGCTTCATTTGGAATCATTGATATGATTCTGCCTGCTTCAACATCATCTGTAGTTTCATATTCAATGCTACCACTTGCTTTATTTATTGATAAATTTACAGTCTCTAAAATTTGATCACATTCCGTAACTGTATAGCCAATACAACTTGGAACTTCAACCATTCTGCTTTTTCGATTCATTGTCGTTGATAAAAATACGACCCACATCAATAAAAATGCAGCTAAAATAATGCATAAAATCAATATAAAATAAGCAAACATCGGTCTTGGTTCTTTTTTCTTTGTATTTTCTAAAGCTTTAGCTTGTTTCGTTGTCTTACGTTCTACTTTTTCAACACGATCGATCATTTTTGTTTTGTTGGCTTCTTCTTCGCCTTCTACTTTAAAAACAACTTTTGCAACATTACGGTGATCCGGATCCAAACACACAAACAAATCTGCCAACATGTGCGTCGCTGTAAGATAGCGATACTCTTTTCTTTTTGCCGTTGCAGTTAATATAATATTTTCAATTGATTGAGGAATGGATGGTACTAGGTCTTTTACAGAAGGGATTTCATTTCGCATATGAGATAAGGCTACCTGCACTGAATTTTCACCACGGAAAGGCACTTCACCTGTCAATAATTCATAAAACAGAATTCCTAGCGAATAAATATCACTTTGATAAGTTGCACTTTCACCACGAGCGAGTTCTGGTGCCAGATAATGAACTGAGCCCATGACTGAATCTGCTTGTGTTAGCTGCAATGCATCATGAGCTAATGCAATTCCAAAATCCACCATTTTAATCGTTCCATCATCTTTAACAAGTACGTTCTGCGGTTTAATATCACGATGGATCACACCTTTTTTATGAGCTTCCTGCGTTGCACTTACAAGTTGTTTCATAATATCTACTGCTTCTTCTTTTAATAGTGCTCCACGTTGATTGATGAGTTGTTTTAAAGTACGTCCACGAATATATTCCATGACGATATAATGATGATTACTGTCTTCTCCTACATCGTAGATTTCAACGATATTGGGATGGATCAATGCACAGGATGCTTGGGCTTCCCTTTGAAAACGGAGTAAGCTAATTGGATCACTACAAAGTTCTCCACGTAATATTTTGATTGCTACTTCACGATTTAATAGAGTGTCTACCGCAACATAAACATCAGCCATACCACCCTGACCAATGTGTTTGACAATCATGTATCGATTTGCGATCATTTGATTGATTTGTGTCATCCCTGTTCCTCCTTCTCAGTACTAACTAATACAACAGTTACATTATCATAGCCCCCGGCATCCAAAGATGCCTGCAATAGTGCTTTGTTTTTATTTTGAAGATTCATTTTTTTATCTTTCACAATATTTTCTATAACTTTTCCATCCACATACCCATGAAGTCCATCCGTACATAGTAAGAAAAGTTCAACTTCATCTTTAATTTTAAATACATCGACCTTTATTTTATCCCAAACCCCTAATGCATTGGTCAAATAATTTTTTTGTTTATTTTGATTTGCCTGCTCAGGCGTCATTTCTCCACTTTTGATTAGATCATTAAACAAATTGTGGTCAACAGTCAAACAACGAAACTCCTTATTTTTAAATAAACCATAACAACGACTATCACCCATGTTGATGACATACTGACCAAACTTACTTACCAAAAGTGCAACTAAAGTTGTCCCCATCCCTTTATTTTCTAATCTAACTGCCGATAAAGAGAATATTTCATCATTGCATTTACTCAAAGCATTCTTAAGCCAATCCAACAATTCTTTTTCGGTATCAAAGTCTTGAGTACTACTAAATGCATCGGACAAATATTGTATGGCTGTCATTGCGGCTAAATCACCTGAATTCGATCCACCAATTCCATCGCAGACAATCACAAAAACATCGCCTGCTTCATTGAATGCGATGATGTATCCATCTTGATTGGATTTTCTGACTAGTCCTGCATCGGTCGAACCAAAAAACTTCATGAATTAGCTCCTTTCATGTTTTGCGCGAAGTTGCCCACAGGCAGCATCAATATCTTCACCATGTTTCTGCCTTAATGTGCATTTCACATGATTTTTCATCAGTGTATCATAAAAACGTAGTGTTACAAAATCTTTTGAAGTTTGATATCCATGTTCATCTACCGGATTATAAGGAATTAAATTCACATAAGCATTGAATCCCTTTAATAACTGAGCCAACTCTTTTGCATGCTGCTCAGTATCATTAACACCATCCAGTAAAATATATTCAAATGTCAGACGACGATTGTTTTCCTGACTGTATTCTTTTAAAGCTTTCATGAGTTCCTTTAATGGATAAGCCATATTGATAGGCATGAGTTCACGACGTAATTCATCATTTGGTGCATGCAAAGATATCGCTAAATTGTACTGCACCTTTTCTTTTGAGAACTCATAAATCTTAGGCACGACACCACATGTACTGATCGTAATATGGCGCGCTCCAATCGCAAGCCCTTTATCATCATTGATCGTTTTACAGAAATTCATTACTTCATCATAATTATCAAAAGGCTCACCTGTTCCCATAATGACGACATGACTTAACCTCTCTTCAGTTTCATCCAAATATCGTTGTGCCATCATGACTTGGGCAACCATTTCACCACTAGTACAGTTTCTTTTTTTCTTTAATAATCCTGATGCACAGAACTTACAACCCATATTGCATCCTACTTGAGAAGTTACACATAAACTTTTACCATAATCAAAATGCATCAATACCGATTCCACTAACGCTCCATCAGACAGTTCAAATAAAAATTTAGTTGTTTTGTCTTTCGCAACTTGTTTCTCTTTTAATGTTATGGGATTGATCACAAATTCATTTTTCAGCATTTCAATCGTGTCTTTACTGATATCACTCATTTGTTCAAACGCTTCTGCACGCTTGCGATATAGCCAACCAAACACTTGGTTAGCGCGAAATTTTTTCATTCCTTTGGACAAGAAATAGTCTTCTAATCCTTGATATGAAAAGTCATAAATTGTCTTCATTTGATCACCACCGCCTTTCATTTTACCACGTTGTTTATATTTTTTTAATTATTTTCGCCATATAAAATCCATCTTGATATCCGGCAAGTGGAAAATAAGTTTTTTCACTCACAAGTTTTGCATCTTCATGATTATTTATAAAAGCACTGATTTGTCTTTCATTTTCTTTTTTATTTAAGGTACACGTACTATAAACCAACTCTTTTCCTTTTTTTAAGACCGTCCAGGCACTTTCCAATATTTCTTTTTGGATCAAAATGATCGCATCCAAATCGCTAGCTTGTATGTGATATTTTAAATCAGGTTTGTGACTCAAAGTACCAAGTCCACTACAAGGGACATCCAATAAAATGGAGTCAAAGCTTTCAGTTCCGAAATATTCATGTAGTTTTGTGCTATCCATTTCCAAAGTTTTGACATTTTTTATGCCCAAACGCTTCATTGCTTCATCAACTAAGTCCAAACGATGACGATGAAGATCACATGCATATATCTCACCTGTATTTTCCATTATCGCAGCCAGCATACTAGTTTTAGTCCCTGGTGCACTGCATGCATCTAAAACTTTTGACATTTTTGCAGGATTTAGAAGCTTCGCAACTTGTTGACTTGAATAATCTTGTATAACGACCTGTCCTGATTTAAAATAGTCTGTCTCTAATAAATTACCCGCATATTCAAATGCCCAATCATCAAGGAATGTTACCTTTTCATCATTTCTAAGTAATTCGAAATCACACAAGATCGGATTGACGCGACCCATTTGTTTCTTATCATTTTTAATCATAGCTTGACTAATTTTAATCATTGTTTCTTCGCCATAATGGGCTTTCCACAACTGCAATATCCATTCAGGAATGGAATATTTGATACTACAGGATTTAATAGGATCACTATTTTCAACTTCAATTTCACCACGTTCAAGATATTTAGACAATATCGCTTGAACAAAACCTCTTTCTTGTGTCTTGATACAATTCAAGGATTCATTGACAATTGCATAATCAGGAATTCGATCAAGAAATATAAACTGATAAATACTCATATTGATTAAGATCTCAAGCCTTTTTGGGCATTTCTTATCAATAAAATCAATCCATTGATAGCTACAATAATCATAATTTTGTAAAGTACCATAAACGATCGAACTTACTAGTCCTGTATCTTGTTTTGACATTGATAAAGGAAGTTGTTTTAAAGCAAGATTGCTGTAAGCATGTTCCAGCAACACTTTTTTCAATATTTCATAAGCTTGTTTTCTTACCATATTTACTCCTAATCTAATGTCAAAGGACTTGTATCGACCTTGATCATACTTTTAAATTTTAGCTCTTTGCACATTTGGATTGATTTGGACACAATAGTAAGCAATGCCTCACGATCATCACCTTTTAAGATGATCCGATAACGATTAAAGTCCTGTAATTTAAATAATTCACTTGGTCCTAATACTTTGATTTCTTCCTCCATTAACCAATTTTTCAGCTTAATCATTTCATTACTCGCAACTTGTGCATTCAAATGACTAAATACAATACTGATCAAAAAAGAGTAAGGTGGATTAAAGCTCAAATGGCGATAATTCATCTCTTTGACAAAGAATGATTGATAATCCTGTTTTGATCCCAATTGGATCGCATAATGATTTGGGTCAAATGCTTGAATCACCACTTCACCCGGTTTAGAAGATCGACCGCTTCTTCCCGATGCCTGGACGATCAATTGAAATGTTGTTTCAACACTATGAAAATCAGTGTGATTTAATCCTGCATCACCATTAATGATTCCTACTAAGGTCACATCGGGATAATCCATTCCTTTTGATATCATCTGGGTTCCAATCAAGACATCGATTTCATGATTTTCAACTTGCGCCAATATTTTTTGATGAGCGTTTTTAGCACGGGTCGTATCTGCATCCATCCGTTCGATTCGGGCAGTAGGAAAAGCTTTTTCAACTTCTTCAACCAAGCGTTGTGTACCTACCCCTAACATACTAAATGATTTCTTTTTACATTTTGGACATTCTTTTACGATAGCTTGACTAAAACCACAACAGTGGCATTTTAAGCTATTATCAGCGCGATGAAAAGACATTGCGACATCACAATGTGGACACATCACCGTTTCCTTACAGCTATTGCAGCGCATGGTAGGACTATATCCTCTTCGATTCAGCAACAGAATCACTTGTTCAGAGCGTTCCAATCTTTCTGCGATTTTCTCTTTTAATGCATTGGTCAAGATATAACTTTCATTGTTTCGCATCGCCAGTTGTGTATCAACCAACGTAACTATAGGCATCTGATTATTGATGCGATTTGGCATATTACATAAACCATATACTTTTTTAACGGCACGGGCATAACTTTCTAAACTTGGAGTCGCACTCCCTAATAATACTTTACATCCATGGGTTTTAGCTCGATGGATCGCAACATCTTTACAATGGTATTGAGGCGTTGAATCTTGTTTATAACTCGAATCATGTTCCTCATCCAATATAATCAAACCTAATTCATGAAATGGCATAAAGATCGCGCTACGAGTACCTACGATCACATCAACTTCATTGTGTTTAACCCGGATAAACTGTTCATATTTCTCCTGATTGTTCAAACCTGAATGGTAGATCGCAACACTGGATCCAAAACGACTTTCAACTCGCTTCACCATTTGAGGAGTCAATGAAATTTCAGGCACTAAGATAAGCACTTGTTTTTTCTGACTGACGATTTCCTGTGCAAGTTGTAAATAAACTTCGGTTTTTCCACTCCCTGTCACACCATGTAATAGTACAACATCTTGAGTACATTTTTTGATATCGTTCATCGCAATGGATTGAAGTTGTGTTAGCTGAAATCCAGTTGTCGTTTCAATATTTCTTTCTTTAAAAACTGCTTCTTTTTGAAACTTTATTACTAGTCCTTTATCTTCTAGTGCTTTTCCAACTGATTTGAATTTTTCACGATATTCTGATAGAGTACATTCTCCTTTATCTAACAACCATGAAAACGCCTCTATTTGTTTAGGGCTAATTTTTTCATCCTCTAACTCTTTGTTTATTTTGACCCAGTTCTCCATTTTAATCTTTTGATTATTAGATATAGGTTTAAGTTTAGCAGGCAACATCGCTTGAAAACAACTGATCCTACTGGAAACAGTTTCTTTTGACATCCACTCTGCTAATTCAAATAATTCTTCATTAATTAATGGCTCAACATCCAAAACTTGAGTGATCACTCCTAAATTAAAGCCCATTTCCATTTCAAGTTCTTCTTTTGTTTTATGCGTTTCTGAAACTGATTCTACAAAACCAACGATTTCTTTATAGTTAAAAGGTACGATGACCCTTTTCCCTCTTTCAATATTTTCACAATCACTGACATAGGTAAAAGTACGATCCAGCTGCATCGTATTGTATTCAACAAAAACTTCAACTATTTTCATACCTTCACCTCTTTAACATTTTAACATAAACAAGGTTCCTTATGTTAAAATATCTAAGTAAAGGACGGTCAAATTATGAAGAAAGTAAAACTTGGAATTATCGGTTTAGGAAATATGGGCTTTGCGATTGCAGAAGGTGCAATAAAACAAAATGTTTATGCTGCCAGTGAAGTTGGATATTATCAAAGAAGTGAGAAAAATACCGAAAAGGCAAACCACCTCGGAATGCACTATTTTTCTAATGAAGTTGAATGTGCAGAAAATTGTGAGATATTAATGTTGGCAATCAAACCACAAGGATTCAATGAATTATTTGAAAAAATCAGACACATCAAAAATAAACCACTTCTATTAAGCATTGCAGCAGGGATCAATATCAATTCTATTCAACATGTTTTTCCAAATTCAAAAGTTGTTCGTACTATGCCAAACACACCACTCATGATCGGACTTGGTGCGACCGCATTATGCAGAAGCAAGGAAGTTTCTGATTCTGAGTATCAACAAATCCAAGGATTATTTAATAGTATCGGTAAAACATGTCTTATCGATGAAAGTTTAATGGATGCGATCATCCCTGTCAGTGGGAGTACTCCAGCTTATGTTTATTATTTTATCGATTTACTCGCGAAAGATGCAGTCAATCATGGTTTTGAATACAATGATGCCTTACAAATGGTTATTCAAACCTTCATTGGGGCAAGCACCCTTCTTCAAACTGATGGTAGAACCCCAGAAGAACTCATCACCATGGTTTGTAGCAAAGGTGGCGCTACGATCGAAGCCATGAATATTCTAAAAGACGGAAGACTTGAACAAGTTTTCAAAGAAGCTAATGCCGCAGCAATCAAAAGATCAATTGAACTCGGACAATAAACATAAAAAGCTAAAACATAACAGATTAATCTCTAAGATGTTTAGCTTTTTTATTTCAAAACATTGACAAATATTTAAGCAAATGATATATTTTAATTACTTATTAACATTGTTTTAAAAAGTTAATTAAAAAGGAGTGATTTTGTGAAAACTGAATTAATTAAAGACAGAAACATGCAAAACATTTGTGAACTTCTAGCTCAAGTTGAAAAAACGAGTATTAGTGAACTTGCCCGTGAAACTGGATTAAGCATCCCAACCGTAACGCGTTTATTACTAGAATTGTGCGAACAAGGTAAAGTTGAAGAATGTTTAGAACGAAACTCTACTGGTGGAAGAGCAGCCTGTCAATATGCTTTGAATGCTAATTATTCAATGTATTTATTGATTGCGATCGAAGGACTTGAAATTACATGGCATATCCGCAATCTTAATTATTTCAACATTGACCATGGTTCTATTTCTTATCTTGATAAAGGCCTTTTAGCTACATTGGATGAGTTGATCCTTACAACGGAAAAAAAATATCCAAATATTAAAACAGTTGCGATTGGCATTGCAGCTATGATCGCTAAAGGAATTGTAAAAGAAGGAATCTGGGAAGAGCTGAAAGGAATCAATCTTCCAGTACATTTTGCAAATCTTACTTCCATTCCTGTTGTCGTTGATAATGACATGCACATTGTAGCCTTGGGACAATGGCATTGTGCTAACCATAAACCAAAGGCAGCCATTAGTCTTTATTTTGGAATTGGATGTTGTTTTGGAGCCGGTATCATTCTTGAAGGATCAGTATGGCGTGGTGCTTGCAATTATGCAGGTGAAATAGAATTTTTACCAGGTTTCGGTTTCAATCCGAGACAGGAATTACCCGATGAAGAAATTATTGAGCTTTATTGCAAACTAATTTGTAGCTATGCTGCTTTAATCAACCCAGATCAAGTGACTTTGTATGATAATCACTTCCTCAAAGGAGATATTTCAACAATCCGTAAAAATTGTTTAATATATTTACCTACAGAGCTATTGCCTAATATTGAAATCAGTGATGAATTTGATAAACATTATGAAACTGGCTTATTTCAATTAGCTCTTGAAACAGGTAAAACATTATGAGCAATTATAATCACATCGTATTTGATGTTGATGGTACTTTAGTTGATAATGAATATGCCATTCTATGTGGTTTATACAGTACTTTACTTAAATCGAACATTCAATTTCAAGCTGATAGTTTAAGCTTTGTATTGGGTATACCATCTAAAGATGCTTTAAATCAATTAGGCATTAATGATCCAGCAATTGAAAAATTATGGAACAAGCAAATTAAAGAAATGGCAATTCCTGTTCAATTGTTTGAAGATATTGAAGAAACACTTATAAAACTGAAATCCTTAAACATTTCACTTGGAATCGTAACTTCGAAGACTAAACAAGAATATATTGATGGGGTACAAGATTTAGGAATTGATCGCTATTTTGATACTTTTATCTTTTCTGAGATGACAAGCAAACATAAACCATCTGCAGAACCATTATTAAAATACATGGAAATGACAAAATCAAAACCTTCTGAAATTCTTTATGTTGGAGATAGTCATTCTGATAAGGAATGTGCATCAAATGCTGAAGTTGATTTTGCAGCTATTCAATGGGGTTCTCCTCGAATTAAAAAATTAACTGGTCACTATGATTTAATTACACCATTTGATTTATTAAAAGTAATTTGAAATTTCAGATTCAATAGCGATTATTATCTATATTGAAGCACTCCCTTGTTCTAATTAGTTAATATCGCAAAAAAGCCTTCATTGGCTTTTTTTACATTTTAAACTTTTCAAATATTTTCGTTTTAAAGAAAAAGCAACCCTACATAAAGAGTTGCTGTTTTAATTGATTATTAATTTGTTTCTTTAATTTTTGTCGCTTTATTAAACATGAAGTATCCAATCACAAACATAACTGCCAGGATAGAAATTGCTCCATTAGCACTTCCTGTCATTTGAGATAGAACACCGATCAAGAATGTACCAACAAAGGATGCTCCTTTACCACAAATATCAAACAATCCAAAGTATTCTCCCGAATTTTCAGAAGGAATGATTTGAGCAAAATATGAACGTGATAGTGCTTGGATTCCTCCTTGGAATAAACCAACACAAACTGCAAGCACCCAGAATTTCCATAATTGATCTAATTGAATCGCAAATAAGGCAATCCCTGTATAAGCAAGAATACAAACTTTGATCAGCTTACTGTTATCTATTTTTTTAGAAAGATTTGCGAATACTAAAGCGCTTGGGAAAGCCACAAGTTGAGTTACTAGTAATGCAAGCAACAATCCAGTAGAATCAAGTCCCAAAGCACTTCCGTAAGCTGTTGCCATATCAATGATCGTATAAACCCCATCAATATAGAAGAAGAAAGCAATCATAAAGAATAGAACTTTTTTATTGTCTTTCATTTCTGAAAATGTTTTACCTAAACGTTTAAAGCTGTTCGAAATAACATGTTCTTCAGTTTCCACATAATAAATCTGTTTATAATTTTTAATTAATGGTAGTGAATTGAGCAACCACCAAGCCGCATTGATAAGGAATGCAATTGTCATTGCGGTCATAATTGAAATACCAATTGTTTCATTAAATAAAACTACCATCAAACTTATAATAAACGGAACACAGCTTCCAATATATCCCCATGCATAACCTTGGCTTGATACTACATCCATTCGCTCAGGTGTAGTTACATCGGTAAGCATAGCATCGTAAAAAATCAAACTTGTGCTAAATCCTACTTTCGCCACAATAAACAACGCAAGAAATCCAAGCCATGTTTTAGGTAAGGAAAAAGCAGCTAAAGCACATACCCCAATCATCATCGAAACAGTAAACACTTTTTTCTTAAAGTTCTTGTTGTCGGCAATTGTTCCAAGTACTGGTCCAAGAAACGCAACGATCAGTGTACAAATCGATGCTGCATATCCCCAATAAGCTAAATATTGTGCATCACTTAACCCAGCTGCAGTACAGAGTGAATCAAAATAAATTGGTATAATAGTTGTAACTAGTAGGATAAAAGCTGAATTTCCTACATCATATAAAATCCATTGTTTCTCTAATTTCGTTAATTTTTCTTTCATAAGATTCTCTCCCTATTCATAATTTCTTTGGTAACGAATATCTAGTGGTGCATCTGTTTTATATGTATCAAAATATTCCTTAATGAGTCTTGCCGACTCATTTGATGCCTGTATTAAATGTCTTTGACAACGCAAACTGTTTGAATCACAGTTTTTATTAACTTCGCGATTCATCACTAATCCATGATAAGAATCATATACTCCTGCTTTTTTCATTGCCCACAATACAAACTTGTATCTTAATTGACTCGGAGCAACAAACAGATCCAAATAAAAATTCATTGATTTGATTGCGTATTTACATTCCTTAACAGGAATATCAAAAAACGGTGCAATGATTTGTGCATTTTTATCGGTTACGATCACATTTTCGGTAATCTTACTTTTGATCGGATTTTTTCCATCTTTAATCAAATAAACACGATCCAATTCTGATTCGATTTCAGCATGACTTATTTTACTATCCTTTTCAAATTGATTGATGATCGGATGACATTCACTGTCCAAGACAAAATGATTGATGAATCCTAAAATGTAAACCAATGCAGCTTCAGGATCACTACTTTCTGCGATGACTTTTCGGGCATTAAGAAAAAATGCTTCCGCAGCCTTTTCATGTAATTGTGTTCCATAAGCTCTTATTTCATTTTGAGACAACGGCTTATAAAAAAATAAAATATCTGGTCCATGTAACCCAATATTATATAATTCCCAGTGTTTCTTCACCAATTGCTTAAGTTCACTGCTTAACTGCTTAAATACTTCTCTCCCATAATAGGCATGTGTATAATTTGCAGGCATTCTCTCACCTCATTAATGTAATTCTATCACGATTAAAAATAAATAAATATAAAATAACTGTTAAAGATTGATGAAAAGTGTTATATATTGCAATTTTTACAAATACTTTACAAATTTAATAATTATTCATTACAATATTTTTGATTTTCAACTGGAATTAAGATTCCACTCAAACCTTAAAGCATTGTGTTTAGTGTCTTTTACACTTCGACCTCTTTTTTCCCTTTAAAAAAGGCATTATTTGGTGAGGCCGTTTTTTTCGACCTCACCAAATTTATCTCTTCTTCAATCAGCCTAAATATGAATCATTTGTAAATCTTTCTTTGTTATTTTTTACTTGTTCGTTTAAACGCTTCGTTTCATAACCATACAGTTTTGCCAAATCTGAATCTAGCATTACTTGTTGACCTCTGATTGTATAAATCAAATTCTTTAATATTCTTTTATGGCAATTAAAAAATCTTGGTATTATTATTCTAAATATTTATGAGGTCCTTAATCAAAAACATGTAAACCTCATGTACATGCAAAATAATCCATGTTTACCTGGGCAAATTAGCCGTTTTAATTAGACTAAATTAGTTTTAGATTATTTCCTTTCAATAGTAGGTCGATCGTTGGATGTAATATAAATGTATCCGATATTAAATTAATCGCACCTAATTTGTTGCCTGCATCTTTAATGGACTGTCCAAGATGATAGATTTGCTCATAAGGAGTTCCGTAATCTAATATGATAAATCGATCGTGAGCAACTCCATTCTCTTTAATTGCTATATTTCCATATTCCTTCATAAAATCATTCACATGTTTTAAAGTTAATTTTTTTCCCTTATTATCTGTAATCAAAGTTACTGCTACTCCATCTTGTTTTGATCTTAGTATACTCAAAGTATCGATATTTGGATAATCATCAATGATAATGATTGATTGTTTAGCTAATGAAATTATATATTCAATCGCAATACTTGCCTCAAATTTCATGTTGTTTAATATCACAAATTGTTTAAGAGGAATATTGGGTATAAAGCTATTCATCACTTCATCCAAATCTCTTTTTAGTGATTTAACATCTTCTTTGATTTCATTATTATCTAAATATAGTTCTTGTCTTAATGAATATAAATCTCTTTGTGTTACAAACTCACTATTCATCATAAGATAATGACGCATTTCTTTGAAAGTTCTCATAATCTCAATACTTTGAGATACAGCTAAATCACCC
>JAVBMW010000025.1:0-141011 GCA_031551965.1 Holdemania sp. | reverse complement strand
CTCTAGATCATTTTTGATACAAACTGCTTGATCAACTGGTAATTCATCATAATAAAATCGCTGACTTTGTGAAATAGTTTTAGGCACATGGTACACCACCTTATCTTTATGATGTTATATTATCATGATACTTTTGTTAATGTAAGTCTTGACTTTTCTAAATTTGATTGAATACTATTCAAGTGATTTATCAATAATAATCTATCTTTTTAGATAGTATCGAGAACTCTCCCATATAATAAAAAAAATATTCCGAGTATATGAATATTAGCCACACTCCAATGTTTGTAATTTAAACAAGTTTCAATTACTGTTTAACATATCTACTGCGCTGATCAAAGTTTCAATAAGTGTGTGCTTGGGATCTTTATTTGCTTCTTTTTTGTACAATAATTTTAAATATTCAATTTCACATGCTGTTTCCGGATACCCTAAAACCACTTTATCTGGTTTTAATGTGACATATCTTCCAAATTCAACATTCGTTGCAAATCCTGGTAATTTTTCTTTTTCTCTTGGGATCCAAAACACAATAATTCCTGCATTATCTAAAGCTTGCCATTCCCAATTGATTTGATTTTTTAGAAAATCATCAGTAAATGAAACATCCTCTAAAAATTCTGGGACATAAACTACTCCATTAAAATCTAATTGTTTTAAAATTTCTATTGCTTCTTTTCTCCATGAGGTCTCAAAAGTTGAATCTCTTTGAGTAGGACCTGCTAAAAAAATAGAGTTTTTACTGAATCGAACTTCATTATCTGAAGTATTAATATATAATTTACTATCCATTTTGATTTCTTTGAGCCACTAAGTTTTCAGCCATTTCTAGAACATTTTTACCATTCATTCTTCCATAATCCTGTGGCTTGATCATCGCTACTGGAAGATTTTCATTATACTTTTTCATCATTTCATTATAGGCATAAGCTACTTGAGGCCCTAATAAAAGAACGTCGAACTGTCCTTCGTAGTCTTCTACAGAATCTTTTTCAACAGCCCATATTTTGTAGTCTTTTCCCTGTTCAGCTGCAGCGATTCTCATTTTTTCTACCATCATTCCTGTCGTCATGCCTAAAGCGCAAGTTAGTAATATTCTCATTTCGTTTTCCTTTCTAAGATTAGTTTTGTAAAGTCATTAATCGTTTCTTTTAAATGCAGTGATCGATTCGATTCTTGGATCTGTTCAATGATTTTGTGGTCTAGTATTTCATGTGTTGAAAGTGCAGCAGATATTGCACCCACCATTAACGCTATCGTATCTGTATCTCCTCCAGCATTGACTGCGCAATATATTGCTTGATCAAAATTAGCGTTTGTCGCAGACAATATTGCGAATACTGCTGGGATAGTTTCTTGGACCTGAATACCTGTGCCAAGTTCTTCACTTAGCAATTTTATAATATCTTGAACATTTTTGCATTCACTCGCTAAATTGATTGCTTGGATGATTTTATTTTCTACATAAGGTCCAAAAGATATATACCCCATCTCTTCAACTTCTTCCCTAGCTATTTTAGATCCTTGTATTGCTTTTTCAATTACTAATTTAATACTAGTATTTTCTTTCGTTGCTTCACTGATTGCACAAGTGATTGCAGCTGTTGCAGAAACAGCTGCGGAGTTAAAATGTGTAGGCCAGCAAAGATCTATTGCATATTTCACTGCTAAATCAAAATCGCCATTTGCAAGTAATCCTAACGGTACTGCCTTCATTGCTCCACCATTTGAATTTTTACCCATAAAATGAAATGCTTGATCGCTTGGATCAATGAATACTCCTTTTTTTAACTTCTCAACTTGTCTTCGTGTGTTTTCACCTGCAAAATTATTGAAATACACTTCATCTGCAGACCATTTTAAAATAGCTTCAGTAGCGATTTCTTTATTGAAATCACCATTATTATTCAATATTTCTTGCATGATGTAACAACTTGAACCAAAATCATCAGTTACTTGTCCTGGAACAATTCCTTCTGTTAATAAGCTGATTGAGTTGCAGTATTCATTTAATCCATTAGGAAAGCTCTTTTTAATTTCTTCTACAGTGCAAAATTCAGTAAGAGCGCCTAAGGAATCTCCATAGGCTGCTCCATATAAAATTTGTTGCAGATGGGCTTTATTCATTTTCTACGTAAATACCACTTGTACGTTCGGCGTTATCTTGAATTTTCAAGAAGACATACCAGATTGTTACTAATATTGCAATGACCACAACTTGAATGGCTCCAGCAAGGATACTTCCTGTTTCAAGGATTGCAACTAAACCAAGTGGTGTCGTTAATGGAAACCCAATTCCGATACAATAAGGAATCAACCCGATCGCATGACAGAAATATCCAACTGAGCAAGAAATAATCGGCGTTAATAATAGCGGAATCAAAGTATACGGATTCAATACTAACGGAAACCCAAACATGATTGGTTCAACAATATTAAATAATCCTGGGATCAAAGAAATCTTCATGATTTCTCCCCAATCTTTACGTTTTTTTCTATAGAACCACAAAGCGATAAGTAGTGGAATACTGATCCATCCACCATACATCATCCAAACACTAGCAAAACCATCATTGATTAAATTAGGAAGTGGTTGACCACTAGCTAACGCAGCAATATTTTCAACGGCAGCAGGTCCCCAACTTGCCCAAAATACACTATAAATTAATGCATGTCCATTAAGCCCCAAAAACCAGAAAGCACTAACTAATACTCCCGCCATGATTGTCGCAGGCAAGCTATTTCCTAAAGAGAAAAGAGGCATCTGTAAAATAGTAAACACAAAATCATTTAAAGTTCCAAATGAAGTAAATTTAAACGCCCAACAAATCGTTAAAGCAAATAATATACAGATAAGGTCTGGTATAAAAGAAGTAAACGAATCAGAAATAGAAGCAGGAACGCTATTGGGTAGTTTGATTGTTAAATTATGTTTGACTAACCAACAATACAGTTCAGTAAAGATAAATGCACATAAAATAGCAGTTAAGATTGCCGATGCTCCTACACTATAAAACGGTAAAACATCATACACTGCTTCTCCTGCTTCGGTAAAAGCAACCGGAGGTATGGTAATAAGCATACATACTAATGCCATAAACGAACAGTTCAGCGGGTGTACTTTATTTATTTTGGCTAAGTTATATGCTATTCCCACAACGACAAACAACGAATATATATAACTGGTGTAAGCAGCAGATGGTGCTACGAATTCACTGATCGCAGACAAGACATGTTCAGGAACAAATCCAGACATAAATGGCATGTTTACAATAGCTGTTAGGATAGCTCCTATCATTAAAAATGGTAACCCAAGCATGAATCCATCACGCATGGCTTTAATATATTTGTTTTCATTCATTTTTGCTGCAATATTCATTAAAAACTCTTGAATCTTTGTTTTCATAATTAACCCCTTTCGTAATTATTTAATTATTTTTTCTATTGTTTGATAAAGATACTTCATCTCTTTTGCATTTTCTAAACTCATAAGTGCCATAGTTAAATGATCTTGAGCATGTACAAGAACTAAATTTAGTTGAAATGGTGTTCCTTGTGCCTCTTTTTGAATCATTTCTGTTTGTACAAGATGTGCCTTATTTAATTCCTTTTGTGCTTCTTTGATCATTTTATCTGCATCTTCAAAGCGAAATTCTCTGCAAGCCTCTATTGCCATCATCGAATTAGATTTTGAATTGCCTGCGCTTAATATGAGCTCGAACGCAACATCATAAATTTCATCCATTATTTTCTTTAATATCCTTTTCTATTGTTCCTAGAATTTTCATTAAATAAGAAAACTCAGGATTTTTAATCATTTCATTAATATACTTTTGACTAAATAATAATTGTGATGTGATTTGACTAAACATTTGCATATCTTCTTCAACTGGTGCTTTTAAAGACATCATGAAAACAAACTGTACTTTTTGTTTATCCCATTTGATTGGTTTTTCTAGAATTGCCACACAGACAAAACTTTCATCTCCCATCGCTTTATTTGGATGAGGTACAGCTACTAAATTCCCAAACGATGTTACAGCCAACTTCTCTCTTTCAAGAACAGAATCTTTAAAATCATTGGGAACATTTTTATATTTTCTTATCTTTTTAACCATTTGGTCGATTACTTCTTCTTTTGTTTTAGCATTACATTTAGATAGAAACAGATTTGGATGAAAATATTTACTTAGTGTAAAATTTTCTTGTTCATTTAAAATGTGATGAATTGCCTTAATATCTTTATTTTCAAGAAAAACTTCAACTTGAACAATGGGTCTATTAACTTGAAATGGAATAGCTACAGTTGAAAAAATATAATCAATATCACTTAAATCATAAGTTTCTAATTGAAAAACATCACAAATTTCTATTCGATTTAAGTCTTTTCCAAATTCTTCTTTTATTTTCCAAAGCAAAAGCTGTGCGCTTCCTCTTCCCGTTGAACATACAACTAAGACATTCTTTTTAATTCTTGTTTTCTTTCTTCTTTCTAATGCTAAATTAAAATGTAAAGCAAAGTATCCAATTTCATCTTCTTGTATTATTTTACAATTTTCTTTCTCAAGCACTCCACATGCTGATACTGCAAGCATATAAGCTAAGGTATATCTAGTTTTGATCTGTTTCAACAGTGGATTTTTTAGATTCATATCATATTGTAATCGCACGTTTAAAGGTATCAGATGCATTCCAAGAACCATTCTTAACTCAAGATCATCACGAAAATCAATATGATAATTAATTAAAATTTCATTTAACATTCGATTTATAGTTTCATTGACTTTCGAATCAATAATCACTTGATCAGTTAAATCTTGTTTCTCAATAATTCTTTTACTCGCAAGATGAATTGCCACATAACCAACTTCAGTCAAAGGAATTTCAATTTCAAATCTTTTTTCTAATAAATCAACGATTTTTTGTGCTTGTTTAAATTCAACTTCATTTCTAATTACATCTAATTGACTTTTTTCCAAAGGAACATAACAACCTTCTTCAATTCTTTGCAAGGCAATGTATAGATGTACAATTAAGTTTTGATAAGAACCATCATTGATTTTGAGATTTGAATCGATAAGACCTTGTTGAACACATTCAGCGATAGATCGCAATATTCCATTCTTTGTCTGATCTTCCAAACGCGAAATAGTAAAAGCTGCAATGCATAGTCTTAAATCGAACTCAGAACCTTCAACTCGAATACCATAGCCTGGTCTAGCTATTAGTTTAAGATTATAGTCTTCAAGAAAGCTTCTGACTTCTTTTAAATCACCAGTTAAACTTGATTTAGAAATGTAGATTTGATCTACTAAATCTTCCAGTTTAACAAAACTACTTTTATTTACTAATAGAGTTTCAAGTAGATATTGAATTCTTTCCTGCGACGTCTCAGGAATAGATGTATTCTTATTTAAAGAATCAAGAAACGACTGGTATAATTCGTAATTTTCTATAACTAATAAAGTTCCAGAATTTGGCTTTGAAATTAGATGTGCACCTTCTTTTTTCAAAACTTCACTGATTTCTTTCAATTCATTACGAACAGTCCTACTACTTATATTGAGTATAGTCGCTAACTCATCACTTGTAGTTGGGCTTGTCGTACTTAAATTGTTCAAAATATCAAACCATCTTTTCCTATTCATGCTCTACCTCTACCCACTTTTACTATAACTTTTCATTATTCTAATCTCAAACGAATTTCTTTCCACAATGATTGAGGAAACTATTACTTTCATTGTACAAGTATTCTAGTTGAATTACAAAAATTAATAATGACTGATACAAGAATCGTCTTTCTAATCTGAATTAATTAAATCAAGATTAGATAAATTAGGGTAAACTACAATAAGGAATATATCCAGACTAGCTAAGCCATTAATTTTAAAGTGAAATGTTACAATGTGAATGAAACCATGCTGGCAGGCTCATCTCATATTTATTTTTGTAAATATCATTTATTATTGATTTTTTTATATGCTTTTTCTTTTTCTAATAATTTCAAACTTTTTTCAGGTGTCGGGAAATCTTCAGGCATAGTACCTCCGATAGATGCAATTGTTTCACGAACTTTCACGCCAACTTCAAAGTGTGTTTCCTTTGCTTTTTCTTCACCTTTGATGTTTTCTTTTTCAATTTTTTGTTTAGTTTGAGAAATTCTAAACATGTTTGCAATTAATTCATCACTACCCATATTGTCTAAAATATCTTCGCGATAACTTAATTTCTTTCTTTTAAATATATCGTCAGCTGTCTCACCATTATAAAGCCCTTTATATCCTGCATTATGAAATTGATCAAAATTCTTCACTCCAGCATTTTTAGCAACTTGATTAAGTTCATAATTTTCTTTTTTTGTGATGCTACGATTATAAAATCTTTTTTCTGTTTCAGTTAACTTATCATATTCTATTTCACTTATTTCCTGTTTCCTAGTTTGCACCGCAAAGTAAGTTTGTCCGAGTGCTACGACTTCTTTACTTGGATCAGCATTTTGAACAATGAGATAGCAAGCATATCTTGTTAATTTAAAATCTACAACCCTTCGGACTGCAGATTTTGCTGTATTTATCATTTTACCCACTTGGGTAAAATGATAATCAGCATTAAATCCACTACTTTGACAAGCTTCTTTCGCCTTTTCAATAACATTCATAAATTTTTGCCATTTTTTGTACTCTAAAATAACTTGTAACTCCCTAGCCAGCCAATACTCATTTTCTAATTCGTCTACGTGTTTGATTCCTTCAAATGTTTCATAATTTACTTCATTTATTTGGCTTCTACTCATTTTGATTTTTCCTCCAAAATTATTCCTATACTATTATTATTCTCCATTTTTTACCTTTCACCTCTTTTAAAATGCAACAAATTTATTTTTTACTGAGTAATTTAAAATATATAAAAAGCACTCAGAATGAGTACTTCGTTTTCAAGTGAAGGATTCTAACGCAAAAAATACTCTATTCAAACATTAATCTCTATTAGGCATATTTTTTTCTTTTTTTACCCATTTCATTATTTTAAATTCGAGTTTATCCGAGTGCCACTACTTCTTTACTTGAATCAGCATTTTGGACAATAAGATAACATGCATATCTAGATAACTTATAGTCGACTACATTTCTGACAGCTGTTTTTGCAATATTTATCATTTTTCCCACTTGGGAAAAATGATCTACAGTATCATATCCACTATTTTTACAAGACTCCAGTGCTTTGGTAATAACATTTAAAAATCTATCCCATCTTTTATATTCTAGTACTATTTGTAACTCTCTAGCTAACCAATACTCATTTCCTAATTCATCTACATGTTTGATTCCTTCAAATGTTTCATAATTTACTTCGTTTATTTGATTTTTACTCATTTTAATATCTCCTCCAAAATATTCCTATACTGTTATTATTCTCCATTTTTTACCTTTCACCTCTTTTAAAATGCAATAAATTTATTTTTTGATTGAATCATTTAAAATAAATAAAAAGCACTCAGAATGTTGAGTACTTCGTTTTCAAGTGAGGTATTCCAGCGCATCAGATATCGTTTTTCAAGATTGCTCCCTTTTGTTATGAGTTATATTTCATTAACAGAAATAACTGAAACATCACTGTTGAGTGCATAATTTTCTTTCGTATTGCTGATAATGCAAGATTTCTCGACAGGATAAATAGAATTTTCTAATTGTTTAAAAGATTTTACATCCCCTAAATTAAAACTAATTCCCTTTTTAATTTCAATTAAATATAGTTTTGCATTTTGTAGCAATACTAAATCAATTTCATTTTGATTTGAATCGCGATAATATGTGCCATCAAATCTTTGTCCATTATTGATATAGGATTTGCGAATTTCATTCATAACATATGTTTCCATAAAAGACCCCGCAAAAATACTAGCTTCTAAAGTAGCAGCATCATTGATTTTTGCTAAATAAGCTGCCAGTCCAGTATCGGCAAAATAAACCTTATTACTTTTGACAACACGTTTCGCCATTGAATTTTCATTATAACTTTGCAGATAATAAATAAGTCCAGTCGTTTCAAGCACCGATAACCAATCTTTAATTGCCGTTTCACTTACTCCTACACTACGGGCAATACTAGCAACATTTAATTGTTGAGCAGTTAATGAGGCAAGTATCTGCATGAAACTGTAAAAGCGATTTTTATCTTTTATATTACTTATTTCGTTAATATCGCGATCGATATAAGTTGCAACATATCTAGAATAAAACATTTCAGAAGTCATCATTTCATTGCTATACACTTCAGGATAGAATCCTTTTATAATTTGTTCGAACAATTCTGATATTGACAAACTTCCATTATTTCTATTCTGTTTATCTTTTGGTAAAAACGCTACTTCTTCTCGATTGAGTATTTCATTTCTGCTTAAAGGTTCCATTCTTAAAACAGCGGCTCTGCCAGCCATTGATTGGCTTATATTTTCCATTAATTGAAAGACTTGAGAACCAGTTAATATAAACAGTCCCTTGCTTTCTTCTTGATTAATTCGCTTTTTATTGACTATTTCTTCAATTACTTCCATTAGAATAGGAGCGTACTGAACTTCATCAATGATTAGAGGATATCCATGTCTTTCAATGAAATACTTTGGATCAGTTAAAGCCAATCTCCTTTCATCGATATCATCCAAACTAACATAATTGAAACCTTGCTTTTTAAATTGAAAAACTAAAGTTGATTTACCTATTTGCCTTGCGCCAGTGATGACCACTACTGGAAAAGCTTTTAATGCATCAACTAGATGTTTATATATTGTTCTATTGATCATTAAGCCTTCCTCCATTCTTTATAATTATTATACATCATAAGTATTTTTATGCAATTCCATTCTACCAAAACATTTTTGCATAATCTATTTTGAAATCTGCCTAAAAAATCACTATTTCTTGTAATAAGTTGATTTCAAGTGGATGAGCCCATTGAGATTAATCTCTTGCTGGAAATTTTCATTCTATTTATAAACATGATAATCTAAAGCTACCCAATCAATTTCTGCCAAAGTATTATTTCCATCTACAATATATCCTTGCTCATTTAGATGCCGAACATAAAAATCATAGTCTACTTGTACATCATTTATATAGTATCTCCATTTAGCATCTGCTAAGCGAGCCATGTCAGGATAATCATATGGTTCGCTGTAAGCAATCCTTACTATTCCATAACCATCATTAGTTATTCTATATATTGCAAAATCACCATTACTACAGTCTATTAAACCATTGCTTAAAATATCGCATGATCCAACTCGACTCCACGGAACTTCATGCAAATTATTCTGACTATCATTGCCAAAAATATTTATTGCTTTATCGCCTTTCATTGTAAAAATATAAGCGATAATATCTTCATAACCGTTTGTTTTTCTTAGTATAAGTTCCATAATTCCGTTACCATCAATATCATTCAAAGCATAATATGCTTTCACAGAATTGGCAACAGACATATCATAAAAAGAAAAAGATAACAAACTGTTTTTTGTATCATCTTCACTTGCAAAGTAACTAAAAGCAGATTCCCATTCACTTATCAAAAGATTATAAGCCATATTGATTCCACCTTTGGAATCATCGACGGGAGCCGGAGAAGTAGCAAGTACTTCCACAGTTGGTGATCTTTCTAATCGTTTCGGGTCAGTGCTACCACTTGGAACATTGTTATTTGAACATCCGATAAGAATCAATAATAAAAGGATTAGTATTTTTTTCATAGTGATCTCCATTCTTACAAACACAGATCAATGTTCGTAGAAAGTCTATCAATAATATAGCACAGGCAAATACTATCTTATAGACTTATTTGAATTGAATGAAAAAAAGCTGAACTTTTTCCGAATTTCCAAATTTTTTACATTATGTAGTTTTTGACTTGTTATCTATATTTATAATGCATTTAATCACTGAAAACATGCTTTTCATCACACAAACATCTGTGATAATTGAAGTATTTACGTGACCATTATATAATAATTTAGCCAACTTTAAGTTTGTTTGAATGAAAAAATAAAAATTTTGATGGCACCGGAGGATAACAAATGAAAAAGATATTAGTTTGCCTATTATTTGTATTGACTGGATGTACTTCCAAAAATATTGAGCCTACTTCTACTCCTATTATTACGCCAACACCTGTATCAACTCCAATCCCAACTATTTCCATTACTGCCACACCAACTTCATCAACAGTTTTTGAAATTCCAGAAGGCGAAAAATTATATAGAGGCGGGGAAGAGAATCAAATGTTTACGTCAATATATGGCTTTGCACCTTCTTTTATCAGGGTTTTCGCAAATGGAAATAGCATAGCAATTGATTTTGAAGGTGGAGAAACAACAACCTATTTTTATGAAGGCGAATTGACAGAACTGGCAGAAAATATTTATAGTTCATATGGTAACTATGGAATGGAAAAGTATCAGCATAATCAAGAATATGTTGGAACTGGCATCGATTTTTACATTGTTTTAAAAGAAAATAAATGTTATGCAGTTTTTGAAAAACTAACTTTAGAAGAACTATTGAATTATGAATCTGAAATTTTTTATAAATTAAGCCCTTTTAAATAAACTGTTTATGAATTATCAAAGAAATCGTTTAAGTCAAGGTTAATAATAAAGAAGATATTTTGGAATTAACCATTAATATCTTCTTTTTTTGCTTTTTAGATAGATGATTTAGACACCAATTCTACAATGTTTTAAGGTATCAAATTGTACATAACCAGTTACCCCATTATAGATTACTTGTAGCCACTGGTAACCATCTGTTTGAACATCCAATATTCCAATGACTTGAGCTCTTTGTCCTTTTGGCACTACTGGCCCTGCTGCTCCAGTTACTGCTTTACCAGTTCGAATTAGAAATCCACTTAACGTAGCATTAATATCTTGATATAAATATAAAGTACGGTTAGGACTAAATGTACCTGTATCAATGATAGCATAATTTTTCGGATCCAATTGCACATAGCCAATAACTCCATTGGTGTGTCTAATCATGACCCATTGGTAATTGTCGTTATTTGAAACACCCAAGAATCTTAAAATTGGAACTACGTTACCTGGGGCTAGTGTACCTAGTGAAGTGCCAGATGCTGGATAATGACGTACTTGAACAGTTGTTTTCGCCTTTAAATAAACGCCTGTCATAATGCTTTGACCAATCATAGTTGTAGTTTTAAAATCATTTTTATGTTTCGTGTTAGTAGTGTAAATACTATCATCTAAAGTAGAAACAGTATAATTGCTTAATTTTTGTATAACTTGATGTGGCCAAATTGAAACACTTAGTGGGAATCGATTTCCGCCAGTAACTAAGTCACAGTTCATACCGATATATTCTTTTGTAGTTTGTTTGCCTCTTGCAAACTCCATGTGAACGTGTTCTTGAGCAGTGCCTTTTTTCCCTTCGCGATAAATAAAGTCCCCAGCACTGAAAACTTTACCAACCGATAAGGCCATATCCGATAAATCTGCATCTGACATATGTGCCATTGTCATTGTAATAATAGATGTTGATCCATCAGGAAGTATAACTGGCTTTTCATTTCCATAATGATCACATGATACAAAATAAACAACATTGGTTGAAGTAGTATCGATTCTTGTTATCTTGCATGTAAATGGAGCATAGAATTTTTCTCGGTTATTAGCAGCCCCGTATTGACCACCTAGATCAAGTGCTTTAATCATTTTGTTTTCATTAAATTGATCGTCTGGAGTATTCACGTTTTGGCTTTTGTCACAGTGTGATGGATTGCCATAAGGTGATTGAGTGATGTTAAAATATTTGTGTGGGAAAATTGCGTATTCCATATAAATACCTCTTTCTTTCTTAGGTAGTATTCTACTTTTAACTATTAATTTTTAATGTAATGAAGTGCGTAGCAAGCTTCCTTTATAATGTATAGCATTGCAGAATACCAATAATTCTTTAGTAACCGATTCGTCGACTTTATGATTACAATTTCATTATAAATTTGATTTTTAAAATCTTATTGCTTATTCATCCCACATTTTATCGATTGCTCCCAGACAAAAGAATCTAGCTAAATCCTTCAATAATACATACGATACAAATTTGAAAAATGGGATGAAGAAATAAAAAATGGGATGAATCAAGTAAATACAGATCAATAATTCAGTTAGAATGATGCTGAGTAACTTTTGTCGACGATTATTACTAGAAAGGAGTAATTATGAAGACTGAAATAAACAAATTATTAAAGTTAAAATCAATAGTTACAATTATGATGGTAATGGCATTGATTTTCGGATGGTTTAAAGGAATGGTAACTAACGATCAATTTATACCACAAGTTACTATGATTTTGACTTTCTACTTCGCAAAGCAAGAAAGTAAGCTATGAATCTAACAACAGTAAATATTTATATAGGTATTATTGGAACATTGACAGGATTGCTATTAAGCTCTATAAACCTTAAAAGCCAAATGAAAAAAAAGATTAAAGAGGAAACTATTGAACTTGCAACTATTCAATCAGATATTAAAGTAATTAAAGATATTACTGAAAAAAACAGCAATGCCATAAATGAAATAAGCAAGTCTATGGCAACAACAAACGAAAAAATTGCTAGAATTGAAGAGCGAGTGGATCTATTTTATTTAACTCCAAAAAGAAAATCCTAAACACCACAGAAAGGAGGACTAAAAAAACCTCCTTTTGTTATGAAACTAACGAATATAAACTACTGCCTAGCTTTTCATCCCAAATTTTATCGATTAATCCCAAAACTATTTTTATTATTTACCAATTTATTACAATACCAGTAAGAAAGCGTAGGAGTGATAAATGATGAATTTTGCTATTATTGATGATAGTTTACAAGATTTGAGTTTTTGTTACAGGAAAATATTCGATGCTGCAAAAAAAGTATTTCCAAACATAAAAATTGATGGCTTCTTAAGTTATGATGAATATCATGTAAGCCAAGATTCATATTACATAACTTTTTTAGATATCGAGTTAAATGATAAGTTTAATGGTTTAGATTTATTTAATAAAATTTCTGACAAAACAAAAGTTGTTTTTATTACAAATCATGACCACTTCATTTATGATGCATTTCATTTGTCAGCCTTTGACTTTGTAAGGAAACATGAACTAGAAAATTATTGTTCAAGTTTAGTCGAAAAAATTGCAAAGGAATATTCTAATGATAACTTTGTTCTTCCATTTGATAATCCAGCTTTAAAGAAAATATATACTAATGATATTCTCTACTTTGAATCAGACAAGAATTACGAGATTTGTAAAGCAAATAAAACATCAATTCGCTTTCGAGCCACCCAAAAGGAACTAATTTATAGTTTGGGGAAAATGCCTCGCAATCCTTTTGTTAGAATTAATCGAACACTTATTGTGAATTCAGACAAAGTTGATCGAGTAGATGGAATTTTTGCCATATTAACAAATGGAGAAAGTTTACCGATTTGTAAACAAGACAGAAAGTCAATAATTAAAAAATTAAATCAAAATTTAATTAGAGATGGTTTTATACAATAATATTGGCAAATTTATATAGAAACTTTATTTGTAATTATATACAATATTATTGGGAGGATAATAATATGGTTGAGTTTAAAGATAGAATTAGGTTTTTAAGGGATAGTAAAAATCTTAGTATTAAATTATTCGCATCTGAGTTAGGTGTTTCATTAACGACTGTGGTTAACTGGGAGTCAGGTATTAGTACTCCAAATAGCACTTTACTTTTGAAAATCGCAAGATTTTTCAATGTAAGTACTGATTATTTGCTTGATAATGAAAATGAAAAAGTAATTAAAGTTGACTTTCTATCAGACGCGACGATTTATAAACTAAACGATTTTTTAGACAGTGTTAAAAAAAGTATAGAAAAATGATTTATCATATTGCAATAATAGATGATGATCAATTTGATCGTACACTTATTAGCAATTATATTAATGACTTTTTTAATAAACATGAATTTAAACTGTCTATCATAGAAATAGATGATCCCAAAAAACTTGATTTAGAATCCATAGCACTTCTTGATATAGTATTTTTAGATATTGAGTTTCCAAATTATAATGGAATAAATTTCGCTAAACATTTATACGCGAAGTTTCCTAGAACAAAATTAGTATTTATATCGAATCAAAATGAGTTAATCTATGAAGCATCAAAAGTCAATTTTTATGATTTCATTAGAAAAAGCAAAATACATGAAGAAATTAATGACACACTCTTAAGAATAACTTCTGAGCTAAACCAAATAATTATCCTTCATCGAGCTGATGAAGATAGAAAAGTGTTTATGAAAGATATTATATGGATTGAGGTATTTGGAAATTATATCAATTTTTATACATCTTATGGAAAGTTTTCGGAACGTAATACTTTAAAAAACATTCAAAAAGAACTACCTTCATCTAATTTCAAAAAAATTAATAAAGCCTTTATCATAAATATGGATCATATTGAAAGTTTAAGCAAAGATTCAGTTGTACTTTCAAATGGAGATTCTGTTTTAATTAATTGTAGAAATATTAGTCAATTAAAAAAAGAAATACTTCAATATATAGAAAGGGACTCATGGTTATGATGAGTCTATTAGCGATTCTTGATTTATATGAACAAATTGTCTTGGTGGCAATTTTGTTTACATTTGTTCCCATAAAATATAAAGGGAAAAAATTAATGTATTATTATTTGGCGCTAGTTCTGTTGCTATTTTTCGGAGTACGTTTTCTTAATTCTCTAATGGCATTTGAGGGACTAGCTACTCCATTAGTAATTGTCATAACGTCATTATATCTGAAGATGATTTCTTCGTATACTCTACCTATTTTATTAATGTTTGTAGGATTTACTTTTGCAATAACTGGGCTTAGTACAATAATTGTAGTTCAGCTTATATCATTTATTCTTAATTGTTCAATTGCAGATACTTATGCGAATCAATCCATTTATTTAAGTATAGTAATATTAATTAAAATCATTTTAACAATAGTATTTTTTGTATTACAGAAGTACAAAAAAAAGAACTATTTTGAGGTAGCAACAAAAAAATGGATTGGTCTATTTTTAGTGCAATTGCTAAACTATTTAATTATTCTGATTTTTATGGAAATTTATTTTATCGGTTATGATCGTGTGCTAATACAGCTTGGAATATTATTTTCTTGTGGTGTTCTATTAGCAGAAATTATTGCATTTCGCACTTTAAATGCTGAGGCACAAGAAAAACAAGAATTAAAGACTATAAATGAAAAATATGAATTTGAAGAAAAGTATTATAAGCAAGTTCTTGAGCAAAATAGTGAAATTCGAAAACTAAAACATGATTTAAATCATACTTACATGCTAATATCATCATATGCTAAGAAAGAAGATTATGAAAAAATTCTTTCCTATCTTGAAAATATTGGATTAAGTGATCTAGAAACAAAAAAGTCAGCAATTATAACCGGAAACCCTACACTTGATTATATTTTAAACTCCGAAAAAATAATTTGTGACAATAATGGAATCGATTTAATAACTAGGTTAGAAAACATTGATTTATCTTTTTTAAGTGATTTTGATATTTGTATTATTATAAATAATATTTTAAAAAATTCTCGTGAGCATTTGGATGAAAATAATAAATGGATAAGATTTTCAATTTCTTCAAAACAAAATAGTATTGTAATAGCTTGTAGTAATTCTGCTATTGAACGAAAAAAATCGGATAATAGTAAATATTTGCCATCGAGAAAAGAAGATAAGTTTTATCATGGTTATGGACTTCTAAGCATTGATAAAACAGTAAAAAAATATGATGGAGATTTCAACTACTATTTTGAAAATGGAAAGTTTATCTGTGTAGTAAGATTTGATAAATAATATTTTAATAATTTAACAGATAAAAATTGATGTGACTGACTTTAATCACAATATTTTGACTTTAATCACACAAAAAAGTTTTATCAATTTAGTTATTGTATTATCCTAGTGTGAGGTGAAATATGATACATAGTTTATCGAATTCAATTGTAACATACTTAGCATCTTTGGGAATAATCAAAAACGAAAAAGAAATATATGCTTATGGTTTTGAATTAGTAATATCTTTTTTTATTAATGTCTTAATAAGCATCATAATAGGAATGATTTTTTCTTGTCTTATTGAAGTAATTATTTTCTTACTTTCATTTATTATATTAAGATCATATACTGGAGGATATCACGCGAACACCCATTTAAAATGTACGGTTTGTATGGTAATCGCAATTTTAATATTAGTTTTAAACCTAAGATATCAATTGCCAATACTTGTGTTAGGCACTTTATCAGTTTTGAGCATATTATTTATATCAATTATTTGTCCTATTGAAAATGTGAATAAGATTATTGATGTTTCTGATTACCCTGAGTTCAAGAGAAAAGCTATAGTTATTTCTTTTTTACTTTTATGTGTTGCTTTCTTATTAAAGAATATTGCATTTACTTGTTCAATATCTTTAACTTATTCGATAATTATCGTGTCTATTTCGGCTTTAATTGAGGAGGTGAGAAAATGAAAAAATATTGGATAAATACATTAAGAAAATTCTCAGGTTTAGCTATGTATGCAGCTGTTTCTTCTACTACTTTAGCTTCCTGGTTTAGTTATCATCAACCAGCAGTGCCAATGGGACTTTCAAAATTCAAAAAGTAATACGACTACATAATGGACTATAGCACTGGGAACATTAACAATCTTTTTAAGTGTAATAGTCCCTTATTATCTCTTGTAAAGAATGACTATGCAGGCATTACATCTTAATTCAAAAAGAGTTTTAATTTATTGTAAACTATTATCTATAATTATATTTAAATTTATAGATTAATAAGATATCTATTCACTAGACATACCATGTAAACCTATAATGCTAAACTACTCACTTGTCTGGGAATCATTTCAAAATTTTATAGGGATTACTGGATTTCCCACCATTTTTGCTATATTGATGCTCAATTTCAATGTATCCTTTATTATTAAGTTCCTGTATTGCTAGATTGATGGTTTGCCTAGAAAGATTCAAATTAGAAGCGATCGTTTTCATTGAATTGAAGCATCGCTTTTCTTTTGCACCATACTTTTCTAAGTAAAGATAAACAGTAATGCATCGATGTGGAAGACCGGACCTATATATTAAGTTATCAGTCATGATACTTTTACCTTGCTTGACCTTTTTATCAATCTTTTCAATTGATCATTAAAAACTTCTTCATTCGCGTTGGATGCAAGTGGTGATCCCAGCCAGGATTGTGTGAGGTTTTTTGTCATTTTAGTACTGATAAAATTTATCGTTACTATAAAAAGGCATTGATCCTTAGACCAATACCTAGATTTAAAATTATTTGTTGAATGTTTTCTTGAATACTTTTACGATTTCAACCACGATGATTGTGCAGAATGCAAGACCAATCGCAATGCTCATGTTGATCATCGATAATGATTCAAGTTCAAATACATTGTGTAATCCTGGAGTATACATGACGATCAATTGAGCACCAAACCCAATGATAAATGCTCCCCAAAGATATTTGTTGTTGAAGACTTGTTTATTGAATACAGAATGGTCACTTTTGATATTGAACGCATGGAATAATTGAGCCATTGATAGAGTCATAAATGCCATAGTCATACCAATTTCATGAGTTTGCTTATTACCAATCGCATAAGAGATCAAGGTTAAAGCACCAACCATAATTCCCTGCCATCCGATAGTAAAGCCTAAACCGTTCGCAAAGAAACTTTCATCTTTTGATCTAGGTTTTTCATTCATGATATTTTCATCACATGGTTCAACACCTAGTGCGAATGCAGGTAAACTATCGGTAATCAAGTTCACCCATAACAAGTGAATAGGTAATAATGGTGTTCCTAAGTTGATTCCTGGAATCAAACTTAATACTGAAGCTCCAAAGATAGTGATGACTTCACCAATGTTGCTAGACAATAAGAACTGAACATCCTTTTTGATGTTGTTGTAGATACCACGACCTTCTTTAACGGCACGAATGATTGTCGCGAAGTTATCGTCAGTGAGAACCATATCGGCTGCATTTTTCGCTACATCTGTTCCGGTGATTCCCATTGCACATCCGATATCAGCGGTTTTTAGTGCTGGTGAGTCATTGACTCCATCTCCTGTCATCGCAACGACATGGCCTTTCTTTTGCCACATATTAACGATACGTACTTTGTGTTCTGGGGCAACGCGTGCATATACTGAATATTTTTCAATGTTTTCAAAGAGTTCTTCATCAGACATAAGAGCTAGTTCAGCTCCGGTTAAAGAGTACTGTCCTTCTTCAATAATGCCTAATGTTTTAGCGATCGCAGTTGCGGTAACGACGTGATCTCCTGTGATCATTATCGTGCGAATTCCACCCTTTTTAGCTTGAGCGATGGCGTCCTTAACTTCCAAACGTGGTGGATCGATCATCCCAACCATACCGATAAATGTCATTTGTTGTTCAGTGATTTCACTGTTTAACTCAGGCAATTTATCCCATTTTCTGATTGCTACTGCGAGAACACGAAGTGCTTCATTAGCCATTTCATCATTCGCTGTAATAGCTTCATCTAGTGGTTTGTTTATACATTTTGAAATAACGATATCTGGTGCTCCCTTAGTTACCTGAAGAATTCCTTCTTCTGTTTCAAAGAAAACACTCATTAATTTACGATCAGAGTCAAAGGCAATTTCTTCTACTCTTTTGTATTTTTTATATAGATCTTCTTTACGGTCTCCCATTTTGTAGCTAGCCATAACTAAGGCTGTCTCAGTTGGGTCACCGATCATTTTGATGTTGTTGTCAACAGCGACAAGTTCACCATCACTACAAAGGGTGAAGTAGGACATCATTTCACGAACTTCATTACTGCCTTCATTTTCAAAATCCTTGATGTTTTCACTTGTAGTATAGGTTTTTACTACAGTCATTTTATTTTGAGTCAATGTCCCTGTTTTATCTGAACATACAATACTTGCTGAACCTAATGTTTCAACTGCTGGTAATTTTCTGACGATCGCGTTACTTTTAACCATACGTGTTACACCAAGTGCAAGCACGATTGTTACTACAGTTGCAAGTCCTTCTGGGATCGCAGCTACTGCTAAGGCAACTGCTGTTTTGAATGCATCTAAAATAGGTACACCTTGGAACATTTCAAGACCAAACACCACTACGCAAATCACCATACACATGATCCCAATCATGTTACTGATTTGATTTAATTTGTGTTGAAGTGGAGTTACTTCCTTTTCATTGGACATTAGCATTTTAGCTATTTTACCAACTTCATTACTCATTCCAACTGAAGTGACAACCATTTTACCACGGCCATAAGTACAAACTGTACTTGAGAATGCCATGTTTTTCATATCCCCTAATGGAATATTTTCTTGATCAATCAGATCACTTGTTTTAGTAACTGGAACTGATTCTCCTGTAAGGGCACTTTCATCAATTTGAAGATTAAAGCTTTCGATAAGACGTCCATCGCTCGGTACAAAATCCCCGGCTTCTAGGATGACGATATCTCCTACCACAACTTCACGTGATGGGATTACCATTTTTTGTCCTGATCGAATCACTTTGGCATTAGGTGCACTCATTTGTTTTAGAGCTTCTAATGATTTCTCCGCATTATTTTCTT
This sequence comes from Holdemania sp., assembly GCA_031551965.1. Lineage (GTDB taxonomy): Bacteria > Bacillota_I > Bacilli_A > Erysipelotrichales > Erysipelotrichaceae > CALVGQ01. The sequence goes on along the minus strand of JAVBMW010000025.1, from coordinate 121,300 downwards.
GCACAACGCCTAATACTGCATTAAAGATAACTACGATCGCAATAATTAAACTATCGATCCATTCACTAGGATCCACTGCAATTGAAATTATGGCTGCTGCGATCAGCACAAGAATCAATGGATCTTTCATTTGATCAATAAATTTTTTGAATAGAGAGTCACCTTTTTCAGTTGCTAATTCATTATAGCCATATTGACGTAGGCTATCTGCTGCCTGAGCTTCGCTTAATCCTAATAATTCATCACTATTTAAGCGACCTACAACTTTTTCTTTTGTTTCGTTAAAATTCATTTTTTTTCACCTTTCCTAGAAAAATAAAAGACAAGACCTAAACGCAGAATAATCTTGACGTTTATGGTCTTGCCTATCGTGTTAACGATCATTGTATCCGGATAATTTCTTACCGTGTTGACGAATACAAATTTATGGCTACTCCCCATATAATAGAGCTAGTCTACCATTTAGAGAAACACTTGTCAATTATGCTTATTCATTTCACATAATTCCACAACATCTCTAGTATTTTACCCTACTCATAATTTTAATATACACTTTTTAGTCTATTTTATATTTACCCATATTAATTGCTTCCACAAGTAAACTGATACTTCCAATTACTAAATAAGTTGCGATGATGTAATTTAGTACTACTGTAGACATTAGTGGAAATAAAATCATACAGATTGAGGCAAGCACACTCATCACTCCACCAAAAGTGATCCATCCTGCTTGTTTGATTCCATTGTTTCTTAGTCTACTACCAAAACTGATCTTATTTATACCTAAGCTCATAAGCGCAAATCCAATCATAAACGCAAATGTTGATGCCGTAATTACTGCAGGTCCGGTAATAAGCATAAAGCTGATAATAATATTCAATACTCCTGATGCAATACTGATCGCATCTCTTAATATTTTCGGCATGCTGAAATAATCCACTATTTCAAAAATACCATGTACTCCAATAAGTACTGCTGCAACTACTTGAATGACTAAGATTGATTTTACTGGATACATAAAACATAGTACTCCTGCAACCATCATTAGTGCACATAAGATAAAACTTGCCCATCTTAATTTCTTAATTTTTGTGTTCCATTGATTTAATAGTTCTTTTAACATTTATTTTTCTTCCTTCCTGTTATAATTATCTGCCAATTCAATCGCATCATAGAAAACTTCAGTGGCCTCATAAATACTAGTCAATGCTTGATTGATCATATACTCACTATATTCGAGTTGATCCTGAATTTGTTGCTCACTAGTTTTCTTTTTTTTCGATAATACTTTTTGTTTCTTTTCTTCAAAGAATTGAACTTGTTGATCTATCTTATTTAATAAGCTGGATTTTTGTGTCAATTGTTTTCGTCTATTCCTTGCTTCAACAAGTTTTTCTTTTGTCAAACCTTTAACTTCACCATAACTTCTTTCACTGTTTTTTTGTTGATCATTCATAGCTTTCTGCAATTTTGCGAATTCTTTTCCTAAATCATCCATCGCTTTTTCTACATCCACAACATTCTCCTTTCCTTGACATCGTTATAATAACTCCATTAAAGATTGATTTCATTAGACAGTAAAAGGTGTTTGTCTTATTTTTAGACAAACACCCTGTTTTGTATAAATTATTCTGTTTCTTTTAGTCTTTCTACTAAAGATTTTTGCCTTAACATCGTTGTTATTCCTAAGGAAATAATGATTGGAACAATCAGAATAAATATTGTATACCCAATCAAATAAAGCAGTGGGAAATGCCAATTCAAGTAAGATACCCCTAAATTATTAAGTAACTTTATGAGTGTATATCCTACAATGATTCCTATTGTTGAAGTGAAAATTATATTTTTTACAGCCAGAATAATGCCTTCACTTTGAATCATTTTTGATAATTGCTTTTCACTCATTCCTATTGATCTTAACATTGCGAACTCTTGTTTTCTTGAAACTGCATTCGAAATAAGTGTATTAATTAAGTTGATGGTCGCAAAGCCAATAATGAAAATCGCAAACCCTAAAATCGTAGTATAGGTGATCTCATAAATACTTTTATTTAGTTCAATGTTTTCGGTAAGAGTTTTTATTCTAAGCTCTGGGTATTCATCAATGATTTCATACAACAACTCAGTCATTTTTTCATCTTGATTGCTGTAATTATCGATTGAAACAATCATGTTGTAGTTAAAATTAAAGTCATCGATCATCATATTCTTCATTAATTCTTCCGGCACCATAAACCAACCTGCATTTAAAAACATTTTATAGCCTTCTTCATCTTTTAAGAGTTTATTCGCATCAATATCCCCTGCAATTGTAAATACTTCTTCGAGGTATTCACTTCCATTAAACCATCGTATTTCAATTTTATCTTTTGGTTTGAAATTCCATCCAAATATTTCTTTAGCTACTTCATTATCTGTAATGATGATTTCTTTGTTGAGTACCATTTCATTGTAGTTAAACTCATATTCACTAAATTGATTAAGGAGTTCTATTTGTGATTGTTGGAATGGTATAAATGAATCCATTGCATGATAATCATTGTATTTATATTCAACTTGAAGTTTTTTAGTTGTCATAACATTTTTTACATTTTCAATATTTCTAATTTTTGTTTCGAGTTGATTTGAAAGATCATTATTTAATTGAACTCCAGTTAACCCTTTTTCATTGATTTCGATTGCATTACTTGATAAGGTTAAAATATATTCTCCAAAACGAAACTGTGATTGTTTTGAATATTCTATTTCATTAATTGAAGCTAAAAGTGTTGTTCCTACTATAAATAGTACGCCTGCCATTCCAAGTGAAACCATTGTCATCAATGATTTTTTACGGTTTCTTGAATCACTTATCTTGGCAAGTCCAAATGGTGTTAGTTGTCTGTTTTTTATTTTTGTTTGTGAGTAACCACTAGTTTTGGACATATCGATCGGTGATACAGATGCCGCAATTTTTGCCGGCTTTCTAATTGAAATTAATACCGTAATCATATTGATTATAAACCCCAAAATCGCTACAACTATCGCGTTACTAATCAAAAAGCCTTCTGGGTTGATCATATAGGCAAATGTTGTCCCTACAAGTATTCCAATCGGTGTTCCAAACAAACTAAGAATCAATCCTTCTCTATTGATCATCCTTTTGATTTGTTTTGGTGTCATTCCAATCGTTCTAAGTTGTCCAAATTGTTTTACTCTTGCGGTCACTGAAATATAGAAAATACTATATATAACTAATACACTGATCAATACCACTGCGAATCCTATACTCGCAATCATGATTATTTCTGATGCGGTATAAGATAAATTGATCACAAAATAGTTGTTTTCATTGATGTTGTGACGCTCAATTCCTACATCTTGACCAACACTTCGTATTTCACTTAAGAATGTATCTTTATCCATTTTTGTTGCATCTTTGATTCGAATCGCAGTCATATACTGAACATTTTTAAGTTGGCTTCCTTTTACTGCATATTCTTTTGATAATAAAACGACATAAGTATTTGATGATTGTTTACTATCATAAAAACCAGTTATGATGAATTCTTCAGATGTTTTATCAATCCAATCAAACTGTATTGTCTCGTTGATTTGTACACTTTTATTTGTTTTTCTTAGATATGCTAAATCGATCGCAACCTCATTTTGTTTTACAGGATAATTCCCTTCAATAATTTGTATATTTTCTATTATTTTACAGTCTGTTGAAATATATTCAGGAATAAGTTGATAATTATCTATTTCTTGAGCATTCCCTTTTTTATAGATCAAAATATCCTCTACTCTTGAATCATTTTTAATTTGTTCAATTTGTAGTTCATTTGCATTTGCATATACCACATGTTGCATTTTTGATAGTAGCATTCTATTGGATTGATTTAATCCTAACGAAAATAAGGCTGTTCCCGTTAAAAAGGCAACTGACAAGGAAACCGTTAAGATGATAAAAAAATTACGCATCTTTCCAGTTTTGAGACTTCTAAAAGTTAATTTGTTAATAACTTTATGATTATTGTTTTTTATCATTGATCTCACCTAATCCTTGATCTTGCCATCTTCAATACGAATTGTTCTATCTGCAAGTTGAGCGATTTCTGGATTGTGAGTGATCATCACAATTGTTTGTCCAAAATATTCAGCACTTTGTCTTAATAATCCTAGTACTTCTTGCCCCGTCTTACTATCTAAATTCCCTGTAGGTTCATCTGCCAAGATAATGGCAGGCTTTGATACTAAAGCTCTTGCGATAGCTACACGTTGTTGCTGACCACCGGATAAATTGTTTGGAAAACGATTTAATTTATCTTCTAGATGTAACATTTTGATCACTTCATCAACGTATTCTTTGTCTGGTTTATTCCCATCTAATTCAAGTGGTAATATAATATTTTCATAAATGGTCAACATTGGGACAAGATTATAGTTTTGAAAGACAAAACCGATCTGCCTTCTTCTGAATATAGTTAATTCCTCATCTGATAAATTTAATATTTCTTTTCCATCGACTTCAACACTTCCACTTGTTGGTGTGTCCAATCCTCCCATCATATGCAGAAGCGTTGATTTTCCACTTCCTGATGTTCCCACGACTGCTAAAAATTCACCTCTTCTTACATTAAAGCTTACATTATCTAATGCCTTTACAAGGTTCTCACTGGTTCCATAGTATTTCTTTAAATTTTCTACTTTAAGTATTATCATATTTACTGTTCTCCTTATATTTTTATATTACCTTGCAAATATCACAAAAACCTCTCAATTTGAGAGGTTTATTCGGATTTTAAGTAAATTAGAAATTCTGATCCGCAATTGATTTTTGATTTGACATAGATAAAACCTTGTTGCTGCATAATTATCTGACGGGAAAGATATAAGCCGATTCCTACCCCTTCATTATCTTTTACTTCTTTTGAACGGTAGAAACGACTGAAAATCATTGGTTGTTCAGATTCTTCAATGCCAACTCCATTGTCTATCACTCTAATAACTGAATAACATTCTCTTTTTTCAGCAGTTATTTTAATTGTTCCACCAATTTGAGTATACTTAACGGCATTGTCAAGAATATTGATTATTGCTTCTTTTGTCCATTTCTTGTCACAGATCACAATCAACTCTTTTGGACAATCAACTTCAATATCTATTTTTTTCAAATCTGCTTTAAATAAAATATCTCCTAAACTATCCGCAACCAATTGATTTACTAGGATCGTTTCAGGATTGAATGATAAAATTCCTTTTTCAAGGCGTGATATTTTAATTAATGCTTCCATTAAAAATTCTATTTTATTGATCGGATCTGATAATAATGATATACATTCATTTAATTGTTTTTCTGTAAGTTCTCTTTCTGAAATAATTTGATTCACCATTTTTAAATTCGCAACAGGTGTTTTTACTTGATGGGAAATGTCCGATATCAATGATTGCATCTGTTCATGGTCCTGTTTTGAACGTTCAGTTTTATCATTTAATAATTCAAGGATTCTTTTGAGTTTAAAGTGTAATTTACTATCCATCGATTCTTGATCGATCACAAAAGGAATGGGTTCTTCTTTTAACATATGATCAAGGATTTCATTTAAATTGTTTGTGAGTTTGGAAATTTTCAGTTTATAGTAAACGATCACACCAATTAAGCATACAATCAAAAATAGAATAACCCACATCATAAGTTTTCACCGAGCCATTGATAACCTAACCCATAGACTGTTTTTATATATTTGTGATCCGCATCTTCAATCTTTGCCCGTATCCGATTAATATTTACAGTCAAGACATGTTCATCCACATAATTACCATCATTATCCCATAGCTTTTCAAGTAGAAGTTCACGAGTAAGTACTTGTTTGGCATTCGCTGTAAAAATATTCAACAATTTATATTCTGTTGGAGTAAAAAATATAATTTCATCATTTCTACTTGACGTAAAAGAATCAAAATCAATAGAAAGAAAGTTATCCTTGTAGTTTGTTTTTGAGATATTTCTTTTTAGAACTGCAGCGATACGTTTTCTAAGTAAAGGCATTGAAAATGGTTTAACTACATAATCATCTGCACCACATTCAAAACCTTGAAGTTCATCTTGTTCAAGGTCGCGAGCCGTTAGAAAAATTACAGGGATATTCATTTTAGATTTAATAATTCGACATAAAGAATAGCCATCAGTGTAAGGAATATTCACATCCAATAAAGCTAAATCGATTTTATTTTCATTTATTATATTTATTGCAACATTTCCATCTTCAGCTACTAAGATTTTATATCCTTCGATTCGTAAATCGATTTCCAGCCCTTTTCGTAAAATAGCATCATCCTCGGCTATTAAGATCGTGTTCATTGTTGGTCTCCTTAATTTATGCTAAGACATAACTTGTTTATTATTGTTCTAATAATTTTCTTTCTATTAAACCATCCAATGAATTAACTAAAAATAAGTAGTCTTCTTTCATTCCGTTTTTGATCCACTCGATCATCGTTCCCATAATGGCATATCCAATAAATACACATAGGAAATCAATTTCTTGGGGATTGAATTTATGCTCTATATCTCTTTTCTTGATTCTACTGGCGATTCTTAATTTTTGTTGTTCAAACAAATAACGTTGAAGCGGTTCAATACCTGGTGATTTCACTACATTAGTATAGAAATCTTTGTTTTTTAAATAGTATTTGAATAATTGTATGGTATTCTCTTTCCAGTTTTCAATTGTTAAATTATCATTGATTATCTGCTTTGTATCAGTTTCAATGATCCATTCCAATAAATCAAATAAATCTTGAAAATGATAATAAAAAGTTTGTCGATTTACTCCACAATGTTCAACAAGTTCTGTTACTGTAATTTTATCTAAAGTATTTTTACTCATCAATTCTTTCATTGATACTGAGAGTGCTTTTTTAGTTAACGTTGCCATAATTTACGCTCCTATTAAAGGTATTGTAACACATTAAAGGTTTAATTTTAGACAACAAATTTATAACCTATTCCCCATACTGTTTGTAAAAACTGTGGTTCTGATGGATTTGATTCGATTTTCTCTCTAATTCTTTTGATATAAACTGCAATTGTATTATCATCCACTACATCATTTTGCCATACTTGATTGTATACTTGATCCTTTGTAAAAACTTGATTTGGATGTTCTAAGAAAAATTTCAACATTACTATTTCTTTACCTGTTAAATTGATCAATTGATCATCTTTAAATATTTGATAATTTTTATCATCAATCGTAAAAGGCCCTATATTTTTTGTAGAGTTAGTTTGTACATATTCCGTATTTCTGCGAATCAGTGTTTTGATTCTCATAATTAGATAACCTGGACTAAATGGTTTACTGATATAGCCATCCGCTCCCAAAGTCATGCCTTGAATCTGATTGTATTCTTCATCTTTTCCACTTAAAAATAAAACAGGTGTCATAATTTGTTTAGCACGAATCATTGAGATAATTTTAAATCCATCAATATCTGGAAGATCTACATCAAGTAAAATTAAATCAAACTCTTTTTGTTCGATAAGTTCTAGTGCTTGAGATCCAGTAGAGGCACTATCGGTAATCATTTGCTCCTTATTTAACAATAAGGTCAGCGATCTTACTATGCTTGCTTCATCATCAACGATCAATACTCTATTTTGAGCCATAATTCCCACCTTGTTTTTTTCTTAACATACAAGTATAGTATAACCGAAGAAGGGAGAAAACTAAAGATGAAAAAAATAGATAAACGGACTATAAAATTTGTAGCTTTGATTCTTTTATTTTTCTCAACTGCTTTTATTCTTCTATTCAATTCTTATCAATATATTGAAAAAACACTGATCCATAATGAAGAAGAAAAAATTAAAACGACTGCTGTGAATGCATCAAAAACCATGGAAGTCTTTTTCTTAAATCAAATTGAAGATTTAAATCTGATTTTTCACGATCAATATTTAAATGATGATCAAGTACAGTCTTTAGTTGATACTTTTACAACCACGACTCATGAAGCTGTTACTTTTGAGTTGATTGATGATTGGACTTTTAGCACTTTACCGATGATTCAAGAAAGTGCCTATTATTTAACTTGTGAGCTTGTCGATGAACATCAGTATGATCTTATTTTAGTTAAACCCATTATTGTTGGATCTGAAACAAAACACATTATAGAACGCATCAACTTAAACATTCTTTACAATTCATTTTTATCTTCCATTCAATTAGGAGAAATGGGATACAGTACTATGAAAGATGAAAACGGCATTATTTTAATGCATGGTGTTCTTAATGAAATCGGTGTTGATAGTCGAAATGATCGAAAAAGTAATTTTTCAGAACTTAATTCTGAAGGAATCGATGAACTTGTATCCAATCAATTATCTGGAAAAGTAGGTTGTGATACCGTTTTATCCTATTGGTGGGGACAGGAAAATTTAGGACGAGTTAAAAAATTGATCGGTTATGCCCCCTTTTATTTAAATGACCATATGTTTGTATTGAATGTCATTGTATCCTATGATGAAGTGACAGCCCCAATACGTACATTATTACAGCTCTTTCTTTTGGTTTCTATTTTGTTGTTGATCATATTGTCTTTTAGTTTTTATACTTATGCAAAAAATCAAAAGGATTTTGAAAATCTTCAATTGAAGATGAACTATGAAAATGAGATAAGTTTAGCTAAGTATAAACTTGATCAACAAATCTTTCAGGCAATGAAATCAGAAAAACTCAATGCCTTGGGATTTATGTCCAGTTCTATTTCTCATGAAATAAGAAATCTGATCACTCCTATACTACTTTATAGTGAAATGCTAAAATCATCATTGTCTACTCAAGAAGATATTACTAGTATGGAAGAAATATACGATCTCGCAAGTCGATGCAATGAATTGACAACTCAACTTACTATGTACAGCCGCACTGAAAATGATGAGTTAACGATGGATTCCCTAGACCTAAACGCAACTGTCCAAACTAGCTGTAAGATGATTCAAAATATTATGCCTTCTTCTATTTCCTTTGAAACAGTTTTTTTGGATCGACCTTTTGTAATATTTGGAAATCGAAGTGCGATCAATCAGATCATTATGAACTGCGTAACCAATTCGATTTATGCGGTGAAAAATAAAAAAGGATCAATCAAAATTTCTTTATCGGCGAATGACAACCTTGCAGAGTTAAGTATTCAAGATAATGGGAGTGGTATTCCAGAAGACCTATTAAATAATGTATTTGAACCATTTTATACCACGAAGAGTGAAGACGACGGAACTGGATTAGGTTTATCCGTAGTCAAACGTTTGGCTACGCTATTGCAAGCTAAAATCAATGTAGACAGTAAAATTGATGTGGGGACAACTTTTACATTTATCTTCAAAAATATTATTCACAATACAAAACAAGATTTCACTTTGGAACAATTTCTAGCTAAAAATCCAAAGATATTGATCTTTGATCAAAAAAACAGAATGAATGATTTAACTAAAGAGCTTAATGAGAAACAAATTCCCTATTTACGTTTTGATCAAGAACTCAACACCTTTGAAGAAATCAAAAATAGAAAAGCGGATATCTTAATAATGGATGGTTATGAAATGGATGATGCTTTAGTTGATTTGATCAATGTGATTCCTCAAATTGATGAAAACACTAAAATTATACTAGTCACTAATCAACAGGATCATAATTCTACTGCTTTTTTTAGTCCTGATTCAGGTTTACATTCAATTAATAAGCAATGTACTCTTGAAGAAATAATTTCTATATTTATGAATAAAAATTAATAATTTATACAATGTTTATTCATTTCTTTTCGTTATAATTAATCTTGTATTTGTGAATTGATTATCAAATACAGGGAGGAAAGTATGAAAAAAGGATTTAAAGTTTTACTCGCTGCTTTATTAGCATTAAGTCTTACTGCATGCGGAAGCAAAACTAAATTCAAAGCTGGTACATATACAGGTACTGCTCAAGGATTTGGTGGAGAAGTAGTCGCTACAGTAGTGCTTACTGATGATGCGATCCAAAGTATAGCTGTAGTTGGGGATAGTGAAACTGATGGCATCGGTTCTGTTGCGATCAATACATTACCTGCAAAAATGGTTGCGGCACAAGCTGTAAACATTGATGTAGTTACTACTGCTACGGTTACAAGTAATGCCGTTATGGCTGCAGTAACTGCTGCATTGAAAGAAGCTGGTGTTGACGCTAGTAAGTTAGTTCCAGTTGAAACAGGATCAGCAGAAAGAACAGCTGAAACACTTGATGCTGACGTAGTTATTATCGGTGCAGGTGGTGCTGGTATGAGTGCTGCAATTGAAGCGGCTAATGCTGGTAAAAAAGTTATTTTAGTTGAAAAATCAACAATGGTTGGAGGAAATACAACTCGTTCAACTGGTGGTATGAATGCAGCTGAAACAATGTTCCAAGAAGCTTCTGGTTTAGCTGATGATTCAGTTCAATTATTCATTGATGATACAATGAAAGGTGGATATGACAAAAACAATATCGACCTAGTTACTAAAATGGCAGAGGAATCTGCTGATGCAATCGCTTGGTTAGATTCAATCGGAGCTTCATTATCTGATGTTGGTAAAGCTGGTGGAGCAAGCGTAAATCGTTCTCACCGCCCAGTTGATGAAAATGGAAAAATCTTATCAATTGGTACTTACTTAGTTCCAATTCTTGAAAAAGCTGTTGTAGATGCTGGTGTTGAAATCTTATTTAGCACTGAAGCTACAGAAATCATCATGACTGATGGTGTTGCAACTGGTATTAAGGCAACTGGTGAAAATGTTGATTACACAATCAATGCTAAAGCTGTTGTAGTTGCAAGTGGTGGTTTTGGTGGTAACTTAGAAATGGTTGCAGAACTAAAACCTGAACTTACTGGTTATGTTACAACTAACGCTAGTACAATTACTGGTGATGGTATTAAAATGGCTACAGCTGTTGGTGCAGATACAGTTGATATGACTGAAATTCAAATCCATCCAACAGTTGTACAATCTAACGGAGCTTTAATTACTGAAAGCTTACGTGGAGATGGTGCAATTCTAGTTAATGTTGAAGGAAATCGTTTCACAAATGAAATCTTAACTCGTGACGTTGTTTCTGCGAATGTAATCGCACAACCTGAATCTGTTGCTTGGTTGATCGTTGATGCTGCATTCTATGAAGGATCAAATGTAGTTCAAGGATATGTAAAAAATGGTTACATGATCGAATGTGCTGACTATGCAGCATTAGCTGAATTAATCGGTGCAGATGTTGAAACTATTACTGCAACTATGGATAGTTGGATCGCAGCAGTAGAGGCAAAAGAAGATGCTGAATTTGGCCGTGATGACTTAGCAACAGTTAAATACGACATGAAAACAGCTCCTTATTATGCAGTTAAAATTGCTCCAGGTGTTCACCATACAATGGGTGGTTTAAAAATCAACACAAACACTGAAGTTGTTGATACTACAGGAAATGTGATCCCAGGATTATATGCTGCTGGTGAAGTTACTGGTGGTGTTCATGGTGGTAACCGCTTAGGTGGTAACGCTGTATGTGATATCGTAGTATTTGGCCGTATTGCAGGTCAAAATGCTGCAAACTACGCAAAATAGTTTATTCCTTGTCCTGTGGTTACTCCCCGTTGCCACAGGACTTTCGTGTATTCAGACTACTCTAAATCAATGCCTTAGAGTAGTCATTTTTTTATTAAAAAACCGCCAGATTTTCTAGCGGCTCTTTTTTTATTGCGTTAATTAACTTAGTTGATTCTTATTGCATGTTCATTGTAAGGATCAGTTTCATTTCCAAGATAAACATCTGGAAGCAAGTTATAATTATCTGCATAATGATTCACTGGTGCTTTATCTGCATAATTCTTAATTGCATCACGATCATTGTAATGAAGTTTTGCCTCACGATTTGCATAATGTTTAGTTGCATCATAGTCATCAAAATGTTTCACAGTTTCACGATCTGCGTAGTCTTTATCAGCTGCACGATCTGCATAATGATCATTTTCTGCTACAGTTTGATCTGGTAGTTGAATAATAATTGTTCCAAAATCAACAACACCATTATCAGCTGCTATAATTGTTACTACTTTAGTAATCGGTTCAAATTCTCCATTTCCTGTTAACATAAATGTATATGTTCCTGGATCTAAGAAGAAAACTTCATTTAATGGTTTCACTACACCATCAACCGTTAAAACTAAACCTCCTGTATATGCAACTGGTACTTTTGTTTTATTAATTTTTGTATCAACTAGTTCATATTCTCCATATTGAGTATCTACAAGTTCATATTGACCATAAATTGTATTTACAAGTTCATATTGACCATATTGAGTGTTTACTAGCTCATAATTACCATACTTAGTATCCGCTAGTTCATATTCTCCATATTGGGTATCAACTAACTCATAATTCCCAAATACTGTTTCAATTAGTTTATACTCACCAAATTCTGTATTGCGATAACGCCATTCTAAAAACTCATAATTTCCAGTTGTATACCACATTGCACCTTCAAAGTGAACATAAGCATAAACTGTATCTTTATAGTTTTTAGGTAAATCAACTGTTACTTTATTCGCAAAATGTTTAGGTGCATTTCCAGGGAAATCCTTAACATTATTTACTACATAAGCTCCAACACTAGTCGCAATCAAACGGTCATCCAATGTAATAACCATTTTACCATCCTTGATTTGAACATTGTATTGGTAGTCAATTGGACGATTGAACTCATCAGGAGTTTTCTTTCCATTGTTTTTGCTGGAATCAGCGATTGTATACCAAATTCCGCCTTCTTTACTTGCTTCAGCAACATTGATCGCAACATAAGTATGACCATTGTTGAAAGCTCCACCATTTGTCGGTTTTGCTTTAGCATCATAAGTTAAACGAGTTACTAGTGTTCCGTAGGCTGCTGATATTTTCTTAGCGAAAACCGGAACAAAAAATCTTTGTGCTGGTCGTTCATAATACGCATCAACACTTCTTTGATAAAATTCTTGAACATCACGTAAATAGTATTCATCTACATCACGTTGATAAAATTCATCTACTGTACGTTTGTAGTATTCATCAACACTTCTTTTATAGAATTCAACTACATCTCTTTCATGATAACGGTCGATCGTTACTTCGTTATAGAATTTATCGACATCTGCAATTACCGAAACTTTACCCGCAATTCTTTCATGTCTGCCTGAGTGGCTAAGATTGAAGTTTCCACTCGCTTCAGAGAAACTTACTCCATCTAATAGCTTCCATCCAGATGGTGTGATCACTGCATAATGCTGTCCTCCACCTGCTTGCGATGAAGCAACTAGATTGTCAAAAGTAATCTCCTCTTGATTATCATTTAAAAATGTTACAGAAGCTGTTTTACTCTTCCCGCTTGTATCCACAAAATGCCAGAAAGAAAAATCAGCATATGGATCATTTAAGTCAAAGTTTTCTATGTTCATTGGGTTATTAATAGTAAAGCTGTCTAGACCATCAAAATCGTTATTTGCGAATTTATCTTTATGAGATTCATTCAGCCAATTTTCAATATATCCTTCAGCCGATAAGTTTATTGCAGGCACGAGCGAAAAAATCAATATCAGCCCGAGCATGAGTGAAAAAAACCGTTTCTTCATATAGGCACCTCTTCTCTTTCAATATTTTAGAATGAAGAATGATTGCCTCTTTTATTTTGAGGTTGGGGTTCCTCTTTTTCAGCCTCATTGCCACGTGCAATGTGGTTAAACGGCCTCCGTTTTTATTGAGGTCGAGGTTCCTCATTAAATATCATTTTATTAGAACATTTCCACCACCCCTTTAATATATGATTTTATAAGGCTAAATATAACTTTTTTATTTGTTGTAAAAATTTATGTGTTTTGAGTAATATGCTTATGTTCCTTATACTTTCATTATATGCAGAAATATTATTCACGTCAATAAATTAAGAAAAAGTTATATTTTTTAATTAGTATATAACCAATTCAAAAAAAGCAAACCTAATTTAAGCTCTGCTTAGTTGATCATCTTACGATTGTACCTACTGGCAAGTTATCGATTGATAATACTTCCAATTGATCTTCTGTCGCTCCCGCAAGAATCATTCCTTGGCTCTCTACTCCTCGAAGCATTGCTGGTTTTAAGTTTGTGACAACTATTACTTTCTTACCAACCATTTCTTCTGGTTTATAATAGGTTGCGATCCCTGAAACGATTTGTCTAGTTTCATGTCCGATGTTGATTTGAGACACTAATAATTTATCAGCTTTAGGATGTTTCTCGCAAGAAACAACTTCACCTACTCTCATTTCAATTTTCATGAAATCATCAAATGTGATCTCTTCTTTAGTTTCCACCTTTATTTCTGGTTTTGGTTTGCTTGCTTCAATTTTTTCTAATGTTTCTTTTTCATCTAAGCGTGCAAATAAAATCGTTGGTGTGTTTGTAACACTAATGCCTTCTTCTAATTGTCCAAATGACGTTAATGTATCGTAATCTTTCTTTTGTGTATTCAATTGTTCTAATATCTTATCACTTGTATCTGGCAGATAAGGTTTTAATAGCACTGCTGCATAACGAATACTCTCAAGAAGATTATATAGGACTGTAGCTAAACGATCTTGTTTTGTTTCATCTTTTGCCAATGCCCAAGGAAGAGTTTCATCAATGTACTTATTGCTTCTGCGTAGTAGTGTAAAGATTTCATCTATCGCATCCGCAACTCGTAGCTCATCCATTTTCTTAAGTACTTTATCAGGTGTTGCAAGTGCTAAATCAATCAACTCATGATCGATTTCTTCTTCCACTTTTGGATTTCGTACTAAACCATTAAAATATTTATTACTCATTGAGATAGTACGATTCACTAAGTTTCCAAGAATATTAGCTAAATCTGAATTGATACGTTCAATCATTAATTCATAGGTTACCGTTCCATCTTGTGCAAAAGGCATTTCATGTAACATGATATAACGAACGGCATCTACACCAAATAAATGTGCGATATCATCAGCATAAATCGTATTACCTTTTGACTTACTCATCTTCCCATCACCTACAAGTAGCCAAGGATGTCCAAATACTTGCTTAGGCAATTCAATATTCAATGCCATAAGCATGATAGGCCAATAAATTGTATGGAAACGCAAGATATCTTTACCAATCAAATGAACATTCGCAGGCCATAATTTTTTATATAAATCACTATGATTTCCATCCGCATCAAATCCAATTCCCGTAATGTAATTGCTTAAAGCATCGATCCAAACATAAACTACATGTTTGTCGTCAAAATCGACAGGAATACCCCATTTAAATGAAGTACGTGATACACATAAGTCCTGAAGTCCCGGTTTAATGAAATTATTGACCATTTCATTTTTACGAGATTCGGGTTGTATGAATTGTGGATTATCTTCAATGTGTTTTAATAAACGATCTGCATATTTACTCATTTTAAAGAAATAAGCTTCTTCTTTCGCTTTCGTTACTGGCCGGCCACAATCCGGACATTTTCCATCAACCAACTGACTTTCGGTAAAGAATGATTCACATGGTGTACAATATAAACCTTCATATTCAGATTTATAAATATCTCCTTGTTCATAAAGTTTTTTAAAAATCTTTTGAACTTGTAGTTCATGATAAGGATCCGTAGTACGAATAAACTTATCATATGAACAATTCATTAAATCCCAAAGATCTTTGATTTGCCCTGCAACTCCATCTACAAATGCTTGAGGAGTAAGTCCTGCTGCCGCTGCTTTTTCCTCAATCTTTTGTCCATGTTCATCTGTTCCTGTCATGAAGTATACATCGTATCCAGTCATTCTTTTGTAACGGGCAATGCTATCCGCTAATACGATTTCATAAGTGTTCCCAATATGGGGTTTCCCTGATGTATAAGCGATAGCGGTCGTAATATAATATTTTTCTTTCATTTTAGTCCTCCTGATAAAATTAAAAAAGGTAGCCCAAAGGACGCATTAAGCGTGGTACCACCTTATATTTATACTCTACTTCTTAACGCGAAGACACGTTTTATCCTACTTTTCGGATAAACAGTTCAGGAACCATGTTCATTAGACTTCAATGTTGTCTTACACCAAATGACAACTCTCTTTAAAATCCATCTTAACTACTCTTTCCTTCAATACCTTTTGCATTAGTATTATACCAACAAACAAAGGCTTAATCAACTTATTTGTAGGATTATGACTTAGACTTTTTGACCTCATATAGGAGGGTCATACCGCAGAAACATAGTTTCTATTTAATACTTTCTCAACTTCCTGTAATAGTTGTTCCTTGTTAGGTATAAAATAAGTATATTGGGATGCAAATATATTACTGGATAAACCACCAAGTGCATACTCAACTGTCAGCTCATCTTTGTCAGTACACAAAATAATTCCAATAGGCTTATTATCAATATCATCATTAATTTCCTTTTCATAATAATTCAAATACATATTTAGTTGCCCTATTGCTTCTGGCATTAGTTTTGTAGTCTTCAATTCAATAATCACATAAGAACGCAATGGCTTATTGTAAAACACCATATCTGCATAATAATGATTATTACCAAGTGTTACTCTTTGTTGAGTTCCTACAAACATAAATCCTCTACCTAGTTCTAACATAAACTTACTAATTTGATCTAATAGCGCTTTTTCTAAATCACTTTCCAACATTGGTTTGTTTTCTGGAATTCCCAAAAACTCAAAGACATAAGGATCCTTAATAAAATTTCTTGGATCATTCATTTCAATTCCGACTGATGATAACCTTAATACTTCTTCCTTATTTATTTTTCCTTTTGACAGAAGCAATCTTTCATAGAGTGATGTACTAATTTGTCTTTTAAGTTCCCTCACTGACCAATTTGAGTTAATCGTTTCTTTTTCATAAAATTTTCTTTTATTTGCATCTGAGATACGCATTAGTTCGCAATAATGTGTCCATGTCAATTCGGCAGTCAGTGACTGCCGAATTGAGTATTCTTGATAAAACCTCCTCATATATCTTAAATTTGACAGCGAAAAACCTTTTCCTAATTGCTTTATCAGCATTTTCGATAACTGTTCTAAAACTTTTTCTCCATATTCCGCACGTATGTTGTCGTTCTGTTCATACCGAACAATTACTTCACCTATTTTCCAATTCGTGATTAGCAATTCTTTATTTACTTCTCTGATTACTTTACTTCTTGATCGTTCAAGTATTTCTTTTATTTCTTGTACTAAAGTTTCTTGAATTTTAATAGTCATATTTCATTACTTGCTATGATTTTTGAAAATGCCAAACAGTGATCGGCATTTCAAATCCACTACCTCCTACTATTAATATTCTAAGAAAACAAGGCATCACCTAACTTAAAAGTCAAAAAAGTTAAAGTTTTGCCAAATTTATGTTCAACTCGTATAACAACTAAAAGAACCTCACAATTCAACTTTAATTGAACACAAAGTTTAATAAGTATGGCATAACAGTTGAATTTGCTTTTTTATTTTTTATCAACAGTATATAAATGTGTTATAATTAACCGCAAAAGAGGTCAAAATATGGAACTTATAATTAAACAATTATCAATTAAAAATGACAAAAGAATCATTTGCATTAGTGATATTCATGGTAACTACCCTATATTAGAGCAGTTACTTAAAAAAGTTAGTTTTTGTAGTGAGGATGTTCTTATATTATTAGGGGATTTATTCATGAAAGGACCCTTTTCTCACGAAACATTGAAAAAAATCATCGATTTATCTAAGTTGGGTAATGTATATCCACTATTTGGTAATTGCGATTTTGAAGAAGATTATTTTACTGAGGACGAAAAAAATTGGATCAATAGTTTGCCTCATATCATAGAATCCGAGAGATATGTATTTGTACATGCTGGTCTTACTTCACTTGATTTTGCTAATCAAGATTATCGAAAAGTATTAGCTATGCCTTCTTTTTTGGAAGAAGATTATCGCTTCGATAAATATGTTATTCATGGACATTGGCCATGCAATAATTATTGTCATGAAATTGCATGCTACGATCCGATTGTAAATGAAGATAAGAAAATTATTGCGATCGATGGTGGAAATGTTGTGAAATCCGGTGGACAGCTAAATGCTTTCATTATTGAAAACGGACAATTTTCATTTGAATCTATCGATAGTTTACTTGATTATACTATTCAAAAAGATCAATACGCCAGTGGTGGTGATTTACACATCACATGGAAAGATCGTTTCATTGAGCTCATTGATGAAGGATCGGAGTTTAGTTTATATCGTCATTTGGCATCCGGAAAAAAGATGCTTCTTGCCAACAAGTTTGTTTGGACTGACAAAGAAGGAAATCTCTGTGGTTGTGAACATGGCACAAATTATTTTCTTCCTGTTAAAAAAGGAGAGACTGTTTCATTAATTCATGAGTTTAGTGATCGTCTACTCGTAAAGAGAAATGGAATTGAAGGTTGGATTTTAAAATGAGGATCGCATTTGCGATCCTTTACTTTAATGTTTTGATATGATTTTTGATTTTCTTCATTGCCCAATCATAATGACTGGCTGTAGCCGAAACACAATAACTTCCAAGAGTTGATGTTCCTGTCCATGAATAAACTTGTCTTTTAAATAGTTGTTCATTGGAAAAAGTCTCAATTAATTTCATTACTTCTTTATGACTTTCTTTTATCATTTCTTTTGATTTTTCGTAATCAGTATCTTGATGGTCATTCCAAAAATCAATGTTCATCTCTTTAGTTGTCTTCCAGTTGTATGGCTCTTTTAAGAATTTCACTGTATTTCCATTCAAATTATTTGTAGCCCAATTCAATAATAATTGATGCCATTCGTATAAATGTATCAGTACATCTCTAATGTTGCGGTCACGATCATCAAAATTGAATGTTGCGATTTGGTCTTCCATTGATAAGTTTTCGATCATACTAAACATTTTGTTAAATTGTTCATTTGCTGAAACTAATAAATCTTCTTTTGTCGTCGCTCTTGGCATTGTTATTTTCCTCTTTTCGTATTAACTCTAATTTGTATAAGCCTTTTTACATCATTTAATATTTCTTCACTTGTCACATGAATCATTAACCATCTAGCCCCCATAATAGAATCAGCTCTATTCAACAACAATTTAATGTGTTCCTCAAGGGTGAAAAATATTTTCTGCATCTCATCTTCTTCTTTTAAACCGATCACTACTAAAGCAATGAAGTAACCAAACATAGGATATAAAGTACATAATGATCTACCACTTTTCTGATACTTAACATTCCAACCTGGCTGTCCAGAACAACCACTAAAACTATACTTTGGCATTACTTTGTATTCGTTTTGTATATAATCATTAAAATCTTTCCACATTGGATTTGCGATAAATTGATTAATTTCTGCTTCTGTTGGTTGTATATTCGATCCAAATAGTTCAAGCCATTCCATCGTTTGAACACTCCTTTACTGTAATTATACAAGGTTAATGGTGACATCTGTGTGTCATGTTATTTCAAGTTATTTAATTTTTCTTTAATATGTTGAGGATTAATTATTTCAACCTCTTTTCCAAACGACAACAAAAAGCTATAAAGCCAACCATCTTCCGGTAAACAAGTTTCCACATGAAGATTCCCTGCATCATCTTGATCAATACAACCTTCATCAAATTCATCATATACTCTGTAAGCCACTTCCTTAGAGAATGCTAATTCTATATCAATATAAGAATTAGTTGAGTTATTTGATTCTTCAAATTTTGGCAATACATACTCATTTCGATTAAACTGCTCACTTAGCTTTTTTATATTATTCATTCTATTTAATTTGAAGATACGATAATCTTTCTTGTTTTTACAATAACCTTGTAGATACCACGATTTCGATTTGAATATAAGTTTAAGAGGAACAACTTTACGTGTTGTCTTTTCACCATATGAACTAACATAATCAAATTCGATCAAGTTTAAATTTAAAATCGATTGTTTTAAGGTTTCAAATCTCAAGTTATCATTCTTTCCTTGTCCCCATCTTGAAAAATCAACTTCGATCCAGTTTTGATCTGCCTTTTGAAATATTGTGCTCAACCGATTTAGGGTTTTGTCGAATTCATGTAATTGAGTTGCCTTAAGACTTTGTAAGGAATACAGGATTTCATTCTGTTCCTCACTAGTTAGTAGTGCTTTATTTAGTATGTAATTATCCAACAAAGACACTCCACCATTTTTTCCTTTTGTGGTGTAAATAGGAATTCCTGCCGCTGATAAGGCATCAATATCTCTTAAAATCGTTCTTTTTGATACTTCAAAATGCTCTGCAAGTTCATTTGCAGTACATTTCTTTTTGTCTAGTAAAATATAAATCATTTCAAAATAGCGATTCATTTGCATAAGCTTATCCTCAACATCATTTTACCACATAAACTTGACACATTAGTGTCACCTTTAAAAATGTTTTAATATATGAATTCGCCTAAATAGCTTAGTGATCCTTTCATAGAATGCTCGTAAGGATGAACTTCCTAGAAAGGATTGAATTATATGAATAACGATAGAAGAGGTTGTCGTAACTGTTGCGATTTCGACGAAGAATTCAGAGAAGAATTCGGTTGCGATTGCGATCGTGAATTTAATCGTCATGATTGTTGCATTCCTGGTCCTAGAGGTCCTAAAGGGGATCGTGGATGTCCAGGCCCAATGGGTCCTCGTGGTCCAAAAGGGGAATGCGGAGATTGCGGTCCAATGGGTCCTCGTGGTCCAAAGGGTGATTGTGGAGATTGCGGACAAATGGGACCAAGAGGTCCTAAGGGCGAATGCGGTGAAAAAGGTTGTAAAGGTGATAAAGGGGATTGTGGTCCAAGAGGTCCACAAGGTCCATTTGGTCCTCAAGGCCCTGTAGGCGAAAAAGGCTGTAAGGGTGACAAAGGGGACTGTGGTGAAAAAGGTTGTAAGGGAGACAAAGGCGATTGCGGACCTAAAGGTCCAAAAGGTGACGGATGTTTCAAACCAGCTTATATCACAGCTTACACTGACCACAATCTTTGCTTAGATAAAGATGATAAAGTATGTTTTAAGCACATTACTGTTAAAAAGAATGTCTTTTTGCATGATGGGGTAATCCACTTAGCAGAAGATGGAGTTTACTATCTTGAGTTGATCGCAAATGTAAGTGGTAAAGAAGAAGGATGCATCGCAGTATGTTTAGGTGATAAAGAAATCGAAACTACAATGTTGCATATTGATCAAGATCACGATAAATGTAAAACTTATATCGCAGCTACTTTGATCGAAGTAGATTGTGAAAATGAACTAGTTGTGTTCAACAAAGGATGCAAACTCGACCTTGGATGTTGCCACAAAAAAGATCATGACAAATGTGAACATGAATGTGACAAAGACCACAAACGTAAAGATGATTGTTGTTCACCAGCAGTTATTCTCAACATCTACAAAATCGGCGATAAATGCTAACGCAAAACAAGCGGGAAAGAATCCCGCTTGTTTCCTATTTAAATAAAATGATTTGAATTTTCTTCCCAATACTTTTTGTATACTCGATCAGTTCCATCAAAATTAAGTTGATACATCCTAAATGTTACTTCAATGTTTTTAGGCTGCCACATTTCTACATAGGAGTAACAATATTTCATATTCAGTCTTTTCATAACATTACCACTTTTAAGATTGTTTTTATCATGAGTTGCGGTAATATAAGAAATTCCTGATTTTTTGATTTCTTCAACTATTGCTACACAAGCCTCATTTACATAGCCATTACCCCAAAATTCTTTTTTGAGTGCATATCCAAAATCATGACTTTCTTGATTACTCATAATACAATAACCAATTAATCTGTTATTGGAATTTAAGCATATCGCGTATTTAAAACCAATCTCTCTTTGATAATTATCAATGTAACTTCTTTGTATAAATCCTTCAGCTTCCTCTAATGTTTTAAAAGGAAGTATTGGTAAATATGTGTTTACTGTTTGATCATTGATCAAATCATAAAAATCTTTTGCATCTTCTAATGTAAAACGACGCAAGATCAATCGTTCTGTATTTAATTGTGGTGTGTTCATTATAATCCTTTCTCTAGTTATTCTTCAAAAAATTCTCGACTTCCTCTAGAGTTGGTAGTGATGAGATTGCACCTTGTTTTGTGACACAAACTGCACCTACTGCATTGGCAAATTTTACAGCTTCCTCAATGGTTTTTCCGCTTGTAATTTGAGTCGCAAATGCCCCATTGAAGCTGTCTCCTGCTGCAACGGTATCAATTGCTTCAACTTTATATCCGCTTATGAGTTGAGCACCGTTTTGATTCACGATCATGGCACCTCTGCTGGAACACGTTACAATAACATTTTTAACACCTAACCTTACTAATTTATTTGCAGCTGATTCAATCTCTTCCATTGTTTCAGTAGGCATTGAAGTTAATAACGCAAGCTCTGTTTCATTGGGTGTCAAATAGGTTACTTTTTCAAGCAGTTCTTTGCTCAATATCTGAGCTGGTGCTGGATTCAACAATACTTCAACATTTGCCTGATCACAGATCTCAATGCATTTTTTAATGACATCCATTTGCATTTCCAATTGTAAAACTACTAATTTTGAACTTGTGATAGTATCTTTCACCTTAAGTAAATCTTCTACACTGTATTCAAAATTTGCTGCAGGTACAACAATAATTCGATTTTGCCCTTCTTTATTGATTTCAATTAGTGCGACTGTTGTAGGTTCTTTTGAAGTCGTTAATACATGATCGACATTAATATTCTCATTAATGAATAACTCCTTGATACTTTGTCCATCACCATCTTCACCAAGCATTCCAATCATGGAAACATCTCCGCCTAAACGTGCTATCGCAACACATTGATTTGCTCCTTTTCCACCTGGAGTTTTGATCAGTTTTTTTCCTATTATTGTTTGTGATGGTTTTACAAATTCATCAACTAAAATATTTAAATCCATCGAAAAACTACCAACTACTGTTATCTTACTCATAATCATCACGACCTTTCTTCTTTATTATAGTATTGAGTAGTATTTTTTACTAGTTTTAGTCAAAACTATCTTTACTTTATTGTTTAATATTCTATACTAATTGTTGTAATAGTTGGGAGAAATACCATGTCCGAAAGAAAAATCAACGCAACTCGTGGCAATATGGCAAAAGTAGTATTACAAGTTTTATTTCCAATTTTGATTAGTGGGCTTTTCCAACAATTATATAATACTGCAGATGGAATGATTATTGGTCAAGGTATTGGCTCAGATGCCATGGCTATTGCAGGAGGTGCTCCTGCCACCTTTGTAGGTTTATTTAATGGTTTTACTTTAGGTATCAGTACCGGAGCTATGATCCTTGTATCTCATTGTTTTGGAAGCAATCAATTTGATCAATTGAAATCAATTATTAAAAATGCTTTAGTTCTATCTTTTATCTTAGCTATTCTTGCGGTATTCCTTGTCCATTTTGGAATAGAACACTTATTCATTTTCTTAAATGTTCCTAATACCATACTTCAAGAATCTGTAAGTTACATAAAAATTGTTTCCTTCGGTTTTATACCAAATTTAGTGGTCATTTGTGCAATCAATATTTTGCGGGCCATGGGTGAAACAAAAAGACCACTGTATACGCAATCTGGCATGTTCATATTAAATATTGTTTTAGATATCATCCTTGTAATATTTTTTAAATTACAACTTACTGGTGTTGCCTTAGCTTATGTACTCACTCAATTAACTGGTTTAGCAGTGATCTATATTATGTTTACTCATAAAGAAAGTGATATCGGCCTTGATTTTAAAACACTTAAACTAGACCCAACATTAATTGGTCGCTTGTTAAAAATCGGGTTACCTCTTGCCTTCTCCTCTTTACTTTATTCAATGACCAACCTTGTTTTACTTTCAAGTGTAAATAAACTAGGTACTGATTCTATATCTGCTTGGGCAATCTGTGGAAAAATAGATTCTGTCTTTTGGATTTTGATGACTGGATTTGGGGTTACCGCAAGTACTGTAATTGGTCAAAATTTAGGAGCAAAACAATTCAAGCGAGCTAAAGAAGGAGTAAAGTACTGTCTGATCTACGCTTACATATCGGGTGGTATTTTATGTTTATGTTATTATTTATTCGCTCCACAACTTGTATCCATCTTTACAAACAATAACGCTACACTAGTTCTTGGCGTTTCTATGCTAAGATTTATGGCCCCTGCTTACTTGATCTATGTTGATACTGAAATCATCTCAGCAGACATTAAAGGACACGGAAATACATTAGTTCCAACGTTGATTACTTTGCTTAGTATCTGTGTAGTACGCATTAGTTGGATTCTTCTTTATGTTGAAAAATACCCAAGCCTACTTCATACTGCAGCTGCCTATCCTTTAAGTTGGATTGCTTCTTCTATCCTTTTTATAGCATACTATATTTACTTTAATCGCACTTCAAAACAAAAATAGTTAATTCTAACCACCTTGTTTTTGTGTTGCTTGTGAAAAATGCATATTTTATCGCATTTTGTCGAAATCTTAAAGAAAAAATATTATTAATAATCTTTGACATTCAATACCCTGAGTGGTACTATATAACTATATTTGAGCTATACATTGATTTCCTAACAATCGAAATTGTGTAATTTAGCACAATTTCTATGTAGGAAATTTTTATTAGCCAGATATCGTGTGGAGGTAAAATTAATGAGCACAGGTAAAGTAAAATGGTTCAACGCTGAAAAAGGATACGGATTTATCACATCTGATGATGGACAAGACGTATTTGTACATTTCTCAGCAATCAAAACAGATGGTTACAAAACTTTAGATGAAGGTCAAGCTGTTAGCTTTGACGTAGCAGACGGAGATCGCGGACCACAAGCTAGCAACGTTAATAAGATTTAATTAAACTTAAAGACAAGCTAAACAAAAGAAGACCTCGGTCTTCTTTTTTAATTTCTTTCGTTGATCAATAAATAGTCATATGTTTCAGATACACCTCGAATTGAATATTGATACAAATTTATTTTCTTACACTCTGGTTCAGGCAACAAATAATTTGATTTCTCTTTTACAAATAAAAATATCATTGAATCTTTAGGTAAGTTGGGATTTTGTTTCAAAATTGATTGTACACAAAGATCATAATCATGTTCTTTTTTTATTTTACCAGATCTTATTTGACAGTTTGTAAAGAAATCAATTTCCGGATTCTCTTCTCTTATACACATCATAAATTGACACATTTTTTCAAAATCCACATCTTTATCAAAGATATTAACTCCAACCCAATGAATGAATTGATTCATCTCATATTGATTAAATATAATACATTTTTCTAAAGGCAAATCATGTAGTTGACACCAATCGAGTAAACTATGTTCTTTTTGTCTTGTGATCAAGATGTAACAATCCACTTCTTTTCCCTTTTTATAACAATGGCTTGGTAAATATTCGATGTGGTTATTCTTAGTTGTCTTTAACATTCTGGTAATTACATAGTGTTCTTTATTTATTTCAAAATTTATGACCTGTATATTCATCTTCAGCCCCACCTTTGATATAGCATATGCGCTAAAAGATGAAAAAAGAACGGTTTTAAAAACGAGGCATTAAGACCTCGTTCAATATTAATATGAGATGAATCCTGTAATTGAAATGCTATTTTCGGCCGACAAATTTTCTAGAGTTAAATAATAAGTTCCAGTTGTTTTAATTGTAATCGTAGCCACAATCGACCCATTTCTTGATGTATAAGTAGCATCTCCAAAG
This sequence comes from Holdemania sp., assembly GCA_031551965.1. GTDB lineage: Bacteria > Bacillota_I > Bacilli_A > Erysipelotrichales > Erysipelotrichaceae > CALVGQ01. The sequence goes on along the minus strand of JAVBMW010000025.1, from coordinate 95,501 downwards.
GTGAGTTTAAATGCACCTGATGTAGGTGAGCAACTAAACGCAATAGTTACTACCTCATCTTTTTTATATGTCCCTGATGAAATAACTTTTCTTTCCTCTTTTTCTAATGTAAACGAAAATGGGTTGCTTCCTTTTACTATATACTGCATATCACACATTTCATAATCACTAAATGCCACTTCTACCATTCCTACAAAATCCATTGGAATTTCATGATTAATTAGCTCCCTTTTATCAAAAGTTCCAAGCTCATAATTATTCGCAATATAATAAATACCTTCAGATAATGCATAGACATTCGCTGTAGTAAATAGCATTCCTAACACACATACAAAACTTAGTACAAATTTAGTAGATTTATTATTTTTATTTTTTAACATAACATCTATTCTCCTAATTAAATGGTCTTTTTTTTGATCAACTAATGATACAGACACAACTTTTCTTGAACTTGAATTTGCGTATTCCGCTGCTTTGATTATAGCCTCGATATATGCGATTTTTTCCAGTTCTGTTGAATTGCTTATTACAATTTCATCACAAGAAGATTCTCTTAAAAAATCATATCCGCCTGCAATATAATAGATAGCTGGATTAAACCAAAACAATCTTTTTAAAACAATTAAATACCATTTGATCCATAAATCTTTTTTCTTATGATGTGTTAGTTCGTGTTTAATTGCCATTATTTCTTCATTAGTTTCAAAGATATCAGGAATTAAAATATAAGGTCTTAGAAAACCTATTATGGCAGGGGTTGCGATTCTTTCACAATAATAAGCTAATATTTTATCTTTGATATGAAGTTCTTCTTTCACTTCGTTCAATAAAGCATCTAATTTCGGATCAATCCTCGATGCTTTCATTAATTGATTTTTATTGATGAAATAATTGTTCACATCAAAAATCAAAAATAATAGTGCGGTACCAAACCAAATCATAAAAATGTAATTTAGTTGCTCCGGACTAAAAAGAACAAAAATATTTCCATATGAACGATGCATTGAGGCAATAAACTCAAAATCAGGAGATACGAATGGTATTATTGTTACACTAGCCCATTTTTGTAAGACAAAATATACAATAATTATCGCGAATAGTGTTACAAACCACAAGAAAAAGCGAAATATAAGATAATGTTGTTTAGGTGAATAACCTTTATGAAGTCTATTATATAAATAAAGAATTAAAGCCCACATCAGAATACATAAGCTTATTATTATTGCGGACAACAAAATTTTTACTTGAACATAAATCATCATTTCTTTTTATATTCCTCAAGTAATTTTTTAGCAGCATCTATGTTCTCTTTAGTATATTTCTCCCCTAATAATCCAATAAATGCAACAGAAGAATCAATGTGATGTTTATCAAATTTTTCATTAATATATTTTTTGAAGTATGCATCTCTTTCCACATTTGAATAGTATAAATAATTTCTTCCTTCTACATTATATTTTGCTGCCTTCTTTTGAACTAGCCGCGATAAAAATGTAACGATCGTATGATATTGCCATTTATCTGGATAAATTGCGTTAATTCGATCATAGACCATACTACTTGTGAGTGGCTCGTTAGTTTCCCACAAAACGTCCATGATTATTAATTCTGATGGTGATATATTCATATTTAAAATTCTCCTTCTAAAAGCATTATATTTTATATAGTCTAAAATTACAATATGTATATCACTATTACTAATTTCAATAAAACTTTTTCATTATTTTTATTTTACATGTTGACATTATTTGCGACTATAGTTATATTTGAATTAAGAAAGGCAAGGTATGATGAAGTAGTGGAGAAACCGTAATTGATTAATTTTAGGAATATATAAGGAGCTGACTATGAATATAAAAAAGATAAATCCAATATTTATACTTATTAATGTAATCATATTAATTTGTGTTATCATAATGTTTTATCATGCAGGCATGACTTTAATACTAGGTAAGCATTATGGTTATTTCTTTTATAAGATCGTTTATATTGAATGGTTTTTTTGCATAGGATTTATCTTTTGCTCAATTTTAAATATTATCTTGCTTATTCGTTCTAAGTCATTAAATATGTTTATTAAACTATGTGTGGGATTTGCTTTTATGCTTGTATTATGCCTTTCTTTTGAAACATTTATGATTGTAATGTCAATTGGCGGATCCGCTTTAGATGGTAGTTGGTCATTTATGAAATTTTATGAATCAACCATGCCTAATTTAATACTGTGTTTTATAGGCTTTCCATTTTCGATCAATTTGTGTTTTTATCAAAAAACTCGGAACAAGAGAGATAAAAATATACAAAATAATGAAGTAAGGGGGATTAACTAAAAATGATTAAGAAAATAATTTTATGTTTAATATTGATTTCTTTGTTTGGTTGCTATGCTAGTGACTCTGTCGAGGTATCTCCAACTCCCAGTAGCGAAGTATATACGAAAGACGATAAAATAAAGATTTATGAAATGAGAATTAAAATTCTTACAAATGATATAATTCTGCAAGAAGACTTAATAAAGACTAGGTTAGAAGAAAATAAAAGTGTCAAAGATTTGGAAAAATATCTTGACGAGCTGAAAGCCGAAAAAGAATATGCAGAAAAAGAATTAGAGAAATTAAAAAAGTGATCTTGTGTTTTGTAAATTTATAATGGTTCATCTTTTGATTCGAATTCAAGAAAAATTATCTTCGTATATATTTAGATATTGAAATCACATAAGAAGAGTGTTTATAATGTTCTTCTTTACTAAACATTTATAGGAGGCAAGTTTATGAAAAAATTAGTTATACTTCCTTTATTAATTATTCTTGTTTTTATGGGATGTGAAAGAGTTGAAAAGCAAGAGGAGCGAAACGATAAATCGATTATAAGTGAAAGTGGAATTTCCTTGGAACAGTTTGATGATTCTCTTATTTGTACAATAACTTATAGTAATGGTACAAAACTAGAGAAAGTCAATTATCCATTTCAAAGTGAAATTGCAGCTGATCATAATGTTCAAAGTGATTTAATTCTTTTTGAAGATTTTACTATTGAATTGCTTATTGAGAATGAAGTTATTTTGATGAATTTTCATGACGGACATTTTATAACTATCGATGATGTTACAATCTCTGTATCTGAATTACCTTTTAATAGCTCTTTGGAATTGAGTAAGGAATCCAAAGAAGCAATTTTAACTGGCAAGGATATACCTATTGGTATTTTCCTTATGAATGATATTTCATCTATTGAAGCTGATATATTTATAAATAGCACAAGAAGTAGTCATTTAACTTTGAAAACTGATGAAGCTAGAGATTTGTTTGTTGATAAGGTCAAAAACGTTACAATGTCTGGATATACTCATCCTGAAGATGTTATGGGTTGTGTTTATCATCTCGCTTCCGGTCAGGAAATCGACCCTGTAACCGTAACGATTACTGATAAACTTGGAAATACTCTAGTTCTTAAAGATGAATGTGGCACTTCTTTCAATGTCAATGGTGTCGAAATGTTGGACCCACAGGATGCAATCATAGATTATTTTATAAGTTTAATTAAAGATGAACTATTTTATTATTATCCTAAATTTTATCCTGATTATAAAGTTTACTTGAGACCCACAGAGTTTGAAAACAAGGATTTTTCAATCAATAGTACTGTTATGGAGAAAGTAAGTGCTTGTTCAACAGAAATAGATGAACAGCTAATAAACTTTAAAGCTCTTGGTCTGACAGCTTATGAAAATGGTGTTGAAATTGATGATCTTCCTTTAGATAATTATCACTTCATTGATTTTGTAGATACAAAAGGAAATACTTATCAAACATGTTATAGATGAGTCTCGATCAATTACTTCTATAAATAATATATCAACGAGTTATTAACTGGAAAAATGAAAAGAGCCTCACGTTATAGAAATTTGATTTCTCTATCGTGAATGCTCTTTTTATTAAATCTTATTTAAGTACCATAATGCATAATTTACAAATACATTTGTTGCAATCAACATACTTTGTTCATCAATATCAAATAATCCATGATGATGTGCCATTGCTGTATTTGGATCATGCGAATTACGAGTTCCGACAAACATATAACAACCTGGAACTATTTGTAGAAAGTCTGCGAAGTCATCAGCACCTAAGCGCTTCGATGTATTCTGTCTGATATTTTCAATCCCAAGAATTTTTTCGGCTTGATCTTTTAGCTCTAGTGCTACCGTTTCATTGTTAATAAGAGGATTTGCAAAACTTTGAAACTCAACTTCTGCTTCAGCATCGTATAATTTTGCGATTTCTTGTGCAATTTGAGTAACTTTAAGATTTGTTTTCTCACGAGCTTCTTGCGTAAAGGTTCTTGTGGTTCCTTCAAGTATCGCTTCGTTTGCAATAATGTTGTATGAAGTTCCCGCTTGAAGTACACCGACTCCTACAACAACTGTATCTAATGGACTGGTCTGTCTAGCGACAATAGATTGCAGATTAACGACGATCTGACTGGCAATATACAATGCATCTACCCCTTGATGAGGTACTGAGACATGCGCACCTTTTCCTTTAACTGTAATTTTGAAATAGTCGCATGCTGCACAGTTTGGTCCTGGTGTCAAAGAAACAACTCCAATGTCTAAATCAGACGTCCCATGATAGCCAATAACTCTACTTACATTTTCAAGGTGTCCAGCTTTGACAAATTGTCTTGCCCCTTGCCCATTTTCTTCCGATTGTTGAAAAAACAAACGTACTTCACCATTAAATTGATCTTTCATTTCTGTTAAGATTTTGGCTGTTGTGAGTAAGGATGCAGTATGCCCATCATGTCCACAAGCATGATCAATTCCCTCATTCAAAGAACGATAACTACAGTTTTCCTTCAAATCTTGCATTACCAAAGCATCTGTATCTGCACGAATCACAAGTACTTTATCAGAAGGTTGACCGAAAATGGATGCTACCACACCAGTTTCACCGACACGCTTATGCTCAATTTTGAGCTTATCGAGTTCTTCTTCTATTTTTTTTGCCGTATTGTATTCTTTAAGAGAAGGTTCCGGATGCATATGAAACCATCTTCTTAAATCCGTACAATATTCTTTTTGGTTTAATACAAATTCAGCTAATTCCATAAGACTTATTTCCAAGCTGGAAGGAATGCACCATCATAAGCTTCATCAAGTTTTGCTGCTACTTCATCAGTTTGATATGCAGCTACAATTTTCAAATAGATTTCGTTATCTTTATCTTCAGTACGTGCAGCAATAATGTTTTTCAAGCGAGCTGCATTATCACCGATTGTTTCCATATAGATTGTATCTTTTGTTGGGTTTAAACCAGCAGTGAAGGCATTACCCCCATTGATCAAAGCAGCTGTAACATCTGGTAATGTATTTGCCAACATTCCTGATTCAAGTTCCATTATTTGAACATTAACTATATATTCAATATCAGCTACAGTTGGTAGCCAGCCAGTAGCTGGATCACATTTGATAAGACCTACTTCTTCTAATAATTTTAAAGCACGTCCTCCATTTGTAGCATCTGCTGGAATCGCAATAATATCACCATCTTTAAACTGGTCTACTGAACTAATTTTATCTTTGTTATTGTAAATTCCTAATGGAGCGATCAACGTATCTCCTATTGCTACTAAATCATAGTTGTTTTTAGTGCAGTCATTTTCTAAGAAGGCATGATGTTGGAAAGCATTCAAATCGATATCTTTATCAGCTAAAGCACGGTTTGGAAGTGAATAATCACCGAAGGCAACTAGTTCAACTTGAATATTGTCTTTGGCTAAAATTTCATTGACAGTATCCCATTGATCATTATAGGATCCTACGACACCTACTTTAACGATGGTTACTTCTTGTTCTTTTGGTTTACTGTTGCATGCGGAAAGCCCTAGTAATAAACTGAAGGCAAGTACTGTTTTAAATAATTTTTTCATTTTCTTTCTCCCTTAGTGAGTTGTCACTTTAATAATTAAATTACCAATGGTTTGAATCACAGTTACAATCAATAAAATTACCAGAACAGCTGCGAATGTCATATCATTCATACGCTGCTGATAACCAAAGCGAATGGCGAAATCTCCAAGTCCGCCTGCCCCAACAGCACCTGCCATTGCGGTAAGTCCCACCAGATTCACTGCCGTTACCATAGTTACTCGGGCAATACTGGGGATACTTTCTTTTAAAAATACTCTGAAGATAAGCTGCCATGGACTATCTCCCATGGATTGGGCTGCTTCAATCAACCCTTTATCGACTTCAGCAATAGCTGTTTCGACTTGTCTTGCGAAGAACGGAACTGTTCCTATAATGAGTGGAAAGATCGCTCCCTTTACCCCGATTGCTGTACCAACCAAAGCTCGAGTTACACTTATAAGCATGACAATCAATATAATAAATGGAATTGATCGAATAATATTGATTGCCTTGTCGATCAAATTGTAGATGATCTTTTGTTGCATGATACCACCAGGTCTAGTCACTGTAAGCAATATACCAAAGAATAGTCCAATCACAAACGAGAAACTCCCAGAATAAACAACCATTTGAATCGTTTCTCCAATTGCCTTCACGAATTGTGGCCAGAGTTTCACGAAGTTTGGAAATAAAGGCAATAATAGTTCTAACATGATTTGATAACCTCTACTTTCACATCGGATTTTTTCAAAAAATCAATTGACTGCTCAATATCTTTTGTCTGTCCATTAAAGATGACAACTAAACGACCTAATGGTTTATTTTGGAAGACTTCAATATTCCCGAAGATGATGTTAGCATCAACATTAAAGTCACGGGATATTTTTGAAATCAAAGCGTCATTGGTATTGATTGTGTTATAGGACAATAAAGCAATTTTACCGCCAGGTTTTAATCGAGTGATTTCAGAATCATCTTCAATAAGTTCGACAATTTTATCTAAGTTTTGTGCTGTTGAAATAAAATTTTTGGTGATTTCTTCTTTCGGTTCATAAAAAATATCCACTACCTGACCTGATTCTTTAATTTGTCCATCTTCCATGATTCCTACACGGTCGCAGATTTCTTTGATGACACCCATTTCATGGGTTATCAGAACAATCGTTATTCCTAACTGACGATTCACTTGTTTTAAAAGATGTAAAATTGAACGTGTTGTTTGAGGATCCAAAGCACTGGTTGCCTCATCGCAGAGAAGTAATTTCGGATCATTTGCCAATGCCCTGGCAATCGCAACCCGCTGCTTCTGCCCTCCTGATAATTGAGACGGATAAGCATCTGCCTTATCTTCCAGTTCGACCAATTTTAATAATTTCGTAACTTTGTCTTTAATTTCCGATTTTGATAAACCGCTTCCGCTTAATGGATAAGCAATATTGTTGAAAACGGTACGGGAGCGCATTAGATTGAAATGTTGGAATATCATTCCAATTTTTTTTCGTTGCTCACGAAGTTGTTTTTCATTTAATTTTGTCAGATTTACATTGTCCACAATGACTTCACCACTGGTTGGTTTTTCAAGCAGATTGATCAAACGAATCAACGTTGACTTCCCTGCTCCACTAAATCCAATCAAGCCATAGATTTCTCCTTTTTGAACTTTTAGGCTGACATCTACTACTGCATGTACATCATCTTTTCTGGTTTCAAATGTTTTACTGACATGTTCCAGTCTTAACATGTTTTATTACCCCCCTAGTAAAAAAAATCCCATCCTATATAAAGGACGGGATATAATATCACGTGTTACCACCTTAATTCGCTAGTTTATCACTAAACTAACCTCTTCAAGTACGCTTAATATATTAAGTTATACTCTATCGCTTTAACGGGCGCTCACGTCATAGGTTTAGATTTCCCTCACCCATGCAACTCCAAGACCATTTTCTCATCATTAATCCTTATCCTTGTTTCACCACTTCCAAGGCTCTCTATGTTAAGTTTCATGAAGATACTTTTCTTTTCAACGTTTTTATAGTTCTAATCTTATCCTCTAGCTTATAACCTGTCAAGCAAATTTTTAAAAAACTTTAATGTTCGACGCGATTTTTCCCTTTTTTCTTTGCCATATATAGTTTTAAATCAGCACGTTCAATAATTTTATCGCCTGTATCTCCTTCTACGTATGCAGTTAATCCAATACTTACAGATACATTATGATCATTATCTATTCGAATATTTGCAATTTCTTTTCTTATTCTTTCCGCTACTTCAATAGCGTTTTTTATTGGTGTTCTATGAAGTATAACCACAAATTCTTCTCCACCATATCTTGCGATAAAGTCATTTTGTCTCAAAATTGATTTAACAACTTTAGTTACTTCAATTAATATTTCATCACCCCAAAGATGTCCATAATCATCGTTGATTTGTTTAAAATCATCCAAATCAAACATTAATAAACATAGTTGTTTTTCATCTTCTTTTCCAAGCACTGAATCTAAATGCATCATCAAGTACCTGCGATTATAAGTTTCAGTCATATAATCCTTTGTAGCTAAATCGGCTAGTTTTTCGTTTTTAGTTTCTAGAGTTGAATTTAATTGATTAATGCGATCTGCTTCATCCTCAAATTGATTTCGATAGTAAACCCCTACAACAGAAATACTGATTAACGTTAAAACTAAAGCTACAATATAGTCGATGAACTTAGCTTGTTCACTTCCATGATCCACAACTAAATGTGGATACTTAAACTGAATAAAGCAAATAATGATCCATAATAAAATATTCAATGTGATTATTATATATCGTATATTTCCAGAAAACAGTACCGTTAGTAACAACATTGAAAGAATCGCAAATAAAGCAGCTGTCCCATTATATCCGGCAGTCTGAAAAAACAAAAACGGAATATAAACAAAAGCTGTAAACAATAATAATGGTTTTTGAATCTTCATTCTAAAATCATATGTGCTGAATAGAACATAGAAACAAAACGCAATAAAGCTCCATTGAAAAATAACACCATATATACCTTTATTCAATATTGTGTTTGTGGTTGCTGATAAAATCGATATACATAGTGACTCCAAAAAGAAAATCATATTCAATCGATAATCTAGTGGCAAATGCTTATCAAAATAATTTGAGTTAAAAAAATATTTAAGTTTGCTTATCATATTGGCACCTACTTACATTCAATGTAATCATTATATTTAAACTTGTCAATATGTGCTTGGGCTAAAACCATAAACCCTTGTAAATAAAGGTATTTTTGACATTTTTATAACTATTTTATAACAAGAAAACGTTAGTATATTGACAATATCGAGTCTCGATGTTAGACTTTATTTAATCAATATCGACACTCGATATAAGAGAGGTGACTCAACTTGCCTAGAGAACAATTTCAAACATTATCAGAGCCAATGTACTATGTTCTTTTAACATTGACACAAGAAAAATGTGGAACTGACATTATGAATGAAGTTGCAAGGATTTCAAATGATCGAGTAATCGTTGGCCCTGGTACTGTTTATGCCATGCTTGATAAATTTGTAAGCAACGGTGTTATTAAACAAACAAAAAAAGATGGACGTAAACGATGGTACATTATCACAAATTATGGTGAAGAACTTTTAATTGAAGAGCATAAGCGACTAAGAACTCTATATCTTGATGGAAAAGATTTATTGGAGGGCAAGTATGAACACAAATAATACAACAACCCGAAAATTAATTACTTTGCCTAATGATTGTGATGCGATCAAAGAATTTTTAGAAGATATGGCACTTAAGGGATGGAAACTTAGAAGTGTTTATCGTTTTACATTTTATTTCGAAAAAATAGAGCCAAAAAAACTCAATTACTCAGTTGATGTCTTTCCTTCCATTTCTTTCTTAGATACAAACCCTACAAAGGAAACCTTAGATTATATCGAATATTGTAAGGAAGCAGGTTGGATCCATATTTGTACTAATCGTTTCATGAACTATTTTGTTTCTGATTCTTTTGATATCCCTCCAGTAAGCACAAGTGATGCAGAAAAATTTGAGCTGATTTGTTCAGCATATGAAAGATTACAAGCTCCATTCATAACAACTTTATTAAATGGACTTTTAGCTTTAACTTTTGCACCTGGTCTAATCAAAAACATATTAATTTTTATTGTTTTAACTTGTATTCTTTTCCTTTCAAGTTTAACAATTTTGAAAATGAAACAAAAGAAAAGAATTGAAATGGGTCTTACGATACAATTCGGAACTTATCAAAAACTTAAAATCAAACAACTATGTTATTGGTTCTCAATCGCTGTGTTCACTATTTTGGTTTTATTCATATATTTGCCACTTGTTTTTATTGATAAAGAGCCATTTGCGATTACCTCAGTATGTCTTATAGGAATTTGGTTTATATCAAAATTCATTATCAACAAATTAAATCTTTCTCGTAGTTCCCGAGTTTTCTACACATATATTTGTTTCTTTATAGGTGTTGTACTTTATGCAGTCATTATCACTATGCTCTATTAAGGGGGGTCTAAAATGAATAAGTCTAAAAAAGTTAAAACTTATCCTAGTGTGTTTGATTCTATTTTTTTAACGCATCCTCAACAATGTGATGCCATAAAAGAACACCTCGAAGCGATGGCACTTCAAGGTTGGAAATTAAAAAAAGTTTTTCGATATACTTACTATTTCGACAAAATCGAACCTGCAAAATTATCATACGCTGTCGATGTTTTTAAAGATAAATCTCTTTTTAATACTTCTCCTTCAAGTGATGCAGTCGACTATATTGATTTTTGTAAAGATGCAGGATGGGAACATATATGTACAAACAAATATATAAGCTATTTTGTATCTACCAATGAAAACATGATGCCTATCACTACCGATCAAGAAGCAAAATTTCGCAATATTAATCGTGCTTCACGCAATCAACAATTGTTTATCTTATTCTTTATAATAGCCACGTTAAGAAGTTGGTTTAATTTTGTACCTACTTCAGTGAATGGATATATCCTTCTATCTGTAATTTTTAGCTTGTTATTTTTATTAGCTATTCCAAAAGCACTAAATTATTACTTGTGGTATTTTAAACAAAAGAAAAATTTGAAACAACGACTTCCGATCCAATGCATCTCTTTGCCAAATCTAAAGAAACAAATAAGCTTTGATTTGCTTGTAATATGCTTTGTAGGTCTTGCAGCTTTTGCATCTGCTATCTCTCAATTTTTACTTCATGATTCATTTAAACTTTTCTCACCATTAGGTGGTAGCACATTTATGGTCATATGGGGATTGTTGATGGTACCATTTGAAATTAAAAATCCCGATCATGATAACCATGTACTTTATTATATTTTCACTTTTTTCATCACCTTCATTATTTATATTATATTGATTCAACTATTTATGGTTGATTAGGTGATCGTTATGAATAATCAAATGAAAAAATATATATCTTTCAATCCATTTGAATGTGACGCAGTCAAAGACCTTCTAGAAGAATATGCTCTTATGGGTTGGAAATTGAGTAAAATTTCTACTACTTCTTTTTACCTTTGAAAAAATAGAACCTCAAAAAATATTTTATTCTGTAGAATATTTAAAATTTTCATTTGTAGATAATTTGTTTGGGTCAGTTGATGAGTATACAGATTATTGTAAAGAAGCTGGTTACAATTATATTGGAAACAACTCTAACCATGTTTATTTCTTTTATTCTTTAGATCCAAATGCAATACCAATAAGCACTGATTATGAAGATAAACTATTTAAAATCACCAAAGCCTCATCTGGTATATTTATTTTATCTATTATTTGGGCTATTACCTTTTTATTTCGAGGTTCTAATGATTTGTATTTATTTTATCTTGCTTTATTTTCGGCAGTTTTTTTGAAAGAATTCGATTTTCTTATTTGGTATTTTGAACAAAAAAAATCCATATCTAAAGGACACAAAATTTCTTCAATCCCATTAGAGAGTTTCAAATTGAAGCAACTCTTTAATAAAATCTCATTAACCTTAATCTTAATTATGTTAATAATTACTTTAACTCCATTCCCATTAACTAAAACAATAAACAACTATCTATTATTTATTTTTCCATTAATTCTTATTTTTTGTTTATTAATTTTTAGAAAGAAGCTTAAAAATATTCATTCTATTCACTATGTATTATCTATCACTATTATCTTTTCTTTTTTATTCAATCATTTGCTTAATGTCTTTTTGGCAATAGGAGGGATATTATGATCAACAGACAAACATGCAACAAGTTTTTTCCTTTTAGGTTAACTGAGTTAAAAAATGTTGAATTGTTCCTTCAAAAAATGGCTTTAAAAGGATGGATTTTAAAATCAATTAATACTGGTTTTTCTTTGTTTCACTTTGTAAAAAGCGAGCCTCAAGAATTATATTATTCTATAGATATTTTTAAGAAATCAACGTTTATGGGTAGTGAAATCAATTCTGATGAAGTTCTTGAATACATTGAATACTATAAAACTGATGGTTGGAACCATGTTTGTAGTTATCAAGGACTAATGTTTTTCTATAATGAAAACGACAATCCAGCGCCTACTTACTTATCTGATGAGAAACTTGAACAGCTTAAACATTTGATTTCACAACAAAACAAACAATTCGGTATTCTTTATATTTTATTAATGTCCATGACAATATATGGATATGTAAAATATGGTCTGTCATTAAATTTTGTAATACTCACAGCCTGTGAATCGCTAATATTCCCTTTAATGATGTCTGAAGACTTCTTGTGGTATATGAAACAAAAGAAAAACTATTTAACTAATCAATCCATTGAATATACCTCAAATGATACATTCCAAATGAAACAAACATTAATGAAATTAATTATCCCTATGCTTTATGTTAATAGTAGTCTATTAAGCGTTACAACTAACGAAAATTTTTTTCACTCCTCTACATTTTGGTTTAAATTTTCACTTTGTTTATTTTTATTATTCATTACGCAATTTAAACATTTAAAAAAGTTTAATGATTTTTTCTACTTCTTTGCGTATAGTTCTATTTTTTCTTTAATATTCTCTGTAGTTATAGAATTTTTCATAAAATTATTATTTTAGATAAGGGGTGATCAATATGAACACTATGCTTAAGAAAAGAATGTACTTTAGTATCCTTGATTGTGATGCTATGAAGAATTATTTAGAAGATATGGCAAGTCAAGGTTGGATACTTAAGTCGATCAAACGACAAGTGTTTTATTTTGAAAAAGATAAACCACAAAAGCTTTATTATTCAGTTGATGTTTTTGATAAACATAATATTCTTTATGATTATCCAAATGAGTCAATGGAGTATATAGATTATTGTGAAACAGTAGGATGGCATCATATTGGATATTTTTATAATAAATTGATTATCTTTAGTAGTCCTGATGACAAAACGATACCTACTATATCAAATGAAGAAAAGATAAAGTTGATCACTAAATCCTACTTTAAACAAAATCTTCTTATTATAATTCCTTTTGCGATTATTGTATTTGTATTGTTTTATCTTTATTTACAAACCAGCCTTACATTAGAACTAGAATGGACCATTATTCTTTCTATTTTGTTTTTAATGGTCATCTTTACTTTTGCAGATTACGGTTTTTGGTATTTAATACAAAAACAGAACATTAAATCTGGTAATAGTATCCAATATTTATCAAGCGAGAATTATTTGATGAGACAAAGAATGATGCGTTATTCTTCAATTCTCATACTTATTAATATTTTTAGGCCTTTTTTCAATATAGCTCATGATTTAGTTTTCTATTGGTATCTGACACCGATACTATTATTGATACTATATATAAGCGAAAGGAAGCATTTAAAAGATTTGTATAGTTGGTACTATTTTCTAGTAAATGGAACATTCCTTGCGACATTTGCCACTTATCTACTAAGTAACTTTCTTCAATTGTTTAGATAAATCTTAAGGAGGTTTTAGATATGAAGTCAATACTACAGTTTGTTAAAGCAGGGTTTATTTATTTTGTCGCGTGGTTATTCTTTTTAATAGTTCTTGTAATGAGTACTGCTTCTTTCGCTAGCACTCTTGCGAACAATAGATACACTTTCATTACCTTAATCACTTTTCTTAGTTTCTGTGTTCCAGCATTTATTTGGATCAAACGAAACAAACTTTCACTTAGTTTCATGAAACTAAATCATGATATTGATATAAAGGATAGAACCATTCAAGTTATTGGAATTCTTGGGTTTGATACTTTTATGGTTCTTGTTTCTTCGATTCTTTTATCTCTGTTTGTTACTGTAGAATCAAATGTTACCCCTGCAACTAATGTTGGCTCTTTATTTATAGATATAATAATCATTGGATTGATTGGTCCCTTTTTTGAAGAGTTTTTCTTCAGGGGATTGTTATTAGATCGACTTTCTGTTTATGGACCCAAAGTATCAATCATAATAATTTCACTAATATTTGGTATATTACATTTTAATTGGGTCGCAAGTGTCAGCACAGTTATTATGTCACTGCTTCTTTGTACCTATCGAATCAAAAATAAAGATTTATATACTTGCTTAGCTGTTCATATTCTTTTTAACATCACAAGTACTTTAGGCGCTTATTTTGATGGAAACTTTTATGATATTTATGCAATTATTATTTCTATTGTTTCATTTATTGTTATAGTAGTGAAAAGAAAAGAGATCATTCAGACATTCAAAGAGGTTTGGCTTAAATCATCACAAGTGGAGTCAATATGAGTAAATTAAAGAAAGTATATTTTCCTTTTAATTCAATTGATTTAAATCATGCTGAAGACTTTTTACATGAAATGGCTTCAAAAGGATGGTTCTTAAAATCCATGAGTCATTATTATTTTCTTACATTTGAAAAGGGAGAACCAAAAGAGTGTTTTTACTCAATCGATATAACTAAAAAACAAGCATTTTTCTTAAATGGTTATCCTAGTAAAGAAGCGTGGGAATATATTGAGTATTGTGAATCAGCTGGTTGGAATTTTGTTTGTGCTCAAAATATTTTTCTAATCTTTACAAGTTCTAGTAAAGACAAGGTCATTCCTACAATGCCTATTGAAGAGAAGATTGAAGTTATTGAATCAGTTCTAAATAAGCAAAACAAGTGGTTAACACCGATCTTAATATTATGTTATATCTATTTCATATATTATTTCATTTTTGAAACTTCTGATTCTCGTTATGGTAGCTATTCTGTATTTATGATTTTTGCCAGCTTACTTTTTATTTTCGTTTTTATAGAAAAAACACTAATATATTTTGATAAGAAAAAACGGCTTGAACAGAACCTTCCAATTCAACAAATCACTAAAGAGAATTTCTTCATGCGAATGCGAATGTCAAAAATTATTTTTCCTATTCTTATTATATTTAGACTCTTAACTGTATTTTATGTTCCTGTTGTTATTCCTAAGTTGATTATTTGGTTGATAGGCTTTCCGCTTTGTATAGGCTCATTATATTTAATTGAAAAAAAGAACTTAAATGATTTCTATAATATTTTCTACTTTGTAACTTATGGTTCTATTGCTTCTTTTGCCGTTACTTGCTTGATTGGAAATTTAATTTTATTACTTTTTTAAATTTCTATTGACTCTGTCATTGTGTCAACGTTTATATTATGTTTGTAAGCCGGATTACAACTCAAGAAGGAGGCAAATATGTTTCGAATAGGTGAGTTTTCACAACTTGTTAAAGTTACCCCAAGAATGCTGAGATATTATGAAAAGAATGGATTGATAAAACCTAAGAAAATCGATCCTGATACAGGATATCGCTTTTATAGTGCATCACAGATCAACTTAGTAAACAAGATCGTTAAATATCGAGATATGGGCTTTTTAGTTGAACAGATTGAGATGATGATTGAATATCGCACAGATGAGCACATCATTCAGGAAATGATCGCTACTCAACAAGCTCTGGTTGAACAGACTATCGATTCAGAAAATGCCAAACTTCATCGATTGAAAAAATATCGCAAGACGATGACGGAGGAAAAATCTATGATTGAAGAAGCTGTTTTAAAATCACTACCAGCAGTAAATGTATTATCATTAAGAGATCATATCGCTAGTTATGATCAAGAGTTTGATTTATGGTTTAGAATGAAAGATTTTATTGAGAAAGAAGCTGTTGAATGTTTAGTTGGAGGATATTCCATTTATCACGATCCAGATTATAAAGAAAATGATGTTGACGTTGAAATTGCCGTACCCGTTGATGTAATGAAGGAAGACAAAGATGGATTCGTATACAAAACATATGACGCTATACCACTTGCTGCAACGATTCGTTTTACAGGGTCTTATGAACTGACATCACAGGCAATAGAAAAACTAGCTGCTTGGATGGAATTTAATGGCTATGTTTTTGATGGACTAATGAGAGGTTGTGCCATTAATGATCCATGTGCTCCTTACAATCCTGAAATCACTACTACTGAAATTCAAATTCCTGTTAAGAAAGTTTAGAGAGAGCTATGAGCTCTCTTCTTTTTGAGTTATAATGATACAAGTGAGGTGTCGTTTATGTTAAAACCAAAAGCATTAAAAAAAGGTGATAAAGTTGCCATTGTAAGTTTATCAAGTGGGCTACTTGGTGAACCCTTTATTAAGTTCGAACTTGATTTAGGTATTCGTAGAATGGCAGAACTTGGTTTAGAACCTATCTTTATGCCTAATTCATTGAAAGGAATCGATTTCGTTAAAGATCATCCTGAGCTAAGAGCGGTTGATCTAAAGGAAGCATTTAAAGATCCTTCTATCAAAGGTATTATCTGTTCAATAGGTGGAGAAGATACTTATTTGACAGTACCCTACTTATTAGATGATCCAGAATTTAAGGAGATCGTTCAAAATAATCCCAAAATATTTATTGGGTTTTCAGATACTACTGTCAACCATTTAACTTTATATAAGCTTGGACTTAAAACCTATTATGGTCCTGTCTTTACAGCCGATATCGCAGAATTTGAAGAAGATATGTTACCTTATACTAAAATGTGGTTTGAACAATTATTTAAGCCCAATCTAAAACAAATCGAATCAAGTCCAGTTTGGTACATGGAACGTGATAGCTACACTGAGGATCAATTGGGAGTTCCTAGAATAAAAAAAGAAGAACTCCGTGGTTATGAGGTTCTTCAAGGGTCTGGTAAAATCCAAGGTCAATTTTTAGGCGGTTGCATTGAGAGTCTTTATTGTATGTTTGTAGATGATAAACAACCAGATCAAGTTGAAATATGTACAAAATATAAGCTTTTCCCAAGTCTTCAAGAACTAAAAAATGCAGTCTTCTTCTTTGAGACCTCTGATGATAAAATGCCACCAGAAACATATAAAAAGGCAATTCTTTTATTCAAAGAAATGAAAGTGTTTGAAACAGTTCGTGCTGTGATTGTCGGTAAGCCTACGGATGAAGTTTATTATGATGAATATAAACAAATATTGATTGACTGCTTAAGTGATGTTGATGTTCCGATTTTATACAACGTTAACTTTTCTCATGCAACTCCTCGTTGTATCATTCCTTATGGCTGTAAAGTTCAAATTGATTTTGATGAAAAAAAGATTACATTGTTAGAGAAAATGGTCAGCACTATCGATTATGAAGAATTGGTAACTCACGTTGATGATGACGATCGTTTAATTCATTTACCTGGTAAGCAAAAACTTCAAGTCTTAGCCTATGAATATCTTGCCTCTAAATTTGAAAAAGGAAAAAAATATACTGAAAAAGAAGTGAATGAAGTTATTGATGCTTGGCATACATTTAATGATGCAGCCTCTTTAAGAAGAGATTTAATTAATTACCAGCATTTATCTCGAACTAATGACGGAGCTAAATATTGGGTCAACACAAAGTAAAACCGAAGACACCTTCGGTTTTTTTGATTATTCTGCCGCTTTAAAATTGTAGATTGGTTTGATGTTTTCGATGATTTCTACAGTTTCTTGTACGTTCTTCATGATTTCTTCCATTGGTTTGTAGGCAAATGGTGCTTCATCTATTGTACTGCGGTTAATTGTTGTGGAAAAGATTCCTTCCATTGTTTTTTCAAATTCAGTCAAAGTAATCGACTGTTTCGCTTTTGAACGACTCATTAATCGACCAGCTCCGTGAGGTGCTGAGTAGTTCCAGTCTTCATTCCCTTTTCCGATACAGATTAAGCTTCCATCTCGCATATTCATTGGAATGAGTACTTTTTCTCCTGCTTTAGCAGAGATCGCTCCTTTGCGTAAAATCATTGTATTAACTTCAATATAGTTATGGATCGTTGTGAATTGTTCCTCAACTTTCCATTTCATTTCTTTTACAATGACATCGACCATAGCTTTGCGGTTCAAATCAGCATACTTTTGAACGATTTCGATATCATGCATATAGTCTTCGAACAATGTTCCTTCTGTATACGCAAGTGCCTTATCATAATGTTCATCTTTAAGCTTTTGAATTTCTGTTTCAATCTCAGAGTCACGCCCTTCTGACTTCAACTTTTCTACAAGTGCTTTTATATTGACTGACTTTTCATTTAAAAAACGATAAGCAGTTTTTTGGTAATATTCTGCGACCTGTTTTCCTAAATTACGGCTTCCTGAATGAATTACTAAAATTAATTTCCCATTTGAATCTTTATCCAATTCAATGAAATGGTTGCCTCCTCCAAGAGTTCCTAAACTTAATGTTGCCCGATTAATGTTTACATACTTTATACAACGCAACTGTTCAAGATCGATTTTTTTTGTATAAGCATGTGCCTTTTCTCGGATGTCAAATCCTGACGGAATGTTTTGATGGATCACCTTATCAAGTTTTGTTAACTCAACATGAGTATCCTTTAAGATTACCGTTTCCATCCCACAACCAATATCCACCCCTACCAAATTAGGGACCACCTTATCCGTAATTGTCATTGTAGTTCCGATAGTACATCCTGCCCCAGAATGAACGTCTGGCATAATTCGTATTTTACTTCCTTCAATAAATTTTTGATTTAATAAATGCATAATTTGTGCAACTGCTTCTTCTTCAATATTATCTGTAAAAACTTTTGCACTATTATATTTTCCTTTAATTTCTAACATAATTTTCCCTTTCCAAAAATTAAAAACCCGAAATCTTTTACGATCGCGGGCCAAAAATGTTGTTTTAAAATTTTTGTAACTTAAAACACAACACTAAAAATAGCCCTATAGAACTTATTATCTTCATAACTATGTCTTTGTATTCTTAGCATTGTATTCACCTCTTTCATGCATCAAACCTTTTGAAGTGTAACATATCTTTTTTAACCTTGTCAACAATCAATTTAGTTGTCTTCTGATTCTTCATCTTCCAACACTACATGATCCATCCCAACCATTTCTACGATTCCTTCATCATTAAACATTGCAACAGCTCGATATTTACCTCCATCTTCTAATGAAATAAAAGTAAAAATTGCTGTTTTGTTTAAACAATAAACTTCTTCTAATTCAAATTTCACATAATATTTTTCTTCCATAAAGTTTAATACAAATTCTATGTTTTCTTCTTTATGTTCAATAAATAATTTTTCATTATCACTAAAAATATTAATAGGTTCAAATGTTGGCAGAGGTGTTGGTTCTACCTTATTACGTTTAATGAAAAAGGCTGGAATATTTAGTATCAATACTAGAAGTAGCATCACACCTAATAATTGATATGTCGCTTTCTTAGTGGTTTTTGATAGGAGTTTTTGTTGCCTAATTCTTTCTGCTTTTTCATATTGTTTAAAGTATTTCATCAATAAATCTAATGAAGATACATCTTTTGCAATAATTGGAGCCATCTCATTTTTAATGATCCAATAAAGTTCTTCATTTATTTCGATATCTTCATAAGTTAATTTTTCGAGTAGTTCATCCAAGGCTTTTCGTTTAGCTTTAGGTTTTAACTCTGTAGATTTGCTTAATTCCTTTATATTCTTAGCATAACGTTCAATGATTTGATTTCGATCAAATGAAGTCTTTAAATTATTAACATAATGTTTACTAATTGTATATTCTTCATTGTTTTTTATTGCTTTGATTTGAGATAAGATCGCAATAGAAACATCGTTCGCAAGGATATCATTGGTCTTATATATATTTTCAATGACTTCTAAGGAATCTAGTGAAAGCTTATTTTTATATTTATCCAATAAATCCATTAAACCATTTATCATCTCAAATTCTAAGTGATATTTTAAGAAATTAGATTTTTTAAAGCTTTCTTCTAGTTCTCTTAATTCTATTGGTTTGTTTATGAATGCCTCTAGTTGATTTAATATACTTTTAATTTCTTCTTCTAAACTTAAAGTTCTCGAAAATTTGATTCTAGGCACAGAAGTTTTAACTTCCTTTTTTATGGTCACATTGGTTTCTTTTTTTTCGGTTATTAATTCGCTATTGCTCTGTGTAACTTTACTGACCATGTTGCCTGTTTTGGCATAATTCAGTGCTTGTTTATAGGCTTGTTGAATTTCTTGAAATTTTTCTGGATTTTCTTCAGGATGAAAAACGGCAATTAATTTTGCATAAGCTTTTTTTATTTCTGTCTTATCTTTTGTAGGTTCAATACCAAGAATCTGCCAACAAGTTTTCATGACATAAAGCTTCCATGTGAGCCATCAAAATCATCATTAAAGAATGATGCTGTATTGTCTCTAGATTCAATTTCTTGTAGCCACTTTTCTAATTGATCAGACATTGAATTTATTTTTCTTATATTGTTACTGCTTACTACTGATTCGTATTGAGTAATTGTTTGTTGTAACCAATTTTGCATATGTTCATCTGATTCTTTGTAGATACGCTTAGCCCATTCAATCAAATAATCACAGCGATCATGATTGATGAGTTTATAAGAAGTATTTTTAATTTCAAATATTTTATTTTTAACATTTTCATCTACTACTAATTCTTTATTTCCTGATAGTACCAGTACTTTTGTTTCTTGTGTAGATGTTATCAAAACTTCAACTACTAGTATCGCATTTATATCATAGGTAAAAGTTACAGTAAAATGTTCATGATCATTAATATTTTTAGGTAGCTTTACATTAAGAACTCCCAGCAACAGATTATCATCTGCATACATTTCTTCGCCTTGTAAGACCCTTACCGAAATATCAGTTTGTCCAATACTGACATTTTGGTAATGACCACATTGGCTAGTAGGTAAGGTACTATTTCTTTTAATTATTGTAGAAGATAATGCACGATTTGGATTATTTTGATTATGCACATTAATATTTAGAGAAAACGGACAAATATCAGTTAATACCAATTCTTTTATTTCTGGATCCCTTTCTTTGATTCCGGCATAGATTCCAAGTCCTTCCGCTACCATTGTATCTAGCTCGGTTGATTCAACTACAGGAATATTGATTAATTCTGTAAGATATTTTTTTATGATGGGCATATGACTTGATCCACCTACTAATACAAACTTTGAGATTTCATCGGCCGTTAATTGACTATCTTTGATTGCTTGTTTGATAGGCTTTTTAATTCTTTCAAATAGTTCAAATGAAGCATCAAAAAGATTAAGCTGATTTAAAGTCATTTCGCCTTTACATTCTTTTATTTCACTTATCATTATTACTTCATCTTTTTTAGTTAATTCTATTTTCATTCTTTCTGCCAAACGAAGAAGACTTTCTTTTGCGAAACTACTGAGTTTATCAAAACGAATATTGTTTTTATTACAAAACATTTTCGCAATGATCAAATCAAAATCACTACCCCCTAGATGACTATCTCCAGATACAGCTAGTATACTTGTGACATTCTCAAAACAATCAACGATTGAAATATCAAGCGTTCCACCCCCAAAATCAAATACAATAAAGATTTCATCTTCTTCATAATTTCGACAAGCTAAGGCTGCCGCAGATGGTTCATTCACTAATCTCTCAACTTTGATGTGTGCTAGCTCTCCTGCTTTTTTTGTAGCCGTTCTTTGTTCAGCGTCAAAGTAAGCGGGAACACTAATGATTGCCTCTTCGATCGGCTCATTTAAGTATCTTTTAGCGTCTTCAACTAACTGTTGAATCACAAAAGATGATAATTCTTCTGGTAAAAATGTTTTCGATCCAAGCTTTATTTCTGTTGCTGTTCCCATATGTCTTTTAAATAATGAAATTGAATATTTAGGGTTTGAAATGAGTCGTTCTTTTGCGATTTTACCTACGATTATTTGATTTTCTTCATTGATACTTACTGCACTAGGAGTTAAATATTCTCCAAAGCTATTCGGTATTAGTTCGCTTTTACCATTTCGATATACTGCTACCAAACTATTTGTTGTCCCCAAATCTATTCCAATAATTGCCATAATCTCCACCTCATTCTTATTATAAAATGACTCAATTATCATGCCTTTGTATATGTATAAACATCCACAATGACTTTTTGAATTCCACCCCAATTATTTTCTTCTTTTGTATAGTCTTGTTTCACAAAACCATTATTTAATAAAACTTTTGCAGAATATATGTTCTCTGATATTACGAAAGCTTCCAATGTCTTAATTCCAACATCATTAGTTAAGTAATCCACCATCAATTTTAATGAATTTGTCGCAATTTTCTGATTCCAAAATTGTTCATTAAGACGATATCCAACTGTAATTTTATTCTCTCTTTTTTTGTAATCGAACATTTCTGCAAGTCCTACTAATTTAGTTGGATTCGCCTTTAAATATATTCCTGCAATAATTTGTTTCTTCTTATCAAAATCTCTTCCACCTATATTTTTAATCGCCATCTTCAAATATCTTTCATTTCTTTTATATAGAAACGGCGGACAATATTTGTATACATTTTCATTATTTGTAATTTCAGATAATGCCAAAACATCATTTTCATCCATTTTTCTTATGATCACTAGTTCATTATCTAAGTATGGAAAACTATCAAATAATTTTGTCATAAGTGAGTTCTCTTTTCTTTTGATTTTTATAATTATATCACGAATACAAAATAAAAAGTCAGCTTATTTGGATAAACTGACTTAAATATGAGCATTAAAATTCTTAGTAATTGTTTTCTGCTTTTACTTCAAAATTAGCTTTGTCTACGCCACATAACGGACATGCACCTGGAGCTTGTTCAGCAGTGTGTTCATATCCACATACTTCACAGATCCAAGTTACTTTTTCATCTTTTTTAAATACTTTTTCTTCTTTCACATTTGCAAGCAATGCAAGATAACGTTCTTCATGCGCTTTTTCAATTTTTGCAACCATACTCATTTGAGCTGCTAGTCTATTGAATCCTTCTTCTTTTGCAACTTCTGCAAAATGAGCGTACATATCAGTCCATTCATAATTTTCGCCATTCGCTGCATCTTGTAAGTTTTCTGCCGTTTGTGGCATTCCATCATGTAATGCTTTGAACCACAACATCGCATGTTCCTGTTCATTACGTGCAGTTTCTTCAAAGAAACGAGCGATTTGTTCTAATCCTTCTTTACGTGCTTGAGCTGCATAAAATGTATATTTGTTTCGAGCTTGGCTTTCTCCTGCAAATGCTGCCATTAAATTTTGTTCAGTTCTTGATCCTTTTAATTCCATTGTAGTTTTCCTCCTTATTGTTCTTTACAATGTTCACATATTCCTTCAAAGAGTATGCTGTGTTTGATACTAGTTGCACCTAATTCATTGATGATCTGTTCATCCAAGGAAGTGTCATAAGCTAACTTAACATCCAAGTATTTCCCACAACTTGTACAATGGAAATGATGATGTGGTATCCCATTGCCATCATAAACATAACCTTGATCTTTATCCCTGATTCTTAAGATTCTTCCCTGTTCAGCTAAACTATTTAGCTGACGATAGACCGTCGCAATCCCAATCGAAGAATCCACGGCAGACATTTTCTGATGAACTTCTTCAGCAGTCATGTGTACTCCTATTCCTTGGATCACATCATAGATTTGTTCCTGATACTTTGATGTTCTGTTTCTCATTGTTTATCTCCTTAAATGATAACCATTATCATTTAATCACACTTTTAATATAATTTCAATCCTTATACATCAAAATAGACAATTTTCATTAAATATGTCGTTTTTTGACATTTTTTTGAAAAATTGTCTATTTTTATTTATCTGAGAATTCTTTCATTTTCTTATGCAAAAACCAAATGAATATGGGTGTATAGCCTATAAACAAAAGATTTTGTAGACTGATAGGATAACTTGTTTTATTAAGTAAAAGATGCAAAAAATAAATTACTATCGCCTCTATACCCAAAAAGACTAATGTAATGATTGTCTTTTTTTCGATTTGTATTTGTGTTTTACTCTTCTTTATTTCAAAAATTTCTTCATATTCTGGAAAGTATCTATAAATCATCTGATTATAAGCATTAACATTCAGCCAGTATTTTGTTTCAGAAACAAAGTACTTACTTTCTTCTATACTAATGTCACTTATCTCTTCTCTTAACCCTTTTAAAGTTCTATTTAATACAACTTTTCGCTGATCTGGCCTTTCAACGTTATATATATTTTTCATTCTTGTTGCATATTTCTCAATGATTTCTTCTCTTTTTTTACTTTCAATATTTCCATCCATCAAAATCTTATTGAATTCTTCATCAAATTCATCATTACATAGTTGTTTAATTTTAATCAAAACCAAATTCGGTTCATCGTCTATAATTTTATCTGTTTGATAAAGTTCATTTAAAATGGTCAAAGAATCTTTTGTCAGTTCATAATTATCCAGAATGAATAATATGCCTTTTATCATATTTTCATTAAACATCAACTTTTTAAAAATATGGTGTTTAAAGCTTTCAGTAAACAAGCTCAGATTTTTATTTTCTTGAGCATATTGTTCTAATTGATTTAAAATATTTTTGATTTGTTCATAATCACTTTCACTATCTAAGTAGTTTATAAAATACTTGCGTTCTTCTTCATTTTTAGTTTTTGATGTATTTTCCAGAATCTTTGTTTTTTTAACTAGTGGCTTTTCTATTATAGCTTGTTCACTTTCATAAAAATTATTTATATTCTTTGATCTTTTTGCATAGCTCATTGCTTGATTATATGCTTTTTTTAGCGTCAGAAAACCTTCAGGATCATCTTCTGGATGATAGGTTGCTGTTAATTTAGAATAAGCTCTTTTAATCTCTTTGATGTCTTTTGTGGCCTCAATGCTAAGGATTTCCCAACAATTCTTCATACCAAAAACTCTCCTTTATTTTGCTTAAGTGCTAATAAAAACCACCAAACATTTGTTGCTACCAATACTGTCAAAAAGATCATATGGAAGTTGATATGCTTCCTGTAATTCTTGAAATCCACTTGGATCATCTTCTGGATGATAAATTAAAGCAGAAAAAGCTTTTTTAATTTCTTTTGTATCTGTTATTGCATCGATTCCAAGTATTTCCCAACATGATTTCACAGAATGATCCTCCGTCTTTTTGATACTTGAATAATTTTAACACTTTTAATCTTATTGTGATATATAGAAAAGCGATACCGAGCAGATATCACTTACTTCTTATGTATGATTGCGTAAACTTCATTCTTTGAAATTTTTAATTCTTTCGCAACTATTTTGATCGCATCAGAAGTTGAATTTCCTTCTGAAATTCTTTGTTTAACTAATGCATCGATTTGATCTTCACTAATTGTTTCTTCAATTTCTTGATTACCTTCTAAAACGAGAACCATTTCTCCTTTGATATCATCGATGATTTCTAGCACTTCGCTAATCTTTCCACGTATAAATTCTTCATGTTTCTTAGTGATTTCACGTGCCAAACATATTTTTCTATCACCAAACACTTCCAAAAAAAGTTTTAATGTTTTTTCAATTCGATGTGGTGCTTCATAGAATACAATTGTACAATCTAATGCTTTTAGTTGTTCACATTCTTTTGTAGCTGCTGATTCCTTATTTGACAAAAATCCTTTGAAGTAAAAAGGCATGACCACTAAACCTGATGCCACTAAAGCATTCAACATCGCATTTGATCCCGAAATTGGAACAACATTGTATCCAGCTTCACTTACAAGTTGTACAGCACTTTGTCCAGGATCTGATAATAACGGATATCCAGCATCTGAAACAATCGCAACATTTTTTCCTTCTTCTAAAAGTTGAAGTAATCCCTTAGCACTCTTTTCTTCATTGTGCATGTGATGAGCGATGCAATGCGTATTGATTTGAAAATGATGCAACAACTTCATTGTCGTTCTGGTATCTTCAGCTGCAATGATATCAACTTCTTTTAACACTTCGATCGCTCTAGGTGTCATTTCGGAAAGATTGCCTATTGGAGTAGCTACTAAGTATAGCGTTGGCTTTTGATTTTCAAAGCTCTTTTGGCGAATCATTCTTGCGGTGTTCCTTTGTTTTTGTTTGGATTATGGCGATGATGTCTTTTTTTATTGTTGTTTGGCTTTTTATTCTCGCCATTTGCCTGATTTTCAGCATTGTTTGTATTTGCATTTTGATTTGGTTTTTTGTGATTGTTATGGCGGTTTTTATTGTTTCTATGTTCTTGTTTTTTCTCTTCTTTAGCTTCAGTTTCTTCAGTAGATTGTGATAATTTTTCATCAACTTTTACTGATGCTTCTTCCTCTATTGGAACTACTGTTGGTTTCTTATAACTTGTCTTACTCAAAAGATCATCAATAGACATGAATACCGCATTTTCTTTATTCTCTAATTTGATTTGACGCGTAATAACATTCATTGAAGTCAAGCGATACATTCTTCCTTCAAACTCAATTTGACTATTCATCTTAGGAAGTCCTACACGTAATTCTTTATATGCTTCATCTTCATATTTTAAACAACACATCAGTTTTCCACATTGACCTGATAATTTCGGAATATTTAAGGCCAACAATTGGTTTTTAGCCATATTGATGGATACAACATCAAAGCTATCCAAAAATCTTGAACAACAAGTTTCAAGACCGCACGCCCCAAGTCCGCCAACCATTTTGGCTTTATCTCGAGGACCTATTTGTCTAAGTTCAATACGACATTTAAATATTTGTGATAAATCCTTTAATAACTCCCTAAAATCTACACGATTTTCTGAAACATATACAAAAATCAAACGGCTTCTATCTAATGTATATTCAGCACTGATCAGATTCATATCCAATTCATGTTTTTGGACACATTCAGCACATTTTTTTAAAGCTTCTTTTGCCAATTCTTTATTTTCTGTATGCATCTGACGATCTTGATGTGATGCTTTTCGATGAATTGGTTTTAAAGCAGTTTGACCTGTAAAGCTTGATGCATCTCTTAAAGAAGAAATCATTTCACCGATTTCTAATCCTCTCGCAGTTTCAACAACTACAAAATCCCCATATTCTAAAGTCTCATCGTTAGCTCCAAAAGTATATGGTTTTTTCGTATTCTGAAAACGTACTGATGCTATGTATTTAAAACTTTCTGTAATAATTTCACTCATTGCATTACCTCCTTCATTTGCAAGATCATTTGATCTAACAACAAACCTGTATTAAATGGTCGATTGCACTTATCTTTTGTTTCTAATAGTATGAGCAACCATTGACTCAAATTAATTTTCATTGCCAATAATTTATCCATTTCATCTTGTATCCATTTTACACTGCTTTTATTACCAGATAAAGCATTTTGAATAATACATTCGAAAATCGATATAAAATAAATTAATGTTTCTTTTGTCTTATCTTTCTCATTAAATATTTCGCTTTGTAAATTCACTAAGGATTCATCAATTCTACGAATATTATTTAAATGTTGTTTTATTCCTACAATCGCTTTTTGATAACTTTCTTTTTCTGATATTTCTAAGATTTCATCACTATCATTGATTGAATAACTTAATAGAAATGCATCTTGAGGATCAACTCCCTTTTCAATTGCTTGAGAGTAACATGTATCTTGAGGGATCGGCCTAAATGGAATTATTTGACAACGGCTCACAATTGTCGGAAGTAATCTTTCAACTTGATCAACAATAAGAATTGCAGTTGTGTTTTCTCCACTTGGTTCTTCCAAAAATTTTAATAAGCTGTTCAATGCTTCAATCGTGGCATTTTCAGCTTGATTAATAATGTATATCTTTCTTCCGTTTTCTTCTAATGCTGTTTTATTAAATTGATTTTGAAGACGAATCACATCATCCTTTTTGATTGATTTTTGTGTTCCATCTAATATTAAAACATCTGTATATTGCCCTTGCTTAACACGATCACATAGTTCACATTCTTCACATGCAAAAGGATCTGCTTCTTTACAGATTAAACTTTGAGCCAGAAACAATGCCGTTTGAAATTTAGGAGTTCCTTTTGGCCCTGTAAACAATAAAGCATGTGAAAGTTTATTTCCTTTTAAGCAATTTTCCAATGTTTGATAAACGATTTCTTGTTCAGCAATGATTCTATTTTTCATGAATAAGCTTCACCACCTCATGAGTTGCCGCTTGTATAACTGTTTCTGGGTCTTTTGATGCATCGATCAAAATCATTCGATCTTTAAATTTTTCAAATACTTGTTTATATCCTTCCATTACTTTTGAATGGAAATCTAATGATTCTTGATCTAAACGATCTTTAAATGCTCGGTTCCCAATACGTTGCAATCCAACTTCAGCATCAATATCTAAATAGATTGTTTTATCAGGCATTTTCCCTTCGATCGCAAATTGATTGATTTGAAATACTTCTTCCATTCCAATACCACGACCAACACCTTGATAAGCTAATGAGCTATCGACAAAACGATCGCATATTACGATTTTATCTTGTGCTAAAGCAGGTAATACTTTTTCAACTAAATGTTGTCTTCTGCTTGCAGCATAAAGTAATGCTTCAGTTCTGATATCCATTGCGGTATTCGCTGGATCTAAGATCACTTTTCTGATTTGCTCGGCTATATCAATACCACCTGGTTCTCTAGTATAAATAACATCATAACCTTCATTCAATAAACGCTTATATACTTCAGTACTTACGGTTGTTTTTCCACTTCCGTCTGGTCCTTCAAATGTAATAAATAATCCCTTGTTCATAATGTGGTTCACTCTACTTTCAATCTCTAACAATTATACCACGAAATATTAGTTCTCTAAAAAGAAAAAACTAACTTTTCAGCTAGTTCTCTATCAGTTTTCATTTTTGTTGATATACTCCACAATGTCATGAGCTAACCTTAAAGCGTCATCATCGGTTTGCGAAAATATTTTATAAATTGATTTACAATGCTCTTTTTGTTTTCGTTGTAAATCATAAGTAAATATGTACTCTTCTTTTTCACCTTGTTCATTAAAGTTATAAATAAACAAAGAATCTGGATCATAATAGAATGTAAAATTAGTTTGATTTGGACTCGAAGGTACATATAACTCGCAAATTACTGGTTGATTATGATAAAACTCTCCACTATCCATTTCTCGATAATTACTTACAGTAAGAATACCGTTTCTTTTTTTATCTGCTTTCATATATTCAAATTCTATCTCTTGTCGATAAAAACGTTCATAGCGATAAATTGAAGTTACTTCACCATTTTGAAGAGTTGATTCTCGAATGATAGATAAAGTTGGTATTTCTTTTGATTGTGCAGTTGCCATAATATAGTTATCAATAATACTAAAACTAATGCCATTTTCATTGACATAATCCTTGTTGTAAGTTTTATAAATCCCAGATGTTACAAACATTTCACTGATCAATTTCTGTTGATCCTCTGAAAGCGTGAAATTTTCAGATCTCACTTCATTTTCAAAAATTACTGGTGAATCTGAAGTTGGCGTTTGCTCATTTTTGTTTTTTGAACAACCTGTTAATAGTATCATAGATAGTAGAATTAATATAAACTGTTTCATTGACTTAACCTCATTTCAATAATCTATATCATGAGTATTTCCAGTTCTTTTCATTTTAACGGGTAAAATGAACTTTTTTTCTTATCTCTATTTTTCTTCAACTTGAACCATTTCAAATTTTTCAGTATGATGTATCTAGTGAGGTAAAACAATGGAAAAATATATCTTAGCTATTGATCAAGGTACTACTAGTACTCGTGCTCTTTTAGTCAATCATGAAAGTCAAGTTATCGCTGTTTCACAAAAGGAATTTACTCAATATTTTCCAAAACCTGGATGGGTCGAGCATGATGCTAATGAAATTTGGCATAGCACATTATCTGTGATTTCAGATATTATTCAGACTAAAGGAATTACTCCTGAGCAGATCGCTGCAATTGGAATCACAAACCAACGTGAAACTACTGTTGTGTGGGATAAAAAAACAGGTGTTCCAATTTATCATGCGATCGTTTGGCAATCTCGTCAAAGTGATAAAATATGCAATGACATTAAGAAACAAGGATATGAAGAAACTATTTTACATAAAACTGGTTTAAAAGTAGATGCTTATTTCTCCGCTTCTAAAATTAAATGGATTCTTGATAATGTTAAAGGTGCTAATGAAAAAGCTTTGAAAGGCGACCTTTTGTTTGGTACTGTAGACTCATGGCTTGTTTATAAATTAAGTGGAAACAAGACACATATCACAGATGTTTCCAATGCTTCAAGAACACTATTGTATAATATACGAACTAAGCAATGGGATGAAGAACTTCTTTCTATGTTTGAGGTTCCAAGAAGCATGCTTCCAGAAGTAAAGTCTTCATCTTGTGTTTATGCTACGACTTCACCTGTTCAATTTTTCAATCAGGAAATTCCTATTGCATCAGTAATTGGTGATCAACAAGCGGCATTATTTGGGCAGGGATGTTTTGAAAAAGGGATGGCAAAAAATACATATGGAACTGGTGGTTTCTTACTTATGAATACCGGAGATACGATTGTCGAATCAAAACATGGATTAGTTAGCACAATTGCCTGGGAAATCAACGGAAAGATTCAATATGCACTAGAAGGAAGTATCTTTGTATGTGGTAGTTTGATTCAATGGTTACGTGATGGTTTACAACTTTTTCAACATGCTTCAGAAACAGAAAAAATGGCTCTCAGTGTTGAGGACAACAATGGTGTAGTTATCGTTCCTGCATTTGTTGGATTGGGTGCTCCTTATTGGGATGATCAATGTCGCGGATCTATTTTCGGATTAACTCGTGGAGTTACAAAGGAACACATTACTCGTGCTGCTTTGGAAGCGATCGCCTATCAAAGTAAAGATATCTTAGACGCAATGCAAAATGATTTAAATGAAAAATTAGAAGTGCTAAGAGTTGATGGCGGTGCAACCGCAAACAATTTCTTACTTCAATTTCAAAGTGATATCCTTCAAATCCCAGTTGAAAGACTTCAAAATGCAGAAACGACTGCCCTTGGTGCTGCTTATCTTGCAGGGCTTGCGGTCAACTACTGGACAATGGATGAACTCAAAACCTCAACAGCTACTCAATTTACTCCACTAATGGACAAAGAAAAAGCCAATGAGCTTTACTCTCAGTGGCAAAAGGCAGTTCAATCTTGTATACAACATACTAAATAGAATTCGGATATCCCGAATTCTATTTTCTTCTTGTTGCCGTCAACTCGCAACAAAGATTCCAAGTTTTTCCTTGGTCTTTTGACCATATTGATTCCCAGTAAAACGAATTTTTTGTAATGTCTTTAAAATTCCATTGCCAAATTGTTTCATCCTTGGGATCATAATTAATTCCTGTTTGAATAATATTTCCATCAATCTCAATCGCATTTAGATGATCTATTTTTTGTCCTTTGTCATTGATATATGTAATTTGCCACATTCCTGTCCCATCGGCAAGTGGACTGCGGATTGTTGTACCAAATGTAGCTTCTTCATCATAGTCTGTTACTCTTGTATTTAATGAAGGACATATAAACAAATCTTGGATTGCTTTACCTTCTAATATATAACTGAATATCCATTCTCCTTTATGTCGCTTTACAGTTCCATCACTTAGTGGCGCTGACCAATCGAAATCCCACTCACCTACAAACTGTCCATAAAGCGAAACATCGAAATCATTTGTAGGAAATTCACTGCTGATTAATTTGGTAAACATTTTCATACTCTCCTATTTTTTAATTTGCTCAAATATAATATCTACTATTTGATTAACCTCTTTATTCTCAGTATCTATCTTTATCTCTGTTACTTCATTTTCATAAAAGTTGATACATTTGTCTATATGTTGTACTGCCCAACAATCTTCTTTTTCTCCGCGTTGAACCAAGCGATTTATAATAGTTTTTTTAGAAGCTGACAAAATGAAGTGCTTTACATCTATTCCATCCTTAATCAAAGATCCAATAATCTCATCATAATATTGCTTAGTATACAAAGTCATTGGAATGATTAAGTCTCCATCATAAGTTTCATTTAAATATTTTAGTATCTTGTAATTGAATTCTCTCCATATTGGCATGTGTTGGAAGTTCTCTTTTTCTTTTAATTCTTCTGGAAAGTTGTCCCATAAGAAATAGCCTACCTGTTCAGGATCGAATATATGAGACCATTCTATTCTTTCATGTAGTTTTTCTGCTACTGTTGATTTCCCTGATCCAAAAGCTCCATTGATCCAAATTATCATCACAGTGTATCCTTTCTATTAGAAACTTTTATAGATAAATTGTATTGGTTTCTGCTTTAAATAGCAAATTAAAAAAACTGCCGATTAAGACAATTTCTTTTGTAGTTCAGTTTTTTCAAGTGCTTTGATTAGTGGTAAGCCAAATACATAAACCGCAATGGCTTCTCCAATCGCTACTTCTAACCCACAGATCATCCAGCCTGTAAAAAATTCAGTTGGAAATAGAACCCATCCAAGTTCTGCACCAATAATAAGTCCATTTAGCAATACTGGCATAAATGCTGCAAGTATTGGGAGATTGAAAGTCTTGATATTTCTTAATTTATAAGTTAGGAAGGCAGCTATCAATGTTGCGAAAGTGCCTAGAAACACGTCCAAATAGCCTAAAATATTGATTCCCATCATGGCACCGATTAAATTAGTTAACACGCATCCAAGTGCGACCCCCGATATACTCCATGGGAATATAAGAGGTAATAGTGTAAATGCTTCAGCAACTCGAATTTGAATGTTTCCATATGTAATGGGCGCTAACGCTAATGATACTGTTGTGTAAAGTGCCGCTATCAAAGCGACAAAGCAGAGTTTTAAAACCGCATTGTTTTTCATAATTAAATATCTCCTTGTTTTGTTTAACGTCAGGGTGATTGCGACTGACCTTGAAAAGTATAGCACTGAATATATTTTATTACAATTTAATTTGTAATGAAATTTCACAAAAATATTAATCTTCTAAACAGCCTATCGGAATAATTTTTACTCCATCTTCTCGGGTGACAATCATCAATAAGGTCTGGTGTTTTGAAAGAACTATTGCTTTCTTCTTTACGTTTATTATAAATTCTTGTAACAGTAATAAAGCTATTTTATGCAATCTTCAAGCTCATTGCGTGTTTTTGAGGTATAAAAAACATTCCCTAAAGAATGCTTTTTAATCGTTTGAATGCAGAATTTTATGTAAGTCTCTAAAATGATCTTTCAGCTTTAAAAACACTTCTACAAGTTCGGAATCAAACGCAATACCACTTTCACTTTTTATTAAGTCAACGGTTTCATCATGAGATAATACTGGCTTATAACTTCGCTTTGAAGTCAATGCATCATAAACATCACAAATGCTCATAATTCGACCAGTTATTGGAATTTCATTTTCTTTTAGACCTTGTGGATAACCTGAACCATCCCATTTTTCTTGATGTGTCAGAATTATTTCACGAATTGTTTTGTAAAGCACATCCTCTTTTTCTCCATCAAATGCTTTATCCACCATCTCTACACCAATTGTAGTATGTTCTTTGATGATCGAAAATTCAGCCTCTGAAAGTGGACCTCTTTTCATTAAAATGTAATCTGGAATAGCGATTTTTCCTATATCATGAAGCTTTGCAGAAGAGACAAGTACATCTCCTTCTATTTGAGAAAGCGAATAATTTTTTGTAGGATTCATAATTAATTCATCTGTCATGAGTTTAACATACGCTGCACATCTTGCAGAATGTCCACCGGTAATGTTATCTCGATAATCAATTACATGTGCTAATAAATCGCAAACTTGATTGTGATGATTTTCAATTTGATTACTCTTTTGCAGAATTTCTTTAGTTTTTTCCACAACTAAATCTTCTGCAAGTTGTTTTTGATTTTCGATTGCTTGAATCATTTCTTTTTCTTTTCTTAAATCTCTAATGAAACTCGCATAGGATAGTTCATCTTCAAAATCCATTGCTGCAATAGTTACTTCAACAGGAAAAATCTCATCTCTATCATTTCTTACAAACAATTCGTACTCACTATGACCTTTAACTCTTGCTTCTTTAAATTTTTCATTTCTGATATCTGATGTCATAAGTCCATTAGGTTGTTTCTCAATAAATACTTTATCAGCGTTTTTAAGATAGTAATCAATACCCTTATCAGAATATAGGGCTGCTAAAGCTTTGTTGCAGTCAATATATTTCATATTTTTATCCAAATGACCATACGCAATTGGAACATTTTCGATCATAACCTGTGTACGATTTAATTGCATCTGATTTTGTTTTTGCAAGCGATTTAATTCTGTTAAATCGGTAATATAGACTACTATTCTAACGTCATCTTCAAAATGTACTTTTACCTTTGTAACTAAACAAGGTATTTCATTTCCATATGCATCGATATGCATCCATTTACTTGTGTGACTATTATTTTCTTGTGCTGCCATTAAAGTATCAATAATAAAATCTTTACTCAATCTACCATTTTCTTGATATTCCGGTGAGAATTTTAAGAAGTTATCAAATAATTCCTGATCAGAATCCAGTTTAAATAATTCAACTGCCCTTTGATTCACTTCCATGATCTGACCTGTTAAGCTTGTGGTAATGATCGCTTGTGGCGATGCATTTAAAATCGTTCTAATCCTTTGATTTGCCTTGAGAATCATCTCTTCTGCTTTTTTCTCAATTCTAGCATCATGTATGTATGTTACAAGCCGATAAGTATCGCGATATGGTATCTTAATTACATAGCCAATTCCAGGTATCTCTTCACCATTTTTAGTTTTTGTATTCCACTCAAACGTTACTCTCTCGTTTGACTCTACAGCCTGTTTAAATTTACTGATCATGACATCTTTTGTAGCACCTTCATTTTGATAATCTGTGTAAAATGTTTCGTGATCTTTAATAAATTCTTCTTTTGTATCAACTCCATAAACACGTAGTGCTTCTTTATTACAATCAATAATGTTGTATTGATCATCTCTTAAACGACAAATAATAGGTGCATTATCCCAGATAATCTGTAATTGATCATGAGCTTCTCTTGCTTCTTGTTCCAATGCCAGTTGCTTCCTCAAGTCACGACAAAAAGTAATGCTTCGATACCCATCATTATAAGGTACATAAGTAACTGTCATTTCAGTAGGGATCTCATTTCCTTCAGAATCTAGTTGAATAACATATGGATTGACTACAGTACCACTTTTTTTTGATTCTTCGATCATACTAGCCATTAAATCTAATGTTCTTTGGCCATTTGGTTGAAAAACGGGATAAAAATCATTTGCATTTTTAATGATATATTCTTTTGTTGCCTTAAATAGAATCGTACATGCATTATTACAGTCAATCAGCTCCATTTTTTCATTTCTGATTCGACTAGACAAGGGGTTAGACTCCCACATCAAATAGGATTGGCTAGACTGCATAGATGAAATATTCTCTGATTTTGTTTTATTAAAATAGCACGGAACAATTCGTTTACCGTCAACAATTACATTAGTAAATGTTAAATCATAGTGATTAAGTTTTCCATCAATGCTTTCCAACATCATTTCAAAACTATATTCTGATTTCGTTTTCAATTCTTCTCTACATTCATCAAGAATTTCTGAAATCAATCTTCCATCTGCTTGATGGTTAGGGATACCTACTCGAGCATTTTTATAAAAGTCTTCATCATTTTCTGCATTTCTAATTTCTTTAAACCGCTTATTGGCAAACAAAAAAACCAGTTCATGATCATAAACAACTACTGGATACGGCAAACAATCGAGCATTTCTTTGTAATTTTCGATTGTCATCCATTCTAATTTACTCATTTCTTTGATGCCCCCTTAATTCTATTGCATTTTAATGATACACTTATTAAGTTAATACTTTCAAGTTTTTTTTCTGTACTTGTATTTGATTTACCAGATGTTACAATTGAAATATAAAGGTGATTGATTATTTATGGATTTTAATGAAATACGCAAATCATTTAAAAGTGACTGTACAAAGTGTTGTGGTCTTTGTTGCGTTTCTTTGTATTTTTCTAAAATTGATGGTTTTTGCGAAGATAAACCTGCAAAAAAACCATGTAAAAATTTAGATGATAATTTTCAATGTAAAGTTCATTCATCTCTTAAAGAAATGAATCTTACCGGGTGTTTATCTTTTGATTGCCTTGGTGCTGGACAATGGATCACCCAAAAAATGAAAACAAATTATATTCATGATTCACTCATACTGGACCATTTTGTGAATGTATTACATCTTCAGCATACTTTATTTTATATATCGGAAGTTGTCGAAATGTGTCGAGATGAAAAAGCTTTAAATTTATTACATAAAGGATTAATAGTTAGAGATAGTTTAAATGATTATGAACCATTCATTATTGAGGCAAACGGCTTCTTGAAGCATTATGTAAAAATAAATTATTCTAAAGATTTGGATTATAGTATGAAATTTTTGATCAAAAAAGATTTCCGCAATACTAATTTACATCAAGCTTGTTTTCTTGGAGCTGACCTTAGAGATGCTGATATTCGTAATTCTGATTTATCTGCATCGCATTTCTTAACTCAGGCACAAATTAATTCATGCATTGGCAATGAAAAAACGAAGCTACCAAAATTATTAAACAAGCCTACACATTGGCTAAAAGGAGAACCTAATGAACAATGAAGTAAATCAACATCTTGAAAATCTACCTGAATCTGTGAAAGAAACAATCACTGAATTAGTAAATTATACGAGAAAAAATCATCCAGATTTACCTGAAGTAATTTCTTTTCAAATGCCTACTTTTAAACTAGGTGAAAAAGCAAACAGAAATTATATTTCATTTGGATACGGTAAAAATCATATCTCTTTGCACACCATGGATTTTGATTATATCAATATCTTAAGAGAACAGCTATCCAAACCAGGTAAAGGTAAGGGTTGTGTGAATGTAGCTTTTGATAAAGTTGATGAAATAGAATTATTAAAGAATGCAGTTGATGTAATCGTCGCTCGAAACCAAAAAAACGCCTAAGCGTTTTTTCTTTCACTCAACTGATGAGATTTTAAATACACCATAAGCTGCAAAGGTAAATAACGCAGCACATAAGATCAATGTTTTACCACTGGGTATTCCTGGAAAGATTTCAATTACTGATCCCAATAAAAAGCCAAGAATAAGTAGGTACGTTGCTTTAGGATAATTTGTCATTAGTTTCTCAAGAGTTTTTGTGGTTACAAATACACCAAGAACTAAACCTATCGCAAGCGGTATCAGGAAAGTAAAATTAAGGGATGAAATCGATGCCATAATGGTATCATATAAACCTAACACAAGAAACATATAGGAAACACTGATCCCAGGTAGTACAAGAGCTATTGCCGCTACAAATCCAGCGACAATCAACATGATCATTGTCAATATACCTTGGTCACCTGTACTTATTAATCCCGTGGGAATAGTTGCTAAGATGCTGATAATCGCAAAACCTGTTATGATCCACAAAACTGATGATAAATCGAATCTTGAAACTTTTGCTTTTTTGGCGATCATTGGAATACCGCCGACTACTGCTCCAAGGAAAAAATACATACTTGGAAAGGGATGAAGGGTAATCAAAACAAGTATTGGCTTCGCAAATAATATCATTCCTACTCCTGCCCCTAGGCAAAATAATACTAAGAATGATGCACTATCTACTAATTGATCAACTAAATGATTGATCGAATGGATCAGTTTATCGTAAATGCTTAATATCATAGCCATCGAACCACCACTAACACCAGGTACAAGCATACTTGCTCCGATTAATAAGCCTTTTAAAGCTACATTGATTTTACCTAACATGAACTCTCCTTATATTTATTCACCGACAAATTCTATTCTTCTTGTGAATCTGCTTAGAAATTCATTTGTGCTCATATTGCACTTTTGTGCTATTGAACGAATGCTTACCTCACTTTGTGAATCATTACAAATTAAAGTAACTTCATCACCATCGTGAATCTCATTGATTCCAGTAACATCGATCATACAACTATCCATACAAACTTTTCCTACTATTTTAGCTAATTTATTATTAACCAGAACATAGACATCTTCGATTTTTTGATTGTATGGCAACCCATCTCCATAACCTACTGATAAAGTTGCGATCTTACTATTTAGTTTTGCACAAAATAAGCGATTGTATCCAACTGTTTCTTCTTTTTCTATTGATCTTATCGACATAATTCTTGTCTTAAGTTCTAAGATCGGCTTTAAATTTAAGTTTAGTTTCGTTGATGTATCAAAGGCTTTAATTCCAAAGAGTAAATTTCCTATACGAACATAATCGCATTCAATTTCGGGATAATTCAAAACTCCATAACTGCTTAAAATATGTGTAAGTCCTGGTTCGATTCCTTCATTCTTTAATTGTGTGTAAACCTTAAAATACATGTTTATTTGTTTATCTGTAAATTCTTTATCTTCTATTATATTGCTGTCACTAGCACATAAATGCGTATATATTCCTTCTACTATAATATTTTTCATTTTGTATACATCAAGTACTTCATTATAGTATTGTATTCCGATTCGATGCATGCCAGTATCAAGCTTTACATGAGTTCGGATGTTTAACTTCATTTCATTGAGTCTATTGGCATAATCAAAGTCAACAATTGTTTGGATCAGATCATATTTCTTTATTTGCTCTAACATATTTAATGGTGTATATCCTAAAATCAAGATATCTTCTTTGATAGCTGCTTCTCTTAATTCAATGGCTTCATTGATTGTTGCCACGGCAAAAAAATCAATACCGATTCTTGAGCACTCTTTTGCGATTTCTACACTGCCATGACCGTAGGCATTCGCTTTTAATACGGCCATAATTTTTGTTTTTTTAGATAGGATGCTTCTGATCTCATTTGCATTATGTTCAAGTCGTTCAAAATCAAGTTCGACCCAAGCTCTTTGTCTAGACATGGGTTACCTCTTTATTGCGTGTAACGATCCAACCATCTACATTGTTTCCTGAAACATTATTTGAATTATTGTACAATTCCTTAAAGTTTTGTTTAACATAATAAATTTGATAATCTTTGTATACATAAGGGTTTTGTTCATCAAAGTCTTT
This sequence comes from Holdemania sp., assembly GCA_031551965.1. Classification (GTDB taxonomy): domain Bacteria; phylum Bacillota_I; class Bacilli_A; order Erysipelotrichales; family Erysipelotrichaceae; genus CALVGQ01. Next base: position 56,097 of record JAVBMW010000025.1, on the reverse strand, counting down.
TAAAAATCCAATATATTCTTCTAACACCCAATTGTTTTCGGTAATGATCTCGCTATGAGGAATCCCCACATATCTAAAATGCCATGGTTCAGGATCAATTCCTGTGATTTTTTCTTTGCCTTCTAAATATCTTTCAATAAATCCATTTTTAACTAATGATTCACGAAGTTTTTGATAGATTCCAACTCTTGGTAATTCTGGACAAATAAAATCAATTTCGTCTTGCTTTTTTGCAATATCGATTGCCAGCCCTGTATGATGTTCACTACAACCTGGAGTGGCAACGAATTTTTTTGTATATTCTAATCCGTTGTCTATTACACTTTGATCATAGATGTTTTTTTGAGTTTCGATCGATCTAATTCCACTAACCAATACGATTTCATTTGAACAACCTACTTCTTCAATTGCTTTTTCTAACATTTGAGCACATTTAGTTTCTAAAATGATTTCATTTTGCACAACACGGAATAATCCAGTTTGTTCATTAATGGGATGATCATGGTTTACTAAAATAAGCGTTCCTGTATTAATATCAATACTTTTATTCATGTTTCGACTCCTTATCCAACAAAATACTGATTACATCTTCAAATGAATAGCCCACTGCTTTCAACATGCTTGGAAAACGACTGGTGCTTGTAAAACCTGGAATTGTATTGATTTCATTGAATACAATTTGATTATCTGTAGTAATAAATAAATCTACTCGTGCAAAATCTTCACAATTTAGAATTTTGTATATTTCGATCGCAGTTTCTTTTACTTTTTCTTTTAATTCTGAACTGATTCTAGCAGGTAAATAGTTCTTGGCCGTTTGTGTATTGTATTTTTCTTCATAGTCAAAAAAATCTGTTTGTATTTCAATTTCATCCACTTCTCCTACAATTAGTTCTTTTCCTTGGAGGATACTACAACCAACTTCAAAGCCTTTTATTTTTTGTTCCAGCATAATTTCAGAATCATGTTCAAAAGCTTTTTCTATTGCTTCGAATAAACTACTTTCGCTTTTCACATAACCGATTCCAATTGATGATCCACTATGTACTGGTTTTACAAAAAGAGGATATCCTAACAAGTACGCTGCTTGGATCAATTCTGCTTTGCTTGTCTTTTTATTGAAGACTTCTGATTTCGCAACCTTAATTCCTTTTTCTTTTACTAACTGATGTGCTCTATACTTATCCATGCAAAGTGCTGAAGATAGTGTCTTGCATCCTATCATCTCAATACCTGTTATCTCTATTAAACCTTGAATGGTTCCATCTTCTGCATATTGACCATGCATCACTGGGAAAATAAGATCTATTTCTACTTGTTTCATTTGATTATTTGTAATAATGAGTAATCCCTTAATATTTCTATTTGGACTCAATATCACATCTTCTAAGTGATTTTTATCGTTGATCCAATCATTTGATTTGATTTTTGAATAATCTCCTGAGTAATAAAACCAACTTCCTTCTTTTGTGATTCCAATGGGGTACACTTGATACAAATCCTTGTTTATTGCCTCCATCACGCTTGTTGCTGATTTCAGCGATACTTCATATTCATTGGACATTCCTCCAAATAATACAGCTATTTTCTTCATATAGATTCCTCTTCAATAATTTCTATTTCTTTTTCTAATGGGTATGTTATTTCACATTCATTCACATACAGAAGCTTTTCTACTGACTTCATCGAGCTTAAATCAGTAATCTTTTGTACAATATTGATTCTCTCAAATATCTTCTTTTTTCTACTAATGTAAGTTGGAGTTGCATCTTTAATTTCATATTTTTTATTGATCTTTAATCCTGATAATAATTTCAAAGTAATATATTCATCATCAAAATAAAATTTGATCTGAATAATTTTATCTGTGTCATTTCTTACCTTTAAATCCTTCCATCCTTGTGCAACTGTTGCATCCACGCCTTCTACCTTATCTTTGTCAGGATTTGGAAGAGCTTTTACATTGTGAGTATGTCTCTCCACAATCGTTAATGGGCTGTGTATAAAGCCCCAAAACAAAATATTACTTAGTAAACAAAGACCACCACCTGATGTCGTTACAAGTTTACTATCAACGAGTATTAATCCATCTTTATAAGGAATATCTTTTCCTGTTCCTTTTACTAATTGCCAAAAAGAAAATGTTTCTCCTGGCCTTATAATCAACCCATTCATTGGGCCTGATGCAATTTTTAAGTTATGCACTTTATTGTATTGATATTGTATATCCATACCACTATTTTGATTAATTAATAAAAATTTATCCTCATAAATGAGATATGGTAGTTCTTCATCTATTGTCATCGTTGAATAAATGTTTTTGTCCCATTTCATTTTCCAATAAAAAAATTTACTTCGTTGCCATTGTCTAAGTGGTAATATCCACGGAAATATTTGAGTCAGTCTTTTTCTTGCCATTTTTTTCACCTACAAAAAAGAACCCTTTCTTGATATGTGAATTCTATCAAGTAAGAGCTCTTTATTTTTCTAAGTTTTGATTAAGTTAATACAAATAATTTCTAAATTTCTTTTCAGATTTTTTTTAAGTCTCTTAAGTATTTAACTTTAAGTGTCATTGCGATCGTTTTTCCATCAATGATTGTTTGGTCCATAATCATATCAACTAATTTATCAATTGGATAACTTTCTACTTGAATAAATTCATCTTGATCAAGATGTTGTCCAACAAATTCCAAATCAGTTGCATAATACATGTATATTTTTTCTTCTAAGTACGCACCTGTAGGTACAAATTCACCAAGATATACCCATGAATTTGCTTTGTATCCCGTTTCTTCCTGAAGTTCTCTTTTTCCTGTTTCAAAAGGGTCTTCGCCATATTCAAGTTTTCCTGCTGGTAATTCTAACATTTCCTTCTTTTGACCATAACGATATTGCCTTACACACAGTACATCCCCATCCTTTTTTTGAGCAAGTATCGCTACTCCTCCTGGATGTTTAATTAATTCTCTTTGAAAAATTTGATTTCCTATTTCAACTTCATCGACATAAACCTGCACTACTTTACCTTTGTATATTTCTTTTGATTTAATAGTTTTTTCTTCCATGGATTGACCTTCCTGACATAAACATTATACTCATTTAAAGAAAAAATGGATACCTAAATATCCACTTAATTTAAACTATGCTACGGTTTTCCACAATCCATGTAGATTGCAGTATTCATAAACTGCAACTACTTTTTCATCTTTACCTAGTAAGAATGATGCGTTTGGAAGCTCATTGGGTTTTAAATCTTTGCGATAAAAACCGAAGTTTGTTTCTAATGCGATCCATTGAATCCAGTGTACATCCAACATTGGATGAGCCACGCTTCCAACTTCAACTTTAACTTCATTGTTTTCTATAGAAACTACTGGAACGTGTTTTTCATTGGCTCCATCACTTGTGTTTGCGATAAGTTCACGCATATTATCTCCACAGCATACAGGGTTTACACCAGAGTCTTGTATCATTTGGACGATATTCTTGCAATGATCACAGATATAAAATTTAGTCATAGTTATTTCCTCCTAGTTTCAGTATAGCTTGTTTCAAATAATTATGACAGCGAAATGATTTCGGTTCTAATTTCAATCAAAATGATTACAATGAATTGAGGTGATTTACATGTCTTATAACTTAAAATTAAAAGGAGCGACTTTCATTTTATGTCAACTCCTCTTGTTTATTAATCTTAATCTGTTTCAAGAAACAACATTGATTTATCTGCCTTTTCAAAATTGTATCAGAATATTACAAGCCTGTTTTTTAATGTTTATTCAGTGTTCATTATACACAATTATCAGAAAAGAAGAATTGATATGGATCGATCTATTTCAATTTGGTTTGCTTTTTTTGATTGTGTTTACAGGTTATTTTAATACCTTTATTTTCTTTACTCTAGTCTTTGTTTTTGTTTATTACTTTATCTATGATAATTTTATCGAACCTCATCAAGTGCTTATTTCAAAATGAATTTCGCTATTTCTTCGATTACTCTTTGATCAACTGTGGATTTTCTTGCATAGCCGATGGATGGATCTTCAGTTAAACTTCCTTCCATCATTAAGTGATTCAAACCTGTAAATTTCTTTAACGTCCAATTTGGATATTTATCAAACGCATTCTGCCAAATTTCATATTCACTCATAAATACCTGACAATCTTGTTCCCCTTGAAGCAACAAAACAGGGACTTGAATATTTTTTGCTTTTTCAACTTGATCGTATGAAAGTAAATCCTTCCAATAGGCTTTATACGCTCCCACTATGATTTCATCTTCTTTGAAATCATCTAAGTTTTCTAATGCTTTGAGTTGCGTTCGAGTCTGATCATATATTAATTTTGCCTGTGCATTTGCGAATTGTTCCAAATAGTCAAATTGCACCAACATGATCTCATTAAGTTTGCTTGCAGGTGCTGCCATCATAATAACTCCTGCAACATCACTTTTCTCTTCAATACGAGGAATCATCATTCCCCCTAAACTATGGCCCAAAACATATACTTGATTTGGATCGATATTATCTAATTGTTTTAACATTTCTGTTGCGATCACTGCATCATCCACCGTTTCATCATTTACTGTAAAATAAATATCAGTTGCGAACTCACTTCCATAAACGTAGGTTCTTTTATCATAACGATATGTCGCGATCCCTTTTTCTGCCAGTAAGTAAGCGATATCTCGAAAAGGTTTGTTTGTCAAAATGGTTTCATCCATATCACTAGACCCTGAACCATGAACCAAGATTACAACCGGAAACTTTCCCTCAGTTTTTGGTAGTGTCAATATTCCTGGTAATTGATGATTATCATCAATAGTTAAGCTTGTTTCTATTTCAACAGCTTTCGTTGGTAAAGAAAGCACTTTATCACTATATTCATTAAAATTGATTCCAGCGATTTGATTTTGACTATTAAACGCAATTATTATATTTGCATTTTGTTTACTAAACATTACAGGGACTTCTATGATCTGATATCCTGCTGTATTGTAGCTTGAAGTTTGTTTTATTTCTTTGATATTTCCTAATTGAATAAATGAAGGTTTAAGAGTTTGTTCCAACTGTTTATTATTTACTAGTTCTAACATTGCGTTGTCAAAATCATATTTTTGATATAAATTTTTATAGTTTTGATCAGCACAATCTTGAATTAAAGATATCGCAATTTCTTCTTTTGAACCGATAATTTTATTAACTTCTTCCTCTTTTTTTTGACATCCGCTCAATAATAGAAGGCAACACATTATTAACTTAGTAAGTTTCTTCATAATCTACCTCTTTTCAACTTTAGTTTATCACAAAAGTGTTGGAACCTTGCAACTAAATACTATATAATTTATATGAAGTGGGGGTGTCTCTATGGAATTCAAAATCAATAATCAATCCTCAATGTCTAATACAAAACTTCAACTCATTAATGGATTTATTTCATTATTAGAAACAGAAAGTTTTGATGATATCAATATTCTACAAATTACTAAACAAAGTAACTTAGCAAGAAGAACCTTCTATTTAAATTTTGATAATAAGATTTCCTTACTTAATACAATTGTAGAACTTTATTGTCATGAATTATTTAATTATTTAAAGAAAGCAAACAAGCGTAGTTTGTATTCCGTTTCAAACATTTTCTTTGAATTTTGGTATGAACACAAAGACTTCTTAACTCTACTTGAGCGAAATAATTTATTTATTTTGTTACTATCAGAATTTGACAGTCAATCCATTTATAATGAATATTTTACTACTCAAGCAAAACAAAGTTTTTCTTTAGCTCAAAATATTAAAGACTATTCAAAATCATTGTCTTCAACTATCTTGTGGAGAATTCTCTTAGAATGGGTCCGCAATAACTTCAATGAAAGCGTCAACGATATTTCATTGATCTATATTAGCTGCATTAACTAGATTGTCGACGTCTTTTTAAATAAAAAGACGTTTTTTTAACGTCTTAATCTTTGTTTACTGGTTGTACACTTCTCCAGCAGTCGCTGTAGGATACAAATGGAATTTCATCAGAGTTGATTTTTGCTTGGTTTCGTTGTTTTCTGATATTTCCTTCATGGACTTTTTCTAATATTTCTTTATTTACCATGTATTGAACATAAACAACTTTTTTAAGCAAGAACCATGAAATAACTAAACTTCTAATTGTTTCTTCTGGTTTTTCTGATTCCTTGATCATTTCTTGAGCATTTTCTTTTAATTCAATGCCTTTTGCCAAGGCATCTTTTTTGAGTTCTTCATATTGAGGATAGCTTTTTCTATCCAATTCTCTTTGAAGAGCTCCTGCTTTGAAGTTGAATAAACGATCAAAAATCTTCAATACAGATTCAACATCCGTAGCGACCATACTCACGATTTCATTTTTTGCTTCTACAAATGGGCTCATAGGCTCAGTTAAGCAATAATAAATTCCTTTCGCAAATAAATAAGCTTTATCTGTATTTTCAAGTAAGATCAGTCCACGTTCTTGTCCTTCTTCGGCACCATAAATAATGTATGGACATACAATTGGTTTTCCTTCAATTTTAAAGGAGTCTTTATATCGAATGATTTGATTCGATATTACTTCTTTGTTGATTGAAAAACGGTAGTTCACACAGATTTTCATATCTGCATTTTTTTCTAGAATCGCTTGAAAACACGATTTCATTAATGAGTTATCGTCGATCGTTTCAATGTAGTCCTCGAGATAACCGTTGAAGTCGCAATCATTTCCATTTTTGCGTAAATCTTTTGTCTGTTCTAGAATTTGCATCAATGCCATAAGTTTTTTCCCCATATAATCTTTTGTATTCGATTATAAACTTATTGTATAACATTTGTAGGTATAATTTCAAGTAAGTTAACAAATAATCATTTACTACTTGACATTGCATAGTAGTAGGTATAACATAAGAGCCAAGGAGGAATCCGATATGAATGCACAGTTTAAAAAAGGTGTATTAGAACTTGTTGTCTTAATGGTAGTCAGTAAAGGTGATATCTATGGTTATGAACTAGTTCGCCAAGTTTGCGAAGTAGTTGATGTCAATGAAGGAACTATCTATCCATTATTAAAACGAATGTCTAATGAAAAATACTTTGAAACTTATTTACAAGAGTCAAGTGAAGGGCCCCCACGTAAGTATTATCGGCTTACCGAACTGGGGAGATTACAAATGTTAGATTTAAGAAAAGAATGGATCGAATTTTCTGCACAAATCAGAAAGTTTGTAGAGGGAGAAGAATATGAATAAAAAAGAATTCTTGGATGCACTTAGAAAGAAACTAAAAGTATTAAATCACGCTGAAGTTGAAGACATACTCAGTGAATACTCTGAGATCATCGACAATAAAATAAATAATGGTGAATCAGAACAGGATGCAGTGGCAGATTTTGGAAATATTGATGAATTGGGACGCGAAATTTTAAATGCCTATAAAATCAACAATGATTTCTCAAGTAGCCCTAAAGATATTTTCAATCAGATCATTGAGACATTAACTGATTTAGTTGAAAAGTTTATTCAATATTTATCAAATTATTTCAGTGATGTAAAAATTGATAATCTTGCTCAAATAATCGTTTCACTGATTATTGCGCTTATTTCACTTGGAATTTTAAGAATTCCGTTCGCAATTATTGAAGGTCTAGGTTCTGCCATATTATCAATATTGTTGCCAAACTTTATTAGAGGCTTATTCTTAATGGTGTGGCGTCTAGTTTGTAATATTGGATACTTAGTCTTCGCAGTTATGGCAATTCAAAGAGTATTCAAAAAAAAAATAGATTTTACTAATGATCCTGTTAATGGAAAATCTTATAGTTTTTCTTTAAACAAAGAAAAAAAAACTGAAGTAACGAATGATGATGAATATGTAGAGGAAGTTGCTGATAAAGAAGATGCACCTTATAGTTCAACGAAAAGATATCATTTTGAAGATTTAGAAGATGAAGTTAAAAAGGAAAAACGCGGAAATTTCTTTATATCCCTTCTTACTTTCTTTTTATCAATAATTTTATTTCTAATTATCGCACCACTTGTCGTTTTAAATATTGGGCTTAGTATTGTATCTGGTGTCTTAACATTCTTGGCATTTTCAGGTGCACATGTTTGGGGTATTGCATTACTTATTATTTCGTTATCTGGTTTTATTCATTGTGTGATCCAATTTCTAAACAATCTAATTAGAACTAAGTCAAAGAAACGTCGTATTCTTCCTTGGTTGATCACCTTTTCAGTTGTATTTGGAATTGGATGCAGTCTTTTTATCAATGACTTGACTCGATATGAACTTAAGGATTATCCTTTGGATAAAATTTCCAATTTAACAGTTCGTAATGAAACATTAATTCTTAACCAAGACAGTGAAATATATCTTAGCTACGCTGGTACCGAATTAGTCGAAGACAACACAATGATTGATGATGTAATTACATTTGAAATATTGAGTCCTGATCAGATTTCTTACGATTTTAACTATAATTCAAAAGAAATCAATCTTTATCAAATGGGTCTTCAAAACACAAGAGATTCATTCAACTTATTTCGTGAATACCTCAAAATCACTATTGATGGTTTAAAAAATGATACATTTTATTCTTTTAGTTCAAATACAGTGATTAAAGTTAAGATTATTGCCAATAAAAACACATTGAATAAACTATCATTTGAACCAAATGGAATAATTAATTTCGATTATTAGAAAATGAAAAAACATATTACACGTAGTTTACTTATTATTGGCTACATCTTAATTGGATTGTTTATACTCTATTCAATTTATGATTGTTTCATGTATTTGATTAGTTATCAGTATTTGTCTAGTCCACTGTGGCTTTATGTGCTCGTTAGAATAGTTACCCTTTTGATTCCAGCTTTATTTTTGTTAAAAACAGCTAAATTATTTACTCATTTAAAGCAGTTTAACTAACTGCTTTTCTTGTTGAATTTTGATATAATTGTTTTATGAAAACAATACTAACTAACTCTTATTTTAATGAACAAATTTACTTAGATCTTTTTGAAAGAGCTAAATCAAACTCACTAAGTCAAATCAGACTTTTGGATTTTTATTCATGGATAAATTCTCAATCTACTATGAAAGCTGATTCACTAATCTTTCATAAAATATCGAATGAAATCAAATTGATTCAAGATCAATTAACTATTTATGGCAAGATGATTCAATATCCAACTTTTATTGAACAAATCTATGATTTTTATACAATGATGATTCAATATCATATATCGATCGATGACCTGCCTTCTGAAACGATTGAAGATAAAGAAAAGAAATTATTGATTCAGTGTTGTCAGAAAATCATTACACCTCATCACCAAACAAATCAAGTCATAGAATCTTTGGGTTCAATTGAAAATATTTATTATGTTGATCATTGTATAGATTCCATTGCGATGAAAAATATCATGAATAACCTGACTGGTATTAATCGTTATCCTTTACCAATTATAAATCGTACAAGCACAACTTTATATCATGCATTGAATGCACGTCAAGAAATAGAGGCATGTGCTCAATGGATATGTACTCATCATTTAAAATTAGAAGATGTCAATATCATTTTATGTGATCCAACCAATCAAATCTATCTTTCTCAAGTCTTTGAGCGATACAATTTAGATTATGGCTTAACTTCTAAAAAGAAAAATTCAAAAATCGTTGAATCATTTATTCCTTTATTTCATTTTTATAATGATGAAAACTTAAATAATTTAATAGAATGCTTAAAAACAAGTTTATTTTCTAAAATTAACACGTCTTCTTTTATTGAGTATTGTTCAATATTTAGTGATGTGGATTATAGGCAGCCTTTTGATCGTATATCCAGATTAGAACTCGATTCAAAAGAAATCAAAAACCGCGTTTTAATGCAATTAGAAACAGATGCTGAAGAAATTCGCCTGCAAATCATATCGTATTTTTTAAATGATGCTGAACACCCTTTAGTTAAGAGTTATAATACATTATGTTCAAGCTGGATTGTTGAAAAACAAGAGGAGCGTCAATGCCTTCTTCGTATTCAAAATTTATTGTTGGAGTTACAATTTGATAAATTGACTAGTGATGACTATAAATTTATTCTTTATGAAATTGAGAAAATATCTATCTCTTCATTTGATTCATATACCAACAGAATTTGTGTTACAGATTTAGACCATCCTGTTAAATCCAGACCTTATAGTTTTGTATTACACGGCAATCAAAAAAATTATCCTCAGTTTAAATCTTGTAGTGGATTATTTGAAGAAAGCTATGTTTCAAAAATCAGCTCATTACCAACTAAAGAATCAAGAGCTATATTTTGTAGTGACTATAAATCCTGGATTTTCAACAGTGGTGCTGAACTGTTTTTAAGCTATGCAATTTGCGGTTACGATGGAAAAGGCTTAGAGTGTTCCTTTGATTTAAAAAACTATGCTAGACAAGAATCATTACCTTGGCCTTTACTTGAGGTTGATGAAAATATTGAAAAACACTATACTCTTAATACTGATCTTGCCAAACAATTATTTGTGAAAAATCATAGTATTGTGGGTAGTATTTCAACATTTGAAAAATATGCAAATTGCCCATATAGCTACTTTTTACATAGTGGTTTAAAACTACGTGACAAATCAAATCCGCAAATCGATATCGCAACGATAGGATCTCTTCAACACGCTTGTATTGAAAAAAGTATCGCAATCTATAAACAAAACTATGCAACTATTTCACTCGTTGAAATCAATTCTATCGTCGCTGAACAATTTTCGAAACTTTATCAGATCTATCCTAATCAAATCTGGTTGATCGATACTATTCAAGCTAGGTGTGTTCAAAATTTAAAAACTCAATTAGATTTTTTAAGCGATTTTGAAACCCATACTGATCTTGTCTACCATGATTGTGAGGTTAAATTTCAAGAAATCTTATTTGCAGATGAGGAAATCTCAATTACTTTAAATGGTATCATTGATAGAATCGATACAAGTTTAGACTTTTTACGGGTTATCGATTATAAAAGCTCATTGCGTGGGTTAGTTGATAAGAAAATCAAATATGGACTTCAAATTCAATTATTGACTTATTTAATGATCGCCGTTAATCTTACTAATAAAAAACCAATAGGTGCTTATTATTATTCATTTAAAACAGAAACAAGCTCAGTTGAAGCAGCTAATTTAAATCTAAGAAGTAATACCTTATCAGTTCTTGATGATGATTCTTATTATCAAGATTGGTTCAACTCAAATCGTTTCAAAGGGAAAACATTTGATGAATCTGTAATGAACGATCATTATAAAAATCATATCGTCAATATTAAAAAAGTTGAGGATTATTCCTATTGGATCGAACAATTATTAAAAGTTTATTCTGAAATCAAAAATTCGATTTTAAGTGGTTCTATTGATTGTACGCCAACTGAGGGAGCTTGTGCTTTTTGCGATTATCGATGCATATGTCAGTATGCAGGTAAAACATATATTACCAATGTTTTAATAAATGACGAGGAGTGTGATGACGATGCCGAAATGGAGTGAAGCGCAAAGCTTAGCAATCAATCATTTGGATAAAAATCTTATAGTCTCCGCTTCTGCCGGATCAGGAAAAACGGCAGTTTTAACTGCTCGTATGGTAAAAAGAATTACTCAGGATAAAGTCGGTGTTGAAAATCTATTAGCGATGACCTTTACAGATGCTGCAGCGAGCGAAATGAAAAGTCGCTTATTTCAAGGTCTTACAGAAGTTATGAACCAAACTGAGGATGATGATTTACGACAACTTTGTGCTACACAATGTGCCCTATTGTCTACTGCACTTATATGTACGATCCATTCTTTTTGCTTAGACGTGATCAAAGAGAACTATTTTGTGATTCAACTCAATCCAAAAAGAATATTAAAGAATTTCACCGAAGATGAATTGGTTCAAATCAAGTCCATATTAATTAAGCAAGTTTTAAGCGAAATGCATCAAACTGATCGTGATTTATTTATTAAGGTTTGCGACCAGTTTAGTGGTCGTATTGAAGATGTAGCTGAACTTGAAAAATCTATTTTAAACTTAGCTAATTTAGCTTCGCAACAAATCGATCAGGATCAATTTTTCAAGCATGTTTTAAATCTTTCTTTAAAAGTTAAGCGAGTTGAGGATTTTGATGAGTCTCTGCTTGATTATTATTTTATTAAAATGAATTTTGACATTAAAGTTTTAGAAGATTTGATTCAACAATGTTTAAACATCTGTATATCTAATCAGTTAGATGATCTTAAGCCACTGGTACAACTAAAACTTGATAAACTCCAACTAATAAAGAGTGCAATTAATAATAAAAATATCCATGATAGTATCCATTATTTGAGAAGTACTGCTGAAGCAGTGCTGAAAAACGGAAAAGATGAAGAATACAAAGCAGTACGATCTGAAATTAATAAATTGTGCCAAAGTTATGTTGCTTCTTATTTTGATGATCATGATTTAGTTCACTATAGTAATGATTATGAAATCGTTGAATTTTTAGTTCGTGCTTCAAAACGATTTTTGATTCTGTTTGAAGAAGAAAAAGAAAAACAAGAAGGTATCGACTTCAATGATATGGAACATTTGGCTTATAAAATATTATCTGCCAATAACCATGCTGTAGCGAAAAAGTATCAAAATCGCTTTGATGAAATTCTTGTGGATGAATTTCAGGATACCAATTATTTTCAAAATACGATGATTGAAATGATATCTCGAGGAAATAATGTTTTCCGCGTAGGTGATGTTAAACAAAGTATTTATGGCTTCCGTGGGGCAAAGCCACAAATTATGGCCAATCTTATGTCAAAGAAAGATGAGTTTAATTCATCTCTTACGTTGCATCATAATTACCGATCAATGAAATCGATCGTTGATTTTAATAATGCTCTGTTTGATAAACTAATGAATATTCCAGAGCTGGACAATAGTTTTAGTCATGAAGATCATGCCCTCATTGGTGTTGACTCGCAAGATGATAAGTACAATAATTTAACGGAGTTTCTTTTGATTCCAAGTGATACTGATGAAGATGAAGAATTTTCTGTCGTAAAAAAATATTCATCAAAAGCTGTTGTGATCGCTCAGAAAATAATTGAAATGAAAAACAGTTCTTCTTTCGATAAATGGAGTGACTATTGTGTTCTCGTTAGATCACATGCCATCAAAGATCAATTGCGCTTTGTCTTTGACGAAATGAATATTCCTTATTCTACTGTACTTCAAAGTGGTTTTTATAAAAGCCCTTCTGTATTAACGATTACTTCTTATTTGAATATAGTTTTAGATCGAAAAAACGATATATCTTGTGTATCAGTATTAAAAGAATTATATGATTATACCAGTGATCAGTTAGCTAGAATTCAATTAGAACGAAATTACTCTTCATATTTTGAGTTTTCATCTATCCTTGATCAGAAATTTAAAGATGAGTATCTTGAAATCAATGATATTTTGATTAATGATGGAATATGTGCTTCCATTTGTAAAATCATTCAAATCAATGATTATTATAGCTTGAAACTAAATAAACAAGAACGTGCCAATGTTGATATGTTTATTCAAAAAGCACAGGAATACGAGAAAAACAACTCTAGCTTATTAGGTTTTTTAGCTCAAATCGATGCGTGTTATGATTTACCATCCAGTATGGCGGTCGGTGCCAGCAAGTCAGAAAATGTTGTTCAAATCACAACGATTCATCAATCAAAAGGGCTTCAGTACCCTGTTGTCTTTTATATGTCTAGCTGGCGAAATTCGAAGGGGGATACTCAAGATGGTGCCATTATTGATGAAGAACTTGGTGTAGGATTGTACAACATAACTATGCCTTATCGATATCGACGCTCCACTCTTCAACGAATAGCGATCGAAACAAAAAAACAACTAGAAGCTTATGCAGAAAATGTTCGAATTTACTATGTCGCATTAACTCGTGCTCAAAAGAAATGTATTTTAGTCGATAAAATAACAGACTCTTACAATTTTCAAGATTTATCTATGCTTACTTTTTTAAAAAAGAAAGGGTCCTCTGATTTAATTTTGAGTGCTTTCAACAATTCAAATTTTCCTTTCTATAGGCAAGTCTATTATCCTGAACAACCTATCGAAAAATCTATAAAATTTATCAATAACAAAATTGTGCTTCCTATATATGCTCAAACAACTAAAAAAACAATTGAAATGGAAACCCCTTCTTCTTATGAATCATCTGTGATTGAACCTTTTAACCAGAATACAAATCTAGCTACACAAAGAGGTTCAAGTCTTCATAAACTGATAGAAGCATTACCTGGCTTGCCTTGGTCTTCAGAAATCATTAAGTCGATTTCACCTGATGTTTCAAACAATGACATAGAACGCTTATTAAAATTAGGGAACAATGAACAATTTGTGGATTTATATAAAAATAAAGTCATAAAAGAATATAGTTTCGCTACTTTTCAAAATCATAAAATTATTCATGGATTTATTGACTTGATTTCTATTGGTTCTGATGATATCACAATTATTGACTTCAAAACTGATACCGACGTTGATGAACTCGAATTAATTAAACGTTATACCGATCAGCTTAATGGATATCGTAACAGCATTCAAATACAATATCCAAATCATCAGGTCAATACCAAAATATATAGTTTCTTTTTATCAAAATTTGTTGAAATTTAAAGGCTTATTCGTACTCTTATTACTTGTATGTTATAGTAATTATAGATTGGGGAGACCAAATATGAAAAAAATATCATTAATATTCTTAGTTCTTTTGCTTTGTGGTTGTACTGCCGAGCCGGTTTCCGTTATCCCTTCTGCTTCAAGTGATCCAAACAAAGATTTGGCAAACATCACAGGTAACCAAGCTGATCCTAAAGAACCACAAGAAGAGAAATTTTATTTAAATGATTTTTTATCAGTAACTCTTGATGTCAGCTCTGCCTTTGAGGATTATTTTGAAAACGATACACTCATCAGAGATGTTTTGCCAGTTAATAATGGATATTTAGTTGTATATAGTGCAAGAACTAGCCAAAATAGCGATTCCCTCTATTATGATTTATGTTTCGCACTTTACGATCAAGATGGAAACTATATTGATAGAATCATTTTTGAAGATTATATTCATATGTATTCTTATTTTACATTCACTATTGAAAGCGATGAATTCTATTTTTATGGTTCTAATCGCGATCGATACTATAAATTAAGTTTTGATAAAGAAGGACAATTTCTTAACGAACAAGAATTTAGATTTAATAAAGATTCTAACTTTGCCCCAATACGTTCTATTAAAATTGGCGAACACTTTTATGTTTTAAGTCAATTCATCGATCGTCATGATGGACTCGATCATAAAGATTTTGAGCTATGTAAGTTAGATAAGAATGGCAATATGATATGGAGTGCTCCAATTACAGCTCAATTACCTGATTCCAAAGTTCTTAGTGCAATGACAATACAAGAAACTGAAGATCAAAATATATTAATGGTTGCGGGTCGCTATGTCCGAGAATCCTTAGATTTCGAATCGCTTTTTTATGCAATCTATGGTCAAGATGGAAAACTAATTGAATAGAATGATTTTTCAGTTAATTATCCAAGTGAAGCTTCTTCATTTTGTATTATGGATAATTATCTTCCAAACAACTTGATTTTGTATTCCAAAGATAATAGTTTTTATAGTTACAATTATGAAACTGAAAAATCAAAATTAATCGTTAATCCAAAAGGGAATTTTAATAAGTTTATAGTATTTAACCAGAAAACATTTGTTTGGGATTCTACAAGTAATTTATTTCTAATAAAAAATTTCGGACATGAGAAATACTATACTGTTTTTGGTGATTTTATCAATTATTACCAGAATGAAGATGAATTAAATTTTGCATACTATGTTTCAAACAAGATCAATATCTTTAAAATCAAATAAGGGGAATTATTTATGAAATATTATATGAAACAGCAAGTATTTAGTTGGACCGATAAATTTTATATCAAAAACGAATATGGAGATGATTCTTACTATGTTGAAGGTGAACTATTCTCTTGGGGACATAAGCTTCATGTGTATGATGCTTTAGGTGTCGAAGTTGCCTTTATACGACAAGAAGTTTTTACATGGAAACCTCGCTTTTATATTGAAATCAACGGGGAAGTTATTGCCGAAATTGTAAAAGAAATCACTTTATTTAAACCTGTTTATACTTTGAAGGGTCTACCTTGGCAATTAGTTGGTGATTTTTGGGCACATGATTATCAACTTGTTTCCAACGATCGATTGATCATGGACCTCACTAAAGAATGGTGGACTTGGGGAGATAGTTATTGTTTAGATGTCATTGATCCTGACAATGCTTTGTATTGTTTATGTGTAGCTCTTGCGGTTGACTGCGTTTTAGAACAACAACAGAACAGTCATAATCACTAGGAAAATATAAAAAGTCGATAATTTTTTGCATAACACATAATTTTCCATATTTCCAACATATTTTGGAGATAAAAAATTGGTATATTATATTCAGCAAGAAGATAATAATAGTTCTTGCACTACTCACGAAACCCCCTAAATCGTGTAAGTAGAATATTTATCCCCCTTTTTAGATAAATTAATGAATGAGACCTTCGGGTCTTTTTCATTTAAAATTCCACATAATTTTCCACAATTCAAACATATTATTATGATAATGAATTGGTATATTATATTTGCAAGGTTGATAACTTGACTACAAATGATTACCCCTTAATATTTGTAGGTTTATCCCCTTTTAATTTTATAAAATAGAAAAGGATCTAATAGTGACTAGATCCTTTTCTATTTTCTTAGGGTTTATATAAACAAATCGTATACTTCACTAACTGGACTATTGTGTTGAATAGCTTCAATCGTTTTTGCCAACATATAGCCTACAGATAGAACCGTAATTTTTGGACATGCTTCTCTTTTTTCTTGTGATAGAGGAATTGTATTTGTAATTACAAATTCTTCAACATCTGAATTGTGGATTCTTTCAATAGCTTCTCCTGATAAAATACCATGAGTGATCGCACAATAAACTTTAGTAGCTCCTTTTTCTTTTAAAATTTTAATTGCAGCCATAAGTGAACCAGCTGTATCACAAATATCATCTACAATAATCGCGATTTTTCCTTCAACATCCCCAATTACATTCATTGCTTCTGCAACGTTTGGTTTTGGACGACGTTTATCAATGATCGCAAGTGGTGCTCCTAATGTATCAGCTAATTTTCTTGCACGTGTTGTTCCACCATGATCTGGAGATACAACAACTATTTTTTCAGGATCCATTTGTTTAGATCTGAAATATTTTCCCAACATGTTGATACATGTTAGATCATCAATTGGAATATTAAAGAATCCTTGAATTTGTGAGGCATGAAGATCAACCGTCATCATTCTGTCTGCCCCAGCAGTTTCAAGAAGATTAGCTACTAAACGTGAAGTGATTGGTTGACGAGGTCTTGCCTTACGATCTTGTCTAGCGTATCCAAAATATGGCATAACTACATTGATTTCTCCTGCACTTGCCCTACGACAAGCATCAATAGCGATCAATACTTCCATTAATCTTTCAGAAACTGGTGCACATGTACTTTGTACGATATACACTGATCTTCCACGCACTGTTTCTTCTGGTTCAACAATAATTTCACCATCGGCAAAATGTCTTACTGATACTTTTCCTGGTTCAATCTTTAAATAATTACAAATTTCCTGTGCTAGCTCTGTGCTTGATGTTAGCGAAAATACTACGATGTCTTTCATTTTCTCCCCCTATTTTTTTTCTTTTGTTTTGTAGCGAATTCCATAGCCTTCTTTGTTTTCTTGTTTTGCTCTTGCGATTGCCATACTACCTGATTCTACATTTCGATTGACAGTTGATCCTGCAGCAATTACTGCATTTTCACCAACTTCGATTGGGGCAATCAAATTAACATTACTTCCAATGAAAGCACCATCTTTTACAATCGTTCTAGATTTATTCTTACCATCATAATTAACTGTTACAACACCACAGCCAATGTTGACTTTTGACCCAATATCGCTGTCACCCAAATATGTTAAATGAGCACAACGGCTATCAACTCCAATATAGGTCTTTTTAAGTTCGACAAAATTTCCAATACGGTTCTTATCATCGACAATGCTTTCTAAACGAATATGAGCATAAGGGCCTACGGTTACATCATCTCTAATTTCACTGTTTACGATTCTTGAAGAATCGATAGTACAATTTTTACCAATTGATGCATCTACTAAGAAACAGTTTGGCAACAATGTTGTTCCACTTTGAATTTTTGTTTTTCCAAGTAAGGTACAATTCGGATATATGATCACATCTTTTTCTAAGGTTACATCACAGCCAATATAGGTAGCATTTGGATTGATCATTGTCACTCCTTCACGCATCCATTTTTCATTGATTTTTCTTTGTAACCAACTATTCGCATCCGCCAACTCAACGCGATCGTTAATTCCTTCAGCTTCTTTTGGATCATCAATTACTACTGCTTTAACTTTCATATTCTTTTCATTAAGAATTTGAACTAAATCTGTAATGTAATATTCTTTTTGTGCATTTTCATCTTTGATTTCTTTTAAGTTTTCAAATAACACTTGATTATCAAAACAATAAATGCCTGTATTTATTTCTTTGATTTTCTTTTCTTCTTCATTACAATCCTTAAACTCTACAATTCTTTGAATGTAGCCTTCAGAATTTCTTACTACACGACCATAAGATTTAGGATCATCAAGTATAGCTGTAAGAACAGTCATTTGTGCACTTTCACATTCATCATACATTTTTTGATAAGTGCTACTTTGAATACGAGGACAATCTCCATTCGCAACGAGTGTTAATCCGGTATATTTTTCTAAAACTTTTGCCTGCATTGCAGCGTGTCCTGTTCCAAGTTGTGGTTCTTGCAAGGCAAACATGCATTTATCGTGCATGGCTTCTTCGATTACTTCATGTCCATAACCTACTACTGTCACAATTTTTTCTACTTTAATTTCGTATAAATGATCTAGAATGTGTTCAATCATTGGTTTACTACATAATTCATGCATTACTTTTGGTAGGGTTGAGTTCATTCGAGTCCCTTTTCCTGCCGCCATAATAATTGCTGATTTCATAAAATCACTCCCTCTACTATTTTACTTGCTTTCGCAAGATAAAAAAAGACCTAATCCTTCTTTTTTGGAAAGAACTAAAAACTAAATCGTCAATTTCGATTCAAGACAACACTTTTTCCCATAATTTTTGTCTTCTTCACAAAATATCGTTTATCTCTAAAATGAATATTTGCACGATCAATCAAATCTTCATCTTTGGTAATCGCAAAAATCGTTGAACCACTTCCTGACATTAAAGCTCCATCAAATCCAAAATCAATTAATTCTTGTTTAATGTCTTTAATTTCTGGAACTAATCTGTACGCACTTTCTTCTAGTGAATTTCCTAATTGTTCTAAAATTCCTTGATAGTCTTGTTCAATAAGTGCTTCTTTCATTTTAATAACATTAGGATGTTCACATTTATTGAAATCAAGCATTTCAAAAGCAGTTTTTGTAGATACTCCTCTTTTAGGTTTTACTAGTAATACAAAAAAATTCGGATCCATAGTAAAATGTTCTAGTTTTTCACCTATACCTTGTACGATTGCTGGTGCTCCTTTTAAACAAAATGGAACATCGGCACCAACCCTTTTGGCAAGTTCATTCATTTTTTCATCAGGTATATATAGTCCTAACAATTTTTTGACCAGTCTCATTGCGGCTGCTCCATCACTGCTTCCTCCCGCAAGACCTGCTTGTGTAGGAATGTGTTTATCTAGGGTAATACTAAAATTTTCAGTGAATTTGTATTCATCCCGCAAAACCTTGATAGCTTTGATAATCGTATTCTTTTCATCTAATGGTAAATAACCAGCATTTGTCTGCAATGACATTTCTTCGGAAATATTCATTTCAAGGCGATCATATAAATCAACGCAAGTCATGATCATATTCAATTCATGATAGCCATCTTCTCTTCGCCTTACAACATCCAGGCATAAATTAATTTTAGCGTATGCTCTTTCTTTCATAAACTACCTCACTTAATCTTACGAAATCTTCCAAGCTATTTTGTTCAGCACGACTTTGTGGATCAATTTTTGCCAAGCTTAGCAATTCTTGTGCAAGTATTGGATCTTGAACGTATTCTCTAATATTGTTATAAATCGTTTTTCTTCTTTGTTTAAAACTTGCCTTTACTACTTCCGCAAATAATTGTTCATCTGGAACATGGATACGATTTTCTTTTCTTTGAAACTGAACTACTGAAGAGTCAACATTTGGTTTTGGATTAAATACATTTCGATTGACTTTCATAACTGTCTTAACATCGTAATAGAATTGCACAATAACACTCAATGCATTATATTCCTTTGTAGAAACTTGAGCTGCCATCCGATCTCCAACTTCTTTTTGCATCATTACTGTAATTGTATTGATTTCACATTTACTTTCAAATATTTTAAACAACAATGGTGTTGTAATATAATATGGTAAATTTGCACACAACACTACATTTTCGTATTCACTTTTTAACTGATCAACTACAGGAACTAAATCTACTTCCAAAAAATCCTGCATTCGGATTTCCACATTTTGATATTCTTGAAGTGAATAGGCTAGTACTTCTGGTAATCTATTGTCTATTTCATAGGCAACAACTTTTTTTGCAAGAATCGCAAGTTGTTCAGTGAGTGCCCCTATACCTGGACCGATTTCGATTACTGCACAATCATTGCATTTAGATAACGAGGCAATTTTCTGCACAACTGAAGGATCAGTAATAAAGTTTTGTCCAAAGCTCTTTTTAGCGAACAAATCAAAACGCTCTAAAATCTCTTTTGTCCTTGAACTTGTCGCAATGGGTTTATTCATCTTCTTCCCTCAATATTTCTAATAATTGTTGTTTATTTATTTTTAACATATTTAATCTCTTAAAACATGTTTTAGCGTTAGCTTCACCAATGCAAAGTTTACGTCCTATTTTATCTCTTAAATTCTTACTATCTTTATTTGCAGATAATCCTAATGATAGAAATTCCTGCCACGATAAAGTATCTTGTCCGATTTCATAGGTCATGCAGTTTTCTAAAGCATGCAAAATATCTTCTTTTTTTGCATGTTCAATACCGACTTTACCTTTTCCCTTAGCTTTCTTGCTTATTAAAAATGCATTTTTACATCCGGGAATTGCTTGGTTAATCCGATTTCTTATACTCTCTCCAGGACTGTCTGGATCTGTAAATATGATAACTCCACGTTTTTCATTCAATTCTTTTATAAGTTCAAGTGTTTCATGTGATAAATGAGTTCCTTGGGTTTCTATGATATAAGCTTGAATATACTTTTGGATATTGATCGTATCATTTTTTCCTTCTACCACAATTACTTCTTTCACTTCCACAAGAACACCTCAATTTCAATCTTTATTATAAATCATTTTTAACTTTTTTTCATCGCATATTAAAATAACCCATCATAAGATGAGTTAAAATTTACATATTCTTTGACCTTGACTATTTTTTGTCCATTTCGCAAAACCAATAATTTCTACACGTAATCCACTTCTTTTACCGTTTTTTACGGTTGGGTTTGCTTCAGAACCTGTATATAAATCAATATCTGTTCCTTTGATTGCTCCACCACGGTCTAGTACAACTGCTTTAAATGTTACTCCTGGTTCCAGTCCTTGACCTGACCATTTGTGATTTGAAATTTCAACGATCGTACAAAGTGGGATAGCTTTGTCTGTTGCGACAATGTAGTAGCCATCATAAGTTATTCCATCAACCCAACTTCCGTCAGATTGTCTTACAGCTGTTGTGCTCATTTGAATACCTGCTGAAGTACCACCATATCCATCGTCTTCGCCACCACAACCTTTACAGTCAACACCATAGGAAGTTGCATTTTTACATGTAAAGTATGCTCCTTTTTTTACTAGTGAACCATAACTATATGTTTTGGGTGTGGATTCTTTGATCCATGTTGAAAATGGTACAAATGATTTAGAAATTACCTCATCATTTGAATTATATGTTATTTCATAAGTATCATATTGATATGCCGGTGTTCCTTCGCTAGTCAAACTAATTAACCACGATATTCCACCAGTTGGATAAGTTTCTGGATCGACAACTTCTACTTTTGGATTTGATAAAAAAGTCTCCACTACTTCTTGTTCAACCCGATAAGGTAAAATTGCATCTTCTGGAGTTTTATAATTAGAGTAAGTTTGAAGTACTGTCACTACTTTTTCTTCTGGTTTTACTAAAGTTGCAACAAGATATGTTAATCCTAGCAACCCCATTAAAATCAAAATAATGAGCTTTTTCATAAGTTCTCCTTGTGAACATAGCAAAGTATATCATAATGAATCTTATCTGTCTAATTCTGAGGATGAAATAATTTGTTGTAATTTGTGATACAAGATTCCTGTAATTGTTTCTCTTCTATTCCCTTTATTCTGCAAATTTCCTGTGCAGTAAGAGCGACATAAGCTGGTTCATTTCTTTTTCCTCGATAAGGATGAGGTGTTAAATAAGGACAATCCGTCTCGACTAATAAATAATCTAGCGGTGTTTTTTCAGCGACCTCTTTTGGAGTCACTGCATTTTTAAATGTAACGGGTCCTCCAAGAGAAATTGTATACCCTAGTTTCACAAATTCCTGAGCCATTTCAGCACTTGAACTAAAACAGTGTATGATTCCTTTTTTCTTTACTTCATGTTCTTTCAATATTTCATATGTTTTTTGAATTGCATCTCGGCTGTGTACAATAATTGGTTTATTCAATTTATTGGCAAGTTCGATCTGTCGGATAAAGCCTTTTGTTTGTTCCTCAAGATTATCTGGTGTCCAATAAAGATCTAAACCAATTTCACCAATAGCAACCACACTTGGATTATAGGCTAAATTTTCCAATTTATTCCAATCTTCTTCACTAAATTTTGAAATATCACTTGGATGCACTCCTAATGCTACATCAATATATGAATTGTCTTTTGCATACTCAATCGCTTTTTCAGCTTCAGACAACCTGCAACATACAACTAAAATTTTAATTATATTCGCATTTTTTGCACGCTCAATTACATCCTCAAAATCAGTATATTCTTTCGAGAATATGTGTGCATGACTATCTATCCATCCTGTCATATGTACCTACTTTCCTAAACAGAAACGACTAAATAATACATCCAATAAGTCTTCTCTAGTCGCTTGTCCTAGTATTTCTTTTAATGCTTGGTAGCATTCTTGAAAATCAATCGTAACTAAATCAAGTTCGATCCCATTTTCCAAGGCAGTTATAGCTTGTTGCATTGCTTCCTTAGCTTTCATCACAAGTGCGATCTGTCTATCATTATTCAAAACTGTTTCATTGATCGCAAAGGTATGCTCAGCATATCGATTATTGATTTCATCAATTAGATTTTGTATTTTATTTTCTTTTGCACTTATCAAAATTCCTTCGACAAACACAGTATCCAAATCAGTCTTGTTTGTGACAACAATTCTATTTTTATTTTCTGTTAACTGAAGAAGTTGCTGATCTTGATCATCCAAAGGACTGCTTCCATCAAGCACAACGATAACTAACTCAGCTTCTTGTAGTGCTTGTAGGGTCTTTTCGATTCCTATTTTTTCAACTTTGTCTTCAGTTTCTCTGACCCCAGCTGTGTCAATTAAATGTAGAGTGATATTATCTAAATTGATCACACCTTCTACTAAATCTCTAGTAGTCCCTGCAACATCTGTAACGATTGCCTTCTCTTCTTCCAAAAATGCATTTAGTAAACTACTCTTTCCTGCATTTGGTTTTCCTAAAATAACAGTTTTTACTCCGTTTTTCATTAATCTACCACTTTGGGCTTTTCTTAATATTTCTTCTAATCTCTGTTTGAAAAAAATTGCCTGTGGTAAAACAACTTCTTGAGTCAATTGTTCAACATCATCATATTCTGGATAATCAATATTTACTTCAACATGAGCAATTAAATTCACTAAATCATTAATCAGTGGATCAATCAATTCATGAACACTTCCTTTTAATGCATCAATAGCCATTGAAGCTTTTTTCTCATTATTTGCTTCTAATATATCCATCACTGCTTCTGCTTGGGTCAAATCAATTCTGCCATTTAAAAAAGCTCTTTGAGTAAATTCCCCATTTCGTGCTAATCGGGCACCATAAGCTAAACATAAACTCATTATTTTTCTTGTGACAAAAATTCCTCCATGACAATTGATTTCAACAACATCTTCAGTCGTAAAAGAACGTGGAGCTTTAAACACACTAACTAAACATTCATCAATTGTCTTATTTGTATCTGGATCGATTATCATTCCATAAGTAATTGAATGACTTTTAACTTTTTTCAAATCACGACTAAAAATACGATCCACTATTTCAATCGCTTCATCTCCACTTAATCTAACAATTGAGATTGCCCCTTCTTGTAATGCTGTACTAATCGCTACAATTGTATCCTTTATCATTTTGTCACTTCCTTGCTTATTTAGTTTAACACAAACAACATGAAAACAGCATTTTTTTGAAATGCTGTTCTATCTTTTTTTCTTTTTTAAACCTCTTAAAATATTTTTAGCTATTGGCATGGCTTTCATAACAAAGGCATATTCTAATGGTTTACAGATATAATGGAATTCTCCTGGAAACTCATAATAATCTCCACTAAATTTCTTTTTAAATTCATGGATTCCTAAATGTTCAGAACTATCTGACGCATTGCCTATCGTTCCAAAGAAATCCACAAATTCAAATCCCTTTTCTATATCGTCCTCTATTTCAAACTGCTTGATGGCGTAGTTACCATTCATATTCCTCATGATAGATCGATTTCCACCATAAACTAGCCAACAACGATGTTTTGTATTAATGGTGATCCCACTTGATAGTGCCAACCCATTTGGATATTCCTTAATAAATTCTTCAACTTCTTTTCTGGTCTTGATTGCCTTTTCTTCTTGTGTTTCAATTTGAATTATTCGATTTGCTGCCTTTTTATCATTTGGAGCTATAGCCAATTTATCATAGCACTTTTGTTTTTCAGCAGTTAGTTCCATCGCTTTTTCATCCATTGAAATTAAATGATTTTGTCCAAAATAAGTTGCAGTATAACATGTAGCCATATCATTTTTATGAAAGAGTCCAAAAATCATTTCGTAATAATCTTTATTTCTCTCTGCAAAATCATTTCTTATGGCTGTATCTTGCATTATATCAAAGAACGTATCTATGTTTTCTTCTTTTTTGCATTCAATGTTTATTCTTTTCGCTTCATTCATACTTGATCTAACGACCTTGGAATAATTCGCAAAGATTTCTTCTTTCGTTTTATCCAATTTAAGTCGAAAGGTAAATCGTGGTTGCATCATTTCAAAACTCATATTGAATCCTTGATGTCTATAACCCAACTGTTCTAAATCATTCACTGCTTCTGGCATTTCTTTAATTAATTCTTCATCACTATTCCATACTTTGTATGGTAAATCTGGATCGATAATGATATAACAAGTTTTAAATTTTTTTACATATTGAACTAAAAGCTCATTAAACTGTTTCATTAATTCTTTATTAGAATAATCGATCACAAATCCTCTTGGTGCATAACAAATCGTACTACTCGTCATTGGTATTTTTCTAAACAACAATAAACTGGATGCCACCAAATTGTCATCTTGATATAATCCGACTGTTTTGTAATCCCAATTTACTTTTTTTCTTACTTCTCCCCACAAAGAACTTTGCATAAAATGTTCTTTTGGATGATTTTGCATAAATGAATCATGAGTAAAATTATCTATTTCAATTAAACGATACATGACAAAGCTCCTTTCTTTGACAAAAGACTGCCATAGCAGTCTTTATTCTTCCTCAATACAGCCAATCAATTCTAAAATTCGATTTAAATCTTTTGTATCACTATAAGAGATAGTGATTGAGTTTGATTCTACTTTGACTTTTGTCTGCAATTTCTTTTGCATAATTTCTTCAACATATACAAAGTTATGATTTTTTGTCTTTTCTTTTTTTGCTTCAGCTGGTTTTGCCTTTGAATCTTTTACAAGTTTTTCTACTGCTCTTACTGATAAACCTTCATCGACAATTTTCATTGCGATATCATAGGCTAGTCCTTCATCATCAAGTGTGATCAGTGGACGAACATGACCCATCGATACTTTATTATCGGAAACCATTTGTTGAATTGATTTCGGTAACTTTAATAAACGTAATGTATTCGCAACATATTCACGACTTTTACCAACGCGTTCAGCTAGTTTATCTTGAGTATAACCCATGCGATCCATTATTTTTTGATAAGCATTTGCTTCTTCAATAGCGTTTAGATCTTCACGTTGTATATTTTCTAACAAGGAGATTTCCATCATTTCATCATCATTGAATTCTAAAACGATGGCTGGTATGTTTTCAAGTTTTGCTTCCTTACTAGCACGTAATCTACGCTCACCTGCAATCAACTCGTATCCTTGAATGCTTTTTCGTACAAGAACCGGAGTAAAAACACCATGTTCTTTTATTGACTGAGCTAATTCTAATATCTTTTCTTTATCAAATATTTTTCTTGGTTGATAAGGGTTAGGTCGAATATCTTTAACTGGAATTTCACTTTTTTTGCCGCCAAATTCAGTATTGCCTTTTTGGATATCTTCTAATACTTCATTTACGTTTTCACCAAATATTGCTTCAAGTCCTTTTCCTAATCTTTTATTACTCATGCTTTGCCCTCGCATTCTTATTGATTACTTCTTTAGCTAAGGAAGCATATGCTTTTGCACCTTCTGATTTTACATCATATTCAAAAATCGATTGTCCTCTTGATGGTGCTTCAGATAATTTTACACTTCTTGGTATAAAACTACGATAAACACTTTCTTTAAAGTATTTTCTAACATCTTGTTGTACTTCAACAGACAATTTAGTACGCGCATCAAACATTGTCAATAACACCCCTTCAATGACTAAGTTTTCATTGAATAAGCGTTGAACTAAACGAATCGTCGACAACAATTGGGTCAACCCTTCAAGTGCATAATATTCACATTGTACCGGAATGATTACTGAGTCTGCAGCTGTTAAAGCATTTGTATTTAATAATCCAAGTGATGGTGGACAATCAATCAATATAAAATCATAATCATTTTTTGCCTCATCTAGTTTATTTTTTAATAATCTTTCTCTTCCTACACTAAAATTCGCCATTTCTAAATCTGCTCCAGCTAAATCAACTGTTGCTGGTAAAATGTCCATTGGAGGAATCTTTAATGTTTTTACTGCTTCTTTTACTGAATGATCCCCCAAAATCACATCATAGATACTTAATGAAAAATCATTGTTTTCTCCTGATATCCCTTGAGATGAATTTCCTTGTGGATCAAAATCTACTAATAATACTTTTTTACCTAAATAAGAAAGGCCCGCAGCCAAATTAATACTGGTTGTTGTTTTCCCTACGCCACCTTTTTGATTTGCTACAGCGATAATTTTTCCCATATTGTTCACCTATCTTTTCGGAAACTTGATGATCATTTGTACATCATCTTCTGTTTCGATTTCTTCCACTACTACGTTCATACCTGTATCTTTAACTAATTTAACTGCTTGATAAACCGTATTCATCGCAATTTTTACATGACGCACTATTCCTCTGTTTTGAGGTTTAGGTTCTTCTTTATCATAAAGATAAAGTGATTTGATGTAATGTTCGCTTTGATTAACGTTGAGTCCTTTTTTCATGATCGTCTCAAAGACTTCCATGCGATCTTCTTTTTTCGCAGAAAGAATCGCTCTTGCGTGTCTTTCAGTGATTTCTTTTGAAGATATCGCATTTTGTATTTCTTCAGGTAAATTCAACAAGCGAATTTTATTCGCTACTGTTGATTGTGTTTTCCCCATCTTGATCGCTAATTCTTCTTGTGTACAATCAGCCTGACGTATTATCTCTACATAAGCTTTGGCCTCTTCTATAGCACTAAGATTTTCTCTTTGAATGTTTTCGACTAAAGCCATTTGAGCAGTTTGAATTTCATCACGACTCATAACGATGCATGGCACTTCTATGTATCCCAGGATTTTACATGCTCTAAAGCGTCTTTCCCCGGCAATGATTTCATAACCTTCATCAATTTGTCTTACTGTTATGGGTTGGATCAACCCATGTTCGCGAATCGAGTTGGCTAACTCATTTAAATTTTCTTCATTAAATTCCAATCGTGGTTGATATCGATTGGTTCTGATTACTGAAACTGGAATATTGCGTACTTCTAACATTGAAATTCTCCTTACTTCACTAACGGACTCTTTTTGATTTTACTAAAAGGTCTTGGGTAAACATGATGCGTATTTTTTATTTTACGATAGACTAAATTAATTCTTGTAGATCCATCATTTAAATATCTTGTTTCTTCTTTCTCTTTTTCACAACCTAATGTTTTGATCGCGAAACTTGCTTCCTCGTCTTCTTCGAGTCCGTTGGATCCTTTCATAGCTAGAAACACTCCTCCTACTTTTACTAAAGGAATGCATAACTCTGCAAGCATCACTAAATTTGCTACGGCTCTTGCGGTCACCACATCAAATGATTCACGATTTTCTTTTGCATAATCTTCAGCTCGCTTATTGAAACAGCTTATTTTTTCTAATTTAAGTTCTTCTATGACTGCATTCATAAAGATTACTCTTTTATTCAGTGGTTCTAATATAGTTACCTCTAATTCGGGATAAGCTATTTTTAGAGGAATTGAAGGAAATCCTGCTCCAGCACCTACATCACATAATGAGTTGCCTAGTTCAACTTGAAAACTTGGAAGTAATGAGTCATAAAAATGTTTATCTAACACTTCTTCTAATTCAGTGATACCTGTTAGATTCATTTTTTCATTCCACTCTTTAAGTAATTCTTGATATCGTATGAACTGATCTATTTGTTTTTGATTCAATTCTAACCCTTGGTCTTTACAACTTATTTTAAATTCTTCTAATTTCATGACCATTCCTCATTGCTTAATCATTATATCAAATAATTACTCTGTTCTAAACACATTTTTATATTTAGTTTTTCTTTAGCCAAAAAAAGTGATAGAAATATCAAATCTATCACTTCATTGTCTCATTTTTAGTGCAGTAAATTATTTAACTCTTCTTGAACCTTTTGTTTACTATTAGTTCTAAATATTGAATCATAGCTAAATAAAGAATATCCCTTATAATTTATAGCTTTTCTTGCCAATTCAACTTGTCTTGATAAAATGTCTGATGAATTCTTCCATTCATTTTTTCCTGATTGTGCATAACTATCTTCTGTATTGATTTTATATGCTGCCAGCCCCACTACTAAGTTGACTTTCGTATTGCTTACTAGAGTTTCCCACTCTTTCAAACACTGATCATAAGGGAGAGTACCATGTTCAAACCCAAAATAGATCTGAGGTACGATCGTATCGACCCATTCATTTTTTATCCATGTCGCAACGTCTCCGTAAATCGTATTTGTCGTATATTCAATATTTCCCGCAGGACTAATAGAGAAATTACATTTTTTGTTTATTTTTTTTATTTTGATAGATATATTTTCTATCAATGTATTTATATTTGATCTTCTCCAATCAGATAAAGTTTTATCTGTTTTGGATGCTTTGTATTCTATTGAATCGAAATCAGTTCCTACCATATCTGGATAAAAATAGTCGTCCATATGAATACCATCTAAATCATAGTTTTTTACCAATTCTTCTACAACCTCAAGTATCATTTCCTGAACATCTTTGTATGCTGGATTCAAATAATAACGATCTCCATAAAATATTATGTTCCTGGATTTTTCATTTACCCACTGTTTAATTAAATAGTTGTTTGATACGGTTGACATTTGTTCCTTTGTAAAGCTTCGGAATGGATTGATCCAAGCTTCTATCTTAATTTTATTCTCTTTTGCCTTTTCTACAAATATTTTTAATGGATCAAACGAAAGTGATCCATCAATTGTACCCGTAGCATATTGTGAAGTAGGATAAATTTTAGAATCATAATAAGCATCTGTAAAAGCAGAAGCATGAACATAAATTGTATTGATTTTTAATGTCTCAAGATTCAAAAAAAGTTCATTAAGATTTTGTTTATATTCTGTTTCACTCTTTCCCCATAAGATTTGGGTATAGTCTATGTAACTTATCCATATCGCTCTAGTTTCTTCTGTGTTATTTTGCTTTTTTTGTGAACATCCTACCGATATGCACATTAGTGCACCTAACAAAAATATCATTGCTTTTTTCATTTTTATCACCAATATAGTCTATTCTTTTCTTTTCAAACTTAGAATATTAAAAAGCACGGGTCTCGTGCTAGTTTTGTTCTGGTAATTCGCGAGTAATGAATTCACTATGTGGAAGAGTCTTGCACCAATCACAGAAAACTCTCCATTCTGGTAAACGATGTGTTTTTCTTTGTTGATAAATTGTTTTGAGCTGACGATAATTTGTAGTCATTCTTGCAGTAATAATAAATCCTGCAGGATTAGAATATAGAATTTCTAAATACTTTTCTTTTAATTCTTCTTGAAGCGCATTATCATTATTTTCTTTAGATTTCGCCATGAGTTCATTGTAGGCATTCACCTTTTCCTTCATGATTTCAACCATTCTTGGATCCACATAATTGTTGTAGGCTTCATCTAAGTTGAATTTCGTGATTCGATGCATTGTCGATTGAGAACTTACAAAATCTAAGAAGTGATAACGTTCTGCCTCTACCCAAGCTTTATTAGTGAAAGACAAATCAAACTGTACAATGATACCGTTTAAAAAATTGTCATGACCTTCTCCAACTCCACTTGTCGCAAGTTTAACAGTGCTTTTCGCAAAGCTACCATCTAGTGCATCCAAATCAACCGCCATTGGAAATTTGCTTCCGCGTATACTTTCTTCAAATCCGTAAACATTTACATTGTTGACTACATCAGTTATTTTCATTTTCTTTCCCTCTTTTCATCTGTTCGATTGCCATTGCTAGTACTGCAATATCTGCTGGGTTCACACCTGATATACGAGATGCCTGCCCTAGTGTTTCTGGTTTTTGTTTATCTAGCTTCATTCTTCCTTCAATGGATAAATGTTGAACTTGCTGATAATCTAAATCAACTGGTATCAACAAACGATCCATGTGTGCAAGTTTCGAAGCTTCTCTTTTAGCTTTTTCGATATACCCCTCATATTTGCATTCAATTTCAACTTGCTTTGCGATCTCTGATTCAAAATCAAAGTCTAAATAGGGTCTTAATCCGTCACATGTAACATGTGGCCTTCTTATCAAATCATATCCGCTCATGCGATCACTGATTTTTTCATATCCTAATGTCATCAAATATTCATTAACACTAGAATTCATTGTGAAATAAACAGATTCCAACTCATTTATAAGTTTTTTTATTTTAATTAATTTATCTTGCAGCAAATCAAAGCGTTTACTATCGATGATTCCTAGTTCATATGCTTTCGTAGTTAATCTTTGATCTGCATTATCATGACGTAAGAGTAATCTAAATTCAGCTCTTGATGTTAGTAATCGATAAGGTTCTAATGTTCCTTTTGTCACAAGGTCATCGATCATTACTCCAATGTAAGCCTCATCCCTTCTTAAAATTAAGGGTTCCTTATTCTCTAGTTTAAGTACTGCGTTGATTCCTGCAATTAACCCTTGTGCTGCAGCTTCTTCATATCCTGAAGTTCCATTGATTTGTCCAGCAGTAAATAAGTTCTCTATTTTCTTCAGTTCTAAACTTGATTTTAACTGTAATGGATCAATTGCATCATATTCTATTGCATATGCATATTTTTCAATAACTGCATTTTCCAATCCCTTTAATGAGTGAATCATTTTGTCTTGTACATCATGCGGCATTGAAGTTGAGAAACCTTGAATATAAGTAGTATTCAAACTTTTGCTTTCCGGTTCCAAAAATATTTGATGTCTTTCTTTATCTGAGAACCTAACCAGCTTATCTTCGATCGAAGGACAATATCGTGGACCCACTCCTTTAACAACCCCTGAGTACATACTCGATTTACTGAGGTTTTCTTTTATAATTTCATGCGTATGCACATCTGTGTATGTAAGGTGACAAATCATTTGTTTATCAAGTGGTAAGATATTTTCAGTCAATTCACTAAATTTAGCACCAAAATCATTACCAGGTTGTACCTCTGTAACACTAAAATCAATTGATGTAGTTAATATCCTTGCCGGTGTTCCTGTTTTCAATCTAAAAGTTTCAATTCCTAAATTTCGTAATGATTGTGATAATTCATTTGTCGTTTCTTCTCCATCAGGTCCTTGCTCAGTTACATTGCTACTTACCATAGTTAGCGAAGACATATAAGTTCCGGTTGTCAAAATAACAATGTCAGAGTATAGAACTTTTCCACTTCTTAAGCGAATACCTGTAACTTTATTATTTTCACTTAAAACTTCCAATACCATATCTTCTATTAACGTAAGATTTTCTTGTTGATCTATAGTATCCTGCATCATTTGACTATACGCGATTTTATCTGATTGAACTCGTAAAGATTGAACTCCTGGTCCTTTAGCAGTATTTAACATCTTGAATTGTAAGGCTGTCTTATCTGCCGTTATTCCCATTTGTCCACCCAATGCATCGATTTCACGGACAACGATTCCCTTAGCAGGTCCTCCGATGGAAGGATTACATGGCATTTTAGCGATATTTTCTTTACTGAGTGAGAGTAACGCCGTTTTATGGTGACATCGTGCCGCAATTAAAGCTGCCTCAACTCCTGCGTGGCCTCCACCTACTACTATAATTTCATAATCTTTTTGCATAATCTCACCTGCTATTTATTGTACATTTTTTTTGGCAACTTTAAAAGAGAATAACTCTTAATTATTCTCTTATATACTGTTTATATTTTTCTTTTACGCTATTAGGCACGACTACTTTTAAGTAAATTCCTTCTTCGCGATTTTCCATAACTTCATATGAAAATAGTCTTTTTAACTCTGAGACATCATTCATTTTGTCATAAGGCAACAATAACTCGATCTCTTCATAATCCTGATATAATACTTCAACAATTTTACTTTTCAGCAAATCAATTCCTTCACCTGTTTCACATGACAGATAAACTCGGTTACTAACTATTTGGGCATTCATGTTTACCAAATCGATTTTGTTGTATACTTCCAAAACCGGTATATTGACCACATTCACATCATTCAATGTATCATAAGTCGTTTGTCTTTGTTGCTCAAAATAAGGATTACTAACATCGATTACATGAATTAATAAGTCTGCTTCTTTAACTTCCTCTAAAGTTGAACGGAACGCTTTAACTAATGCATGTGGCAACTTACTTACAAATCCAACAGTATCTGTTAATACACATTCTTTTTTATTAGGAAGACTTATTTTTCTTACTTTTGTTTCTACTGTAGAAAACAATAAATTCTGAGCAACAACACGTTTGTCACTATCTTCCTCTAACAACATATTGATTAAGCTGGATTTCCCTGCATTTGTATATCCTACGATCGCAATTTTTTTAATAATTGAATTGAGCCTCTTGTTTCTTTGTGTTTTTCTCTGATTTACCAACTCTTTCAGTTCTTGTTCAACTTGATTGATTTTTTGTTCAAGAACACGCTTATCTCTTTCAAGTTTTCTTTCCCCTGATCCACGATTTCGAAGCGATCCTCCTCGTTGCTGATCAAGTTCGACAGTATTGTGGGCAAGTCTTGGCAATTGATATTTAAGCTTACTAACTTCTACTTGAAGTTTAGCTTCTTTTGTTTTCGCTCTTTTTTCAAAAATCAGTAAAATAAGATTTGTTCTATCAATAATTTCACATTCAACGATTTCTTCTAAAGTTGATAGTTGCATCGAAGTCAATTCATCATTACATATCACAAAGTTAGCTTCTTTTTCTTGGACAAATTGTTTCAATTCTTCACATTTCCCACTACCTAAATAAGTAGCCTTATATTCAAATTCTCCTCTTTGAGTCATTTCAGCTACAACTTCAATCTCTAGCGTATTTGTGAGTTGTTTTAATTCTTCCATTTCATATTCAAACAAATCATTATCATCTCTTTGAAATCCTATTAATATTGCTTTTAGCATAGTATCATCTCCATTAACTATAGTATTGCTCAATTAACAAAATCATAACATATTAACTTAATAATGAGTAAAAGTTAATTTCTTGATAGGTCTTTATCCTAAACTATTGATATACAAATTGAACTCCTTAAAAATCAAATATGGAGGAATTTCAAAAAACTGTGTTATTGGTCTAGCGATCTGCCCACTCCATTTGAGATAAATTTGATTTAGTGCAGAAATTGCTTCTTCTTCGTTTTCAAATTCATAAATTCCCCTTAAATTTTCATTAGGGTGTTCTAGCTGAAAAACTTTATCATTCATATAATACAATACAAAGCAGTGCATGTGTTCATCATCTTCTAAATCATTAAAATCTTTACCTTCATAAATTCTTGAACAAAACATTTTTGCTGGAACTTGAATTTCTTCTAATAATACTTTGATCATATAAACTTGTTCAATACAGGTTCCTATTTTTAATGTGAAACACTCATCTAATGTCGCTGTACGATAAATCTTTCTAAACTGTTTCATAGTGTTCAAATGAATCTTGTTTTCAATGTCTAACCATCCATATTGAATACTATCCATAAATTCCAAAACATCTTGAGGTGTTTTAATATTCTCTCTCTTTCCATACGATTACCACTTTCTAATCAAAATATTATAGCTTTATTATTCAGTTATAATAATGAAATTACTCAGCAATTTAAAAAAATCAGTTGAACTGATTTTTTTAGAATATACCATAAGTATTGCCGTTTTCATCAACACCCATGTTTAATGCTGCAGGTGTTTTTGGAAGTCCTGGCATTGTCATAATATTTCCAGTAAGTACTACGATAAATCCGGCTCCTTGAGATATTTTTAATTCACTCACATGAATATCAAATCCTGTTGGACGACCAAATAATTTATCATTATCTGACAATGATAGCGGAGTTTTTGCCATACAAATCGGAAGTTTATCCCAACCTTGTTTGTTAAAATCTTCAATTTGTTTTAATGCATAATCAGAATAAACCACATGTTCTCCACCATATATTTTTCTAGTGATCACTTCAATTTTTTCTTTTATAGATAAATCTAGTGAATACAATGGTTCATATTTAGAATCACCTGTACAAAGATCAATTACTTTACGAGCTAAATCTGTAGTACCTGCTCCACCTTTTTCCCATCCTTCAGATAATTCTACTGGAATGTTCTTTTCTTTACACCAATTCATCAAAGCATTGATTTCATTTTGTGTGTCTTTGGCAAACTTATTTAGGGCAACAACATATGGAACCTTATATTGTTGGATCGATTCAATGTGTTTTTCAAGATTTTTAATTCCTTCTAATAAAGCCGAAACATTTTCTTGATCAAGTTGATTGGATTCTACTCCACCATGCATCTTTAGTGCACGAATCGTTGCAACTATTACTACAACATTTGGTTTTAAATTAGCCTTGCGACATTTAATGTCCATAAATTTTTCTGCACCTAAGTCAGCACCAAATCCTGCTTCAGTTACTACATAGTCCGCTAATTTACATGCCATTTTTGTCGCAATAATGCTATTACAGCCATGGGCAATGTTCGCAAACGGTCCACCATGAATCAACACTGGTGTTTTTTCTAAGGTTTGTACTAAATTGGGTTTAATCGCTTCCTTCATGATAACGGACAAAGCTCCTCCGATTTGAAGATCTTGCACTGTAATCGGTTGATTATCATATGTATAGGCAACAATTGCCTGATTAACCTTATTTTCAAAATCAGCTAAATTTTCAGAAAGACATAAGATGGCCATTATTTCTGTTGCAACTGTAATAATAAATCCATCTTTTCTTTCAATTCCATTTGATTTCTTTTCCTGTGCAATTGTTACACTTCTTAGTGTACGATCATTCATATCCATACAACGTTTCCAAACAACCTTGGTTGGATCAATATTTAATTCGTTTCCTTGATAAATATGATTATCCAAAACTGCACTTACAAGATTATTTGCTGTTGTGATCGCATGCATATCGCCCGTGAAATGTAAGTTAATATCTTCCATCGGAACAACCTGTGCATATCCTCCACCAGCAGCTCCACCTTTTAATCCAAAGACTGGTCCCAAAGATGGTTCTCTTAAACATGCAATAACTTGTTTGTTCAAACGATTAAGTCCATCTGCCAAACCTATCGTCGTTGTTGATTTTCCTTCACCTGCTTTAGTCGGATTTATTGCAGTTACTAAAATCAATTTCCCATTATCATTGCCATTTAGTTTATCCATGATAGAAAGATCGATTTTTGCTTTATAATTTCCGTATTGTTCAATATATGTATTGGAAATTTTCGCTTTTCTTGCAATTAAATCAATATGTTCCATAATATTTTCTTGTGCTATTTGAATATCATTTTTCATAAGATCTCCCCTCAGTTTATTTTTTGTCTACCTTCAATTGCTTTGATCAATGTTAATTCGTCAGCATAATCTAAGTGTCCTCCAATTGGAATACCATATGCTATTCTTGTAACTAAAATATTTTTGTTGGCTAATAATTTATCTAAATACAAAGCAGTTGTTTCACCTTCCACTGTTGCATTTGTTGCTAAAATAACTTCTTTTGTTGTTTCATCAATTCTTTTTAATAGAGAATCAATATTCAAATCATCAGGAAGTATTCCCTTGCGTGTGGAAATTAATCCATTGAGCACGTGATACACCCCTTTGTACTCCTGAGTTTTTTCCATTGCAATGACATCTTTAGCCGATTGAACAATACAAATTGTTGAAAAATCTCGACTCTTATCTTCACAAATCATGCAGACATCATTCTCTGAAATATTTCCGCATATTGGACATACTTTAATAGATGTCTTAAGTTTAATTAAAGCTTCTGCAAATTCCTGAACTTCTTCTAAACTGCAGTCCATCATCGTAAAAGCATATCTTTCTGCACTTTTTGATCCAACTCCTGGAAGTTTTTTAAATCCTTCCATACATCTTTCGAAAGACTTTGGATAGTTCATTACATAATTCCTGGGAGTTTCACTCCGCCTGTAATTGCCCCTAGTTTTTCATCTTTTTCTTTTTTAGCTGATTCTAAAGCTTGATTTGTTGCGATCATTACCATATCTTGTATCATTTCTTTTGAATCTTTTTCTAATAAGCTTTCATCAATGTTTACAGATAAAACTCTGTTTGCTCCATTTACTTCAACTTTTACTGCATCTCCACCTGCTGTACCAAAGTAACTTTTTTCATTCAATTCCTTTTCAACTTTTGTTACTTGGCTTTGCATCTGTTGAGCTTGTTTCAAAATATTCGCCATATTCATACTATTTATCCTCCTCAATTACATCAAAATCTTCACCAAACAAATTAATCATTTGTGTATAGTTTTCATCTTTTTTCTTTGTTTCGATTTTATCTTCAATTTTCTTCGCCTTGATTTCTACTGGTCTTGGCAAATTATTGTTGTTTTTTCTTTCAACAAATTTTTTAGTCAAATCCGCAAACTCTTGAGTTGTGATAATAAACAATCTCTTATTTATAGATAATTCATTTGAAATGAACTCTTCCATTTCATCTTTCTCTTCACACACTTGGTTCACAACTGCTTGATCTTCTGTTTGTAACAACATAAACAGATCATTACTTACTGCAACACTTGTAAGCCTAAGAATATTTGCGAGGCGAGCCCATTTCATATCTTTACATTTATCAATAATAGATGCCCATTTTTCTATGTCTTCAAGTTTTGTCATTTTATTTCCTTGAACCATTAAACCTAGAATATAATCATCATCGAGAATCGAATCAGACTTCTTTTCTTCAATGACTACTTCCTGTACTACTAATTCAACATTTTCATCAATGATTAGTGGTTCGAAATTTTCTTCTATTTGATCCAAAGATTGTACAATCATTTGATTATCTTCTGTATCTACTATTACTTCTTCACTCTTACTCAATTGTGCATCTGCTTCTATTTCCTGTTTTAACTCTGTTTTAGGTTGAGTTGGAATAGATTCTTGTTTAAATGGTTCCTTTGTTAAGTCTTTATTCATCGTTTCCATTTTTGGAGTAGAATCATCGATTAATGCAATCATCTTTAGAATAGCTACTTCAAAGTAAGATGTAACACTTGCTGCATTTTTGTATTTTTCAGTTGTATCAACTAGCACCTGAATTAACTCAAGCAGTTTGATTGGTTTACAACGCGAATTGATCTGTTCAGCTTCTTCTTTTGCTAACTTACTCAATAGCGTAACATCTGATGTATATTTATAAATAACACACTCTTTAATTGTATCGATTAAATCTGATGTTAATCTTCTAATATCGATTCCCTTGTCTGCCCAAGTCTTTATCTGATTTAACACTTCTTTTGCGTCTTTATTAAAGATACTATTTAATACAGACAATTTATCCTTTACAGTAGTAATTCCATAAATATCGTTGACATCTTTACAGGTAATGTTGTTTTGAGCATAAGCGATACATTGGTCTAAAATACTCAAGGCATCTCTCATCCCACCATCAGCAAGCACTGCAATCAATCGTATTGCCTCTTCTTCACATTGGATGTTTTCTTCATTCAATATAATATTAATTCTTTTTATGATCTCATTGTTTTCTACCTTCGTAAAATCATAACGTTGACATCTAGATATAATTGTTGGTAAGACTTTATGAGGTTCCGTTGTCGCAAGCACAAAAATCACGTGTGCTGGTGGTTCTTCTAATGTTTTTAATAAAGCATTAAAAGCACCTGTTGATAACATGTGTACTTCATCGATTATATATACTTTATATTTTCCTTCAATTGGTGAATATTTAACTTTTTCAATTAAATCCCGAATTTCATCAACACCGTTATTACTTGCCGCATCGATTTCAATAATATCAGGGTGATTTCCTTTTTGAACAGATAAACAACTTGGACAAACTCCACATGGTGCGTTTTCGGAATCAGTGCAATTAACAGCTTTCGCTAACAATTTAGCGATTGATGTCTTTCCTGTTCCTCTTGGTCCACAAAATAAATAAGCGTGAGCAATTTTATTTTGTTTAACCGCATTTTGAAGTGTTGCTACAATATGTTTCTGTCCAACTACATCTTCAAAACAGGATGGTCGATAGGTTCTATAAAGTGCTTTGTAACTCATAATGTTTTCCTCCTGTTTGATGTCTATAATTATAGCAAATTTTACTTCCAGTTTAAACGGATATCTTTTTTCATTTTATTTATTTTTATTTCTTTTTTGTTTAAAAAAATCTATTAACAATTGCGCGCATTCTTCTTCTAAACAACCCGTGTAGATATTGGGATAATGATTTAATCCTTTTACTTCATTAAGATTAAACAAACTTCCATAACTACCACCTTTTGGATCTTTGGCACCAAATATGACTTTCTTAATTCGTGATTGCATAATAGCACCTGCACACATAGGGCACGGTTCAAGAGTTACATATAATTCACAATCTTCTAAGCGCCAAGTCTTGAGTTTTTTACAAGCTTTTTCTACACATAAAACCTCAGCATGGTGTGTTGATATTTGTTTGGTTTGTCTAGTGTTATGTGCTTTAGCAATTACCTTACCGTTTAAAACTAAAACAGCTCCAATCGGAACCTCATCAATATCTCTAGCTTTACATGCCTCTTGTAAGGCGATTTTCATGTATTTTTCATCAATCATAAATATTTCCTATAAAAAAGGGTACACACAAGTAGCGACTCTTATGGCTGCTACGTTCCCGTCCTGACCAGATTCAAGGCTACCTGTTGTACCGTTGTTTATTATACTAAAAACCTTTAAAAGAAACAACCCCCACCAAATGTTTCACGTGAAACATTTAACTGTTTTCGAAAGTGATGATATGTTCTACTTCTTCATTCAAATTTAATAGCTTATTTGCATAGAAAGCAGGATGTGCATTTACCTCTTTAAGTTTAGAAATCGGAATCCAATTCATATATTCATTTCCTTCGGCACATATTCCATTACCGTTTGTTTCTTTGATTCCTTGTGGTTTCATTAAGTAATGAAACGATATTTCGTGACACCGCTTTCCAGCTAAGCTACCACTTCCATCAAAGAAATTCTCATGAATAAATAGGAGCCTATCAATTT
Source organism: Holdemania sp. (assembly GCA_031551965.1). Lineage (GTDB taxonomy): Bacteria > Bacillota_I > Bacilli_A > Erysipelotrichales > Erysipelotrichaceae > CALVGQ01. Next base: position 15,718 of record JAVBMW010000025.1, on the reverse strand, counting down.
CATAATAAATCCCCACTTCTTCATAAGTTTCTCTGATTGCAGCATCTTGTGAAGTTTCATTAAAATGAACACCTCCACCTACTGAATAGTAGTAATCATCAACATCGTTACTTGCCATTAAAATACATTCATCTTCGATAATAACTGCGACTGCTATACCGAAACCAATTTATGTCAGTTTCAACACTACAATCCATCCAAGAATCTTTCTCCACGACTATTTATTCTTTTCGATTTTTTCTTTACCACCCATGTACATTCTTAAAGCGACTGGAATATTAATGCTTCCATCTTCGTTTAAGTTGTTTTCTAAGAATGCAATAAGCATACGCGGTGGGGCTACTACTGTGTTATTCAAAGTGTGGGCAAAGTATTTTCCATCTTCTCCATTTACTCGAATTCCTAAACGGCGAGCTTGAGCATCACCCAAATTTGAACAGCTTCCTACTTCGAAGTATTTTTGTTGACGTGGAGACCAAGCTTCTACGTCACAACTCTTAACTTTTAAATCCGCTAAGTCTCCTGAGCAACATTCTAATGTTCGAACAGGGATATCTAGCGTTCTGAAGAAATCCACTGAGTTCTTCCACATTTGATCATACCATTTCATAGAATCTTCTGGTTTACATACAACGATCATCTCTTGTTTTTCAAACTGATGAATACGATATACTCCTCTTTCTTCAATTCCATGGGCACCCACTTCTTTTCTGAAACAAGGTGAATAACTTGTTAAAGTTTCAGGAAGGTCTTTTTCTTCAATGATGTTGTCAATGAATTTACCAATCATTGAGTGTTCACTTGTTCCAATTAGATATAAATCCTCTCCTTCAATTTTATACATCATGTTTTCCATTTCAGAGAAACTCATTACTCCAGTAACGACATCGCTTCTTATCATATAAGGTGGAATCACGTATGTAAAACCACGATCAATCATAAAGTCTCGAGCATAAGAAAGGATTGCAGAATGCAAACGGGCGATATCCCCTTTTAAATAATAGAAGCCGTTTCCACTTGTTTTACGAGCACTATCCAAATCAATACCATTTACTGCTTCCATAATTTCTACATGATATGGAATTTCAAAGCTTGGTGTATATGGTTCTCCATATTTTTCAATTTCAACATTTTCACTGTCATCTTTACCAATCGGTACACTTGGATCAATGATATTAGGAAGTATCAACATGATTTGTTTGATTTTACCTTGTAAATCAATTTCCTTAACTTCGAGTTCTACAAGTTCTTGAGCAATAGCTGCAACTTCTTTTTTCGCAAGTTCAGCTTCTTCTTTTTTACCTTGAGCCATTAAAGCTCCGATTTGTTTTGAGATAGCGTTACGTCTTGCACGTAAATCATCTCCCTTAGTTTTAGATGCACGGTAATCAACATCCAATTTTACTACTTCATCTACTAACGGTAGTTTAGAATCTTGAAATTTTTTCTTGATGTTTTCTTTTACTACATCTGGGTTTGTTCTTAATAAATTAATATCTAACATTTTCTTTCTCCTTTAGAATATAAAAAAGGCTCATCCTGTTAAGGGACGATGCCTCGTGTTGCCACCCTTTTTGTTATTGTTTCACGTGAAACAATAACCACTCAAAGCGATAACGGAGCGACCGGGAATGATTAGTTCCACTCAAAGATAGATTCATAAGTTCTTGTTGTGATTTACACCGACCATCACATCTCTATATACAAAGATTCTTACTACTATTTCTTTTCGTTGTGTTGCCCCTATTTTAACCGTTTTCTCCATTAAAAGTCAATGAAGATTTCACTAACGAATGAAATTAGTTATTAATGGTTTTTCTCTAGCAGGTAATTCGACTCCTGCATTTTTTCCGGCTTCAATACATTTAAGAAGCCAAGCCATATTTCTGCCAAGTTGGCGCATTGTTTGCATACCTTCTTCATCTTTCCTTACATCATCCGGCGTAAATCCATGAACCATGTTCCAATACTTTGAAGGAACAAGAGGCATGTTTGAAATTGTAAAAAACTTGTTTAATTCATCCAACGCAGCCGTAGTTCCTGCTCTGCGTGCTGAAACAATTGCTGCTCCAGGTTTATTTGAAAATGTTCTTCCAGCAGAATAAAATAATCGATTCAAGAAAGAAACAAGCGATCCATTAGCGGCAGCATAATAAACTGGTGATCCTACAATCAATCCATCACAAGATTTCATTTTTTCAATTACTTCATTTACTTCATCATTGAATACACACTTATGGTTTTCTTTACATTTCCCACAAGCGATACAACCCCTAATAGCTTCTACTCCTATCTGTACAATTTCAGTTTCAATGTTTTCTTTATTTAATTCTGATGCAACTTCTGATAATGCTGTGTAAGTACAACCATTTCGATGGGGACTTCCATTAATTAATAATACTTTCATTTTGTTTCCTCCTTTAAATTGTTTCACGTGAAACATTATTGAAAATCATAGATCAATAAATTATCTATTGTTTCTTCCTCATAAGATTCGTTCGTAACTAATATGTATTGAATTGATTTTCCCTTACTTATCTTTTTACCTACTTTTATTAACTCATCTATTTCTTGTTGATTAGATAAGCTTCCATTGAAATGACAAGCAGCAATTAATATGCTTTTTCTATTTGAATAAATAATATACCTTTTCGATGGATTATCATAGTCCCACCAAACTGAATGATGATTATATTTTTCTATAAAATTATCACTCTCTATTTCGTCGTTTAAAAATTGATCGCACACTTCAATGAAATACTGCTCATAATATTCAGATAGTTTTGATTCTATATATTTATCAAATATCTTTTCAGCTGATCCAATAACTGCTAACTCAATATAATCAAATACGAAGCGATACCAAAAATCCAACAAAGAATCTGTAACTCGATAAATTACATTCTTATATGAATCTGAATCAAAAGGATATTCTTTTTTAATTATTTTAATATCGACTAGCTTTTTTAGGTATACAGCTACATCATTTGTATTCTTGTTTATCTTTAATGCTATTTCGTTTTGTCTAAATGAATCTTTTGATATTGCCCTAATAATAGAATTATATATCCCTGGTTCACGAACGTATTCTTTAACAATGTTATTTATTTCATTTCTAAGTAAACCTTTATCGTCAATTAATTCATATATTATTGCTTCTCTAAAATTATCATATAGTGATAATCTACTTAAATAATATGGGTTTCCTCCACTTACTCCATAAGCATATAATTTATCTGTTTTTGTCCAATTTGTAAGAAATAAGCTACTTTCATTATAGGTTAAATTATCTAATTGTATAATTGAAGTAATGTATTCAATTATTTTAAGTTTTTTATTTGATTCTAACTGATCAATGAATTTAGTTCCTAAAAATACCAAACACATTTGTGTATTCAATAATTTTTCTTCTATGATATTTTTTATCGTTAATAAAAATTCAGAATTGCTATTTAGTATTAAATCAAAATTATCAAATACAATAATCATTTTTCGATTTAATGTAAGTTCAGCTAAATAATTAAATAATTCAGTCCATGTTTTAAATGGTTCTCCATAACTTAGTCTATAATCTGGATATTGTTCAAAAAGAGTTTGAGTAAAATGATTTAATAATTCATTTGTGCTTAAATTGTGCGCACAAAAATAAATACATTTTTTTCCATTTATAATTTCTTTAATAAATTGTGTTTTCCCTGAATTTCTATTTCCTATAATGGCATGAATTTGAAATGATTTACGATAATAAAAATTATGAAATTTCTTTAATTCTTTTTTCCTTCCAACGAACATTTTATCAATCTCCTAAACTATATCCAATCTACATTTGTCAAATCTTTATTTGATATAATTATAATCATTAATAAAAGGCTTTTCAATATGTTTGTAACATTATAAAAAAAACTACTAAATTAATAGTAGTCTTTCATTTTATTCTTTTTCTACACCAATTTCTGTGGCAATTTCAACTGTTTCTTCTACTTCTTCTGCTTTTTCCACAACCGCTACAGTTGAAACTTTACTTCCTTCAGTTGGTGTAATAAGTTTTACACCTTGTGTTGAACGACCATAGACACCAACACTTTCTAAACTGATACGAATAATGATTCCATCATCTGTCATGATCATACAATCTTCATTTCCGTTTACTGCTCTAAGAGAAATTAGATTACCATTCTTCTCAGTGATGTTGATTGTTTTAACACCCTTAGCTCCACGGCTAGTCAATCGATAATCATCAATGTGTGATTTCTTTCCATACCCTTTTTCAGTAACGACAAGAATGAACTGTCCTTCTTTATCAGTACACATTCCAATGACATAACTTCCATCCACATTGAATCCACGAACACCTGCTGCTGATCTTCCCATAGGTCGAACATCTTCTTCATTGAATTTTACTGCTTTCCCGTTTGAACCAGCAATCACAATCAAATCATTTCCGCTTGTTCCTTTTACCGCTACTAACTCATCATCTTCACGAAGAGAAATCGCTATTTTACCAGATTGTCTAATATTTTCAAATTCTTCTACTGGTGTACGTTTTACTACACCATTTTTTGTTACAAAGAATAAATATTTAGATTCACTTTCATTACGCTTATAGGCAACTAGTGCTTTAATCTTTTCATCTTTATCAAGTTGTAACAAGTTTACTACTGGTATTCCTTTTGAAGTTCTTGATGACATTGGAACACGATAACCTTTAATACGATATACTTTTCCTAAATTCGTAAAGAACATTAAATTATCATGAGTTCCCATACTTAAGAACTGATCAATGACATCGTCTTCATTTACTGCCATTCCCTTGATACCTTTTCCACCTCTGTTTTGAGTTTTGTAAGTATCACTTGGAATCCGTTTGATATATCCATTTACTGTCATAGTAATGACGATATCTTCTTCTGGAATTAAATCTTCATCTTCAATATCTAAATCACTTTCAATAATTTCGGAACGACGTTTATCATTGTATTTTTCTTTTAATTCAGTCAAGTCAGTTTTAATTATTTCTTGGACACGACTATGATTAGAAAGAATGTCGCGATAATCGGTAATCATCAACATTAGTCCATCATATTCATCTTCAATTTTTTGTCTTTCCAAACCTGTCAATCTTCTAAATTGCATATCCAAAATTGCTTTTGCCTGAATTTCAGATAAATTAAATTTTTCCATCAATTCAACTAATGCAATGGCAGCATCTTTACTATTACGAAGTAAATTAATAATAGCGTCCAAATGATCCAGAGCTATTTTTAATCCTTCTAAAATATGTGCTCTTTCTTCAGCTTTTCTAAGTTCATACTTGGTTTTTCGTACAACGACATCAACTTGATGCTCAACATAATATTTCAGAATATCTCTGATACCAAGTTGTTGAGGAGCATTATTAACTAATACGATCGTATTCACTCCAAATGAAGTCTGTAAAGATGTCATACGATATAGTTGATTTAAGATTACATCAGATTGAACATCTCGACGAAGTTCAATGACGATTCTTATTCCTTCACGATTTGATTCATCACGAAGATCAGTGATTCCTTCAATTAACTTATCTCGAACTAAGCTCGCAATTTTTTCAATCAATACTGATTTATTAACTTGATATGGAATTTCGTTTACTACAATTCTTTTTTTACCATTATCCATATCTTGAACTTCGGCTTTGGCACGGATCAATATTGATCCACGACCAGTTTCATAAGCTTGTTTAATTCCAGCACGACCTAAGATCAAACCACCTGTTGGAAAGTCTGGTCCATAAATATAGTTTTCCATTAGTTCCGCAACAGTAATATCAGGATTTTCCATTACAGCTATAGCTGCATCAATGGTTTCTCCTAAATTATGAGGTGGTACATTTGTTGCCATACCAACAGCGATTCCGGTTGTCCCATTCAACAATAGATTTGGTACTCTTGATGGTAAAACAACAGGTTCTTTTTCTTCACCATCATAGTTGTCCATCCAATCAACAGTATCTTTATTGATATCTCTTACGAGTTCCATTGAAATTTTAGACATTTTTGCTTCTGTATAACGCATCGCAGCAGCTCCGTCACCATCAATTGATCCAAAGTTTCCATGACCATCTACAAGTGGATAACGATAACTAAATTCTTGAGCCATACGAACCATTGCATCATAAACAGCTGTATCACCATGAGGATGATATTTACCGATAACGTCCCCAACAATACGAGCTGATTTTTTATGTGGTTTATCCGCAACAATTCCCATATCATTCATTGAATGTAATATACGGCGATGTACTGGTTTTAATCCATCTCTTACATCAGGCAAGGCACGTGCAACAATTACTGACATTGAATAACTCAAAAATGAAGTTCTCATTTCAGAGGAAATATTAACGGTACTTACTTTACCATGGTTATGTGTTTTGTTGTCTTCCATATTCATTTCCTCCTATTAAATATCTAAGTTCTTTACAAACTGGGCATTTTCTACTATAAAATTACGGCGAGGTTCAACTTCATCTCCCATTAGCATATCAAATACACTATCTGCATCCATTGCATCTTCAACAGATACTTGGATCAATGTTCTTACTTCTGGATCCATTGTCGTTTCCCAAAGTTGATCAGGATTCATTTCCCCTAACCCTTTATAACGTTGAATACTTAAACGATCTCCCATTTCAGCCTTAATTTGTTCACCTTCTTCTTCAGTATAAGCATAGCGAACTGCATTTCCTTTTTGAATTTTGAATAGTGGTGGTTGAGCAATATAAATATAGCCTTGTTCAACAACCGGTTTTAAATAACGATAGAAGAATGTCAACAACAATGTACGAATATGAGCACCATCGACATCGGCATCGGTCATAATTACGATTTTATGATAACGAAGTTTTGAAGTATCTACTTCACTTCCAACTCCACATCCAAATGCAGTGATCATTGAACGAATTTCATTATTATCAAAAATTCGATGTAAACGTGCTTTTTCAACATTTAATATTTTTCCTCGAAGTGGCAATATTGCTTGGAATTTACTATTTCTTCCTTGTTTTGCACTTCCACCGGCGGAGTCCCCTTCGACAATATAGATTTCAGAAATACTTGCATCTTTACTTGAACAATCTGCTAATTTACCTGGTAAAGAAGAAATTTCTAATGCTCCTTTACGACGAGTTAATTCACGTGCTTTTTTTGCAGCTAAACGAGCTTTTGATGCAACCATAGCCTTTTCACAAATTAATTTTGCCTGATCTGGATGTTCCATCATAAATCGTTCTAATTGCTCACCAAAAATATTAGAAACAACTTTTCTTACTTCACTATTTCCAAGTTTCGTTTTAGTTTGTCCTTCATACTGTGGATCAGGATGCTTTACTGAAATAATAGCTGTGATCCCTTCTCGAATATCATCACCTTGTAATGCTTCTTCATCTTTCTTTAAAAAATTATTGTCTTTCGCATAATTATTAACGATACGATTAAGAGCTAATTTGAATCCATCTTCATGATATCCACCTTCATGGGTATTGATATTATTACAAAATGAATAAATATTAGGAACATATCCATCATTGTATTGAACTGCAACTTCAACTTCAATTCCATCTTCTTCTCCATCACAATACACGATTTCTTCATGAAGAGGAACTTTATTCTTATTTAAATAAGCAACATACTCTTTTAAACCGCCATTGTATAAGAAAACAGACTCATGTACTTTTTCTTCTTCTCTTTCATCTCTGAATACAATTTTTATTCCTTTGTTCAAAAAAGCAATTTGACGTAAACGATCACGTAAAACATCATGTGAATAATGAAGTGTTTCAGTAAAGATAGTTTTATCAGCTTTAAAACGTACAGTTGATCCATGTTTATCTGGATCGCAAGGACCCACTTCTTTTAAAGGACTTACTGCATTTCCACCATTTTCAAAGCGAATGTAATATTCTTTACCATCTTTAAAAACATTAACTTCTAAAAATTCACTTAAAGCATTTACTACAGAAGCACCAACACCATGAAGTCCTCCAGAAACTTTATAAGCTCCACCGCCAAATTTTCCTCCGGCATGCAAAACAGTAAAAATAGTTTCAACTGTAGAAATTCCAGTTTTTTCATGAATTCCTACTGGCATACCACGTCCATTATCGACAACCGTCACAATATTTTCTTTATCAACAGTTACAATGATTTCGTTGGCAAATCCAGCAAGTGCCTCATCGATACCATTATCAACAATTTCCCATACTAAATGATGCAATCCTTTTTCTGAAGTTGATCCAATATACATACCAGGTCTTTTTCTTACAGCTTCAAGACCCTCCAATACCTGGATATCCTCAGAAGTATAAGAATGATCCACTACATTACTATTTGTCATACATTAATCCCCTTTCTCAAGATGACCATTAATCATCTTATATATAGCTGGTTTTTTAGGTAATTCTTCCAAAACATCCAAATCGGTTGTAGTAATAAATGTTTGTATAGTTGAAGGTAAAACATTAAATAAATTCTTTCTTTTATCAATATCCAACTCACTTAAAACATCATCTAATAATAAAACAGGTTCCTTTTTTGTTTTGGCTAATACATAATCTATAAATGTTAATTTTAGACTCAATATTACCATTCGTCTTTGTCCTTGTGAAGCTACACTGTCTAATAAAGAATCATTCATAAAAAATTCAATATCATCACGATGTATACCGTAAGAAGTGTTTTTTAATATAAAATCCTTTTGTCTAGAACTTTTTAATTTTTCATAAATTTCATTTTCATCAAATCTATCTTTTTCAAATATTGATTTAATTAAACAATCAATCTTTATATCATCATTTGATATTTTCTGATAATTTAATGTAATTCTTTGATTAATAAATTCAATAAACTCTTTTCTTTTTTTTCCAATTTCAATTTGACATTGAGCTAATTGTTTATCGATCACATCAAATAAATCTTCACTGTTTTGATTCATTTTTAAAGCAGAATTTCTTTCTTTTAAAAGTTTATTGTATTTACTTAAAATAAAATTATAAGAACTATCTATTTTTCCTATTTCAATGTCCATCATTTTTCTTCTTACTTTTGGAGAAGAAGTAAATAATTCTAAATCTGATGGCACAAACAAAATAGCATTTAAAGTTCCTATAAATTCACTAGTTCTGGGAATTTGTTGATTTTGTAAAAAACAAGTTTTTCCCTTTTCATGAATAACACAACCTAACTTTTTTTTAATTTGATCATCTTCAATAAAACATTCAATTTTACTGAATGGCTCATTAAATCGTATTAAATTCTGATCTGAATTTACTCGAAATGAACGAGTGGTAGAAACATAATAAATACTTTCAAGTAAGTTGGTTTTTCCTTGTCCATTTTTTCCTATAAATACATTTATATAAGGATCAAAATCAACATTACAATTTTCAATATTTCTAAAATTTCTACAAGAATATTTAATTAACTTCATTTTGTGATAGTATAGCTTTTATCTTCTATACACACGATATCATTTGGATATAACTTTCTTCCACGTCGATCTTCTATTTCACCATTCACAGTAATATTAAGTTCTTTAACCATGATTTTTGCTTCTCCTCCTGAGGAAACCCAATCAGTAATTTTAAGAAGCTGCTGTAATGTGATAAAATCAGTATCTATTTTTATCATAAATTACTCCAATCTGATATTAAATATCATTAATATTATATCACAAAACTCATTAAAAAGCTCTTTTAAAGTTTAAAAACATCAATAATATAGGAGTACTTATAAATGTAAAAGTCTCTCAAAATTAAAATAAACATCAAAATATAACAAAATCATATTTAAAACTGATATTATTGATTAAAAAGAAAAAAAGTGATCAACTTAATCGACCACTTCAATCTATTTAATTATAAGTCCTTACAGGTAAAACAAGTTGCAATATAGAATCATCTTTTTCATTAACTATAATAAATGGTTTCATTTCACCACTAAATTTGATACGAATCGTTGTAGCTGCTAAAACTCGAATGGCTTCAAATACATATTTTCCACTAAAAGAAATATCTAAATCTTTTCCTTCATAAGAAATAATTTGTAATCTTTCAGTACTAGATCCTACCTCTTGTGATTTACTTGATAAAATAGCTTCATTTGAATTTAAAGATAATTTAATAATTGAAATACCTTCATTACGAATAAATGAAGCTCTATCAATAGCATTTAGAATATCTCTTGAATCTACTAGCAATTCATATTCAAATGATTGAGGAATTAAACGATTAGTTTCAGGATAAGCTCCTTCAATTAAACGAGTTTGAACTAAATTATTATCAAAATAGAATTGTGCTTTTCTATCAGATACACAGATGAGAACATCTGTATCTCTTTCTATAATTTTAGAAACTTCATTCAAAGCCTTAGCCGGAATCGTAATATTAAAGTTACCATCATTTTCTAATTGAATTGTTTTTCTCGCTAAACGATAACTATCAGTAGCTACACATTCCAATACATGATCACTCGCTTTTAAATTAACTCCAGTAAGTACAGGACGAGTTTCTTTATCACTAGTTGCAAATGTAGTTTGATTTATAATTTTAATTAAACGATCAGCATCAATAGTAAATTGTTGTGAAGGTTTTGAAAAATCAATTATAGGATACTCATTAGATTTCATACCGTTGATTTCAAATTTACTTGAACCACCGCTAATACGAGTTAAACAACCATCAATAATTTGTATATCAATATCATCAACATCTAATTTTCTAACAATTTCAAGTATGTATTTAGATTCAAGAACAATGTTTCCTGTTTCACGAACAACTAAACGAATACCTTCATCAGTTTCTTTTAATGTTTTCATAATAGAAATATCAGAATCACTACCTACTAATACTATAGAATCTTCTTTAACATCAATATATATACCTGATAAAGTTGGGATTGGAGAATTACTGGAAACTGATTTCGCAACAATTTGTAATGCCCCATAAAATATTTTTTTAGAAATTCTGAAATTCATTTGAAGAATCCTCCTCTGATATATTTTATAATAAAGAACTTATTATTATAGCTGTGGAAATGTGGATAAATGATTGAAATATCCATTATTTACAAGTTAATTTTAACACTTTTGACTGTGAAAAGATAGTGGAAAGACGTGGACAATTATCTCAATTTAATACGATTCTCTATTTCATTTAAAGCTTGTTTATAAATAAAATCATTCTGAATATTTTTTTCAACTTTTTCACAAGCACTCATTACAGTTGAATGGTCTCTTTTTCCAAACTCTTCTCCTATTTTTACAAAAGGAATATCCATTAATTTACGACATAAATACATTGCAATATGTCTAGCATTAGATATATTACTCGTTCTAGTTTTACTCACAAGTTGTTGTTTAGTAAGTCCATAATAATCAGCAACTTCTTTTTTTATTTTATTAATAGATAATTCATCACTACTTGAAGAATCAACTTGACCTTTAAATATTTCAATTGTTGATTTTAAATCTATATGTCCTGTATTTTTACCATTTATAGACATAAATAGAAGTCTATTTATACACCCTTCTAAGGATCTAACATCTTTAGAAAAATGAGTAGCTAAATACGAAATAACATCTTCATCAATTAAAATACTAGAATCTAATTGTTTTTTTATTTTCATTCTTAAAATAGCTACTGAAGTTTCAAATTCAGGACTATCTACTCCTACAGATAATCCACTTGAGAAACGACTGATCAATCTTTCTTCTAAACCTTTTATTTCTGTAGGATGTTTGTCTGATGTAATACAAATTTGTTTACGATTATTTACAAGTTCATTGAAAATACTAAAGAAAACTTCATGACTTTTTTCTTTCCCTGCAATAAACTGAACATCATCCATTAATAATACATCAAGATCATATAAATTCTTTTTAAATTCATCAATTGTATGATTTTGAATACTATTGACAACACTTTCAACAAAATCAGAACCAGATGTATAATAAATTTTCATGTCATAATATTTATTTTTAACATAATTACCAATGGCATGTAATAAATGTGTTTTACCCAAACCACTATTACCATAGATAAATAGCGGAGTATAAAATTTTCCAGGGTTATAAGCACAAGCTAAAGCAGCAGCATGACATTCTTTATTACTTGATCCAACAATAAAATTTTCAAAAGAAAACTCATCTTTTAATTTCAACTTAAATGGAGAATCATTATCAATAAATATATCATTTGATTGATATGTATATGTCTTTGTAGGATTCATTGTATAATCACGTTCAGTTAATATTGAACAATTTATTTCAGCTTCTAAGACAATTTGAAGTGCAGATTGTATTAAAGATGTATTTTGAATCAATATTTGCTTTGATATTTCATTTTCAACAACGATCAATGCATTATTATTATCAATACTTATTAATCGAGCAGGAGCATAATATGTATCTATAATAATTCTATCGACTTCTTGATTATCTAAGTCTTTAATAGAATTTAAAGTTTTTGACCAAATGTCTTTCAAATAACTTTCTATTGTTGTCATAGTATCACCCCTTGTTCTAAAATATTACACTATTAAAATGCAAAATAAAAGTCAAAAAATGGATTGTTAAAATTATCCACAATCGATAACAAAAAAAAGAGCATAAATACGCTTACATTTAAGGATTTTTAAAAGTTATCCACAGTATCCACATCTTTTTTGAAGTGGATAAATTGTGATTAACTTAATAACAATGTTACTAATGTGGATAATTGGGGATATTTTTAAAAAAAATAAAAGTTATTAACATAGTATAATATAAAATATAGGGCTTATATAAAGGTTATTATTGACATTCCACACAATCCACAGACTGTGGAAAACTTATAAAAAATGATTATGAATAAAATGTGGTTAACTTTTAAAAAAAAGGTATATATCCACATAAAAAAAACAAAGTTATAACCATTTTATTAAGAAAAGTGGAAAACTTTATAAATTATCAAGTATTTTATGAAAAATGGGAATAATAAGTTTATAATGTAATAGTAATATATATAAGAGAGGGATAATAAATGAATATAAAATTTTTAATAGTAATATGCTTATTATTTATATTAGGAGGTTGTTCTATAATCAAAGAAAAGGAAGTAATTAAAGAAAATAGTCCTACAAGTGATCCTCTAATTATTGATAAAACTACACCTACTCCAGAAACAACCATTATTCCTGAAATAACTCCAGTGATTATTAATGTTGATATTGATAGTGAAAACAGTATTAATGTAATTGTAAATAAAACACGTCCTTTATCAAGTGATTATGTTCCAAACGATTTAGTTAAACCTAATGTAAGTTTGATGAAAGATTCTATTTTAATGCAACGTGAAGCTTCAGAGGCAATTGAAGAGATGTTTAATGGTGCGAAGGATGAAGGAATATATTTATCAATTGGTAGTGGATATAGATCTTACTCATATCAAAAGACTCTTTATAATAATTATGTAAATAGAGATGGAGAAGAAGCTGCAAATCGATATAGTGCAAAACCAGGAAAAAGTGAACACCAAACAGGACTTGCAGCAGATATAGGATCAACATCACAAGAATGTTATTTAAAAAATTGTTTTAAAGATACAAAAGAAGGAAAATGGTTAAAAGAAAATGCATATCTATATGGATTTATATTAAGATATACAGAAGAAAAAGAAGATATAACAGGATATATCTTCGAGCCTTGGCATTATCGTTATATTGGAAAAGAAGAATCTTTAAAAGTTTTTGAATCAGGTTTAACTTTAGAAGAATATTACAATTTAAATGATCAATAAGCTAATATTTCATAACCATCATCAGTAACTAAAACCATTACTTCCCACTGAGCAGAAGGTTTTTGATCATATGTTTTAATTGTCCAATTATTTGAAGAGTCTAAGTAAACATCAGGTCTTCCAAAGTTGATCATAGGTTCAATGGTAAAAATCATTCCAGGAACCATTAACATACCTGTATTTCGTTTAGAAACAAAACTCACAAAAGGATCTTCATGGAATTGTAAACCAACTCCATGACCACCAACCTCAGCGACAACTGAATATCCATGTTTTTTCGCAAATTCATGGATTGCAGCACCAATATTTCCAATCTGTGCAAAAGGTTTAACTTCATCTAAACCAATTTGTATAGATTGTCTACATACTTCAGATAATGAAATTTTATAGTCCTCTGCTTTTGGCATACAGAACATTCGGCTTGAATCAGAAAAATATCCGTCTAAAATTGTAGATACATCAACATTGATAATATCAGTTTCTTTAATAATACGATTTGATGGTATCCCATGACATACTTCATCATTAATAGATGTACAAACAGATTTAGGATAACCTTCATAATTTAAGGGAGCACAAATGCCTCCTAATTGAGTAGTAGTCTCATAGATAATTTTATCAATTTCATTTGTTGTCATTCCAGGCTTGATAAGTTCTGTTACCTTATCAAGTACGGCTATGTTTATTTTACCACTATCTTTAATTTTGCTAATTTGAAATTCATTTTTTATTAGACTATGTGAGGGAACTTTAATACCTTTTAATTTGGCTAATTTAATTTTTTTATCAATTTCAAAATGACAATCTTTATATTTTTTATTACTATTACACCAACAAAAATCTTCTTCTTTAATAAATTTATCCATAAAAATACCTCTTTTTTAATAATAACACAAAAAAATCAATTTAAGTATTATCTCAAATTGATTTCAACATAGAGTTATTTTACTTCTTGGATATTTCCAAATTTATCAGCTAATAAAACACTCATATTTAATTTAGATTTTAGTACTTTTGGAACTTCATTCCATTGTCTACGATAAAGTGTAGAATCATTGAATGCCATTGAATATTGGCTAGAGGAAACTTCTTCATCTATTTCATTCAAAATAGTATTAAGTTTTACTGGAAGAGGTTGTTTTCTGCCTCTTTTAGAACCTTGCACATTAATTACCCATTTACGATCATCCTTATTAGCATTAATGAAATTTTTGTTTGCTTCAACTTGCCATCCACGTTCAGCTAGCCATGTGCAAACAAGCTGGATAAGAGAATCTGTATTTCTACTAGTCTTTAATAATTTTTCTTGGTTCTTAGTATATTCATCTTTAGCAGGTCTACCTCTTTTTTTAGCAGGATACAACAAATTTCGATTTTCGAAATTGTCAGTATAAAAACGAACATCCAAATGAGAACCAAAACCAGTTTGACCTTTAGGTTTTCTTAAAATCTCATCCCCCTCCAACATCAGTTTATAAATAGCCTGACAACAAGTTGGCATTGTTGCATGATTTGGAGAAACTTGATTATGTAGCTGTTTGCTACTAATTTCAATGTATTTAACTCCACTTTGATGTGCATCATTTTTTAATCTTTCAATCGCTTCTATGTACTCTTTAATTCCTGGACCTTTCATTGAATTCACAACCTTTCTGTAGACATAATATGACATGTGATTTGTCGAATACTGACGCCTTTTGAAGTTGTAATGAAAAATTTTAAAAAAATCGAAAAATGAACAAATACAAAAAAAAATCATGCTCACGCATGATTTCAGTTTGTTGACAAAGTGGTACTTATTTTTAGGTATCGCTTTTCTTTTTGTCTAATTTTCTCACATTTGAAGAATTTTTGTGGTTTTAAGCGAAAATAAAAGATGAATTGAAGCTCCATCTTGCCATTCTTTTTAGA
>JAVBMW010000004.1:0-10392 GCA_031551965.1 Holdemania sp. | reverse complement strand
TCTAAAAAGAATGGCAAGATGGAGCTTCAATTCATCTTTTATTTTCGCTTAAAACCACAAAAATTCTTCAAATGTGAGAAAATTAGACAAAAAGAAAAGCGATACCTAAAAATAAGTACCACTTTGTCAACAAACTGAGATGTAGAAATTTCTACACCTTACTTTGAGGTACAACTGCAACACAACACTTATTTTCTAAAGTGATATTATGAATGGCATCCTTTACTTCTTGTTGACTCAAACTTTGAAGTAATTCCAAAGTATCAAATAAACTCACACCATTGAATGCATTTCTTATTACACTGACACTAATGTCTTCAACTGAATTCAGTATTCTCATCGCTTGACCATAATAGCGTTTCTTCAATTGATTCAATACTTCAAAACCAATTGGATTTTGCATACATTTTTTCATTTGTTCAACGATAAAACGCTCAAAGTCATCAATATTTTCAGTTTCATTCACAAATAAAATAAAACCACAATCTCTTTGAAGATCAATTTCAAAATCAAAGTATTGATTAATGATTTGATCATCGATCCATTTTTGATAGTCTGGGTTTAACGTACTAAAGTAAGATTCAAGTTGAGAACGAATTGCCCATTCATCATGAACTCTATCTTTGTCAGTGGTATACCATGGTTCTAATTTGAATGCAACGGCTACCTTTGTTTGATTTACTTCCATTGGTATGAGGAGTCTTTCTTTTGCGACTTTTGCCGGTTCATCGGTTCTTAATCTTTCATATTTTGTGAAGTCATCAAATTCTTTGTTTGCTTGATTTTCTTCAATGATACTTAATATTTCACTTGGTTCTTTTGGCGATGTCACGACAAGCACCATATTTGCAGGATGATAATTTATTTTATAAGCTTCATCCAATTGCTTTTTGGTCGTGTTCGCAACACTTGTAGCACTTCCTCCAATATCATATTTTAATTTATTCTCATGATACAATGCTTTAAAAACCTCAAAATACAAGCGAGAATCTGGCATTTGCATATACATCATGAGTTCTTGCGTAATGATACCCTTTTCTTTTTCTACAGACTGTTCAGTAATGGATAATTCTTGAACAAAATCAATTAGTAAATTCAGCGGTTCCTTTACTTCATCACTGGAAGTTGTAAAATAATAAACCGTTTCATTATAAGAAGTAAATGCATTGACATTCGCTCCCATTCTTGAAAATTCTGCCATAACATCCATACCATCTTTTTCAAACATTTTGTGTTCAAGAAAATGAGCGATCCCTGAGGGATGATGGATCGTTTTACCATCTTTCGAGATTTGTTCAAAATCAAGAGCTCCATAGGGTGTCGCAAATACTGCACTCGTTGTCTTCATTTCTGGTTTATGCCAAATCACAACGTGAAGACCATTTTTTAGTTCGGCAGTATAGAAAGTTTCATCAAACTTTGGATTAATATGCTGATTCATTTTCGTTCTCCTGTTCTAAAATATAAGTCACACAATGTCTTAACTCACTGAATATGCGGACCACATCTTCTTTTGTCGTGTTTTCGATTTGCTGAATACATTCATCGATTGTCTCTTCTTTATCTAACAAAACATTTTGAAAGGCAAAATTGATTGTAGACATTGGATCATCATGTGAACCTAAAATTGCATTTTTAAGCATAACGATCGCAACTTCTAAATCTTCATCACTGAAATCACCCTTTTTCATTCGATCAAACTGATCCAAAATACATTGTTTTGTTTCATCGATCTTCGATTTCTGAATTCCGGTGGAAACCATAAGCGCTCCTTCAAAAGGCATTGCATTGGAACTTACGCTGTAACAAAGACTTCTTTTTTCACGAACTTCCTGAAATAATAACGAAGTCGGTAATTGACCAAATAATGCATTCGCAACTCTCATTTTCCAATAATCATCGGTATCGATCGTCACTTTAGATTCTACCATCATGACAAGGATTGTTTGGTCGATCTGCGAACTATCTCTAGTTTCCGTAAATGGACATCCTTTTAAATTATAAACACTTTGAATATTTATCTCTCTTGGTTTAAATTCAAAGAAACGTTTTACATAAGCTTCAGTAACGCTTTCATCAATTTTACCTATCACAAAAATCATGATCTTATCTTTTTTAATCATTTGATCAACCATGGATGTAACGTCTTCCAAAGTAATTTCATCGATTTCTTCCGGCAAATACAATTGTGTTTCAGCTAATGTTTGATCTTTACCCATGATTTTACATGCATTGGATACCGCTTTTGATTGTGGGTTTTCCATTCTTCTCGCAAGTGAAAAAGACAATTCACGTTTCGCTTCTTCAAAAAGTTCATCATCCAACAAACCATTTTTCATTAAAGGATTAAAAATAAATTCCTTTGCGGTTTTGAATAAACGTTCAAATGTATTTTCACTGGTATATTGATCATTGATCGCCTGCAATCTAAATTCAAAAGCATGTGATTTCCCATAAATATATCCTTTTGTACTCACTGTTGCCCCATACAAACTATCCAAATGTGAGGATAATGCTTGTTTCGTTGGCCACATTTCACATCGATCCTGCAACATCTGACTTAATATATTTCTAATTAATACATCTTTTCTAGTCACTTCACACAAAAAACGTACTGAGATCAAAACATCTTTGTATTGCGAGGTATTGATCATGGTACAAGTTACATTCTTTTCTAATTCTATTTTTTTCATTAGTCAGCCTCCTTTAATAGTATACCTTAAAATCGTTAGAATATAGTATACTATTCTACTTTAAGACAAAAGAACTTTTTATGTAATTTTATAATCATGTTTTAACTATAAGCTTATTGGTTATGATATAATTGACCATAGAAAAGAGGACAAATATGGACAAGAAAAACTGTTTAATTGTAGTTGATATGATCAATGGATTCATCAACGAAGGAGCATTATCTGATAAAAGCATTACAAAATGTATTCCCCCTATACTTTCATTGATAAAAGAATTTATCAATAAAAATCAGCCTATCCTTGCGTTTTGTGATAGTCATCCTGAAAATTGTAAAGAATTTGATAGTTATCCTGTACATTGTTTAAATAACTCTCATGAAAGCCAACTAGTTGACGAAATCAAAGCTTATGAAGATCAAATGATCGTATTAAACAAAAATTCAACTAATGGTTTTGTACAACCAGAGTTCTTAAAAACATATTTAAGCTTAGGTGAACTTGAGGAAGTTGTGGTGGTTGGATGTTGTACCGATATTTGTGTATTGCAGTTTGCACTTTCATTAAAAGGATATATTAATGAAAACAACTTAAATACAAAGATCGTTGTACCTGTAAACTGTGTTGAAACTTTTGATGCACCAGGACACGAACAAGTTAAGTTTAATGAAATGGCCTTTAAATTGCTTAAAAATGCAGGAATAGAATTAAGATAGAAAACCGAGGAAAAAATATGATTGACAATATGTTGATGACAGATTTTTATGAATATACAATGTCTTATGCTTATTTTAAAGAAGGAAAACATGAAGAAATCGGCTATTTTGATATGTTTGTAAGATCAGTTCCTGATAAAGGTGGATTTATGATCATGAATGGTCTGCATGATTTTATAAATTATGTTCAAAACTTTAAATTCAGTGAAGATCATCTTAATTATTTAAGAAATACTAATTATTTTGATGAGGACTTTATTCAATATTTAAAAAATATGAAAATGGAAGTGGATATCTATGCTGTTCCTGAGGGAACTCCAGTCTTTGCCAATGAACCATTAGTGACGATTCGAGGTAAATTGATTCAAGCACAGATCCTTGAAACGATTTTACTAAGCTATATCAATTATCAAACATTGGTTACGACAAAAGCTTATCGAATTGTCCATGCTTCAAAAGGCAGAACTGTGATCGATATGGGGGCTAGACGCGCTCATAGTGGTGAAGCAGCAACAGTTGGAGCACGAGGAGCATATATTGCCGGGGCAATTGGAACTAGTAATGTCTTAGCAGGATTTAATTATGGTATTCCTATTTCAGGAACTATGGCTCATAGTTATATTCAGCTTCATGATAGTGAATATGAAGCCTTTAAAGCTTATGCGACAGTATGTCCAAACAACTGTACTTTACTCGTAGATACTTATGATACTTTATTATCAGGTGTACCTAATGCGATCAAGGTCGCAAAAGAAGTACTTATTCCAAATGGTCACAAATTGAACGGTATTCGTATCGATAGTGGTGACTTAGCTTATTTATCTAAAAAGGCAAGAAAAATGTTGGATGAAGCTGGACTGGAAGACTGTAAGATCGTTGTATCAAATTCACTTGATGAATCATTGATCGATGATTTGATTATTCAAGACGCTAAAATCGATATCTTTGGGGTTGGCGAAAACTTGATCACCGCAAAATCAAATCCTGTATTAGGTGGGGTCTATAAAGTTGTCGCTCACGAAAAAAATGGTGTTGTCATTCCTAAAATTAAAATTAGTGGTAATGTTGAAAAGTTAACGAATCCAGGGTTCAAGAAAATCATTCGTTTCTACAACAAAGATGATGGTAAAGCAATTGCCGACATTCTAGCTCTAAGAGATGAAGTAATCCCAACTGATGAATATGTGTTGTTTGATCCACAAGCTCCTTGGAAACAAAAAAAGATTACGGATTATACAATTAGAGAACTTCAAGTACAGATTTTTAAAGCAGGAAAACTTATTTATAATGTACCTACCACTGAAGAAGTTCGACAATACTGCCAAGAAGAAATGGGAAGATTGTGGGATGAAGTTAAACGTCTTCGTTATCCACATCGTTACTATGTTGACTATTCGCAATCATTCTACGATTTAAAAAATCGACTCATTCAAGAAAATACAATCAAACTTTAGCCGGTGTTTCCGGCTTTTCTTTTGCCTAGAAACTGTTACAATGAAACTATAAAGGAGATCAACTCATGAAAATTATAATCATACCTGATTCATTCAAGGGATCCCTTACATCAATTGAAGCAGCATCAGCTATTAAAGAAGGCATCATCCTCGCTGATCCAACCTGTGAAACTGAAATTATTCCGATCGCTGATGGCGGCGAAGGAACCCTTTTTGCGTTGAGTCAGATCATGACAGGAAACAATGAAACAATTCAAGTAACTGGGCCATTTCAGGAAAAAGTTAATGCTCAGCTTTTGATTGATACTTCCACAAAAACTGCAGTTATCGAAATGGCTCAGGCAGCAGGATTGCATTACGCCAAGATTTTAGAACCTTTGTATGCGACCACCTATGGCGTTGGAGAAATGATCAAATACGCACTCCAAAAAGGTTGTCGAAAATTTATAATTGGACTTGGTGGCAGCGCAACTTGTGATGGTGGCATGGGTATGTTGCAGGCATTAGGAGTGGAATTCTTTGACAAATATGACAAACCAGTACAATTTGGTTTACAAGCATGTGGTGAGATTTTTAAATTAAGTACGAAACAACTCGACCCGCGATTGAGCGAGTGTCATTTTACTTTAGCGAGTGATGTGAATAATCCACTTTGTGGAGTTCATGGTTCAATAGCCATATTTGGTCCTCAAAAGGGAGTACAACCTGATCAAATCGAATTATTTGACCAGATGATGGCAAATTACGCTGATATTATGGTTCAGCATTTTCATATCGATCATCGTAATACTCCTGGTGCAGGAGCAGCAGGTGGTTTAGGTTTTGCCTTTTTAACGACTACAAATAGCATCATGAAATCAGGGATCGAACTTTTACTCACCTTTTCTGATTTTGAATCAAAGTGTCAAAATGCTGACTTGATCATAACAGGTGAAGGTCGCATCGATCATCAATCCAACATGGGAAAAGTTCTTTCTGGAATCGTTAAAATCACCAAAAAACACAATGTTGCTGTTGTTGCACTAGCTGGAAAGATCGATCCTGTTACATTAGATGCCAGCGAACTTGGCGTTGATGAATTGATTTCAATCAATGATGGATCTTTTACGAGTACCGAAGCAATGAAATTTGATATCGCCTATTCAAACTGTAAAAAGACTGCCGAAAATATTATTCGTAGTCAATATTTTCCATTCATCAAAAACGGTACTATGATTCCTAACGCTTCACTAAATCAAGTTGAAATTTCAACTGAAAATGGCTATATTGCCTGTTCAGAGATTCTTTCCAGTCAATTTTTAAGGCAAACTCTTCAAGATTGCCTCCATGAATTAAATATTCCATTACAAAATGATATATACGATCAATGTGCCTCATTGATCAATCGTTACAAAGAGCTGCAAGATCGAATTAATCAGCGAATTTGTTGGACTAAAAGTTTAATTTTAGGGCTTCATTTCCATGATGAACGAATACGACGTCATTCATGGAATCAAAGGCAATGGGAAGCTTGGCAAAACATAGATCATTTAGTCTTATGTGGTGGACTGATGGAAAGCAGTTTAGGACCCATCATTTTAGCTCAACTACAAAAAAGTATTCCTCAAATCCATTTAGAAATTTCAGCTCACAGCAAGAATATGTCGATTATCGGAGCTGCAAAAAGAATGAGTTTACAGTGTAAACAAGCTTTACTTTTTGATTTTGGTCATACTTTAGTCAAGCGAGGTAAAATGGTCCATCAGAATGATTCATCGACAATATATTTTGATCAGGCAATTCCTGCCTCATTTACCCAATGGATACTTCAACCTACCCTTGAAGATGCAAAGTCTCTTCATACGATGATCTTTGATATATTAGTTCAAACTATTCACGAGAATGAACATCTATGTGAAACTGAAATCAACATCGGAATGAGTATCGCAAATTATGTTGATCAAGGTATTCTAATCGATCGTGGCGGATATGGAAAGTTACTAAAAATAACTGACAACTATGAGAAATATTTGACAGCTGAACTATTCAAAAAATTCAATAAACCTATATTTCTGAAATTGATTCATGACACTACAGCCGCCAGTTTTGATTTACCAAACAATCCTCATTCCGCTTTGATCAGTTTTGGGACAACTCTAGGAGTTGGATTCTGTCAACCTGATTTAATTTCTGAAATTGAAAAACAAACATTCACAATCACTAATAATTAAAGCATAGTTTCAAAACTACCGAATTTAATGATTCGATGAATCAGTTCTTTTTGTTTATCAGTAACGATAATTTCTACTTCACAACTTACATTTTCTGATGTTTTTAAACTGAACTCACCTGAACAAGGGGCATCCAATTCAACTTTTTTATCACTTAATCGTTTCATCGATATCGATAAATCATTTTGTTTGATCAATAATTCATTCTCTGCGATTTTGATTACTTTTGCGCCTAAGTAGGTAGCGATTTTTGTACCTTGATATCCTTGTAAAACATAACCAAAACAACCCCAAATTGGAATTCCCAATATTTTTATTTTTGCGATCGCAGAAACCACACATACAGGTTCATATTCCATCCAACCTGCATGAGCCCAAACATATTTCTTCGGAAATCCACTTCCCCAATCCATTTCGATATATCCATGAGCCATTTCCATATCATAGCTTTCATCATTGATCGTAACTGAACCATGGCAACAGTGATATAAACTAACAATACCATGATTACAAACTAAATTAGGGATAAACCGAAGAGGTCCCATTATGTCAGTTTGGGGCTTCAACAAATCATCGTAACTTATTTTACCTTGAACTTTTAAATCATCTGTATCTATATTTAAAACACATCCTCGTTCATTAAAATAATTTTTTGCGATTCTAATGCTTAATTGATTTCCTTCAGCACTAAATTCCTGAATGCTTTCTTCAATTGTCCAAGATCGATCCTGTGTTACAATTTGTAATACCGCTTTTTTGTTTCCTTTTTTATCTACAATAACAGAAGGTATGAATGCAAGCGTTTTATCTTCTTTTTGATGTTTAAAATACCATCCCTCAAACACACCTTTTTTACCTTTTATCCCATGAAAATATTTCAAATTAATCACCTCTATTTTAGCTTGTCCAAAATAAAAAAATATATAAAAAAAGAGGAAAATTTTTCGTTTCCTCAATGTTAATTATCATTACTTTGTCCATTTTCGATTGTAGTTTCAGTAGTTACTACGATTTCCCCAGCTTTGATTTTAGCATCATACTCCTCAATTATCGCAATTTGCTCAGCTGTCAGATTACGTTCGGTCGAAAGCTCTGCGCCAATGCCTTCGTTTTCAAGAGTAAATTGTTTCACTCCACCTTTGAATGTTTTATTTAATATCATAGTACAAATTTCATTTGACACTATATCAACTCGTTTGATCATGGAAGTTAAAAGCACATCATTTGTTGATGCTCCATCTTCATCAACTTGGTTCAGCTCAACATTAATGACCCAAACATCGTCTCGTTTTGTGGCTTCTTCGAATATTCCATTACCAGCCAACCCAGCGACTTGGTAAATCACAGTCGCCCCTGCATCGTATTGTTTCACTGCCAATGATCGAGCCACTTCATCATCAATGAAATCGAAACAATAATCAACCAAGATATTTGCATCCGGATTTACTGCATTGACACCTTGTTCAAAACCGGCTTGATAGGCTTTGATCAAATCATTTTCCATGCCTCCAATAAATCCAACTGTACTTGTTTCTTCATCGATCGCCACCAAACCTGCAGCCACACCAACTAGAAATGAGCCTTGTTCAACGGCGAAGGTTGCACTCATTACATTTTTAGCTTCCACATGTCCATCAATCAACAGGAAATTACGATTTGGATAATTAGCGGATACAATTGTGACCGCCTCAGTAAACAAACTGCCACTCGCAACGATCAAATCATAATTTTGATCGGCATAGGTAGTTAAATTTGGAATATAGTCTTTATCCGTAATGGATTGCAGGTAACTTATACATTCCAAATCCAAATTATTTTCAGTTGCGAAATGTTGAATACCTTCCCAAGCTGATTGATTGAATGATCGATCATCAATTCCCTCAATATCCGTGACCAGTCCAATTCTTACAGGACATTTTCTTTCATCTACTGGTTGTTCAGGAGCTTGTTTTGCAGAACATCCAGCAAATATTGTTAAAGACAAAAATAATATTAATACGATTTTAAATAGTTTCATCATTTTTTCCTCTGTGATGTAAGTCATTTCTTACGAAAATAAGTATAATAATTTATGTCAACTAAGTCAAATCAGTTCATTTGATTTAAAATGCTCTAAAAGTGTTTAAACAAGACTCAAAACGGTTTATACTTAGATGTATAGAGTAAAGGAGATTATTCATGTCTGATATAAATGAATTAGCATTAAAATACCATAGTGAACATATTGGTAAGCTACAAATAGCTTCAAAGGTTGTCTTGGACAACAAAGACGACTTGGGATTAGCGTACACACCGGGTGTTGCAGCTGCTTGCCTGGAAATCGCTAAAGACCCTGAAAAGGCATATCTTTATACATCAAAAGGAAATAGTTTGGTTATTGTCACAGATGGGACGGCTGTTTTAGGTTTAGGGGATATTGGTCCTGCAGCTGCATTACCTGTAATGGAAGGCAAAGCATTACTTATGAAAAAATTTGCCAATATCGATGTATTTCCACTTTGTTTGGATACAAAAAATCCAAAAGAGATCATCTCAATCTGTAAAGCTGTAGCGCCAGGTTTTGGTGGAATTTTCCTTGAAGATATCGGAGCTCCTCGTTGTGTTGAAATCGAACGAACATTGATCAACGATTTAAATATTCCTGTTTTCCATGATGATCAACATGGAACAGCTATCGTTACATTAGCTGCCATGATCAACTATGTACGTTTAACTGGCAAAAAACCTGAAGACATCAAAATTGTCGTATCGGGATGTGGAGCTGCCGGAAGCAGCATTATTCGTATGTTATTCAATTATGGATTCACTAAAATCTATGGTTTCAATTCAAAAGGAAACGTTTCAAAAGCAAAAAAAGAAAAATATGATTTCTTAACCCAAGAATTATTGGACTATGTGAACTTAGATGACCAAAACTATGCAGATTTAGCTGAAGCATTAGTCGGTGCTGATGCCTTCATCGGTGTTTCTGTCGCTAATATTTTAACTAAAGAAATGGTTGCGTCAATGAATGAAAAATCGATCGTCCTTGCAATGGCAAACCCAGTTCCTGAAATTGATTATCACATCGCAAAAGAAGCAGGAGCTTATGTGGTTGGAACTGGTCGTTCTGATTTCCCAAATCAGATAAACAACGTTCTTGCATTCCCAGGAATTTTCAAAGGTGCATTTGAGGTTCGTGCAAGCGACATCAACGATGAGATGAAGATTGCAGCAGCAAAAGCAATTGCAAGTCTTGTAAGTGATGACGAATTGACACCTGAATACATAATCCCGTCGCCATTTGATGACAGAGTTGCGAGTGGCGTTGCAGCAGCGGTTG
>JAVBMW010000021.1:0-12305 GCA_031551965.1 Holdemania sp. | reverse complement strand
CTTTCATATTTTGATATTTAAAGAATTTTTTGAATAGAAAATCATTTGTGAGTTTCATCGTTTGTTTTGACATAGTTACACACTTCCCTTTCACTTTTAATATTCTAGTAAAAAGGTCACTCACCTAAATTTTGATACAACATTGAGACAAGGTTGAGAAAACTTTGACTTAATTAATTATATTAGTCCACAAACAAACATAAAAAAGAGGATACAAAAAAAATACTCTTTCAAGTACTTTTTATTGTCCCATTGATTTCATGATTTGGCGAATTTGTGCTTCAGATGGCTTGCGTCCCATCTGCATAAACATTGCACGAATCATTTTTTCGTTTACAGGTGGATTTTCTTTCATTTGTTTTTCAAACATTTTTCTTGTGAAATAATATCCAAGACCACCACCGATAACTAATCCAATGATCAAAGAAATGACTGAATACCAGAAATTACTCATATACCCACCACCTATCCGTATAAAAGTATTTTACATTGAAAACGCTTAATTATCAAGTCTTTTCAAGTAGAATAGTAAAGATTTAATTTGCCCTAAAGGGTTGATATTATTCCCGAGCTACTCAGGTGGGTGTTCTGTTTCACTTATTAGGATTCTGACCATCAGCCAGCATTCACACCAAGTAAAAACATCCGAACTCCCATATATCAAAATGTAGGAAACATATGTGATCCTTTAGGGTATTATTAGTATATCACTTAGTTAAAATAAAATGTATTCTTGACAATTATTTTTCTTATGCTTATCACTTAAAATATTAAAAGCATCCGAAGATGCTTCAAATATTTAGTGTTCAATTTTGATTTTTAACTCTTTCAGTTGTTTTTCATCTACTAAATTAGGTGCTTCACTCATAAGATCTGCTGCACTTGCCGTTTTAGGGAAGGCTACTACATCACGGATGTTTTCTGTACCAGTTAAGATCATGATGATACGATCTAATCCAATACCTACCCCACCATGTGGCGGAGTTCCATATTTAAATGCTTCAAGGAAGAAACCAAATTTTTCCTTTGCTTCTTCTAGACTCATTCCAATCGCTTCAAACACTTTAGCTTGAACTGCTTGATCATGAATACGGATCGAACCACTTAATAATTCATAACCGTTCAATACTAAGTCATAGGCGCGGCTGAAACAATTTTCTTGATTTTCAAACAATTTGTCCATATCTTCCAAATTAGGAGAAGTGAATGGATGATGGGCTGCGACAAATCGATTTTCTTCTTCAACATATTCAAACATTGGGAAGTTTGTAACCCATAAAAAATTAAATTTATCAGAATCAATTAAATTTAAGTCTTTTCCTAATTTAACACGTAATGCACCCAATGAAGTTTGAGAAACTTTTTTCTTATCCGCAACAATGAAGACCAAGTCATTCTCTTTAAGATCAAGTTTATTAATAATCGTATTTTTTTCACTATCGCTCATTACTTTCGCAATCGAGCCAGTGATTTCATTTTGATTATATTTAAGATAAGATAAAGCTTTTGCACCATATATTTTTACAAAATCTGTCAGTTTATCGATATCTTTGCGACTGAAAGCATCAGCTTTCCCTTTTACTACAATTGCGTTGATTTCGCCATTAGCTGCCAAAATGTTTTTAAATACTTCAAATTCAGTATTAGCGAACACATCTGAAATCAAATTAAGTTCCATTTCAAAACGAGTATCTGGCTTATCACTACCAAATCTTGCCATACATTCAGTATAAGTTAATCTAGGAAAGTTATTTAATTCAATACCTTTGATTTCGCTAAAGATTTGCTTCATTAAGCCTTCTACTGTATTCCATACATCTTCTTCCTCCACAAAACTCATTTCCATATCGATTTGTGTAAATTCTGGCTGACGGTCAGCACGTAAATCTTCATCACGGAAACATTTTGCGATTTGGAAGTACTTCTCAAGTCCGCCAATCATACAAAGTTGCTTATAAATTTGTGGAGATTGCGGTAAAGCATAAAATTTGCCTTGGAAAATACGACTTGGTACCAAATAATCGCGTGCTCCTTCTGGTGTTGATTTACATAAAATTGGTGTTTCAATTTCAATAAAATCAAGACTAGATAAATAATTACGTACACACATTGTAACTTTATGACGCAACATTAAGTTATTTTTAATATTTTCTCGTCTTAAATCCAAGTAACGATATTTTAAACGAGTATCTTCTAATGCATCTGTTTCTTCCGCAATGATAAACGGTGTCGTTTCAGCACTATTGATTATATTTACTGAACTTACTAAAACTTCGATCGCTCCTGTTTTAAGTTTTGGATTTGGTACATCCTTTGCGACTACTTTACCAGTTACTTGTAAAACATATTCATTCCGTACTTCTTTTACTAAGTCTGCATGGGCCTCATCAAAAGTAATTTGTGTGATCCCCGCACGGTCACGTAAATCGATGAATACTAAACTACCTAAATTACGGCGTTTGCTGACCCATCCGATTAACGTAACTTCTTGACCAACTGATTCTAAATTTAATACTCCACAGCTATGAGTTCTTTTCATATTCTATTCCTCTTCTGATTGAAACATTTCATCCAATGTATCAATAATATTTTCTAGTTTTACGCAAACTTGCGTTTGAGATGGTGTAAATTTGATATTTACTTCACCTCGTTTTAATTCTTCTTCCCCTACGATAATGATTGCCTTAGCATTTTTACGTTCAACTGATTTAAACTGACTCTTTAAAGATCGTTGAACTAAATTGCACTCTGTTATATAACCATTGGCACGACACTGGGTAGCGATCGCAAGCGGTGCCGTTTTTACATCACCTAATGCAATAACATACACATCTGCATCTGGTTTTGAGGCAAGTTCTACTCCTTCTGCTTCAGCAAGAATCAGTAATCTTTCGATTCCTAATGCAAAGCCGATTCCTGACATTTCTTGTCCGCCAAAGTATTCAACTAAACCATCATATCTTCCCCCTGCAAATACCGTTGCCTGACTACCTGATTCAGGGTGAGTTGATACTACTTCAAATACCGTATCAGTGTAATAATCTAATCCTCTGACAAGTTTATCATCAATTTCATATGGAATTTCTAAGGCATCTAATGCAGCTAAAACTTCTGCAAAATAGTCTTTACTTTCATCTGTTAATGAGTCGATTAGACTAGGTACTGATTTCATTGAAGGGTGTTCTTTATCTACTTTACAATCAAGTAGTCGAAGTGGGTTTTGTGTATAGCGGCGTTTACAATCACCACATAAATCATCAAGGCAGCCTGCAAAGTGATCTTTCAACACACTTCGATAAGCACTGCGTGAGGTTGTATCTCCTAATGTATTGATCAGCACTTTAACTTGATTTAAACCAAGTGCTTTTACTAAGCTATAACCTAACGCAATCGTCTCAGCATCCGCTAAAGGTGATTTGATGCCAATATTTTCAACTCCAAATTGATTGAATTGACGATATCTTCCTTTTTGAGGTCTTTCATAACGGAACATTTCACCTACATAGTAAAGTTTTGCAGGCATTTCCATCGCTCCATACATTTTGTGTTGCACAAAGCTTCGCACGACCCCTGCAGTCCCTTCTGGTCGGAGTGTCAATGAATCTTCATCGTTCATTGTGAAAGTATACATTTCTTTATTGACCATATCTGAACTGTCATTTTCTCTTTTAAATACTTTTGTGTCTTCAAATACAGGAGTTCTGATTTCATCAAAACCATAAACCATACAAAGTTGACGAATCAAATCTTCAATTTGGTGCCATTTGTAGACCTCAGCTGGTAATATATCCTGAGTTCCTCGAGCTGTCTGATAATTCTTCATTTATTTTTCCTCCTTTATATAAACAAAAAAGCCATCCTCATCTAAGGACGACTTAACATCGCGGTACCACCTTAGTTCGCATTAATAAACACGCACTCTAATCCGTAACGAGGATGATTCGTTTATCCCTACTTAGTTTCAAGATAACTTCTCACAAGTGTCAATTTTATTTATTCATTAGAAAGCTTTCACCAATGCTTCCCTCTCTATAAAATTCTAAATAAAACCTCTTGATCTGTGAATTTCTATTGATAATATACCACAACAATACTAAAACCACAAATACATTTGAAAATATTTTATTACATGTGATACATACGATCAAAATATTCTTTTAATAGGGCATCATTATACTCAGCTCCACCTTCAATGTTCTGTGATTTGAACACTGGTGGAACAATTCCTTCTTCAAGTAACATTTCCGCAGCACGATAAACACACGCTTGAACAAGTATCGCTGTTGTGATCGCTGACATACCACAGATACGCGTATCCAATCCTTCTAGTTCTAAAGATGCATCTCCATCCATAACACAGTTATCCAACACAACATCTGCGACTTGCCATAAATTTTTACCACAAGAGTGTTTTGATGTTAAATTTCTAGAAGCTTCCAGTGATGTAATAGCGACAACACTTGCCCCTTTTTTCTTTGATTCTAACGCGATTTCAATGGGCAATGGATTTCTACCTGAATTAGAAATCAAAACGATGACATCTTCTGCACGTACATCTACTTTTTTCATGAAAAATGTTCCCACACCCTCAATTCCTTCATAAGCTCCCCCTGCAGGCTCTTTGATTTGTTTAGTAGGAATGAATCCGCCCGCTCTAAAACATAACTCCGATGCACCTGCTTGAGAATGTCCTGATCCAAAAGCTTGAAGCATACCTTTATTTTTTAGACAATCCGCGAATAATCTCGCTGTTTTTTCGACATTTTCCTTTTGTGTTGCTTCTAATTTACCGATGAGTTCAATGACAGTTGAATAGACTTTATTTTCCATATTCCTTTCCTCCTACAATTATCATAAACCAGAGAATATTTTTTTCAATAACTTCCAAAGAAAAAATAGTTTCTAAATGGAAATGCTCATGAAATTTTAACTCTGCTTGATTTTGTTGATGTCATCTGTAATGATCCAGTCATCCATATTGTTTTCACGATTGTATTTAAATGGCGTGATTTCTTCCAAATTTGATATTTCATAGACCGCAAGAAACTTCTTTCCTGCCCAGCGTTCAAATTGTTTTTTTGATAAATTTAGTTCTTTTTCATATCTCCTTATAAAATCGATTGATTCAACTGGTGTCATCTTGTCAGATTCAATCACTTTAGAAATGATTCCGCGATATGTAATGATCATATCGCCACCTGTTTCTACAAAATAGGCAAGATCATTATCTTTAGCCCTTCCCCCTAATGGCGACTTTTTTCCTGCTGCACCACGAATGATCATTGTTTTTGTCTTGTTTATAAGTTTTTCAAGTTCTTTTCCTTCTGAACTCAAATAAACTAAATGTTGAGCATTTCCTTCTTTTCCTTGGTACCACTGTATTTTTGCCATAATAATATTATTCCTCCTTTAAAATTGGTATCCATATTTGACTTAAATAATCTTTACTAAATGAATTTGAATCACTATACCATTCAAATTCTGGACAAGGTGCATGTTTAAATGGATATTGAATCAACCATTCTTCATTGAGATATTTCCATCCTTGTTGAATTGACTCTGGTAACCTTCCAATACAATCAAACACAGCCCATGTTGCTTCAGGGACTATAAATTCATGAAAACCTTCTGGTAATATTTGATTTGATTTAACTAGTATTGAGTATTCAATTTCATTTTCTTGATCATTAACAGGTTCAAACATACCAAACAAACCTTTTTGATTTGCATCATCTAAAGAAATCAAATTATTAATTACTCCATTTTTGTAACATTCACTCCAAAATTCAGGAATTTCAATGAAGTGTTTTCCATCAACACATGAAAATTTCCGGCTTTTACCGATAAGACGAAAACTTGGTTTGTCTTCTATTCTCCATGAATAATCTTGTTTAATCATAATCTGCATTTTTGGATATACTTTTAGCTTTGCATCCTCATCACGTGCTTTTTTTGGAGAAATGCCATGAAAAAGCTGAAAAGCTTTAGTAAATGATGTAGGAGAATCATAACCATATTTAAAACTGATTTCTACTATCTTCAAATTTGTACTCTTCAAATCATATCCTGCTAAAGTTAGCTTCCGATAACGAACATATTCTGAAAAGCTAATTCCTTTTATATAAGAAAATACTTTTTGAAAGAAATCAAAGGAACAACCCGCAATTTTCGCTATTTCATCAACATTAATGGGTTCTTCTGTACGTTGTAAATGGTTTTCAACATAGTCAATAATTATTTGTAACTTATCATTCCATTCCATTCTTGCTCAACTCCTATATGAAAATATTAACATTTAAAAGAATGTGTTTCATCTTTTTTTAAGTACTGCTTGGATAGAGTTAAGAAAAAGATACTTCACTTGAAATATCTTTCATTGAACTATTCTTTCTACCATAATGACATCATTGATTTTCTCAAGATTTGCCACCAATGTTTTTAAATGATCCGCATCACTGACGATCACAACCATTTTAGTTGTGGCAGTCAGATTTTCAGGATTAACGACTGAACTGATTTTTTGAATACTACATTTGTATTGTGCAGCTACTGTCATAATATCAGTAAGTAAGAAGTTTCTATCATGAGCATAAACCGATAAATGACATTCGTATTTACCTGTCAATCCTTCTTCCCATTCTACATCGATCAAACGTTTTTTCTCGTTGATGATATTAGGACAATCATGTCGATGAACTTTTACTCCTGATCCTTTTGTGATATATCCGACAATACTGTCCCCTGGAATTGGGCTGCAACATTGTCCAAGTGATATCATCATTGACTCAACACCCGCAACTCTAATACCTGATTTAGATACTTGATAATTCTTTTTATCATGGCCTTCTTTTTTAAACATTGCCATGATACTTTCAGTATCCATAAGTTTTGTGGTTTTTCCTGCAGCAACTTTTTCAACCACACTTGAACAAGATATCGACTTAACGGCAATGGCATACATCAAATCGATGTAACTACCAATTTGAAAATAGCCATAATGAGGTTCAAGTTTTTTATGGTCCATGTATTCTTTTTCATTGATACCGCGTTTTCTGAATTCATCACGAAGCATTGCTTCCCCTTTTTCGACGTATTCAGATTTACGTTCTACTTCTTTATGTTGTAAAAAGCTACGAATTTTATTTTTAGCTTGATTCGTTTTTACAAATTTCAACCAGTCTTCACTTGGTCCCGCAGATTGTTTCGATGTACGGATTTGTACAACATCCCCTGTTTTTAAAACAGTATTGAGTGGTACAAGGGTTTCATTTACGATCGCTCCAACTGTAGAATGACCTACTTCGGTATGAACTCGATAGGCAAAATCGATTGGTGTCGATCCATTTGGTAAATCAATAACTCTACCTTTTGGTGTCATGACATAAACATTTGCTTCAAAGATATCTTTAGTCAATGCGTCCATATATTCTTTGGCATTATCTTCATCAACATCTTTAGTCACAGCATCTAAATCTTTAAACCAAGTTAATTTCTCTTCTATCTCTTTTTGTTCCTTAGTTGGATCATATTTTTTATTTTCTTTGTAGGCCCAGTGTGCAGCTACCCCTTGTTCGGCAATTGAATCCATACTTTCTGTTCGGATCTGCACTTCAAAGATACGACCGTCTGCTCCAACGATCGTTGTATGCAAAGACTGATACATATTCATTTTAGGCATTGCAATATAATCTTTTAAGCGTCCTGGGATTGGACGATATTGAGCGTGGATATACCCTAAAATTTCATAACAGTTCGTTGTTGATTTTGTAATAATACGAATCGCTAATAAGTCCAAAATTTCTTCAAAGCGTTTCCCTTTAGAAGTCATTTTCTTATAAATACTATATAAATGTTTAGAGCGTCCAAAAATTCTAAATTCAATTTTTTGCTTTGTCAACATTTCACTGATTTCTTCAATCATTTGAGTAACTTGGGCATCACGTTCGGATTTTTTATTTTCAACTAAATGCGCAATACTATAATAATCCTCTTCATGAAGATAGTAAAAACTAAGATCTTCCAACTCATTTTTGATATCACTCATCCCCAAACGATGAGCGATCGGAGCATAAACTTCTAAAGTTTCTGAAGCGATCTTCATTTGTTTTTCTGGTTTTTGATATTGAAGTGTGCGCATATTATGCAAACGGTCGACTAATTTGATTAAAATAACACGAATATCTTTAGCCATCGCAATAAAAATCTTACGATGATTATTAGCTTGATACTCTTTTTCATCAGTAAATCGCAAATGATCGATTTTAGTTACTGCTTCAACTAAACGTGTAATCTCTTCATCAAACTCAGCTGTCATTTCATCAGGTGACACGCCACAATCTTCCAAAACATCATGAAGCAACCCAGCACATATCGTACTTGGTCCAACTTGTAATTGTGCTAAAATGTAGGCAACGTTCAAGACATGAATAAAATATGGTTCTCCGCTCTTCCTAAACTGACCACTATGTTTATCTTCAGCATAATCATAAGCCTTGTTTATCATTGATAGACTTTCTTCATTTTGAATGTATGTTTCAATCACATCTATCAAATCTTGTTTTGTCTTAGCGACATCTTTATTCATATCCTCACCCCCTACTTTAATATAATAACCGATTCTTAGTATTTCATTACTGTAAATACAGGAATATCAGTTAATAAATCTCTTCCTTTTAAATCCTCAAGCTCGATCAAGAATGCTGCCCCCACAACAATTCCACCTAAAGATTCAATAAGTTTAATGGTAGCTTCAACCGTTCCACCTGTTGCGAGTAAGTCATCAACGATTAGAACACGTTGACCTGGTTGAATTGAATCTTTGTGCATATGCAATTCATTAGAACCATATTCTAGATCATACTTATATGATACTGTTTCACGAGGTAGTTTACCAGGCTTACGAACTGGTACAAATCCAATTCCTAAATTTATTGCAACCGGACAGCCAAAAATAAATCCGCGGCTTTCAGGTCCTACGATAAGTTGTGCTCCTACTTCCTTCGCAAACTCTTCAATTTCACTACATGCTTGTTTAAATGCCTCACCATTTTGCATCAATGGTGTAATATCTCTAAATAAAATACCTTCAATTGGAAAATCCTGAATATCTGCAATGTAATCTTTTAAGTTCATAAAATAAACTCCTCCTAATACAAGGTATAGTATAACATAGCACAAGAAAAATGCACCAAATTTCAGTGCATTTTCTACTATTATTTTAGATTTGATACCATAAGATTTACTCTTTTTTTTCCCATAAATTCATTCAATTCTAACGTTGCTACAAAACTCTTTATCGGAAATTCCAAATCTTGTTTGGTTAAATTGAAACTGATGGCTTCAAATTCAAATTCACTATTACGACATTTCCATTTAGGAAATTTCTCTTTCATAAGTTGGCTACTTATAATTTCAAAATGTTTTACTTCGAAAATTGGTGTTTCAAATCCAGTTCCAAATGGAAATAATTTATCAATTTCTTGTACAAATTCATAACGAAGCTCATTACTTTCAATCGGTATAGCATAAGAATTATCCGCTACGAATACTGATTTATCCATTTTTGTAATAACTTGATCTTTGAAGTAAGGAAATTTTTCTTTTTCAATTGATAATGCTGCCGCTTTTTGATGTCCCCCAAATGTAATAAAATCATGTTTAAATTCGTCAAAGAAATCAATTAGATTTACTTTACTACCACTTCTGACACTGCCTTTATAAACATTGTCTTTTAATGTAAAGACTGCAACAGGAATATCTTCTTCCTGTACTAATCGGTTTGCGACCAAACCCACTAACCCTTCATGAAACTGATCATCAACAATAAAACGAAAAGAATCATATACTTGTTTTTTCTTAGCAACTTCAATCATTGATTCTGAAAGAGCTTTTCTTTTATTATTGATTTGTTTGATTTGTCCAGCAACTTGCAAAAGATTTTCAGGATTAGACAACAAAAAATAACGCACAACATTATTTACATTCGCAATATCTGCAAGTCTGCCCACTGCATTGATCTTTGGAATGATTTGATACGCTAATTCTTTCTCAGTCCAAATTTTAACGGGTTGGTCCAACAACATTTCAAGTTGTGGAAGCCGAACTTCATTTAGGGCTTTGATTCCTAATTGAATGATTGTTCGATTTTCATTAAATACCGGAACCATATCCCCAAGTGTTGCGATCATCGCTAAAATCAAATGTTTTTTATTATTGCCAATCAAAGACATCGAAACTTGTAAAGCAAGACCCGCACCACATAACATCGCAAACTCAGGTTCCATCACATCACTATGAAGTAAACATGTCCAATTCAATTGTTCCTGAATTGTATGATGATCAATTATTAATATATCGATTCCCGCTTCATTACAAGCTTCAATTGCCCCTTTAGCCATTACACCATTATCTACAGTAATAATAAGCGTATAACCTTTCTCGATAGCTTGTAATACTGTATTGTTTGATAAACCATATCCTTCTTTAAAACGATTAGGAATATAAAAGCCATTTTCAATTTTTAAGTTATCCAATGTTTCTTTCATGATCGTTGTTGCCATGATTCCATCACAATCATAATCTCCCGCAATAAAAACTTTTTCATTTTTCTCTTTTGCGATCAGTATTCTTTCCTTAATAAATTTCAAAGAATCACATTCACTTAATGAACAATGATCACTTGGATGTAATATTTGATAAATTAGTTCCTCAGTACAATTACGATAAGATAATATACTCGCAATTAAACTTGAAACTCCATATTGATTTTGGATATCTTCAATCTTCATATTTGATTCCTCTTGGTATATTTTAGCATAAAACACAAAACAATACTTTATTTAATACCACAAATCAAAAAAAAGCCAAGACTAGCTCAGCTTCTTCCCTGATAACTTTTCTACAATCCATTGAATATTTTTTTCAACTATGTATAATATAGTTATAGGTAAACACCAACAGGTATTGCCTAAATTAAATGTTTTTAATTCAGAAAAATACTCTCTTGTACAGAGTATTTCAGGCTGTTGACAAAGAAAATCAACAGTCTTTTAATTTGGAAAAGAATATGATAAACTAAACGAGGCAGATAACAGACTTCTATACTAACCATTTGAGGCAAACTATCTGCCTTTTTTAATGCCAAAAATGGTATAATAAAGGTGGTTAGTATAGGAGGAAAAGCATATGGCAATGACAAGAAGAAACGGTAAAAATGATTGTTTCATAATGAAAACAATAGAGGAAATAGTACCACAGAATCACGAAGTTAGAAAAATGGAGAAATGTATCGATTGGAGTTTTATTTATCCATTAGTACAAAACTTATATAGTGATTTTGGTAGACCCAGTATTGATCCAGTAATTTTATTCAAAATGCTTTTCATCAATATTGGGTTCGGGATTCATTCGATGAGAAAAACCTGTAAACAAATAGAAACTGATTTTGCATATCGATGGTTCTTGGGAATTTCGATAGAGGAAGAAGTTCCTAATTATTCAACATGGAGTCAAAACTACATAAGGAGATATGCAGATAGTGAAGTGTTTGAAAAGATATTTGAATACATATTAAAGGCAGCAATGGACTATGGGTATGTCGATTTAGAAACGATATTTGGAGATGCAACACATCAAAAAGCAAATGCGAATAAGAATAAACACACAAATGAAGAAGTTGATCTTGTGAAGAAAGCATATGATGATGAACTTCTAAAAGAAATCAATGAAGAACGTGCAGCAGTAGGAAAAAAACCATTTGACAGTTTAAAAAACATGGAACTAATCTATGATGAAGAAACTGGCGAAGTAATAGAAGTTATGGATAAAAAGAATATCAAAGTCAGTACAACTGATCCAGAAAGTGGCTGTTTACATAAAGGAGAAACAGAAAAGTGCTTTGCATATAGTCACCAAACATTTTGTGACAAAAACGGATTTGTAGTAGGACATGTAACAGTGCCTGGGAATGTACATGATAGTGTTTCATTCTTTGATGCATATCATGTATTGCAAGAAAAATATCCAGAGCAAATTAAAAGAATGGTATTAGATGCAGGATATTATACACCTGCAATATGTCGCGAGATATTAATGAATGGTCAAAAAATATATGTACCTTATAAAAGACCAATGACCAAAAAAGGATACTTCAAAAAATACGATTATGTATATGATGAACAATTAGACATTTATATTTGTCCAAATGATAAAGACTTAAAATACACAACCACAAATCGTGAGGGGTATCGAGAATATAAAGCATTAGAAAAAGATTGTGCAGCATGTCCATTAAAAGCAACATGTAC
>JAVBMW010000005.1:0-5285 GCA_031551965.1 Holdemania sp. | reverse complement strand
TCTAAAAAGAATGGCAAGATGGAGCTTCAATTCATCTTTTATTTTCGCTTAAAACCACAAAAATTCTTCAAATGTGAGAAAATTAGACAAAAAGAAAAGCGATACCTAAAAATAAGTACCACTTTGTCAACAAACTGAGATATAGTAATAATACTTATCTAACTTCTTCAAGTTTGAGGAAAGAATCATTTTTAAAAAAATGTTCGAATTTTTATAATGTCGATGCTGTTTTCGTTAAAACTAATCCAAACTTAAAGTACAGTGATCAAGTATTTGAAAACAAGCAATATTTGCTGGTGCATAAAGAAAGTCTTGAAAACATAATTGATTTTGAAGATGTATTAGCTAAAACCTAAATTAAAATAGTTATGAATAGTCACAACTATTTTTTCATACAATGCAATGAGGTGATCTTATGTTACCCAGCATTGTTAAAAAAAGAATCAAGATCATTGCGATTGCGGCATCACTTTTATTTGCGGCAATTGTTGGAAAACTTGCTTGGCTACAGCTTGTTCAAAGAGATGAGTTGTATGCAAAAGCTTTGGATTTATGGGAAAGGGATTTTCCAGTTTCAGGATTAAGAGGAAATATTCTAGATATCAACGGAAATGTGTTAGCGATGGATATACCCAGTACATCAGTAATGGTCGTTCCTGCACAAATCGTTGATAAAGAAAGCACCGCGAGTTTTTTGGCAGAAGTACTTGAAACTGATAAAG
Source organism: Holdemania sp. (assembly GCA_031551965.1). GTDB lineage: Bacteria > Bacillota_I > Bacilli_A > Erysipelotrichales > Erysipelotrichaceae > CALVGQ01. The sequence continues at coordinate 4,563 of JAVBMW010000005.1, read as the reverse complement.
AAAGTATTTTTGATAGGATCAGTAAAAGATCAAGTACACAGCGAATCAATCCAGCTGGGAAGCTTATCAGCAATGATCAGGCGATTAAAATAGCTCAGGCAGATCTTGATGGGGTGTATTTAGTACAAGATAGTTTACGATATTATCCAAATGGAAACTACTTAGCTCAGGTATTGGGATTTACTGGGGCAGACAATCAAGGACTTGCAGGTTTAGAATTTCAGTATGAGGATATTCTAAAGGCAAATAGTGGAAGTATGAAAATACCGTTTGATGCTAAAGGGCATCCGGTGACAACGTATAGTGAGCGTTATGTAGCACCGGGTCAAGGAATGGATGTCGTGCTTACAATTGATAAGACGATCCAGGATATTTTAGAAAGAGAATGCAACAATGCAATGGATCGATATGATCCTGATGCAGTTTGGGCAATTGCGGTCAATCCCAACACAGGAGAAATTCTTGCGATGGTTTCAAAACCAGACTTTGATCCAAACCATTATCAGGAATATGATTCAAGCACATACAATCATAATTTGCCTGTTTGGAAAAGTTATGAACCTGGATCAACCTTTAAAACGATCACCTTTGCTGCTGGAATGGAAGAAAAAATGTTTGATATGGAAAAAGATCATTACAATGATACAGGAGCGGAGATTGTTGAAGGGGCACGACTAAAATCTTGGAAAGCAGGGGGCCATGGATATCAAACATACATGGAATGTTTACAAAATTCAAGTAATCCATGTTTTGTCCATGTTGCTCAACTATTAGGAAAAGAAAATCTTCAAAAATATCTGACCGATTTTAATTTTGGTAGTAAAACAGGTGTTGATCTTCCAGGTGAATCAACTGGGATTTTATTTACTGATGAAGCATTTGGACCTCTTGAACAGGCAACTGTTGGATTTGGACAAGGTTTATCAGTCACTGCTTTACAACTCGTCATGGCGTTTAGTGCAACAATCAATGGGGGTTATTATTATCAACCATACATTACTAAAGCAGTCCTTCATCCAACAACGAAAGATGTATTATTTCAAGTAGAACCCAATATGCTTAGAAGAGTTGTTAGTGAAGAAACTTCCTTCAAAATGAGAGCTGCACTTGAAAGCGTTGTTGCCTATGGAGGAGCTAAAGGAAGCTATATCAACGGTTACAAAATCGGTGGTAAAACAGGAACTGCTCAAAAGGCGGTAGATGGCAGATACTTAGTAGGGGAGTATATCTTATCTTATATTTGTGCAGCACCGATCGATAACCCTGAAATCGTTATCTACATGGCATTAGATGCCCCTAAAAACGATGTTCAATATGGGGGAACTGTAGTTAGCCCATTAGTTAAAAATGCCTTAGAAGACATTCTAGCGTATTATAATGTACCTAAAACAACGCAGCAGTTACAAAAAATCAAACTATGGGGTGATCCAATTTTAGTGGAGATCCCAAATTATATCGGATCATCAAAAAAAGATGTCAGAAATCAAAATCTAGATATCGTATTTATGGGGCAGGGAGATACAGTCATTGATCAACTCCCAGCTGCTGGTACAAAAATCAATGAATATGGAACGGTGTGGATCTATCTTGGTGAAGAAAAGACTGAATGATTTACTAAAAACATTAAGTATAGAAAGCGATGATGATCAAATCATTACTTTGATCACGAGTAATTCAAAAGAAACGCGTAAGGGCAGTATCTTTGTATCCATTACTGATGAATACATTGAAGAGGCTTTAAACAATCAAGCTATTGTATTAACTGAACTTGATCACCCTTGGTGTATTCAAATCAAAGATGCAAAAGAAGCATTAGGAATCTTATTACACACTTTTTACAATGAGCCTAGCACTCAACTATTTACGATAGCCATCACAGGTACAAACGGGAAAAGTAGTGTAGCAAGCTTAACAAAAGCCATGCTACGGTACTTTGATGTGCCAAGCGTTGTGATTGGCACAAGTGGTATTGAAGTTGATCAAGATATTATTGAAACAATCAATACCACACCAAAAAATGAAATCGTAGTAAAAACAATGAATCAATGCATTAAAAAGAAAATAAAAATATTGATCATGGAAGTTAGCTCTACAGCACTATCCCAAAAAAGAATATATGGTATAAAATTTGATGTCTTGATTTATACCAATATCAGCCAAGATCATCTTGATCAACATGGTACACTTGAAAATTACATTGAGAGTAAAAAAATGGCTATGTGTTATGTAAAAGAAAATGGTACTGTGATCTTTAATGAAGATGATCCCCAACTTTTAAGATTTAAAAAAATATGCAAATCTAATACGATCGGAATTGGAACTAATTCAAAAGATTTTAAAATCGACAACATTGAATGTACAAAAGAAATGACGACATTTACATTAAACGATCAATTCATTACGACCCCACTTTTATCGAGAGTGAATGTTTATAATCTTTGTAGTTCAATTGCCATCGCAAAAATTCTTGATTTAAACTATGAAATGTGTTTAGAGTGGATAGCCCAAGTAAAGCCTGTAATAGGTCGTTTTGAAAAAATTTTAGATGAACCACTTGTTTATGTTGATTATGCACATACAGCCAAAGCATTTGAAGAAACATTGAAATTCTTTAGTTCAGTTAAAGTGAACAGACTCATTGTGATCTTTGGCTGTGGAGGTCAAAGAGAGAAACAAAAGCGTCCATTAATGGGCAAAATAGCTTGTGAATACGCAGATCAAGTCATCCTTTGTGATGATAATCCTCGAAACGAAGATCCCGATCAAATCATTGAAGATATTTGCAAAGGTTGCAATGGATTACAATATATCATCCGTAAACGGGAGCTTGCGATAAAAAATACCCTTTCCTCAGCGGAAAAGTCTGATATAATAATCGTTGTGGGTAGAGGCAACGAGAACTATCAAACTTTTTCAAATAAAAAAATACAATTCAATGATCGAAAAGTAATTGAATCTTTTGGTCAAAGGGGGAAATAAAGATGAGTTTAAAATTAATATGTGGTTTTATAGGAAGTGGACTGGCCGTAGTCGTATTGATGCCGTTTTACATCCGCTTCTTACATAGAATCAACTACAATCAAGCTGTCAGTGAATATGCCTTAGATGAATTTAAAAATAAAGCAAAGACACCTACAATGGGTGGTGTGCTTTTTGTGGTAGTACCACTTGTGATGATGGTTATCATGTATCCTGAATCGATACAAGATCCACTTGCTCGAATCGTAATGATGGCTTATCTTGGGTATGGGCTAATAGGCTTTATTGATGATTTCATAATTGTCGTTCAAAAAAATAATGCAGGATTACCTGCATCAGTTAAATTTCTTATGCAGTTTTTATTGGCAGTGTTGTTTTTCTTTTTGTATAAAGAAAATGCTGACCTTTCAGTTACGATCCCATTTTTCAAAAATACGATCTACTTAGGGACGTTATATATGCCACTTATTTTCTTTATGTTTACAGGGGCATCCAATGGTGTTAATTTAACAGATGGGATGGATGGTTTGGCAGGGGGGACGAGCTTTTTAGCCTTTTCACCCTTTGTCTTACTTGCTTTACAACAGGATCAAATCCTTATCGCAGCATTCATACTTTGTATTATGGGTTCACTTTTAGGCTATTTAAAGTTCAATATGCATCCGGCAAAGATCTTTATGGGAGATGCAGGTAGTTTAGCACTAGGAGGAGCACTTGCAGCTATCGCAATGGTCTTAAAACAAGAAGTTGCCTTAGTTATTATTGGTGGTGTATTTGTCTGGGAAACACTCTGTGTCATCATTCAAATCGGTTCAGTTAAATTATTTCATAAAAGAGTATTCAGATATACACCAATTCACTATGCCTTTAAATTAAATGGAATGAGTGAACCCAAAGTAGTGATCCTATTTTGGATGATTGGTTTTATTTGTGCAATCTTAGGATTTTTAATGGGGGTAATTTAAAATGAAAGTATTAGTCATTGGTGCAGCGATAAGTGGAACATCAGTATCGAAATTATTAGCGAAAAAGGGTTATGAAGTTTATATAACAGATTCAAAGAAAATTGAAAATAAAGATGAACTACAAAAATTGAAGATCGCAGTGTATGATGAAGGTCATCCACAAATACTAGAAGAAATAAACTGGGATTTTATTGTGAAGAATCCAGGTATTCCTTATACTGTTCCCTTTGTAAAGAAGTTTGTAGATAAACGAATTCCTATTTTTAACGAAATTGAAGTTGCCTACCGAAATTCTCAGAATTACAATTATGGAGCTATTACAGGAACTAATGGTAAAACAACTACAACAACTTTACTTGGAGAATTTCTAAAAAAGAAAAATCCCAACCATGCCTTTGCGGCTGGTAATATTGGATTACCTTTAAGTCAAATCGTTCTTCAGCAAGGTAACACACCTTGTGATATTGCGCTTGAAATCGCTGCCTTTCAACTTATTGGAATTACACGTTTTAAACCTTCAGTTTCAGTTTGCATCAACTTAACGCCTGATCATCTTGATGTATTCAAATCGATCGATGAATATTATGATGCAAAGATGTTGGTATATAAAAACCAAACA
>JAVBMW010000011.1:0-75619 GCA_031551965.1 Holdemania sp. | reverse complement strand
ATTGCTTTCTAAAAAGCCGGTGCTGTATTGAAAACAAGCGATAGGTGAAATCAAACGAAAAAAGTAGGAGGTGCTGACATGATTAAATGCTCAATTTAGGAAACGAAATTAAATTCAAAAACAAGCTCCTGGTTCATCACCAAAAAAAAGTAAGTGGTAAACATCAAAACATTAAAAAGGTCAAAGAACCTAGAAAGAGGAAATCAAATGTTAAATCAAATCGTATTAGTCGGAAGAGTATATCAAATGCCAAACCTAGTGAAAACGGCAAATGGAAGTGTTATTGCATCACTCCTTTTGGAAGTTGACCGTTGCTTTAAAAATCCGGATGGCATAGTTGAAAAGGATATATTTAATATTCAGTTGTGGCGGGGTATCGCAGAAACTTGTTGTGATGTATTGGAAATTGGTAGCTTAATAGGAGTCAAAGGAAGAATACAAGCACACAATTATGAAAAGCAAGACTTACAATATTATAATGCTGAAATTATTGCAGAAAAAGTTTCGTTTCTTGATGTAAGGCGAGGAAAATAAAATGAAGAAAAAATTTGAACAATTTATAAAAGGTTCAGTTGAACAGATTTGTAAAGATATTCATGATATGACTTATCTTTACAAAAATACTGATGTACCAACAACACATTATAAAAAGATATTGAACGATACCGTGGAAGAAATCCTTCCCGGTATCATCGAAATGGGTGTTATGGATGTATATTATAAATCACTTAAGCACATCAAAGATGAAAACCCACAATTATTTATGAAAGCATTGCTTTGCTTAGAGTGTGGTCTTAAAACTTCAGATTTAAGAGTAAAAGACCAAGTTGGCTTAAATGATTGCATGGAGCTTTATATGAAAGAGAAAATAATTATTGATAAAAGATATAAGGAACTCATAGAAAACCCAATCACTCAAATAGATTTAGAAGATGATTATGCAGAAAAATACATGAATTAAGGTCAGAAATGGCCTTTTTTCCACTTTTTTTCAAATTTTTCGAAAAAAAGTGGAAAAAAGAGTAGTAAAACCCAATTAATTTTTCCGGTGTATAGTGAGGGATAAAAAATCCTCACTATTGTTCTTTGAAAAATTAATACTAGCATTAATAACAAAAATTATGATTTGAGCATGTTTAGGCAGAGCGCCATGATAATAGTTTAATCTATTGAGCGATAAATTTGACCTAAAGTTACTACCTGGAAACTAGTAATTGCGATGACATTCATAAGGATAATGATACTCCAATCGTTTTTAACGATGCCTCTTTGACTGGAGGTGGTAAAGCCAGTGTGCGACTCCAAAGCAGTTTAATGCTAGAGATAAAATAAGAAATGAAGAGAATTACTAGATAGTACCACTCATTTTATCATGGGTGGTATTGTTGTGGTAATTGTCTGAAAAATAGGGAGGAAAAGATGAAGAAAATGATATTATTATTTTTCGCGGTCGCCTTTGGTATTTCCTTTTATATGATAGGAAATAGCTTAAGCGAAACTTATAAACAAGGCTTGATCAAAGCAATCACAATGGATGTGATCAATGAATCAGAATCAGCAACTAATTTAAAAGAAATCAACCTAGATACAGTTGGATATTTAATGATAAAGGACATTGATCTGTTTTATCCAATTGTTCAACGAGATAATACATTCTATTTATATCATGATTATTATGGTGGAAAATCAAAATATGGAACACCATTTTTAGATATGCGATGTACAGTAAATAGTAAAAACTTGATAATCTACTCGCATCATATGAAAGATGGAAGTATGTTTGCCAAACTTGAGAAATATAAAGATGGTTCATCAACTGATGTAGAAATACTACTTAATATATTCAATGAGAAGAGATTATACGTTATAGCAGGTTGCTTTCAGTTTGATTCATTAGATTCCAATTATCATCAGTTGTATAGTTTAGATTTATCACAGGATCCTGAATTTCCTGAAGCAATATGGATCAACTATGAAGGTTTAAGTGATGATATGTTGATTTTATCTACTTGCGATTATGAAATAACGGAGGGGCGATTGGTAATTCTGGCTTTTAGAAAGGAAATGAGTGGCGATGGAAGTTAAGCAAATAAAGAAAAAGAAACGTCATGTTAAATCCAAGACTTCAAAGATATTGGACATAGCACAAAATCGTAATCAGGCAAAGAATCAGAAAAGAAATTTGAATGAGCAATCGGAAGAGTTTGCATATCAAGAAATGGAACTTGGAAGATCCGTTTCTAATATGCAGGAGCGAGGAATTAAGAAAAATTATAGAAGGATCAAGCGTCATCAAACGATTTCTGAAAAATTAAATGTGTATAAAGTAAGCACAACTACCGATAAGAGCACTAACGCTGCACAGGTACAAGTCAAGAAAGCAGCTGCGAATACAGTTCAAAATAAAACTTTGATCGAGAGAATTAAAGAGGTGGCAAATTCAATTAAGAAAGTAGCTGAGAAGATTGGTCATGTGATGCTGAGGGGTTATGATTTTTATTTGCTTATTACAATTGGTTGCTCTGTTGTAATTCCAATTATTTGTGTAATAGGTTTGTTTTCACTGTTGATGCCACATAAGGCAGACTTAAACCAATTTAGGATACTAGTTAATGATCAGGTTGAACAGATGACATCAATCATTGAGTACTATACGGATAAGTATGGTTGCAGTGAACTGGTTGCAATAGTCAAAGGAATTATAATGGTAGAAAGCCAGGGTTCCGGTTTAGATCAAACCGGTTGTTTGAGTAAAAATATTGAAATCAGCTATGAAAATGATGGGAAAGAAGACGAAGATGAAACGGAACGCTCAATAGAATGCAGCGTTTTTTTAATGAATGATTTATACGAAAAAGCCAGCGGTAATATAAATGGCATTGATACAAATCTATTGTTAGCAATTCAAGGATACGAATTTGGAACTGAATATATCGATTGGGCTATTTCATCGTGTGGAGGCTATTCAATATATAGTTCAATGCTTTATTCAAACCTGTTTTTAAATTCAGAAGGAAATTCCAACTATGCTAAGGAGGTATATAGTTATGTGGAATAAATCAATAAATACTAATGTTTTATATATTGTTTTGGAATCAAAAGTACCTGAGGAACAATCAAAAGAAATCTCTGCTGCGCTTCATTCATTTTCTAATAGTAATATCACTATCGATTACATTTTTATTGACGTAGTTGAAGTCTCAAAAAAAGGTAACCTTTATTTCAATTGGTTAGAGATGTTGAAATATAATCCCTGGAGTATGTTTTTTGTTTACTGCTTAAATAGAGAGTTACGAATCAGTCTTTCTAATTACTTAACTGAAAATAGAAAAGACTTTTTGTTGCTTAAGTAAGTGAAGAAATATGAGCGCAATACAAGAAATAAAAAATATCGAAGAGGTTAAAAAAATCTATAACCTCTTCTTTGCTGATTATCCGGATGTTGTTACATTGGATGAATTAGCGGAAATGCTAAGGATAAGTGATAAGACTGCAATCAAATTATTGCATGATGAGAAAATTAATTCTTTTAAGATAGGGAATGAGTTTAAAATCCCTAAATACTGGGTTTTAGTGTATATGAACCTTGTATAAGTTCGATTTGCACATTAGTCTAAAATGGCTATCCTTTCTAATATTTGGGCAGGGAGGTATCTAAAAATGATTGAGTTAAACGAAAGAGTAATTGAGGGGCGAGGCAAGTATTTTGTCATGATAGATTTTAAAGATGCTCGTAATAACAGAAAAAGACTTTCAGCTTCAACAGATTTGGAAGTAGGAATCAAAGGAAATAAAGAAATTGTAGAAGAAGTTAGTAAATATGTAGGAGATGAGTTAAGAGATTTAAACAATACTAATGAAATTGAAAAAAAGGTAATTAAGATGATAACTGAGTACGCACTTAATTGCTTTAAAAATGATGAAGTGCCGATTTCGTTAGGCTGGTTTGAAAAGGAAAAAGAAAAGGTTCAGGCAAAAAAGATTAGGGCTATTTCAAGGATTACTTTGAACCAGAAAAATGCAGAGATCTTTTTTGCTGATTATCTTGATGAATGGTTAAAGAAACATCAGATTTTAAGTGATATTGAACTGAACACTTACGGATCGTACCAGGGAAATGTTACTGTCATTAAGGAGTTTTTGAACAAAGAATATCCGGATGTTAGGCTGTGTGAAATAACTACTGATCATATTTTTGAATTTTATCAGTATTGCTATAGTGTTAGAAAAAATTCGAAAAATACAGTCAAGCATCATCTCGTTTTATTAAGTGCTGCATTTGAATATGCGATGAATGAAGAGTTGATTGAAAGAAATCCAATGACGAAGGTCAAATGCCCCAAAATTGATAAGATAGAAGTTAAAGTTCTCAATATAGATGAATGTATGAGGCTGATGAAAGCACTTGAGGATGATATGATTGAAACAATTTGTTATATGACTGTGTTTTATGGATTTAGAAGAAGTGAAGCTCTTGGATTAAAGTGGGAGTACATAGACTTTGTGAATAAGCAAATTCGTGTAAGACACACAGTAGTTGATACTGTCGTCGATCATGAGCGAGTTGAACTTAGAAAAGACAAAACTAAAAACAAAAAAAGTAGAAGAACTTATCCGCTTGTCCCGTTCATTGAAAATTTGCTGTTAAAATTAAAAGCTAGGCAGGATTATCAAAAGAAGATCTGTGGAAGCAGTTATGATTACAAAGATTATGAGTACGTTTTTGTCAATGAACTGGGGAAGTTATTAAAACCGGATTTTGTTACCCGAAGGTTTACTCAAATTGTTAAGCAAGCGGACTTACCTAAAGTAACATTTAAAGGGTTACGTCATACCTGTGCCACAATCCAGTTGCTGAATGGAATGTCTATGAATGATACTAGAGAATGGCTAGGGCATTCCAATATTACTACGACTGTTAAAACATATGGTCACTACAGTAATGAGAGAAAACAAGTGGTTGGCGAAACGCTGGTAGGTTTATTGAATCTAAATAGCTCGCAGGATCTTACACAAAATGCTTAAATATTGTGAAAAAAAGCCAAAAAATTTGGCAAACGCGTGGCAAACGCGTGGCAAACATTTGGCAAACACAACTCGAAATCATGCCTAAAACGCCTTGAAATGGTGATTGATGAATTTTGGACAAAACACAAAAAAAGCCTTTCGTAGAAGGCTCAAATGATAAAGTGGTGCGGGTGACAGGGGTCGAACCTGCATGCCTTGCGGCGCTAGATCCTAAGTCTAGTGCGTCTGCCAATTTCGCCACACCCGCATATTTAGTGCCTATTTATTATATCAATGCTTCTTTTAAAATGCAATAAGCAATTTGAGTTTTTAGTTGATAAATGGTATATTTTAGTGGTGAAATGAGTGAGTAATTTGAAAAGTAGATTAGATTTACTAGTTTCTTCAATTGCCTCAATTTTATTGATTGGCGTAGGGTTGCTATTTATTGTTCATTATCGTGTACTATGGGCAATGATTCACATTGTTTTATGCTTAGTATTTATAGGCTTATTACTAACTAAAATCTATGAGTTATTTAAACACAAGAAACAAGACTTAAAGTTTTGGATTTCTGTTTTTGCTGATATGTTGATCATTGTTTATGCATTTACGAATCCAATTGATTTTTTAACGATCGTGCCTATTGTAATTGGATGGTATGCGTTACTGAATGGCATAGTTCAAGCTATCAATTTTTATGTCTATCGTCGAGATATGATGAGAGGAACTTTTTATCGATTTGTCTTGGTTTTGATAAACTTTGTTACTGCGTTAGTTTTGATATTATCTCCATTGCGATATATTGAGTTACTATCTAAGGTAGCAGGAAGCTATTTGATATTTCTAGGGATCGTTGAATTTTTAAATGATACAAAGGATTTGATAGCTCCAATCGCAAAACGAAGTAAGATCAAACATATGAGCATTTCAGCTCCGATGATTTTATCTGCCATCATTCCGGCTCGGATGCTGATGTCGATCAATCAATTAATGAAATCCGAAGCTGATAATCCAAAAGAAAATCAGAACAATGCTGATGTTGAAGTATTCATCTATTTATCTAAAAATGGACCTGAATCATTTGGTCATGTTGATATAAGTGTAGATGGGCTAGTGTATTCATATGGTTGTCATGATCCAAATGCTCGCAAATTATATGGAACACTTGGAGATGGCATTCTAATCGAAGCTGATCGCGATTTATTTATTAAAGAAGCACTCGAAGTTGAAAATAAGACGATAGTTGGTTATGGTATTACCTTAGATCAAAATCAAAAAGAAATCGTTAAATCACGGATCGAGGAGTTACTCTCAAGAAGTATTGCTTGGAAGTGTGATTATGAATGTGGTAATACTAATGCAAAAGATTATGCATCACGTGTCTATAAGGGAACTGGTGCTAAAATGATGAAGTTCACTGAAAAGAAGTTTAAAACTTATTTTGTCTTTAGTACAAACTGTGTATTAGTTGTGGATCACATTTTGAGATGTGCTCAGCTTGACCTTTTTAACTTTGATGGAATTGTTACACCAGGAATGTATTTATCTTTCTTAGAAAGAGAATATAAGCGAATGGGAAGTATTGTAGTAAGTAGAAATATTTATAGGAGATAGACTATTATGGAAACTAAATTTTATGTGGGAAAAGATCATTATGAAGATGCTTATTCAATTCGTAAACAAGTATTTATGATTGAACAAGGTTTCCAAAGTGAAGAAGATGAAATCGACAATACTTGTGTTCATTGCGTTATTTATGATCAAGACAAACCAGTTGCCTGTGGAAGATATTTTTCTGAAAGTGAAAATCAAATGACAGTTGGAAGAATTGCGGTACTCAAAGAGTATCGTGGTCAACAATTAGGTAATTTAGTCATGAAGGCAATTGAAAAAAATATTCTTGAAACGAGCACTCAAGTAATTCGTTTATCAGCTCAAGTTCAAGCTAAATCTTTCTATGAGAAACTAGGTTATGAGTGCATTGGAGAAGAGTATTTAGATGAACATTGTCCTCATATTATGATGATCAAAAAGATCAGTCAATTAGATAAGGCAAGGCTAATCATTAATGAAGTAGATAGACAAATGGCTAATCTTTTTGAAAAAAGAATGAAAGCTGTTGAAATGGTTATTGAATACAAAATAAAAAATAATTTACCAATTTTTGATGAAAGCCGAGAATTAATAGTAATTGAACAAAACTTAAAATTGATTAAGAATGAAAACTTAAAAGAATATTATCGAAGATATATTATCGAAATGATGAACATTTCTAAAACCTATCAAAAAGAGATTTTAAATAAATCAAAAAAAATTACCACAAGTGATAAATAGATTTTTGTACAAAAAAATGGATATTTATTAATTTCATTGAGAAAATTACAGTAATTCTTGTTATAATTGTGTTATAAAGGGGTGTAATTATGATTAGAGTTTTAATTTGCGATGATGATAATGACATTTGTAAAAATATAGAAGAAATCCTAGTTTCTATAAATTTGAGTGATCAAATCGAAATAGAAACTTGTAATGAACCATCATTTATTACTTCTAAAGAGTATTCATTGAAAACAATTGATATTGTTTTTATGGATATTAAATATGGAACTGAAAATGGTATTGAAGTCGCTAAAAATCTTTATAATATCAATAATAAAATAAAGTTTATCTTTGTCACTAGTTTTGAAAGCTATGCTCAAAATATATTCCTGGAAAACTTTAATCCAGTTGGTTTTATCATGAAACCTATCAATCGAGAGTATTTAATAAAAACCTTTAAAAAGGCATATGACCAGATTTTAGATCAAACTAAAGAAGTTGTGATCAGTATCAATGGTGAGCTGAAAATAATATATTTAGATGATTTAATCTATATAGAAAGTCAAGGACATTATTTATTCTTACACTATAATAATAAACAAATCAAAATAAGAGAAAAATTAGACAATTTTCAAAAAAGATTACCTGCTTATTTTTTAAGAATTCATAAAAGTTATCTAGTTAATTTGAATTACATTGTTCGAATCAATAAAGAAGCTTGTACATTAAAAGAAAATGTTGTTTTATCAGTGAGTAAGTCAATGTATCAATCAACAGTAAGTGATTTTTTAAAGTTTAAAGGGGAAAAAATATGAACTATTTGTTATTACAATATTTAGGATATTTTTTACAAATTTGTATCATGCATACAGTGATTTTTCTTTTCTTAAAACCAAAATACTCAGTAACAATTACTTTTACTTTATTTATTATCCAAGCGATGTCAATATCGATTTTATCTCAATTGCTTAGAGAGGTAAGTTTAATATTTATTCTCTTTGGATATGTAACTTCAATCATAACGATTTATTATTTGTTTATAGACCCGCCAGCGAAAAAAATTATCATTGGTGTATTATTTCAGTTGATTCAAGTTGCCATGGAAGTAATCGGTGTTGCAATTGCGTTAAAATTGAATTTTAATATAACAATTTTAGTAGGAATGGAACGTGTTAAATTAATTTATTTTGGTGTTTTATTGATGATGATCATTGTTACTGCAATTTGGATTATTGTTCCTAATGTAAACAAAAAAATGAAGACCGAATTATCTACGAATACATTAATGAAATTCTTATTGTTTCCGGTCAGTCAATTCTTATTGGTTTGGTGTGTTATGATGCAGTTTTTTTTCAATGATTTTAATACGATAATTATGATTTTGATTTGTTCTGTAGCAGTAGCGATTATTTCTGATTTATATATGTTTAACAATATGATCGAAGTTGAAAAAAGATATCAAGCAGATCAACAAATTAAATCATTAGAATTTATGAACTATATACAAAATCAAGAGTACAGTCATCTTGTGGAATCTACAGAAAATATTCAAAAATTAAAACACGACTACAATAATTTTTTGAGTTCAGCTTTAAATCTTATTGAACAAGATGATAAAAGTGCTAATGTGAAAGGAATTAATTTGATTCAACAACTTTTGAACCGTATTTCTAAAAGCCATAAAATTTATTGTCAAAATCAAATAGTCAATGCAGTTCTAAATGAGAAGGCAAATGTGTGTGATGGATATGAGATTCAACTTAAATGCAATGTAAATGTTCCCAATGAGATCAAAGTAAATACGATCCATCTTTGTAGTATTTTTTCTAATCTATTAGATAATGCGATTCAAGCAGTACTTGATTTACCAAATGAAAAAAGAATTATTGAGATTACGGCTCTGATTGAAAATAATTTTTTGATTATTAAGACAAATAATGAATATATTAAAAAGGATACTGAGGATCGTCCTCATTTAGGACTTTCGATTTTAAACAAAATCGCTCACGTATATGATGGTGAACTTACAGTTATGGAACAAGGAAACGAATTTAATTTAATGATGTGTTTAAATTTGACAGATTAAAATAGGAGTTAGTGAATTTCACTAACTCCTTAATTAATTTAGTATTGAAGAGGATCAAAATCATCGTATTGATCTTCATCGTAGTTATCATCGAAATTTTCAAAGTCATTGAAATTTTCATGGTCGTTGTAGTTGTCAAATAATTGGTTTTCAAGTCCTAAATCATTATTAGCACATGCTACCACATCATTAGTAAGTCGATCTGTGTTGATATTAATATTGTTGTTTGTAAGAACATTACGATCAAATGAAGGATTGAATGCATAGTAGTTATTTCTGTTCAAGCTTCTGCGAACGATTGCTAAAGCTTCACCAAAACGTTGGAAATGAACGATTGAACGTTGTCTTAAAAAACGAAGAATTTTTGTAACTTCAGTGTCTTTTGAGATACGAATCAAGTTTTCATAAGTGACGCGAGCTTTTTGTTCAGCGGCTAAGTTTTCCATTAGATCTGCAATTGGATCTCCTTTAACTTGGAAAGACAAAGTATTAAAGGAATTACCGTTTGCCCCTAATGTGTAAATGCCTGCAGTGTGTTCAACATAATTATCACCAAGACCTCCAGCGACAAGTTCTTGAGCAGTAAGATTATTGGTCATCTTGCGGATCATTGTAGCAACAAGCTCATGATGGGCAAGTTTTTCCGTTCCAATGTCCGTTAATAAGGCTTTAACTTGAGGATAAGGCATTGTATAGCGTTGTGAAAAATAACGATTAGCTAAAGCCATTGATCCATCAGCTCCACCAAGAGCTGCATACAATAATTTAGCGAAAGCTGGATCTTTGCGAAGAGTTCCAACTGGGAAAATTAATTTCTTTTCATATAACCACATAAATTAGTCCTCCATATCCCATGGCCATGGATTGTTATGCCAACGCCATAATGAACCTTCGTGATTTGTGATAAGAAGTGGTCCATGTGTTCTTTTAACTTGACGTACAAGTGCAGGACGTTTTGCCAAATATTGACGGAACATTCTTAAAGCTTCACGATTTAATGGATGAGTATCCAAGTATAAAGCAAGTTCAAATAATAGGAAATCTAGTTTTTGAAGTTGAACAAAACAAGAATCTCCACTGCAAAGATTACAATCACAACATTTGTCGAAGTGTTCGTTATTGTTGGTCATCAGCAATTACCTCCTTCAAATGGCTTATATAAATCTCTGTATAAAGTTCCGCGTTCTAACGCATCACAAACACCGAATAAACGACGTCGATTAAAACGTTGATTTGGTACATAAGACATACCTAAGACTTGACCTGCACAATTTGGTCTTTCAGCACCTAATTCTGGGCGTGGTTCAACGATTGGCCTTGGACAAGGTCTAGGTTTTGGGCATGGACGTGGTTTTGGACAAGGCTTTGGACATCTTGGCTCGCAATCACATTCACAGTAACATTTTTTCTTTTTTTGACATGAACATTCACAGTTCTTGTCATTAAAGTCATCGAAAAGCATTCTTTCGTCGAATCGATCATCAGTAAAATCAAAATCTTCAAAAGACATTTGTTCTGAACGAAGCATATTTAACCCTCCTTACTATACTTCTATACTAATTTATGGATTATTCTTTTATGTGATTGGTCAGATACCCTAGATATTTGAAATAATTATTGATTTAAAAACAGCTTGATTTTTTTTCAAGAAAAATTATAATTGAAATATCGAAGAAGAGGAGAAAAAAAATGATACGTACAGTTAACACTCTATTTATGCTTATGTCGTTAGACGGAAAAATCAGTAGTGGATCGAATGATAGTTTAGATGTAGATCAGGATTTTAAAAATATTGATGGCTTAAAAGAAGGTTTAGATCAATACTATGAAATTGAGAGAACAACAGACTTATTTACACTGAATACTGGAAGAGTTATGGAAAAAATCGGTTTCAATGATAAGAAAACAGTTCCAGATAAAACACCAGTTTCGTTTGTGATCATTGACAATAAACCACATCTTAATGAGAATGGGATCAAATATTTATCTGGAATGTCTAAACGATTAATCATTGTGACAACCAATCCAAGTTACACAAATTATGGTTATGATAATGTAGACATTCTTCTGTTTGAAGATAAAATCGATTTTAATGAATTGTTCAAAATATTAAAACAAAAATATCAAGCTGATCGGTTGACGATTCAATCAGGTGGAACACTGAATGGACATTTTCTAAGAGAAAAACTAATTGATTATGTCCATATTGTAATAGCACCAGTACTTGTAGGAGGAAAAGATACGCCTACTCTTGTCGATGGGGAATCGATCACAAATATAGCTGAACTTAACAAATTATCAGTATTAGAGTTGATTGAATCCAATACACTAGAAAACAATTATATTGAATTAAAATATAAAGTGATCAGTTAAGTATGAAAACAGATTCATTTACGTAGACTAGGATAGAAAAAATGAATGTATTTGTAATGAATCTATTTGATTGTTGTGGTACAATGTCAAGAAATGAATGAGGGATAAACTATGGCTACAGTTGATCAATGTCTATTATGTAAAAATGCGCGCTGTCAAAAAGCATGCCCAATAAACACTCCAATACCAGAAGTAATCAAAATGGTTAGAGAGGGAAAAAGAATTGAGGCAGAAGAGTTATTGTTTAAAAACAATCCCTTTTCAGCAGTTTGTGCTTATGTCTGTGATCATGTAAAGCAGTGCAGAGGAAACTGTGTCTTAAATGCTAAAAATGACCCAGTTCGATTTCATGATTTGGAAAAAGAAATATCAAGTGAATTTCTTTTTAATCATCAATTTGAAAAGACGATCGGTCTGAATAAAAGAGTTGCGGTCATTGGCGGAGGACCTGCAGGGATGACAGTAGCGATCCAATTGGCAGAAGTTGGGGTCGATGTGACGATTTTTGAAGCAAACTCCAGAATTGGTGGGGTTCTTCGATATGGTATTCCTGATGTAAGGTTACCTAAAAAAATCGTTGATCAGATGGAAAAAATCATTGTCGATCTTGGAATTAAAATTCGCCCAAATACATTGATTGGACCAACGATCAGCATTGATCGTTTACTGGAAGATAAATATGATGCAGTATTTATTTCAACAGGTGTGTGGAAACCAAAATCAGTTAATATTCCTGGAGAAACATTTGGACATGTCCATTATGCGATCGATTATCTTAAATCACCAGATGACTATTATCTAAATGGAAAAGTAGTTGTGATCGGGGCAGGTAATGTTGCAATGGATGCTGCTCGTACAGTAAAAACCAAAGGACATGATGTAACGATCGCTTATCGCAAAACATTCAATGAAATGAGTGCCAGTGTTGAAGAAATTGAAGAAGCAGTTAATGATGAAGTGAAATTCGAGCTGAACCTTGCCCCTTTAAGAATCGAAGAAGATCATGTTGTATTTAATAAAACTACAATCGATGAAAATGGTCAATTTATCTTGTTGGAGGAAGAAGTAAAACTGGAAGCACAAACTGTAATTGTGGCCGTATCACAGGAACCTCGATCCAATATTGTCGATCATACTTCAAACTTGGACACAAATCGTTATGGATATCTCATCACGGATGAGGCAGGAAACACTACTAAAAAAGGAGTCTTCGCTTGTGGAGATGTCGTTACTGGTGCAAAAACAGTAGTTCATGCGATCGCCCAGGCAAAAGTTGTGACACAGTCGATCATGGATTATCTCAAAGCAGATTGCGAATTATAAATTAAATGAACACAAGTTTAACCGAATATAGTTATTCTTGTGTTTTTTTGTTTATGATATGCATATATAAATCGAATGTAACAAACTTGTTGCACAAAGGAACTAAGATGAGGTAGAACGAAATTAGTAATTAAGTACAATGAAATCAAGGAGGAAAATCTTATGATTGGAAATAAAATAGCACAGCTTAGGAAGGCTAAAAATTTATCACAGGAAGAACTTGCAGATAAACTAAATGTCACAAGACAAACGATTTCGCGTTGGGAACAGGAGACAGTATATCCTACTTTGGAGAACTGTGTAGAGATTTGCCGGATCTTTGAAATCCCAGTTCGTGAGCTTTTAGAAGATGATTTTGAAATCAAAGATCAAGAAGGATTAAAACAATTGAAAAAGTATTTAAACATTGCTTTAGCATTGTGCGGATGTTTAATATTAGTAGTCATTTTACTAGTATATAAAAACGCAAAAATTTCGCAGCAACTTGAAACCTCAAATAAGATAATAGAAAACTATGAGATGAAAAAAACATATAAATATTATCTAGATAAGGATAGCGTAGAAATTTTGGGATTAGAAGATAAATATCAACATTTTACCGATCTTTTGGTAAGGTTTAAACCAAATGAAAAATGCGAAAATCAGATTTATACAGTAAAAGGGTATTATCCAGATGCTTATTATAAAAATGACGGAATGCTTTTGTCTGCCGAAGCTCAAAAACAAGAAGATGGCAGCTATTTGGCAGTTTTAAAAAACGTAAGTATACATACAAGAAATATTATGATTGAAGTAGAGCATATTGAAGGTAATGAGATGTTTATTCAAAGATTACCTAGCGCTAGGATCATTGATGAGTTTTATGTTGATGTAGCATATTTTGCAGAGCTGATCGTTGGTAATGATGAACAATACTTACATGTAGAAAGCAGAACATTTCCATTAAAAAGCAATGCATATAAAAATCTTGAAAAAATGAAATTTACTTTTAAACTTTATTATGAAGACAATTTGATTGATTATGAAATAAAAGAATACGATATTCAACAAATGCTAAGTGATCGAAAGAATATTCTTATTGCTACTGCCAACTTTGATTGGGATCTTACAGACGAACGATATAAGAATACTGAAAATCTTTCTTTATATATTTTATGTGAGTTTAATGATTTGGTAGAAAATACGAGCTCATCTGGTAGTATGAGTGCCTCGTATAACAGTTTTATCGAAGCCAAAGATTCAGTTCGAAACTATTATGATTATAAATAGAGGATGTAATATGAATATTATCTAAAGGAGTGAAAATTTGATAGAATAGGTGTAACAATTATTATCTGCAAACTGTTAATCAAAGATTTGACGTTATTAGAGTTAATTTAATAACAGTAAATAAATTTATAAACAAAATTTTCGGAAATATTAGAATCATTCTGCTATAGTCTTAGTTAAATATGTCTTTAAGGAATGTTTTTGATATGTTGCTTTAAAGTTATCTTCTTGAAAATCTTGTGGAAAACTATTTCACATTACTCAATTTAAAATAAGTTTAATAAGATGAGTTAAGTTGATGTAACACAGATGTTACATATAAGGAAATTGAATGAGGTAGATTTAGCGTTGATAATGGCTACAATGAAACTAGGAGGATCAACTATGTTAGGAAATAAAATAATTGAACTTAGAAAGTCTAGAAATTTATCTCAGGAACAGTTGGCTGATTTGTTGAATGTATCTAGGCAAACTATTTCCAGATGGGAACAAGATACCGTTTTTCCTACTCTTGAAAACTGTATAGAGTTATGTCGTATCTTTGATATCAATATTAATAATCTTCTTGAGGGAGAAATTGAAATCAAAGATCCGAGCGAATTGAAGCTGCTTAAAAAGAAATCAAACCTATTAATTATAGTAATGGTATGTTTAGTTGTGATGATTGTTACCTTGATTTATAAAAATGCACAGCTATCTCAAAAACTATCTTCTACCTCAGATTTGTTAGAAGTATATCAAAAGATTGATGAAACAGTTACCGTGATCAATGATAAAGTAAAAGCAGAGTTTATAAAAGAGTACAAAGTTGAAGTTATAGAAAAACCAATCGAAGAATATGACGGTTTAACAGATTTAAAAATCACCTTAATACCAAATCGTGTAATCAAAGATCAAGTAATTCGAGTATACACACAATACTATGTCAATGGGTTAAACAAAGTATTTCTTGCAGAAGCAGAACTTCAGGATGATAATACGTATATTGCGACAATGAAAGATATAGATGTTACTCATAAGTTGATTATGTTGAATGCAGATAGAGTTTATGACAATTTTACTATGACTCAATATTTAGGGGAATATTATGTTGCTGAACAATTTTCGCCAATTATAATCTATTATGGTCAACTTATTTATGGAGATGAAGGGGATTATTTTCATATTGAAAGTAAAGAATTTCCGCTTGAACTCGATTCATATAAAAATTGGTCTAATTTTAATGTAATATTTGATATGTATTACAATGGTGAACTTTTAGATAGTATTTCAGTTGAGTATGATGTTTCAAAAATAAAAGAAACACAAAATCGATTTGTGGCTTCAGCAAACTTTGATTGGAACCTAAAAGATGCCCGTTATAAAAATACAGGTGACATAACCTTTGAAATTAGTTTTGAATGTTTTAAAATTAATGATGAAGGTAATGTTTATATGTTTGGTAGTGGATACAACAATTACAGTTATAACGAAATAATTCAGAATAAATATGAAGTGTTGAACTATTATGGAAAGGCGAGTTAATTGATTTTGTCAAATTGCATATTGTAAAGATGGGCATAAGAACCATCTTTTTTGATGAGTTCTTCATGAGTTCCTTCTTCTTCGATTCCGTTTTCCGATAAGACAAGGATTCGTTTAGCGTTTCTGATCGTTGATAAACGATGGGCAATGACAAAGGTTGTACGGTTTTTAGCTAAGCTTTCTAAACTATCTTGAACCACTTTTTCACTTTCGTTATCTAAAGCGCTTGTGGCTTCATCAAAGATCAAAATAGGTGGATTTTTTAGAAATACTCTGGCAATCGATAATCGTTGTTTCTGACCTCCTGACAATTTTACCCCACGTTGACCAATGTCGGTATTGTAACCATCATGAAGTTCCATAATAAACTCATGCGCATTTGCTTTCTTTGCAGCTTCAATGATTTCTTCATCCGTTGCATTTGGTCTACCATAACGAATGTTATCCAAAACAGTTCCAGAGAATAAGTACACATCCTGCTGCACGATACCTACATTTTCACGAAGTGATTTCATTGTGACATCTTGAATATCCTGATTATCAATCAAAATATGGCCTTCGCTGACTTCGTAGAAGCGAGGAATCAAACTACAAAGTGTTGTTTTGCCAACGCCACTTGGACCGACTAAAGCAACGTACTCGCCAGCTCCTACATGAAGATTTAAGTTCTTTAAAACATATTCGTTATTACCGTTGTATTTGAAACCAACATTATTAAACTGAACATCCCCCAAAACATTAGTTAATGGCTTACTTTCAGGTTTATCCTGTATATCAGGTTGAATGTTCATGATTTCTAAGAAACGATCAAAACCACTCATTCCTTCTTGAAATTGTTCAGTAAAATTAATTAGTTTTTTAATTGGATCAGTAAAGTTTCCGATATATAGTAAGAAAGTTAATAAGTCGGCAATAAGTATCGCTTCTTTTGAAATCAACAAAGTTCCAGAAATAATCACGAGGACCGTGATCATTGTAATAAAGGCACCCAGTCCAGAATGGAAACTTGCCATATACCAATAACTTGATTTTTTACTTTTTACGTAATTGCCGTTTTCAACTCCGAATTTATCAATTTCTTTTGATTCATTAGCGAAAGATTTGACAACGCGTATTCCAGATAAGTTATCTTCTAATCGAGCATTAATTTCACCGATTCTTTTTCGATTCAATGAATAGGCTCTACGCATTTTCTTATTACAAATCCATGCGAATGCCAACATAAAAGGGAGAACACTAAAAATGATCAAAGTAAGCAATGGATTGATTTGAACTAAGATAAAGAAAGCACCAAAGAACTTGATCAATGAGATCACAATATCTTCTGGTCCATGATGATATAGTTCTGCAAGACTGAATAAGTCACTAGTAAGTCGGCTCATTAAGATCCCCGTTTTTTGATCATCATAGAAACTGAATGATAACTTTTGATAATGTTCAAATAAATCAGCTCTTAAATCTTTCTCCATATAGACACCCATTGTATGTCCTTTATAGGTTACGAAGAAATTGCATCCAAATTCAATCAAGACAAGTCCAATCATGAATAAACCGATTTGGATTATTTTACTTACAATAATCGGTTCTTCTAACAGATAAACATTTGTGATTTGGCGAATGCATAATGGAATAATCAAAGTGATTCCAGCAGTAATCAAAGCACATAACATATCCGCTAAAAATAATTTTTTATAAGGTTTATAATAAGATAAGAATTTTTTTGTTTTGTAGTTCATTGTGTACCCCCAATATGATTGCTATTTTACTCCAAATCACTTTTAAAAGCAATTTTAGTAACCATTAAGGGCTAATTTTCAAAAGTAGGCACAAATTTTTTGCATTTACTAATTCAAATGGGATAAATTAGAACATTTTACAAAACTTATATTAAGGAAAAAACGAAAAAGAAAGTGCTTTTACCATTGATGAAAGCTTCATGGATCCTTTGAAAAAATGGCTTTGTCAGTGTAAATCAAGAATTTCCAATAAAGAATGGTATAAACTTGATTCTATTTTATAAATATCATCGATTTGGGTAGATATAATTTTTAGTGCATTAACATCTTTTGTTTCAGATAGATACCACAACATTGAAGCAACCTTATCCCACTTTTCAGATACTTCAACAAACTGAAACCCAATATTCGTGAGACGTGGTTTATTTAGTATCGAAGCCGCTTCAATCAAAAAATCACCATACATTTTTCTGAATATCCCTTTTCCTGTGCCTCCGTCTTCACTGATCATAAAATAATTGGTAATACAGGCATTGACTAATTTTTCAGAATCAAATTTTTCCCATTTCAAAATTTCGCTGGAGAATTTTTTGATCCCATTAACTCCTAATAAATTTGCGCCAGGATAAAGCATGTTGTTGCAAGACTCTGTGATTGCCTCAATGAGCACAGTTTTATCGAGGGGTTTAACATTATCAAAATTAAAAACCAGATATTTATTTTTAGCAGGGAATGGACGAAAAGAACTGCTGCGAGCTTTTCTAAGCTCATCATAAGAAACAAAATGATAATCCTCTGCAACATTTCCAAGAGGAGTTCTGATTGGATAATCATGATTATCCCGGTCACTAACTAAATAGTGTTTCTTTTCGTCGTCATACCCAAATAATACGACAGCATGACCTCCAAAGTGACTATTTTG
The DNA here is from genome assembly GCA_031551965.1 of Holdemania sp. Lineage (GTDB taxonomy): Bacteria > Bacillota_I > Bacilli_A > Erysipelotrichales > Erysipelotrichaceae > CALVGQ01. The sequence goes on along the minus strand of JAVBMW010000011.1, from coordinate 57,057 downwards.
ATCTAGATTCAAATAATTCAGATAGGGCATATCAACATAAATTAAAACAGGATGATTTTCACTGATCATTCTTTTTGCCTTTTGCTCTGCTTTTTCATAGTTCGCAGAAGATTTGCACTGAATCGTAATATTTAGTCGTTTGGCAAGTTTTTGTTCAAACTCAAAGACTTTTGTTCTACCACTGACCATAGGAGAATGGGCTTGATTCAAATACAAAAAAGAGATCCCGGAAGCGATGCCGAAAATCATTTCTTCCGATAAAGGATATTTGTAATAATTAAAGACTTGTCTTAAGGCATTACTAATGCAATGTTTACCGCCAAGACACACAAAATTCTCTATTCTTTTTTCCAACTCATTCACCAACTTTCAATAAAACTGGAAAGATGATCTTTGTCATGTAATTATGTGGATTACCTTTAAAAATCATGCCAGGTCCTTTAAGATAGACTTCTCTGGAAGGATTTGTTAAGCGGATATTATGTTCATTGGCATATTTAAAAAGTTCTTTATAAGCTTGATTGATCGTTTCATAACTGCCATTATGGATCGTGCATAACGCATGGATCGAAGGTATTATTTTACATTCAATCAATTTATCTGAAATTTGTTTTTTGATTGGGATACATAGTTCAATGTCTGCAGTTTCCAGGCATTCTTCATCGTAGTAACAATTAAAGTGGCTTCCTGTTGCAGCACCTTTAACTGTTTTATAAAGTAGGGGAACATAATGATCAAGATCAGTATATTTTCCTTTGAATCGAATCGTTGCTGCAAATACAGGATCAATATCTTCAAATGTGATTTCATAGTTTTGCAAAGATGAATTATTTGTTGTGCTCTCTAATTGTTGTATTATAAGCTGAATTCGCTCTTGCTGTATTTTTATATTTTCTTCGATTTGTCTTGTTTTTTCTTGCAAAATAAACATCAAGTCATCTTTGGTTTTGACCAACTCCAGAGTCTCCTTGATTTCTGCAATTGAAAAATCCAAGGACCTAAGTTTGTTAATAAGCTCTGCTTTGATAAGATCATTGTTATCATAGTAACGATAAAGATTTTCACTGTCACGAAAAGAAGGCTTTAAAATATCCTGTTCATCGTAATAGCGAAGTGTTTTAACTGTTAAACCTGTGATTTTTGAAAACTGACTGATTAAGTACATAATAGGCACCTCCACATCAAGTGTAAACGTTCCACTGCAGGGGAATGTCAAGCAGAAATATAGTTTAATTATAACAAAGAATCAAACACAAAATACAAAATGAAAATCATTGATTATATTAATCAAACACTTTTATAAGTAATTTAAAAGTGTAGGCAACCATTAGGTGCTAATATTCAAATCAATATACTCTAGATAATTCTTTGAAATCCGATAAAATTAAACTCAAGGAGGATGCATTATGTTAGGAAAGATAATACAAGAAAATAGAAAAAGAATAGGATTATCTCAAGGTAGCCTAGCTGAAAAAATTAATGTGTCCAGGCAATCAGTTTCCAAATGGGAACAGGACCTTGCGTATCCTACAATTGATAATTGTGTTGAACTTTGTAAGGTGTTTGAGATATCAATGGATCAGCTAGTGGGAATAAAAACTGAATCTAAAACCATTGATAAAAATAGTATTTATAAATGGACAACAGTCGGATTGATCATATTATTAATAGGAGTGTCGCTGTTTTATGTGCTTTATCCGAATGTTAAAATCGAGAGATATCCTCAGTATGTCAATTTATATAATGATGCTTCTGCATCTTTTAGAGTTGAAAAATTTGATGTTGATATTTATAAAGATGAATCAGAAGATATTTTTGTGAAAGTAACGTTTGATTCAAAAGAATATTCTGAAGAAATGGTTTATGATGTGATTATCAACAAATCGATTGTTCAAAATGCAAAGCATGTGAGTGGTAAAAAATATGAAGCAATAGTTCCGATTGGAGAAATTGAAGTGATTCAAATTGATTTACAACGAACTTATAATAATGAAATAGAAATTTATGAAATGTACGGATATAAAGTGAAAGATCGTTTTGTGACAAATTATGAGTTTTATGCATATTACAACAAAATTGAAAAGCCTAGTAAATTAGATATTGTCTATGTGATGCCAGATTATACTCAACCAGCATGGGATGATATTCATAACATAGACTATACTATTAATGTTTTAAAGAAAGATGTTTTAGTAGAAGAAATTAAATTTGATATTGATATCGATGAAGAAAGACTGCGTCAGCAAGAATCGTTCAATCAAGGTGCAATAGGAATCGGAGGGTTATTAACATTTTGGATGAATGAAAGATTTGATATTAATGAAGTTGATGACTACTCACTAGAAATTATTATTGACGATCATGTCACTGGTGCAACGACAATTGCTTATAAATTATCAAGCATACTAAAAGATACTTTAGAATTTTAACGCAAAATGAGTTATGCAACCATTGGCTGCGGATTTGGAAAGGACTGTATCTAGACTAATTTAAAGATTTCGTTACAATTAATTAAAAGGAGATCAAAGTTATGTTAGGAAAGATAATCCAAGAAAACAGAAAAAGAGTGGGGCTGTCGCAGGAAGGCTTAGCAGAAAAAATCAATGTATCCAGACAATCAGTTTCCAAGTGGGAACAGGATCTTGCATATCCTACGATCGATAATTGTATAGAACTTTGCAATGTGTTTGATATATCCATGGATGAACTAGTTGGAAAAATCACCACACCAATTAAGGATACAAAAAAGGAATCAAATAAATTATATAAAGGGTTAATTTTTGTGTTGGTTTTAATTATATTAATCATGAGTTTTGTCTATGTTCGCTATCCTAATGTAAGAGTTGAATCCTATCCTTATTACATTAATACTTGTAATGAAACAAAAAAATATTTTTCTGTAGAAAGTTCTGATATCGATATTTATAAAGATGAACAAGGACAGGTTTTCGTTAAGGTGCTTTTTATAACGAGAGAATATTCTGAAGAAATGTTTTATGATGTGATCATTAAAATTAATAATGAATCAATAATTCAAAGAGCTGAAAATATAAGTGGAAAGAAATACGAAGTAACATTCGCTATTGATTATGTGGATGTAATCTATATTGATATACAACGGACTTATAAAGATGAAATATTAATTGATGAGTTGTCAGGATTCGCAGTTAAGGATAGATTTGAAAAAAATTATACTTTTCTAGCTAGTATTAATAATTATTACTATCCTTCATTTCTGCAAATACAAATCGTAATGCCAAGATATAATTTTTATGCTTGGGAGGGAATTCAAGAAATAAATTATACGATAAAGCTATACAAAGATGGAGTTTTGAAAAGTGAAGATACTGTTAAAGAGGATATTGATGAAATTAGAAAACGTCAAAATGAGTGTGAGAAAGAGTATTGGTGTTTTAGTTCGAATGGTACAACAAATATCGCAAGTTTTAAACCATTCGTTTATGCTGAAATTGAGAAATACGAAGTAGAAATAACGGTACATGAAGGAGCAGAAGAAAAAACGTTTTATTATCCTTTAAGTGAGTTATTTGAAAATGATAGAATGTTCGATTCAAGAACAGAAACGTTTCGTTAAAAGGTTGAGCAGGGAAACCTGCTTTTAATTATGAACAAATATTAAGAAATATAAGCATAATAAGGTATTGAAGAAATAGAAGAAATGTGATAATATAATGTCAAGAAAATTAGGAGGATGAAGATGGAAAAATTATTAGTTTTCTTACCTGTTGTAATCGTTTTAGTATTATTTGTAGTGCTCTTTGCGATGGGTTACGTTAAAGCTTCCCCAGATACTGCGTTTATTATTTCTGGTTTACGTAAAACCCCAAAGATTTTGATTGGACGCGCTGGGATTAAGATTCCATTTTTAGAAAAGAAAGATGCTCTTAACTTACAGTTGATTCCGATCGACGTAAAAACATCCAATGCTGTACCGACTGCTGATTATATCAACATCAATGTAGATGCTGCAGTAAACATCAAAATCAGTGACAAACCTGAATTATTAAAATTGGCATCACAGAACTTTTTAAATAAAGATGTAAATTATATCTGTAGTGTCGCAAGAGAAGTATTGGAAGGAAACATGCGTGAGATCGTCGGTAAGATGGAACTCCAAGAAATGGTTTCTGATCGTCAAAAATTTGCAGAACTTGTAAAACTGAATGCAGATCCTGACTTAGGTGCAATGGGACTTGATATCGTTAGTTTCAATGTTCAAAACTTTGTGGATGATAGTGGTGTTATTGAAAACCTTGGGGTGGACAACATCGTTAAAATTCAAAAGACTGCTGCAATTGCAAGAGCTGAAAGTGAAAAAGAAATCGCTATGGCTAAAGCAAATGCCAAAATGCAGGCAAATGATGCTGAAGTAGCTGCTGAACAAGAAATTGCGATCAAACAAAATACATTGGATATCAAACGTGCAGAATTGAAACTGGCATCTGATGTGAAAAAAGCAGAGGCAGATGCTGCCTACAGTATTCAAGAACAAGCTCAACGTAGATCAATTGAAATCGCAACTGCAGACGCAAATATTGCAAAACAAGAAAAAGAAATTATAGTGAAACAAAAAGAAGTTCAAGTTCAGGAAGAAACTTTGAACGCTGCAATTCGTAAACAAGCAGATGCAGAGCTATATCGTCGTCAAAAAGAAGCAGAAGCTGAAAAATTTGAACGTGAAAGAGCTGCTGAAGCAGAACTATTTACAAAAAAACAAGAAGCTACTGGTATTCGTGCAGTTGGTGAAGCAGAGGCAGAAGCAATTCGTCAAAAAGGATTGGCAGAAGCAGAAGCAATGCAGAAAAAAGCTGAAGCATATCAAATGTATAACAACGCAGCGATGGGTGAAATGCTTATCAAAGTATTGCCTGCGATCGCATCTGAAATTGCAAAACCTTTATCTACAATCGATAAAGTTACAATCATTGGGTCTGACGGTAATGGTGTATCAGGGTTAGCTGATAGTGTTCCAAGTGTAATGGCTAAATTATTTGAATCCATGAAAGAAACAGTTGGAATCGATTTAAATGAAATCGTAAAGGCTTCAACTTATGATGCTCAAGTCAATCGCAATGTCAATGTGACAGGGATCCCAGAATCAATTTTAGTTAATAGTAAAACTGAAACAAAGCAAGAAGCAACTAAAGAAGAAGTAGTTAAAGAACCAGTAAACGGTTAACAACTTAAAAAGGCAAATTCTTAAAGAAAATGCCTTTTTTTCAATATGAGTGTTTAACACAATTATTTTTACTTCTTTACCCCAACGAATATATTATATCATAAATAAATTTTTATTATAAGACTGTTTCTTATTTATAAATAGGATATTATTAAGTTAACAAAAGGAAGACTTAGGCTTAACAAGTCTTTGACATAAGGAGGTTTAAGTTTATGAAAAAGGTGTTACTCGAAATTTAAGTCGCTTCCTAATCAGTTAGCAGAGCTGGTTGAGGAAGCAAAAAAACAGATGTGGATTTAAAGATAGAAAGAAAGTAGTTTCTGTAGAGGACGTACCAATGGACAATATAAATACTACAATTGAATATAGTTAAATTAACTGCATACGCAGTTTAAATAAGAATGTATTATTCTTAGATTTTAGAAACAAAAAGGTGCTTGGCACCATGAATCAATTAATTAATGAAAAGATGTGATGTCTCAAAATTATGATAGATTCAAATAAAGACAAACAAACGAGGATCCCGTAAAGAAGGGATCCTTTTTGTGAGAAAACTTAATCTTCTATCACTATGCAGTTAATTTTTTTTGATATAGCTGTACAAGCATCAAGTGCGATAATTCCCTTTCCGATGTATGGTGCAAAATTAGGGTTATCATCAAATTCTCCACCATCAAATTCGTAATTGGAGTGACCAAAAGAACAATGCCAGTGCCCACATATAATCGTTTTTTCCTTTTCGATTATTCCATAATGCGCAGCTTCCATTCCATTGATCCATCGTGCTTTGTTCCATAATTCTTTACTAGCATTTCGCCAATTATCAATATAAACATATTCTTTATCATATAAGCCTAAATTAATAGGTGTACAAGGTATCCATCCATGAGTAAAAATATAGTTTTCTGTTTCATAATAATCAACCATTGCAGGAATGATTTTTTGCATAAATGGATTTATTAACAAATCTGTGCAAACTTTCTGTGTATTAGTAACCATATCAATCATAGCTGTTTTTGTCAGCTGACAAACTGTATCAATTGTTCCGTTGGTATAATGATGTTCTTGAAGATAGCTACCTTTGTGCCAATTATGTAGAAGGTCTAATATTAAATCTTCATGATTCCCTTTTATAAGAATAATTTCATCTTTTGAAAGCAAATCAAGAATAAAATCTTGCAGTTGAGATGCCTGTGAACCTCTATCATACAAGTCACCACAAATAATAAGTTTATGAGGTTCAGTATCTTTAAAAAAACCCTTTTCTGTTAAGGCAATTTTCAATTCATCAAAAAAACTATGGACGTCAGAAGTAACATAGTATCGCATCAGATTAATTCTCCAATTTTCTTGATATAATATTGATTATTTTTCTTGTTATCCATATATCTTTATACCATCCTTTAAAATTTCATTTATTAGATCTAGATTATCCTTTAGTTGTTCACTATTCAATACATCTACTGTTTTCTTCAAAGTATCTCGCAATGTTTCTTTCAAATCGTAAAATTTTATACCTGAAATCGATGTGGAAATCAACAGGTCGACATCACTATTTTCAGCCAAAAAAGTAACAATATTTAATGTCGAAATCTTCGAAGACATCGTTACATGTATCTATTATTTGTTGAATTGTTAAAATTCCATGTGATTCATCAACGAAGCCATACTGTTCTAATTTTTGTATCATATATTCATATTTCATTGATGTAGATTTAGAATTATCGGTTTCATAATTCTGATAAGTACGAATGGGAATTCCGAGATACTTAGCACATTTAATCTGAGTCAGCTTTTTTTGTTTACGAAGTTCTTTTAAAGTCAATTTACATCACCCAATCAAAGTATACAATAAAATAATGCAATACGTAATTATTGCATGTTAAAAAATCAATAATTACGCAATTATTGCGTATTAAATATAATATTTAGCGCCATTAAAGATGTGTGATGTTTCAAAATTAGGGTAGATTCAAATAAAGACAAATAAACGAGGGATCCCTTTTTGATTAACTATTGGCTCCTCACATTGACTTTGAGGCTTTAGAATAATAAACTAGTTTTAGAAGGTGATGTAGATGGAAATGAATTATGTAGTGTATTTGGGACTGAATCTTAGTTCATTTATTATGATCGTTTCACTTTTAATTTTATCTATTGCTACATCAGATTTAAAAAAACGAGTTAATTTTTATTTCTTTCTGACTGTATTGTTTGTCTTTATTGGGATGATTTGTGATGCATTTATAGGGCTGATGTTTGGAAAGACTGGATTGTTTATCGATATAGCGATTCGTGTTTTAGATTGTTTTAGTTATTGCACATCAGGAATACAAATTATTACATTCTCATGTTATATTTATGAATATTTAAAGTTAAAAACTACAGTTTCAAAAAAATATTTTAATCTCATGATTTTGATTGGGGTTTCGAATATAATTATGGCAATTATAGCATCTTTTACTAATTTATATGCTTATTTTGATGCAACCAATTATTATGTACAACAGAATACTTTTTGGATATCTGAAATACTGCCTATAATATTTATGTGTGTTACTTTTTATGTAACACTTCAATATAAACATGTACTTAAGAAAAGAGAGTGGATATCTCTTTTGTTGTATACAGTCTTTCCCTTCTTCTTTTACGGAATAGAGATTTTAATACCAAATGTATATCTAGCTCCAACTGGGGCAACATTCACACTTTTTTTGATTTTTATTAATATTCAAATTGAGCTTAGAGATCAAATTAAAACTCATGAATTAGAAATGATGGAAATGAAAATTTCCATCATGTTAGGACAAATACAACCACACTTTTTATTTAATGTTTTAAATACAATTGATGCTTTAATATTCGTAGATCCTAATATGGCTCATGAAGCAGTGCTTGATTTTTCAAATTATCTTCGAGGTAATTTGGATTCACTTTCACAACGAAAACCAATTCCATTTTCAAAAGAAATGGAACATACTGAGCAGTATCTTCGTTTAGAAAAAATACGCTTTAAAAATCGGTTGGAAATAATTTATGATCTTAAATCAGTAGACTTTATGATTCCTGCAATGACTCTTCAACCCATTGTGGAAAATGCGGTGCGTCATGGTGTTACAAAAAAAAGAAATGGTGGAACGGTTGAAATCCATACTGATGAAACAGATGATCGTTATCGAATTATGGTGATTGATAATGGAATAGGTTTTGATGTAGATAATAAATATCAGGAAGATCGTAGTCATATTGGCTTATCAAATGTAAAAAGTCGTGTGAGTATGCAGTGTCAAGGAAATGTATTTGTTGAAAGTACATTAGAAGTTGGAACAAAAGTAACAATTGAAATACCAAAACAAAAGGTGGATCGAGCATGAATATTATTGCCGTAGATGATGAACAAATTGCTTTAATCGCAATTGAAAGAGCCATTAAAGAAATAGATGCAAATACAAATTTTACTTCTTTTTTATATGCAGATGAAGCAATAGACTATGCTCGAAAAAACATTGTTGATGTAGCGTTTTTGGATATTGAAATGAGTGATATAAATGGATTAAAGTTAGCTGAACAGTTAAAAAAAATTCATGAACAAATCAATATCATATTTGTAACTGGATTTAGCTCCTACGCAGTAGATGCTTATCAGATTCCAGCATCAGGTTATGTGATGAAACCGATTGATTCAAAACAAATTGAAAAAGAGTTGCATCGATTACGATATCCTGTAAATCAAACTAATCAAGGTTTATACATTCATTGCTTTGGAAACTTTGAAGTGTTTTATGATGGAAAACCAATCATGTTTAGCCGTCCTAAAGCAAAAGAATTACTTGCTTATTTAGTAGATAGACAGGGTGTAAGTGTTAGTAAAAAACAATTAGCTGCCATTTTATGGGAAGATCAACCCTATACACGATCTATACAGACACATTTTCACAAGTTAATTGATGAAATAGAAACAGTGATGCAATCAGTGAATGTAAAAGATATTTTAATAAAGAAAAACGGACTTTATGCCATAAATACCTCAAAATTCTCTTGTGATTACTATGATTTTGATAAAGGACTCCCACAGGCAATTAATCAATATCATGGTGAATATATGTCAGAATATAGTTGGGCAGAATTTACCGCAAGTTTTTTAGATAAAAAAATGAAATAAAAGTAATAAATCTCAGGATCATATAATTTCTTGAGATTTTTTATTGTTTGCAATATAACGCCAGTATAACGTCGTTTGTGATAATTACACTGAAAGTTATACGAGGAGAATAAATATGGTAACAAATAAATTGAAACAAATATTCAAACTCTTTCTGACAATTATGATGATATTCACGTTGTTGCCAGGATTAGAGATACCGGTGTTTGCAGAGGAAGCGGACTTTACACTTATTTTTATGAAAGTAGATAATGACTGGAATCTATATGAGTATGATCCTACAGGTAATCCTATTGCAGTTTACACTGGAAATGTTGGAAATTGGTCGGTAGATGGAGATACATTGACACTTACAAACTTTAATTTTTCTACTTCGGCAGGTACGGCAATGCAAATAGAGAGTAGTGCAAAAATTGTGCTTTCAGATGGTTCCACAAACAACATTACTAGCACGAGTACAGGTAAGGACTATTCTGTTGGATTAAAAATAAATAGTCCTTTAATAATCGAAGGGGAGTCTGCTAAAACTGGTGTGCTAAACATTACAGCAGGATCTTCGAATCTTGAATCTAAAGGAATAGTATCAGATGGCTCATCACTTACTATTAATAGCGGAACGGTCAATGCGATAGGTGGGAATAGCAACATTTCTATTGGGGTATATTTCTTCGGCACATTAAGTGTAACAGGGGGTAAACTTACTGCAAAGGTAGGTAATGGTACTAATCAACAAAAGGCAATAAATTCGAATTCGGCTATTTCGAATGTAATTGCAATGGGATCAACAGATGTATTAGGCGGTAATCTTAATAAGGCTGATTGGAGTTCTCTAACATACAAAGTAAGTGGAAGTATTGCGAAGTATGTAGAGATAACACCTGCTTATTCCATTACTGGTAAAATTACGGATGGGGATACTTCAGCAGTGGTATCAGGAGCTTCTGTTCAATTAAAAAACAGTAGTGGCAATGTAGGTAGTGCTGTAACAACCGATTCAAATGGTAATTATACCATTTCTAATGTTGTGAACGGAACTTATACTATCGAAGTTACAGCAACTGGGTATATTAAAGGAACAATAGATTCTTTCAGTGTTTCAGATGCTAATGTAACGAATAATGATAAACAACTAATAAAGCAACCAATAGATGCTACACGAACCACGCCTTTGAATTTAGTTGATGATTCAACAATAACTTATGCAGGTGGCAATGGATCAGGCAATCCAAAAACCAGTAATATCACTGATAGCAGTGAAGGTTGGAAATGGTATCTAACTGCTGCGGATGGGTATGAAGCGAACACACTTGTTTTAAACAATGCTAATATAACAGTTAGCGTTAACCAAACTAAAGTATTTGCGGTTTACGTTCCTGCAAACACCACAATTGTCCTAATTGGAACAAATAATATTGCATATACTGCAAATCGATCTGTAAACGTTGAAGGTGCATTATTAGCTGACGGTGCTCTAATGATTAAAGGTAATGGATCTCTGAAAGTTGAAAGTGCAACAGTAAGCGGGATCTTCGTAGGTGATGCTTCTAGTCGTGCGGACCTAACAATTGAAAGTGGAACGATTACTGTCAACTCAGGAAATCAGACAGGAGCTTTATCAGTTGGAGTCTTTGCGAATAAATTGATAATGAATGGAGGTAAACTCACTGCTACTAGTGGAGACTCATCTAACAGCCTTAGCAATGGAGTTAGGTTACTTGATACGCTTGTAATGACAGGTGGAGAGATTATTGCACAAAGCGGTACAGCAAATACTTCAAACACTGATACAAATAATGCTAACAAGAATAATGCTGCAATATATATTGAGACTGCCCCTACGAATGTAATTGCAAAGGATGCAGCTGGAAATATTCTGACTTTTAATAATACTAACAATTACAAGGGATACAATAATTTTACAGCAACTTCCCCATATAAATTGACTGATTTGTCTCAATACGTAAAAGTTACAGCGATACCTGTACCTAAAATTGCAATTTCTACAACCGGTTTAATTAACTTAAAAGTAGGTCAAGCAGTTAGTAATGCATCGATTGTATATACATTATCAAATGATACATATGTAACTATAATTAATACATCTGATTTTACAGTAAGTGGGCTACCAGCTGGATTAATAGCAGGAACACCTGTAAGAACAAGTGACACAGTTGTTACAATTCCGATAACAGGGACTCCTACAACAGCAAATTCCAGTACGGCAACATTGACGTATAATACAAGTATTCCGGCTACAAATATGACTGATAATAAAGCAATTACACCTTCAGGAACAATTAGCACAAGCGCAATAGCGAAAGCAGATGGGGCAGCGGTTAGTGGAGCACCAAGCGTGAGTGGAACTGCTACAAGTAGTTCTATAATTGTTAATGCAGTAACTAATACTGGTGGTAGCGGACAAACTGTTGAATATGCTATTAGCACATCTTCATCACCTGTTCCAACAAGTGGATGGCAAGATGGTGTAAGCTTTACAAGCTTAAATGCTGGGACAACTTATTATGTATTTGCACGTACAAAAGCTAATACAAATTATGATGCTGGGACTGCTCAAGTAAGCACCGGAATTACTACTTCATCACCAACACCAACTCCAACACCAATGCCTACACCAACGCCTACAACTCCAACTAATCAGCCTGTTGAAAGTTCAAAACATGCTTATGTTGATATGAGTGGTGCAAATAATGGTTTAAAAAATGTGCCATATTTAAGCACAAATTTTGGAGAATCAACAAATTATACATATTATTACAATACAAGTGATAAAAACTGGGATGGTACGTTATGGACTTCTAAAACAGTGCTAAAACCAGGAACTTATTATATTTATGCTTATGTAGAAGAATTAGGGAATACAACTGGAACAACTAAATTTGTTGTGTCAAACGATAAATATGTAGTTCCAAATACTGGTATAAAAAAATAGAAACTCTAAATAATTATTGAATCAAATGGTATAGTTAAGTGATTATTGTTTGAATTAAGTGCTTTATAAATTTTTACAAAAAAAATAAAAGGTTTTAAATCTCAAGAATTATTTAAATTCTTGAGATTTTATTGTTAAAAAGTGGCTTAGTATAACTGTGGTATAACTCGATTTGTAATAATAAATATAAGGATAAAGGAAGAAAAGGACATGAATACTAAAAAAATAAAACAAATATTTAAACTCATGTTGGTAATGATCGTGATGGTCACATTATTACCAGCAACAAAAGTCAAAGCTGCAACAAAACGTACAACAGCAATTGATTTAACACAACTTAATGGAACGGAAGATCCATCGGTAAACATTGATAAGTTAACTGATGAAGGTTGGGCTTGGTATGCAGTAGATACTGGAGCCTATACTGCCAAAACGATTGTATTGAATGGGCTTGATCTTGATGTGACTGACGATTCACACTCAATTTACTTATTTTATAAAGATAGAGCAGCTGCACTATTTTTGCCAGATGGTGCAACCATTATAGTTGAAGGTGATAGTACAATTAAGGGGCCAAACTCAGTATCATATTCATCAGCAGGAATCATTAGCATAGGGAATCTTAGTGTTGAAGGGCCAGGAACATTAAATGTTTACGGAGGAGAGACGACTTCATCATCTAATTCGTCATTTAGTCTTTACGCTCATACTGATTTGACAATAGATTGCAATATAAATGCTGTTGCAAGTAATAGTGACAATTCAAGTTATGGGATTTTTGCGTATGGGAATATTACAATAAATGGTGGAAATATTTATGCTAAGGCAGGGGATGTCACTAAACAAGGGACTTCCCCAGAAAGTAACGCTGTAAGATACACAAATCTTTACTTTATAGATGGAAAATTAACTACTCAAAGTGGAGTAGTAATGTTAAATGGTATATTCAGTCCTGAGTACAGTTATGTACTTTCGGGTTTTGAAATCAACAATGTATCAGTTAAGGGTGGTGCTGATCAAACAGAATACACAAAAATTCCATTTTCATCAGACGGATGGCGATATGGGATGACGGTTAATGGCGTTGAAACTTTTCCGAAATATGCGGTTGTTAGACCAACAAGTGTTAAACTAGATATAGAGGAATGGTTAGATGAAAACAATATTACAGGGGTTACAGTTTCAGAAAGTACTATGAATTCAACTATATCTATTTCTGGAACAAGTAGTACAACTGCAACAACGACTCTAGATTTAGAAATTCCAAATGGTTATAAAGTTAGATGGCTTACAAATTTAACAAGTAGTGCTTCACCTGCGATTAACATTTTAGATACTTCTGGAACAGGAACGAATTTTGAATTCGGCGGAGGAGGGACACTTACTTGTACAGGTGGCTACGCTATTCATAACAAAGCGGATACTGTAATTAATGTTCAATCTGGAAAGTTGGTTTCGACTGCGGACGCTGCTGTCTATTTTGAAAAAAGTACAACGTTAAAAGGAGATAACTCCAGTGTAATCTTCGCAAAAGGTGATAATATATATAAAACTTTAGACTCAAGTGTGAGCATAACTATTGATTTTCCGTCTTTGTTACCAATTTTATGGGATGGATTGAAAACTAGTTATGATGATGGATCAAGCGAAGGACTAAGTTTCTACATGCCTTCATCTCATTTGGATGATAGTGTACAGTGGATGTCACTTTCAGGAAAGAATATAGTTTATTTTAAAATAGGTAGTTTCACAGGAATTATTGAAATTCCAGTTGTAACAGTTACACCTACACCGACAGCAACACCAACACCTCAAGCAAATGAGTCAAGTGTTGAGCACTCTAATTACGCCTATGTTGATATGAGTGGTGCAAATAATGGTTTAAAAAATGTGCCATATTTAAGCACAAACTTTGGAGAATCAACAAATTATACATATTATTACAATACAAGTGATAAAAACTGGGATGGAACGTTATGGACTTCTAAAACAGTGCTTAAACCAGGAACGTATTATATTTATGCCTATGTAGAAGAATTAGGAAATACAACTGGAACAACTAAATTTGTTGTGTCAAACGGTAAATATGTAGTTCCAAATACCGGTGTTAAATAAGTAAATTGAGGATACTTCGGTATCCTTTAATATTTATAAAATATCTTATATTCAAAAATGAAAATAGAATTAGTGGTTTAATAAATAATTAATTTAATATGAAAAGAGGTGAGGTGTGATTTTAAGAGAATAATATAGTAGGAGGACTTTTTATGTCGATAAAACTAAAAGAAAAAAATATAAAGAACTGTATTTATACTATAAGAGACCAACAAGTTATGTTGGATGCTGATTTAGCTGAAATTTATGGTTATGAAGTTAAAGTTTTAAATCAACAGGTGAAAAGAAACATTAATAGATTTCCAGAAGATTTTATGTTCAAACTAACTTTAGAAGAAATGAAGAGCCTTCCAAGGTCACAATTTTTGACCTTGGAAGGAAAAGGAAAAAATTTAAAATACGCAGCATATGCTTTTACTGAGCAGGGAATCAATATGTTGAGTGCAGTTTTAAAAAGTGATTTAGCAATATACCAAAGCATAATGATAATGAGAACCTTTAAAGAAATGAGAAATTACATAGCAATGAATAATGAGTTTGTAACTCAAAGAGATCAACAAATATTAAAAATGGAAATGAATAATGAAATAACAGGAATTAAAGAAAATGTTGCTAAACTAGAAAATAGTTTAAGCGAGGTAATGAATAACTTTATACCTAATGTACCGCTTAAACAATTTACTATTTTAAATAGTCAGAAATTTGAGGCAAGTGAAGCAATTGAAAATATTATTAAACAAGCAAAACATTCCATCATCGTAATTGATGATTATCCAGATAGTGGAACTTTAAGTTTACTTCGTTCTAAGCGAGTTGGAGTTAGTGTTACGTTGATCACAGATAATAAAGCTAAGAAACTTACGTTGAAACATGTAAAAGAATTCATTTCTCAATATGGAAATTTGTCGATAAAGAGAAATGGAATAGCTCATGATCGCTACATTATCTTAGATAAAGATACTGATAGTGAAATAATATATCATTTAGGACAATCTCTAAAGGATGCGGGTAATAAGTTGGGGACGATTAATTTGATTAGGGATATCAGCATATATAGTTCTATTATCGATAAAATGCTTCAACAAGAAGAACTGGAACTAAGCTAAACTAATTGCTTCTTCTTTTCTAATATCTTTACGACTTGAACTGATACAACTGCCAAGGCTACAAGCAGGATTCCAAACCATTGAAGTCCTGATAGAACACGATGGGCATAGAAGACATCCATCAAGGCAATTTCAATAAGCATTAAGTTATTGATAAGGCTTGTTTCAAGGATAGTTAAGCTTTTTTGTGCCCAGGTCCATAAAGTAAAGGCGATTGTCCCGTTGACTAAGGCAAGCCAGATTAACACTAATCCCAATTGGGAACTCCAGACAAAAGGTTCTTTGAGAATAATTGCAGTAGAGATAAGAAATAGTGAACCAAGAATCATTGGCCATGCGACAAGTTGTGCAGGGCTAGCTGATTTATCTTTTAATAATTTTCGATTTAAGGCAAGGTTTAAAGCATATCCCAGTGATGAAAACGCAACTAAACCGATACCTAAAATATCTTCTGGGGCAAAAGAGAATGGATAGAAGTAACAAAGACTACCCATTACAAGGATTGTCATGCCAATAATTGCAGTTGATAATTTATTTTCTTTAAGCCAAAGAACTTCTAATAATAATACAGCACTTGTATTTGTGATGTTTAACACTAAACTTGTCTGGGTGGGTATTAGAAACTTTTGACCTGCATATTGTAATCCTTGTGCCATCGCAAAGCCAGTAACACCTAGAAGCAATAATTGTATAAATGAAAGTTTAGTAACGGAGTTTGTTTGCTTATTTTTATTCGTGAATTTAAATGAAATCAAAGTGAAAAAACCGGCAAGAAAATATCGAATACCTGCCAACATCAATGGACCGATTTGTAAGCCAAAAGCGATCTTATTAATGAAATAAGAGGTTGACCAAAGTAGAGTTACTAGAACTGCCCCAAGTATCGCAAGTTGTTTTTTCATGTTATTCCTCCAAAATTATGATATTTTAGTATATCATACTGTAAACATAAAATGATATAATGATTTCAAAACTTGTGGAGGATCTTATGGAAGAAAAAGAAATTAAAGAGCTAATTGAAAACGGAAGAAAATTCATGAGGTTTAATGATCGTGATGATTTTGAATCTGATCAAGAGAAAAAATTGCCTCAACCTACTTTAGAAAAAGGAAAAGTAGGAAATGGATCATCAATTGTTTTGCCTCATAATTTTGAGGAATTAAATATCAATGAAACATTTACACATATTGTGTTAGAGAGAAAAAGTCATCGTGTATTTACACAAGATAAAATGACAATACTTGAATTGTCTTATTTGTTATGGGCAACACAAGGAATCAAAGAAATCCGAGGTAAATCCTATGCAACACTTCGCACTGTACCATCAGGGGGAGCTAGACATGGCTTTGAAACTTATTTGATTGTAAGAAATGTTGAGGGTTTAGAACCTGGACGTTACCATTATGTTGCGATGAATCATGAGCTTGAATATTTAGGAGAGTTAGAAAATATAGAAGAAAATATTTCTGAATCACTATGTGGTCAAAGTTGGGCTTCAAAAGCCAATGTTGTTTTTTATTGGGGATTTGTTGCTTATCGATGTGAGTGGAGATATGGTATATTTGCGCATCGTGTTGCACTTATTGATGCAGGACATGTAGGTCAAAATTTATATTTGGCAGCCACTGCTTTAAAACTTGGAACTTGTGGAATCGCGGCATTTCATGATCAATTTTGTAATGAAATGTTTATGCTAGATGGTGAAAATGAATTTGTCGTATATACTGCACCAGTAGGTACAGTTAAAAAAGAAGATATTGAAAAAGAAAAAGAATTTTATAAATTTGTCACTGAACAAAATTTGTAGATACAATAAAATCTTGTGGGGGAAATAAAATGAAAACAGTAAGTCAAGAAGAGATTCTTCATGGCGATATAAAAAAAAGTATTTTAAAAATGGCTATACCTCTCATGCTTATGAGTTTAGTCAATACATTGTATGGCATCGCTGATACATTTTTTGTAGGGCAACTAGGCGAACTTCAAGTTGGTGCAGTTGGTTTGGTTCATCCGATCATGAACTGTGGTTTTGCCTTTGCGGTTGGTCTTAGTGCTGCCGCAATTGCGATGGTATCAAGATCACTTGGAGCTGGAGATAAAGAAAAAGCGAATGAAGTAGCGACTCATTTATTTGTGATTGCGGGCATTATCGGAGCTCTATTTGGAGTTTTTCTGCTTGTTTTTGCAGATCCGATTTTAAGAATGCTACAAGCACCGGCAGATATTTATGCGGACAGTAAAGCTTACTTAATTGGAGTGTCACTCGAATTTTTATTTATGATCATAGCCTTTTTGTTTCATTCACTTCGTCAAAGTACAGGGGATAGCCAAACAGGGGTAAAACTAAATACGATCGCATGTGTCATCAACATTATTTTGGATCCCATCTTTATCTTTGGGCTTAAATGGGGAACTTTTGGGGCAGCTTTTGCGACAACCTTATCAAAAGCTTGTATGGTACCTTTTATTATTTATGTGTTGATCAAAGATAAAGAAACGATCCATATTTCATTGAAAAAATATAAGATGAAATTATCAGTTGTGATTGAAATATTAAAAATTGGAATACCTGCTGCAGCAGGGCAGTTCTTGACCGCATTTGGTTTTATTATGATGAATGTGAATATTATTGCCTATGGATCAGTGGCAATGTCTGCGTATAATATTGGTTCTTCTTTATCGAATATTTTTTACATCCCAGTTAATATTTTTGGGATGTCACTTCCAGCCTTTGTGGGACAAAATTTAGGAGCTAAAAATCCAGAACGTGCTAAAGAATGTTTTAAAGTGGCGATGAAATTAATGTTCAGCATAGCCCTTGTTGTAGTAATTATTGGGTTTTTAACGATCAGTCAGCTTGTACGTCTATTTATTCCAGATGCAAGTCCGACACTGATGGCTATTGCCACTGAGTATGGAAGATACTGTGTTGGGACAGCGATATTCATGGGGTGGTTTAATTGTTTGACCGGAGTTTTCGATGGTTCGGGGAATACAAAATTAAGCTTAATCTTATCTACTTTTAGATTATGGGGTCTTCGAATTCCAATGATTTATATGTTTAGTACATTTACTGATTTTGGGCCAACAGGGATTTGGTTGTCTATGGTTTTAAGTAACATGATCACCTGTCTTGTCGGACAAGTTGTTTATCAAAGATATCCATGGCAAAAGCGCGGATCACTTGCCGTTAAATCGTAAATTTATTATAATAAAAAAAGAAATGAGGGTTAAATATGATAAAATTTGCACACTTTAATTTTAATGTTTTGGATTTAGAACGAAGCTTAAAATTTTATGATCAAGCGTTAGGTTTAAAACCAGTTCGCGAAATCAAAAGAGATGATTTCACTATTGTTTATTTAGGAGATAATGGTCATAGTGATTTTCAATTAGAATTAACATACATGCATGATCGTAATGAAAAATATGATTTAGGAGAATGTGAATATCATTTAGCTTTTGTAACTGATGATTTTGATACGATGCATAAGTTGCATAGTGATATGAGTTGTATTTGTTTTGAAAATCCAAGTATGGGAATTTATTTTATCGAAGACCCAGATGGTTATTGGTTAGAGATATTACCAATTAGAAAATAGGGCATTCTAGGGAGTGCCATTTTTGTTTAGGAGAAGACAATGAAAGATACATTAGTAAAAGCGATAGCTTCAAATCAAAAAATTAGAATAGTAACCTGCACATCCACTCAACTTTGTGAAACTGCACGTCTTCAACATAATTTATGGCCGACATCAGCGGCAGCGCTTGGTCGTGTTTTGACTATGACAGCGATGATGGGAAGAATGGAAAAAGAAGATTCAAATAAAGTTACAGTTACGATCAATGGTGGTGGTCCAATTGGAACTATCATGGCAGAAGGCTGGGGAAATGGAGATGTACGTGGATTTGTAGGAGATCCAGAACAATTCTTACAATACAATGAATCCAAAAAACTTGCGGTAGGGCTTGTCGTTGGAACTGATGGATATTTAAAAGTAACTCGTGATTTAGGATTAAAAGATCGTTTCACTGGACAAACGGAATTACAGACAGGAGAAATTGCTGAAGATTTTGCCTATTATTATACTGTTTCTGAACAAACCCCATCAGCGGTTTCGTTGGGTGTTTTAGTTGATGAAGAAAATAAAGTCATTGCAGCGGGAGGAATACTTATTCAAATCATGCCTGATGCAACAGAAGTTGATATCCAAGCAGCTGAAAAAGCAATTGCTAAACTTCGTCCAGTTTCAACAATGGTAAAGGAAGGATTAAGTGCTGAAGAACTTGTGAAGTTTTGTTTTGAAGATGCAGAAATATTAGAAACACAAACTATTCAGTGGCATTGCAACTGCAATCGTGATCGTTTCTTTGGAGCATTGAGCACGATCAAATATGAAGATTTAGAGGAAATGATTGCGGAAGATCATGGATGTACGGTGAAATGTGAATTCTGCAACACAGAATACAAGTTTAGCGAAGACGAGCTGAAAACGATAATCGCTTTTAAAAAATCATGTGGAAAATAAGAAATATAGAAATTAAAAATCCAATTGTCATTGCCCCTATGGCGGGAATTTCAAATGCAGCATTTAGAACGATCGCTCGTGAATTTGGGGCAGGGCTCATCTATACTGAAATGGTTTCTGATAAAGCCATTTGTTTTAGTGATAAAAAAACGATCCAAATGACTCAAATGGAAGAAAATGAACACCCATTAACGATGCAATTGTTCGGTCATGATTTAGATACAATGGTAAAAGCTGCGATCTATTTAGATAAACATACCGATTGTGATATCATCGACATTAATATGGGGTGTCCTGTAAAGAAAATTGTTAAGTCAAATGCAGGGTCAGCACTATTACAAGATCCTGATCATATTTATGTTTTAGTTAAGTCAATTGTTGAGGCAGTTGAAAAACCAGTTACAGTTAAAATGAGAATTGGTTGGAATAAAAATACGATCAATTGTGTTGAAGTGGCAAAACTAATTGAAAAGGCTGGTGCGAGTGCAATCGCTCTGCATGGAAGAACTAGAGATGAAATGTATTTGGGTCGTGCTGATTGGAAGTGGGTCAAAGCAGTAAAGGAAGCAGTGTCCATCCCTGTCATTGGGAATGGTGATATCAAAACGGTAGATGAAGCCTTAGAAAGACTGAAAGAAACCGGATGTGATGCGATCATGATCGGAAGAGGGGTTCTGGGTGATCCGTGGCTCATCCAACAACTATCCAATACTTTTGAAGGAAAAGAAAACGCAGAACTTAGTGTCGATGATAAACTGAATTGCATTTTAGAACATGCGCAAAGATTGATTAAATTAAAGAATGAAAATATTGCGATGAAGGAAATGCGAGGTCATGCCTGTTGGTACATTCAAGGTATGCCATTCAATCACCGCATGAAAGATGTCCTTGCAAAACTAGATACATACTCGCAATTAGTCAACTTATTGGAAGAATATAAAATCTTCGTGAAATTAGATAGCGATACTCAGTTAGAAACATCGGTAAATTTTTTTGAAAAATGTTTTTGTATTTTAAAATAACTGTTTAAAAGTTATACACTAGAGGTGAATTGTACAATCGTTCACTTTTTTTGTTGCAAGTATTGAAAAAATATTTACTTTAAAGCATACTAAAATCAAATAATGAAAGCGATTACAGCTTAATGGGAGATTAAATATGGTGAAAGTAGAGAAGAAAAAAAGTAGCTTAGGAAAAAAGATTCTAAAAATTGTAGGAATTGTATTCCTTGTGGTGGTATTGGTAATGGGGGCCTTGGCAATGACTTATTTGGGATTTTTTAAAGAAGGAAACAATAGTAAATATAGTGTTAAACATGTAGAAAAAATTGAAAACAGTCCGCTTGAAGGCAAAAAGATATTATTTCTAGGATCATCGATCACTTTAGGAATGGGTTCAATGAATGAATCATTTGTAGACTACTTAGCTAAATCCGATGGTGTCGATGGAATAAAAAAAGCAGTATCAGGGACAACACTAGTTGATACTGGAAAAAATTCATATGTGAGTCGTTTGTATAAGGTTGATCCAACCTTAAAACTTGATGCAGCAGTTTATCAGTTATCCACAAATGATGCTACAAAAGATTTACCTTTAGGAAAAATCAGTGATTCATTTGAATTAAAAGATTTTGATACTTCTACAATTATAGGATCAATGGAAACGATGATTTCTTATACAAAAGAAACTTGGAATTGTCCAATTATTTTCTATACAAATACAAAATATGATAATGCAACTTACTCAAATATGGTGGATGCCTTATTACAATTACAACAGAAATGGGATATTGGGGTTATTGATTTATGGAATGATGTTCAGCTCAATAATGTAACAAGTGAACAACTATCTTTGTATATGAAAGATGATATCCATCCTACCAAAGCAGGATACCTATTGTGGTGGACGCCAGTAATTCGTGAATATTTAATTGATTATTTAAAATAATTAATGGTATTGATTTTATTTTTTGAAGTAGTATTATAAAGATATAAATAAATCGTTGATACGGAGAAGTAAGTCTAATCAAACATGATAGAGAGTTACCCAAGGGTGGAAGGGTGATATGAATGATGGATCGAATGGGCCGTTGAGAGTAGTCCGAAAATTAAGTAGGCACTAACAGAATCACCCTGTTATCGGTGAACATGATTGATGGATCATGGTAAAGTGGGTCGAAAGACCAATTAAGGTGGTACCGCAGGTTATTAAGCTTGTCCTTTATGGGCAGGCTTTTTTTGTATATAGGAGGTGAGGGCATGGAGTCTGATTGGAAATGGTTCAACAACAAAATAAAAAAGAAAGAGGAAAAAAATTATGAATTATGGACAATTTGGAGGGCAATACGTTCCCTCACAACTACAAGCACAACTCAAAGAAATCGATGAATGTTTTGAACAATGCATTCATGATGAAACATTTTTAAAACAATTCAACTATTATTTAAAACACTATGTAGGCAGACCATCACCTATTTATTATTGTGAAAACCTTACTGAATTTGTAGGAGGAGCTAAAATATATTTAAAAAGAGAAGATCTTAATCATACCGGAGCTCATAAAATCAACAATGCGATAGGTCAGATCTTGTTGGCGAAGAAAATGGGGAAAAATCATATTATTGCAGAAACTGGAGCTGGTCAACATGGAGTAGCTACCGCAACAGTTTGCGCTTTATTTAAAATGAAATGTACGATTTTTATGGGGGTAGAAGATATTCGTAAGCAACGAATCAATGTAGAGAAAATGAAACTATTGAATGCAGAAGTGATCCCTGTAACTATCGGAACTCAATCCTTAAAAGAAGCAGTGGATGTAGCTTTTCAATACTTATTAGATCATCCAGAAACGTATTATCTTATTGGTTCAGCTGTAGGACCTTATCCTTATCCGAAAATGGTCAAACAGTTCCAAAAAATCATTGGAGAAGAAGCCTATGATCAAATCAATGAACTTGAACATAAATTGCCTAAAGCTGTAATCGCACCAGTAGGTGGAGGAAGTAACGCAATTGGAATTTTTACTGCATTTATCGATGAAAATGTAGACTTATATGGAGTTGAGGGAAGTGGACTAGGGCTTGAAAGCGGAAAACATGCTTCAGCTATTCATAATGATAAAGTGGGAATCATCCATGGAATGAAAACATACGCTATGTTAGATGAACAAGGACAACCTCAAGAAGCATACTCCATTTCATCAGGACTAGATTATCCAGGCATTGGACCAGAACATGCTTATTTCCATGAAATGGGGCGTGTTCATTATGATACGATCACTGATAAAGAAGCATTGGATGCCTTTATGGTACTATGTAAACAAGAAGGTATCGTACCTGCACTTGAAAGCGCCCACGGATTAGCTTATGCGCTCAAAATCGCAAAGAAATATAAAAAAGAGGACATAATTTTAGTGAATCTGTCAGGAAGAGGAGATAAAGACATGGAGACAGTTTATAATCATTTACATGATATAAAAATATGATTTGAGTTGAAAAATCGCAAAATAGATAAATTTGACAAAAGTCTATAAAATGACTATAATCAAGACAATATTAGCGATGAAAAAGAAAGTAGTTCAGCCGTTTTATAAAGAGAGCTTAGGGTTGGTGTGACTAAGTTAAAAAGCCTGAATGAAATAAAGACTTTGGAGCTGAGCGTATGTCTGCGTTAAAGATCGACTTTTAAAGTCACTAAGATAATCAAGGCGATTTGATTATGAATTAGGGTGGTACCACGATGATAACTCTCGTCCCTTATTGGATAGAGAGTTTTTATATTTTAGGAGGAAATTATGGAACAAAATTTATCAGAACAAGAATTAGTAAGACGTCAGAAAATGCAGGAATTAAAGGATAAAGGAATCGATCCTTTTGGGCATGCTTTTAAACGTAATTTCAGATCAGCAGAAATCAAAGAAAAATATGCAGATTATACTAAGGAACAATTAGAAGAAATGAATGTCAAGGCAAGTGTTGCCGGACGCATCATGACAAAAAGAAGAATGGGTAAACTTGGATTTTTGAATCTTCAAGATCGTGATGGACAAATTCAAATCGTAGTAAACAAAATGGTTGTTGGAGAAGAAGTTTATGAGATTTTCAAGGCAAGTGATCTAGGAGATATCATCGGAATCAATGGACATGTGTTTAAAACAGATTCTGGTGAAATGTCAGTGAAAGCAGAAGAATACGTTCATTTATCAAAAGCACTTCGGCCATTACCTGAGAAATTTCATGGATTAACGGATATTGAAGAAAGATATCGTCGTCGATATGTTGACCTTATTATGAATGAAGATAGTCGCAAGGTTGCAATGTTACGTCCTCGTATCATTCGCTCAATTCAACACTATTTAGACAATCAAGGCTTGATTGAAGTTGAAACACCAATTCTACAACCGATCTTAGGGGGAGCTGCTGCTCGACCATTTGTAACTCATCACAACACATTGGATATGGATTTCTATTTACGAATCGCTACTGAGTTGCCACTTAAAAGATTGATTGTTGGTGGGCTTGAAGGAGTTTATGAAATCGGACGTTTATTTAGAAATGAAGGAATGGACAAGAAACACAACCCAGAATTCACTACTGTTGAAGCTTATGTTGCCTATTCTGATATGGAAGGCATGATGGAGCTTTGTGAAGGATTATTCAATACTGTTGCAATTGAAACTAATGGAATTGAAACTGTAGAATGGAATGGAAAGACTATCTCACTTGCACGACCATTTAAAAGAATGCATATGGTAGATGCGGTAAAGGAATATGCAGGAGTAGATTTCTGGAAAGAAATGAGTATTGAAGAGGCAATGGCGATCGCTAAAGAACATCATATCACTGTAGAAAAACATCAGGAAAAAGTCGGTGCGATCATTAATTTATTCTTTGAAGAATTCTGTGAAGAAAAAATGGTTCAACCCACATTTGTTTATGGGCATCCAACTGATATATCACCGCTAGCTAAGAAAAATGCAGAAGATCCACGTTTCGCTGATCGTTTTGAATTATTCATTGATGGAACAGAATATGGTAATGCCTTCAGTGAATTAAATGATCCAATTGATCAAAGAGAACGTTTTGAAGATCAATTACGTTTAAAAGATCTTGGGGATGAAGAAGCCAGTGAAATGGATGTTGATTATGTAGAGGCTTTAGAGTATGGATTGCCTCCAACTGGTGGGATCGGTATTGGAATCGATCGTTTAGTAATGCTTATTACAGGTCAAGAATCAATTCGTGAAGTATTACTATTCCCGCATATGAAAAATATTGAGAAATAAACAAAGTGTTTATGAGGTTTTGAGAAGATTACATTAATAATAGCTTTTGTACATTTAGGACACTCAATCTGATTAGTGTCCTTTTCTTACCAAGCTTTCTATTTCCCAAAAATAAAAAAATATTGATATTGGGAATTAAAATGGCCATTTGTTGTTAAATAATATTTGTTAGTCATAAAAACAAATATCCGTATTTAATATTTAAGGGAAAATGACCATAAATTTTAAATGAAAGATTGATTTATTATAAAGCGGATGGTAATATGTATTTAAAAGTTGGGGCATAATGCACCTAAGTTTTAAATGAATGGAGACGACAATATGAAGGATAGCATCAAAAGGGATAACTATCTTAACCAAATTATTGACAAGAAAGAAAATGGTTTAATAAAGGTCATTACGGGTATAAGAAGATGTGGGAAAAGCTATTTGTTGTTTCAATTGTATTATGATTACCTAATCACGAATGGTGTAAAAGAAGAACAAATTATTTCGATCGCACTTGATGATGATACCTTTGTAAAATATCGTGACCCCGATGAACTTTCAAAATATATTCGTGCGCAAATAGTAAGCAAAGATATGTACTATATTCTCATTGATGAAGTACAATATGCAATTGCGAAGGAAGAACTTAAAAATCCAGAAAACATTAGACTTTATAATGTATTAAACGGGCTTATGAGACTGAGCAATGTGGATATTTACGTTACAGGAAGCAATTCTAAGATGTTGACAAAAGATGTCCTCACAGCATTTCGTGGCAGAGGAGATGAAATAAAAGTATATCCCATATCATTCAAAGAGTATTATGCTTTTGTAGGTGGGGATAAATCAGAATCTTATGAAGAATATGCCTTATATGGCGGAATGCCATTGGTGCTCTCTAAAAAGTCTGACGCAGAGAAAATGAACTATCTGCAAACGCTATTTACAGAAGTTTATTTTAAAGATATTACAGAAAGATATAATATTGAACTTGAAGATGTGCTTGAAGAATTAACAGACGATTTATGCTCATCGGTTGGATCGCTTACAAATGCAAGAAAAATTGCAAATACGTTAAAGACGGTGAAACAAATTAAGGTTTCAAGTAATACAATTGCTAGTTATCTAAATTATTTACTGGAATCGTTTCTCTTTAGTAATGCCAAGCGCTATGATATAAAAGAAAAAAAGTATTTTGAATATCCGTCAAAGTACTATTGTACTGATGTGGGGCTTCGCAACGCAAGATTAAATTTTAGACAACAGGAAGAAACACATATTATGGAAAATATTATTTACAATGAACTTCTTTGTCGAGGGTACTCCGTTGATGTAGGGGTTGTAGAGATTATTGAAACTATAAAAGGAGAAAAGACAAAAAAGCAATGTGAGATTGACTTTGTTGTAAACAAAGGAGCCAAAAAATATTATATTCAGTCAGCATTAAATGTCAGTGATCCTACTAAACTGGAAACTGAGCTCAGACCACTGAGAAATACAAAGGATTTTTTTAAAAAAATCCTTATCGTGAAAACAATGATGAAATCGTGGACGGATGAAGATGGAGTTGCTCATTTGGGGTTGTATGAGTTTTTGCTAAATGAAAATTCTTTGGAATTGTAACGCTAAAGCTTATACAATATGTAAAATCAGTGTACATCTTACAAGCTCGCAAGAAATGAACTTGGATTCTAAGCCTTTATCGTTATAGAATGATAGAATGAGTAAATTTATTTACGAAAAATATTACTTGTTCAAGACGATGAACACCAACAAAATTAAATCACTAAAAAACCAATACTTATTTAATGGAGTTATTATGAAAAAAACAGTTAAATGGCCACTAATTATTTTGTTTGTTTGTACGCTAATTATACAAATTGCACCTTTTTCGGTGCATAGCGAACAAGCAGTTTTTACCTTGACTCAAGAGGAACAAGATTATCTTGAAACCATTAAAGAAAAACCTATTACAATTGCAATTACCAATGAAATGATGTATTTTTCAAATGAGAATAATGACTCTTTTGGTGTGATCTCTCCATTTATCGAGCTGCTCAAAAGCTGGGGTTTAGAAGTTGAAATTATTTCACCTGGCTGGACAGCGGCTTTTAATATGCTGGATTCAAAAGAGGTCGATTTATTAGGACTAGCGGTAACAAATGCGAAACGAAGAGAAATGTATTTGCATACAGAAGTTTTGTTTAGTTCTA
This sequence comes from Holdemania sp., assembly GCA_031551965.1. GTDB lineage: Bacteria > Bacillota_I > Bacilli_A > Erysipelotrichales > Erysipelotrichaceae > CALVGQ01. The sequence continues at coordinate 29,511 of JAVBMW010000011.1, read as the reverse complement.
ATGTCGCAGTATATACTCGAGAAAATGATCGACTTGGAAATCTTACAAATCTCTCATCAAAAAAAATTGGCGCAATTACAAATTCAGCTTTGCCTGCCATGGTCCAACAATACGTAAAACCAAATACTATTTTAAAATATTATGATACCATTGATGATGTTTTCTCTGCGATTGATAGTGGGGAAGTTGACTGTATGTTTATTTCGCCAAATGTACAAGGTGAAATGCTGAGATACCCAAATGTTTCTTACGAGACATCACTTGAAAATGTCATTGCTTCGCAAGCTGTTTTTAGTAATAATCCTGAAATGGAAGGATTAATGAATATTATTAATCGTTATTGCAATACAGAAGATTTGGGAAATGAGTTGATTGCGAAGATTGAAAAGAGTCGACATGAATCAGCCATTGAAATAACACGTATGACTTTTGCTAATGAAATTGATATTTTAAGGTCTGAACATGATGCAATTGAAATTTTTGATAGTATGGTAATGTATCCATTATCTTATATCGAAGAAGATGTTCACAAAGGATATTTAACAGACATATATAACACATTTGAAAAACTAACTGGAGTACCTATTGTAACAAAGCAATCATCATTATTTGAGGATGGATTCATTACTGCAGTAGAAGATATTCGTTTAGGAACTCTATGTGGAGCCGCAGCAATCTATTACAATTCACATTATGAAGCAGAGGAAGATTTTACTTTTTCAAATTATTTAATGTTAGATCAATTAAGCTTTTTTGCCTTAGGAAATGAGAATCGTCCTTTATCTGAACTTAAAATTGGCACAACATTATTTGCGGTTGATTATATGGATTGGTCAACAATTACAAAAAATGAACCAATCGTTTTTGGAAATCGTAATTCTTTATATGTTGCTTTAGAAAATGGAGATATCGATGCAATATTTGTAGGTGAAATGATTGTTGACTATTATTACACAATACAGGGAAATCGAACTTTACAAAAAATCGGAAATTTATCTGTACCTGTAGGAGTTTCTTTACTTATGAGTTCAAAGCATGACAGTTTTAAAAAACTGTTCAATGCTTCAAGTAAATTATTAGCGGTACTAGATCCAACAATTCAACAAAATTGGAAATCACTTCGTTCTGAGGATAAATTCAGTTTTATGCGAATCAGTGATGAAATGAGTCAAAAACAAAATATTCAATCGATTGTGTTAGTCGTAATCGTATTTGTTTTATTGATATTGTTAATTACAATTCTTATTCTTGTACTGCGTTTTCGAACCATTCAACAACAACGAGCTGCGGAACTCGAAAAAAATGCAAATACGGATTATTTGACTGGTCTGCTCAACCGTCGGGCATTGAATCATTATTTAGAAAATAAAAGAGATACTGAAAAACAATCAGCTATTTTGTTGATGGATGTAGATAATTTTAAGAGTATAAATGATCAATTTGGTCATGATGCGGGCGATGAAGTTTTAATTAAAGTAGCCCAAGCAATTTTAGAAAAATTACCCTCGGATTGCGCAGTCGCACGCTGGGGTGGTGAAGAATTCCTTGTTTTTATGGATTCAAACTCGTTAGAGGATGCTTATAAAACTGCTGAGACTATACGCCAACATATTAGTAGTCTAGTAATAGAAAACCCAACAGGTAAATGTTTCATCAGTGTATCGATTGGTATGACTCTTTTAAGAAACGATGAAAATTTTGATAAAGCAGTTACTCGTGCCGACAATGCAATGTACGCAGCCAAAAATAAGGGTAAAAATTGCGTTGAAAGTCTTTAAGGGGATAATTCTATGACTTATGATATTAAAAAATTAAAGATGATCTTATTTCCGGTTGTGATAGGAATTTTATCATTTTTTGTGGTCGCAAGATTTGCCACATCTGTTGATTTTCATCATCGGACGATCCAATCACTGGATAAAAGCAAAGAAACTACATTAGCATTAACTGCGGCAACGACGGCAGCATCTGCTGGAATAACTTTGTTGCCAGGAGATATTGCAACACCGATTGCTGAGGAGTTAGCGGAACTGAGTTCTAAATTTATCGTTGTTATAGCGACAATCTATCTAGAAAAATACTTATTAACTTTGACCGGTTTGATCTCATTTCGCTTTTTGATTCCACTTGGCTGTCTATTGTGGGTTGCTTATATTTTTAAACCTAAACAAGTCTTAATTAATCTTTCGGCAAAACTAATTGTCTTTGGATTAGCAATATTCTTACTAGTACCTACAAGTGTACTCGTATCCGATATGATTCAAAAGACATACAGTAGTTCTATTCAGCAAACAATTAAAGAAGCCACAGAATCAAGCCAAAAGATCGAAGAAAGCTCAGAAAAACAAGGATTGATCGAAGGAATAATCAAAGGTGTACAAAGCAATGTTTCCGATTCAATTATGGGAATCGAAAATTCTTTAAATAATTTGATTGAAGCTTTTGTGATCATGGTAATTACTTGTTGTGTAATTCCAATCTTAGTATTGTTTCTGTTCATTTGGATGATCAAGCTGTTTACAGGTGTCAATGTCAATGTCCCAGTAAAACGAAAACTGAGAATTTCAAGTAAAGATGGTCTAAGATAATTACATTTTAGACCTTTTCAATTCTAAAAAACGGAACATAAATTAAGCTATAGGATAGATTTAGGAGTATAATAGTAAGAAAACAGGGGGAATCAAGATGGAAGTCGCTTTAACGATTGTTGAACAAATCATAAAAATGTTTATTATGATGGCTGTTGGAGCTTGGCTATATCATAAAAGTATTGTGAATGAGGATACATCTTCCCGCTTATCTGCAATTTTATTGAATGTTGCGACACCTTGTACAATTATTACAGCATTTAATCAAGAATTTTCTACCTTGAAGTTGCAAGGACTGATCCTGTCATTTATTTTAGCGATTTTAGCTATTATTTTATCAGGGTTAATTGGCAAACTATTTTTTAATAAGAATAAAATAGAAAGTTTCTCTGTATGTTTTGCGAATGCTGGTTTCATCGGAATACCCTTAGTTACTGGGTTACTTGGAAGTGCTAGTGTTTTTTATTTATCTGCTTATATTGCCATGTTTTATATTTTCTTATGGACTTATGGAATAGTGCTGATGTCAGGAGATAAAAAAAGAGTGAACTGGCAAAGTATCTTGTTTAATCCTACAATTCTAGCGACTGGTTTGGGAATATTACTGTTTGTATTACCCATTGGATTATGGACTCCGATTTCCCAAGCAGTTTCATCTTTAGGGTCAATGAATACACCTCTTGCCATGTTGATACTTGGAATATATATGGCGAAAAGTAATTTAATAGAAATGTTTACCGATTTTAAAATATATAAAGCATGCTTAGTACGATTGATTGTCGTTGGAATAGCTACACTCATGGCTCTTTCTTTAGTTCCTAATCAATACAATGAAATCAAAACGGTCATTCTAATTGCGAATTGTGCTCCAGTCGGAGTAATTGTCGCTGTATTTGCACAGATGTTTCATGAAGACTACAATTATTCGGCAGAAATTGTAAGTCTTTCTACAATTCTTTGTGTTGTAACGATGCCTTTACTTGTGTTCGCAAGCCAGATCATGTGGGGTGGTTTTTAATGAATAGCTTTGTGATTGCCTTAAATGTCGTAGTTCCTCTTGTGGTGCTCATAGGAGTAGGTTATTTTTTCAAAGAAAAAAATATCGTATCCAAAACTAGTTTTTCTCAAATCAATCAATTGGTTTTTAGATTATTGATACCTTGTGTATTAATGAAAAATATTATGGATACTGATTTGAGTATCGCTTTTCAACCAGATTTACTTTTGTATGCAATCGGTTCAATTTTTGTTTTGTGTATAACTTCATGGATCGTCATTGGTTTTTTTGTGAAAGACAAAAGACAAAAAGGGGTGTTGATCCAATCACTTTATCGCAGTAATTTTGTTTTGTTTGGATTACCGATCGCTATTAATATGTATGGACCCGACAATGTTGCAGTGACGACACTTCTTATCGCAACATGTGTTCCAATATTTAATGTGATCGCAGTGATCGTTCTTGAATATCATGGTAAAGAAAAAGTGAATATTCAAGGTATATTCAAGGGTTTATTGACAAATCCGATGATGATTGGTTCGATTTTAGGGTTACTTATTTTATTTCTAAATATTCAGTTACCTAAGTTTATGTTGAATTCAATATCAGATTTGAGTAAAATCGCTACACCTTTGGCATTGATCGTATTAGGTGGTACGTTTGAATTCCCTGCTTTAAATAAAAACAAATGGGCAATTTTCCTAGCTGTTACAGGAAAATTGATCGTTGTACCACTTTTATTTCTATCACTAGCTATTCATTTAGGATACCGAAATATTGAACTTGTAAGTTTACTGGTTTTGTTTGGCTCGCCTGTTGCAGTATCAAGTTATCCTATGGCAGAAGCGATGGGGTGTGATGGAGAACTTGCTTCTCAACTCGTATTAGTGAGTACAGTTTTCTCGATTTTCAGTATGATTTTGTGGATTTTTACACTTTCAAGCTTAGGACTAGTATAAGAAGCAGGTCCTTGATATAATAATAAAACTAGGAGGTTGTACTATGGAAAAAATTAAAGTAGCTTTGATGTACGACTTTGATAAAACACTTTCTCCAAAAGATATGCAAGAGTTTTCGTTCATTCCTTCGTTAGGATTTACTGATCCTTCTTTGTTTTGGAAAGAAGTTAATGATTTTAAACATGAAAATAAAATGGATTCAATTTTAGCTTATATGTACTATATGTTAAAAAAAGCGGATCAAGCGAATCACTCGATCCAACGTCATGATTTTGTAAAGCTTGGTAAAGAGGTTCAACTTTATCAAGGAGTTGAAACTTGGTTTGATCGAATCAATGAATATGGAAATAGTCTGGGCTTAGATGTTGAACATTACGTTATTTCATCAGGATTAGGTGAAATCATTGAAGGAACTAGTATTGCACAATATTTTAAAAAAATCTATGCTTGCAGATATATGTATAATGCCAGTGGAGTAGCCGTTTGGCCTGCCACTGTGGTTAACTATACAACTAAAACGCAATATTTATTTAGAATCAATAAAGGTGTTTTAGATGAAAGTAATGATGCTGATCTAAATAACAGTATGCCTGAGAATTTAAAACCCATTCCATTTGAAAGAATGGTTTATATTGCGGATGGAATCACAGATGTCCCTTGTATGAAACTTGTGAAATCATCAGGTGGAAAATCAATTGCCGTCTATAGTAAAGAAAAGGCAACAGCGAATGAATTGTATCGTGCTAATCGAGTAGATTTTATTGCAAAGAGTGATTATCGTGAAAATTCAGAAATAGATCAAATTGTAAAGAGAATTTTAGATCATATGGCAGCGGATTACCAAATGGATAAACTTGGTAAGAAATAACGAAGGATATAGGTGTTTTGCCCTGAAACACCTTTTTTTGTGCGCATAGAATAATACAGAAGGAGGAAAACTCAATGAAAACCAACTCGTGTTATCCTGTAACCACAATACTACTATTAATTATCTCAGGGATCGCCGTAGGATCTTTAGTGTCTTTTCTTTATGCAATCGGAGTCATTACTAATCTTGCAGCAGTAAATCCAATGATTGCCGTATTAGGTTTGATTTTCGCAATTATTATCTGGACAACTGTTCATCGCATTATCATTTATAAAACAAATCATCGTGGTGTGAGACCTGTTCTAGCTACTTATGGGCTTATTAATTTATTTTCTTCATTAGGATTAATGACAACGGCATTATTGAATATTGTAATACTTGGACCATTTACTATTTTTACAGTGGGAATTGCTTCAGCATTCTTTTGGATTGCGGTATGGTCTTATGCTTTATTTGTAAGAGGCCTTACAGTTATAATTGATTAGGTAAATCGTTATTTCCTTGGAAATAACGAATACATAGGCTATTGACTAAGAATAAATATAGTCTTTGAATATTCTACCATAGAGGTGATAAACATGAAATCATGCAATGTTGCCATATTAGGTGCAAGCGGTGCAGTGGGTCAGAAAATGTTGGAAATATTGATTGAAAGAAAATTTCCTTATGCACAATTACGTTTGCTTACAAGTAAAACAAGTGCTGGGAAAACGGTGGATGTAAAGGGTAAAACATTTACTTATGAAGAAGCAAAAGAGGGATCATTCCGTGATATGGATATTGTGTTTGGTGCAGTAGATGAGCAAATATCGAAAATGTATGCACCCTATATCAAAGATGCGAATGCTCTCTACATTGATAATAGTAGTGCATTCAGACTTGATCAGGATGTTCCTTTGATCATTCCTGAGATTAATAAAGAAGATATTATGAAATGTAAAGGAATAGTTGCCAATCCAAATTGTTCAACTATTTTAGCATTAATGGCAGTATATCCAATTCATAAAAAGGTTCCAATCAAAAAAATGATTATTTCAAGTTATCAAGCTGTTTCTGGAGCTGGAAAAGAAGGGATCAATGAATTGTTGATGCAAATAGAATCTCCTCAGGAAGTAAGACCAAAAGTATTCACAAAACCTATTGCATTTAATGTGATTCCACAAATTGGATCCTTAAATGAAATTGGCTATTCCAGTGAAGAAATGAAACTGCAAAATGAAGCTAGAAAAATATTGCATCACCCAAATCTAAAAGTAAGCTGTACTTGTGTACGAGTTCCGGTAGTTCGTTGCCATAGTGAATCGATCACTTTAGAATTAAGCGAAACAGTTGATATAGATCAAATAAGAGAATGTTATATAGACCAAGAAGGAGTAGTATTTGATGAATTACCAACACCACTTGACTATAGTGATCAAGATTTAGTAGCTATAGGCAGAGTAAGAAATGATTTGACAAATGATAAAGGAATCGTTCTTTGGTGTTGCATGGATCAATTACGAAAAGGAGCAGCAACGAATGCTGTGCAAATTGCTGAGTTGTTTTTAGAATAATTTTGATATAATAAAAACAAAGAGGCGATCAAAATGAGATTAGTTACAATGAAATGGGAAAACGAAGAAAAGCTAGGATTGATTTTGGGTGATATTGTTTCGCCACTAGATCAATTAGGTTTTTCTTTTTTGTCAATGAATGAGTTAATTTTAAACTGTAGTGAAACTCAGTTTGCTGAAATGAAGAAAATCACCAAATTGACAAACTATAAAAAAATAGATGAAGTTCAACTTTGTGCGCCAATACCGATTCCACTTCAAGACATATTGTGTCTTGGAATGAATTATGAAGAGCACAAAGATGAGTTAGCTAGAAACAATGAAGATTTTAAGATAGAAGAAAAAGTACCGATTTATTTTTCAAAACGAGTTAATCGGGCAGTAGGCCATTTCAGTGAAATTGATCCACATTTGGATTTAACTTCCACTTTAGATTATGAATGTGAACTGGGAGTAATTATAAAAAAAGATTGTAAAAATATTAAACGAGAACAGATAAAAGACTATATATTTGGATATACTATTATCAATGATGTTACAGCTAGAGAATTGCAGACCAAGCATAAACAATGGTATTATGGTAAAAGCTTAGATGATTTTACTTGCATGGGTCCTGTAATAGTCACTGCGGATGAAATAGATCATGATGATTTAAATCTTTCCTGCAAAGTAAATGACGAATTGCGTCAGTTTAGCAATACAAATAAAATGATATTTGATGTTGGAGAAATTATTGAAGAATTAAGTAAGGGTATGACTTTAAAAGCAGGTACAATCATCGCGACGGGGACTCCAAAAGGAGTTGGTATGGGATTTACACCACCTCGTTATTTAAAAACTGGTGACAAAATAGAATGCACAATTGAAAAAATCGGAACACTAACAAATATAGTTAAACAGGGGGACTACCATGGATAATGCCAATCGTTTTTTAGAAGCTTTCGCAAAGATTGAAAATGAATGCCGACAAATCGCGAAAGAAAATCATACATCTAAATTTTATTTCGTTTTACAAGAAGCTGCAAAACGCAATAGTGTAGTATACAAGTACCAAACAGAAATACAAGAGTATGCAGACCTTAGAAATGCGATTATCCATCAACGGACAGATAAAGGGGAAATTATTGCGATTCCTGTAGACACGGTAGTAAATGAAATCGAAAAAATTTATTTGTTGTTATGTAAACCTATCTTAGTACAGGATCATTTTATTAAAAAAGTAGTCGTTGCTCGATCGGATGATTCAATTGAAAATGGATATCATAAAATGAAAGAGTTGCAGTCAAGTAAGTTACCAATAATTCAAGATCAAAAATTTTATGGTTTGCTTACAATTGATCAAATCGCTAATTGGGCTATGAATGATCGTGAAAAATATAAGACTATAAAAGAATTAATGAATGTTAAAAGTAATGATAAAATTTATTTCATTTCAAAGGTTACACCACTATTTGAAGTGCTTGAATATTTCGACCAAAGTGTAAAAAAAGGATACTCTATTCTAGCAATACTCATTACGGAAAATGGAAATCAGACAGAAAAACTACTTGGAATTATTACAGTTGCAGATATACCGAAAATTATTTCGATTTTGGAATGATAGTAGTTGAAAATCAAGTTTAAGTTATATAATATAAAAAAGAAAGAAGGTATTTAAATGAATCCAGGACAAGCTATGTTTTCAAATTTTTTAATGGGTATCGTAAAAGATGATAAAAAAGAAGTTGCTGAAAAACTACTACAAGATTGTTTTAAAAAACAAGATGAGGGAACATTCACAAAAGAATTTTTAGAAAGTATCGTTCCTACAATGTTTGAAGTCGTAAAGCCAGAAAAAATAGATGAATTAAAAAATGCAATGAAACATTTCGCATCAAACCTATAAACGTCAAAATGACGTTTTTCTTTTGTGAATTTTTCTTCATAATTTCTTCAGATAATCTTCAGATAAATCCCATACTCATAACATAATTGTAGCGTATTGTTATAGACAGAAAGAAGAGGTGAAAAATTAGAGCATCAAAAGAAACCGAAAAAATTATATTCTATCCCCTTTAATATAAAAAATAATAAAAAGAAGACAGGTGTTTCCCCTAACGCCTGTCTTCTACTTTATTTGTATCATAAAATCTTATTTCAATAAAGTTTGAATCAAAGTCCAACCACCAAATATCGTGCCAATTGAACAGAATAAATTTGCGCTTAATACAACCAATAAAACATGGGTTACGCGATTCGTATAAAATCCTTTAAGAGTCATAACATCATCACTCAATGTTTCGAAATCTTTGACTCTAGGTTTTTTAAGTGTAGCTTCAACAAGACCTGCAAACCAACCTGCTGCAAGAAAAGGATTGATTGTCGTAAAAGGAGCAGCCACAAAAGCGGTGAGGATAGATAAAATATGACCGCCGGCTACTAGAGTTCCTAGTGCTGCTAATGAGCCACTCCACAAAGCCCAGGCAACAATTTGATTGATACCCACGCTTGAAGATTTCGTAAAGCCATAAAGGATCAAACCGACGATAATGGCAGGAATGATCCAACCACTTAATTTAGATATGACACTTTTTTCTGGAACTTGGTTTAGTTCGTTGATGTCGATTTCTTGATTAATATATTTTTTGATGCCAGGCACATGGGCAGCACCTACGATCGCTACTACATTGTTGCCTTTAGCGTGTGCGATATTATAGGCAAGGCACATATCTCTTTCAGTGATAAGAACTTGAGCTACCACAGGAAATTCTTTTTGGACCTCTTTTAATGCAACTTCTAACATTTCACTTTGTTTCAAGTTTTCAATATCTTCTTCACTTACATCTTCATCATCAAAAGCTGATAAAATTAATGAGGAAACAAGTTTGCATTTTTGCCAAAGACTATGTTTTCTAAAAATTCGCGAAAAAGTTGTTTGGATATTGCGGTCCACTAACTCTATATGTGCATTGATTTCTTTGGCGCATTGTATACCTTGAATCATTTCTGAACCGGCGTTGACTTCCATTTTTTTGGCAATTCTTTTTTGATAAGAAGATAGAATAATATTTACCATAAATGAAGCTACTTTTTTATTCTTGATTATTTTGATCAAGTCTAATTCTTGCCAACTCTTTGGGTTTTGTAAATTATCATAACGCTCTTGATCTAATTCTATACATACACAATCAGGTTGAATTTCATTGATGATTTCTTTTACTTCATCAGCACTTCTTTGCGAAACATGTGCAGTTCCGATGATTGTGATTTGTTTTTCATTGATTTCAATGTTAGTAATGTTATCTTGCATGATCGGGCCTCTTTTCTAAATAATTCTATCATATAGCGAAAAAATAAGATATTCTTTTGTGATTATGAATAGGTTAGTACAAACAAGGAAAAATAAAGAAGAAAGTTGAGGAACATTATGAAAAAAATAATCGCATTAATACTTATTATCGCAGGATTTTTTGGAATCAGGAATTATTTTGAAGAGAAGGTGATAAATCAGGAAACAATCATTATCACACCAACACCAGCTTCACTATTTGAAACAATTAAATTATCACAAACTCAGATCAATGATTTGCTGAAGAAGGCATCTTCAATTTTTGATGATATTCAAGTTGATTTATTGGATGGAAATCAAATCCAATTAGAGTTAACTTTATCTAGTGATATGATTGAACTTATACCTGAGAAAGAAAAGAAGGAAGTAGAAACTTTACTCAAGTTATTTCAGAATGAAAAAGTGAGTTGCATCGTTAGTTTTCAAGATAATTTAAACTTGGATTTGAAAGAATGTAAAGTTGCGGGTATCCCAATTCCAAAAACACTTTATCAAGGCAAAATCGATGAATTTAATTTGCATTTACAGGAACTTGTAAGTAAGTTTAATATCGATACAGTTAAGGTTAATGTCGATCAATTGGAATTAAGTGGAGACTTAGGTAAAATTTTGGAATATTTAGAGCCATAAAAAATTTTTAAAGGTGGTTTATTGCAAGTGTGAACTATGTTATAATAAACTAACGCGGAAGGAGGAAACCCTCATGTATATTAATCAGACTTGGCAAGAGATACTTAACTGGACACGAGCTTTTGCCGATATCGCTATCGTATGGTTTATTATTTATTATGCAATCAAAATCGTGAGAAACAATTCTCGGACGATTCAAATATTTAAAGGCATTATTTTAGTTTTGGTGCTCAAATCTTTAGCTAATTTTTTAGGCCTTTCTACAATTGGATGGCTTGCAGATATGTTTGTTTCATATGGTTTCTTAGCTATTATTGTAATCTTTGTGCCGGAAATTCGTTCGATCCTTGAACGTTTAGGTAAAAGTAATGTACTTTCTCGTATTTCCACTTTATCTGGAAATGAAAAAGAACATTTAGTAAATGAACTGGTTAAATCAGCGATGGTTTTATCGAAGTCACAGACTGGTGCTTTGATTACGATTGAACAAGGACAATCACTATTAGATTATATTAAAACTGGAACGCAACTTAATTCTTTAGTTTCTACTGAATTATTGACATCGATTTTTGTAACAACAACACCTCTTCATGATGGAGCAGTTATTATTTTAGGAGATCGTATTGCCTGTGCAAGTGCTTATTTCCCTCCTACAAATTTGGAACTTCCTAATCGTTATGGAGCAAGACATAGAGCAGCAATTGGAATTAGTGAAATCACCGATTCAATTACGATCGTTATATCTGAAGAAACGGGAGTGATCTCGATTGCAGAAGAAGGAAAAATTCGTGCGGTTGATAGTGAAGAACTAAGAGATTATTTATTACGTTCGTTATGTAATGAGGAAACTGAATTAACTAAAGGTAGAACTCGTATCGTTGAACGCAAGGCAGTCTATGTTGTAGATGAACCAGTCGAAATAAAACGAAAAGGCAAGATCAAAGTTGAAGAAGGTCAATTGGATTCAGAAAAAGTTGAAAAGGCAAGATTGTTTAATAAATTAGCAATCAAAAAACAAGATAAAAAAGAAGAAGACCAAAAAAGTCTTTTCAAACCTAAGAAGCAAAAAAACGTAATGGATCAACTTGAGGAAGAAAGTAATATCAAACTTCCACATAAAAATACGAATCTTGTGGAAGCTACTGAACCGATAGAAGTAGTAACTCCTACAGATTTCAAAGAAATCCATGTGCAACCTGAAAATCAATTAGAAAAAGTAACTTTTGAATTTTCAGGACAAATCGAGGACAACATGATAATTAAAACAGCTGATTCAAAACAGACCTTGATTGAAGATGAGGAGGTCGATGTTAATGAAAAACAATAAAGTAAGTAAACAAGATGAAAACAAAGTAGAATTAGCTAAAAAAATAGCTGATCAAAGTCAAAAAGTCGCAAGAACTTATGAAAACTTTGAAGAATATTTCTTTAAAATCGTTCGTTGGTTTAGTAATGCGATTGATAAATTGCTATTTAATCCAAGATATGGAGTAATTGTTTCTCTATTTTTAGCTGTATTGTTATATGCGACAATCAATTTAAATGATCTAAGTTCATTATTCAATAATACGCTTGAAAGTAGTCGAAAGATATCTGCAACGATATATACAGAGTATAACTCTGATAAATGGGAAATATCGGGATTTGATGAACAAGTGGATGTGTTATTGACAGGAGATCCTGCAACGATCAATACTCAATTAAGTACAACAGGTTATCGTATTTTAGCTAACTTGACAAACTTAACTGCTGGAACCCATACGGTAAAATTGATTCCTGAAAAATTTATTAGTGGACTTGATGTAACAGTAAATCCAAGTCATATTACTGTAATAATCAAAGAGAAAATAACTCAAAATCGTGATATAACATTTGATTATATCAATACTGATAAAATGGAAAGTATTTATGTATTAGGAACACCAGAATTTGAAATGACAAAAGTAGCTGTGCGAGCTTCTGAATCAACATTGAATTCAGTAGCCTTCGTTAAAGCCTTGATCGATGTGAAAGGAATGACGAGTGATTTTGAACAATATGCTAAACTTGTAGCGTATGATCAAAATGGGAATACAGTAAAAGCTGATATTAAACCAGAATCAGTAAAAGTAAATGTAAAAGTTACCTCTCCAAACAAACAATTACCGGTAGTGGTTGAACCTCAAGGACAAATTCCAAATGGAAAGGCAATTGAATCGATCACAATGGATCATAGTTCTGTAACTGTGTTTGCCCCAGATAGTGTATTAAATGTTTTACCGCATGTTTCAGTGACTTTTGATGCTTCTCAGTTAAAGAGTGATTCACGTATTTATCAAGCGATCACAATGCCTACAGGAGTTAAGCAATTAAGTGTAACGAAAGTAAATATGGAAATCAAACTTGATGATGAAGTATCTCGGATCATCGATGATCTTCCTATCAGTAGGAAAAACTATTTCTTAAATAAGAAAGCTTCATTTAGTTTTTATAGAGCTTCAGTAGAAGTTCATGGAACGCAAACAAACATTGATAAAATTACCGCTGATGATATTAATGTATTCATTGATCTTTCGAATGTTCAGGTTGGATTGGGTCAAGAAGTACCGATCCAGATTACACCTAGAAATGATTTACTAGTAAGATTTACACCGGTAACGGGGACAATTATTGTTGATATACTTGGTGAGGATCAAGGAACAGATGAAGGAGTTAATGATTAATGGGAAGATATTTTGGAACTGATGGAATTCGTGGGAAAGCGAATGTAAGTTTAGATGTAATGCGTGCATTTCAAGTAGGAAAATGCTTGGGACACCTCTACAGCAAAAACGGGAAAACAAAAATAGTTATTGGTAAAGATACTAGATTATCAAGTGGAATGTTTGAAAATGCGATTGCGGCAGGTATTTCAAGCTGTGGATGTGATGCTTATTTAGTTGGTACTTGCCCTACGCCATCTGTTGCGTATTTAGTGAAGAATGAAGGATTTAGTTGTGGTGTCATGATTTCAGCAAGCCATAATCCTTATTATGATAATGGTATCAAAGTGTTTAATAATGTAGGTCAAAAATTGGATGCTGAAACAGAAGCAATTTTGGAAGATTACATTGATGGTAAATTTGAAATCGAACTTGTAAGTGGTGATCATATTGGAAATGTATATGACTATTCTAAAGGGTTGGATATCTATTTGGATTGGATGAAATCATTATTTCCAAATCGATTTGATGGTCTTAATGTTGCGCTTGATTGTGCAAACGGATCATCAGTTACAACTGCTGAAAAATTATTGACTGAACTTGGTGCAAAATGCACCGTTATCAGTAATGTACCTGATGGTCTTAATATCAATACAAATTGTGGTTCAACACATCCTGAAAATCTTCAACAATTAGTAAGAGATGGCAATTATGATTTGGGTCTTGCCTTTGATGGAGATGCCGATCGTTTGATTGCGGTAGACAATGAAGGAAATTTAGTGGATGGAGATTCAATTTTATATATTTGTGGTAAATATTTAAAATTACAAAATAAGTTAACGAAAAATCGTGTAGTGACAACCGTAATGGCAAACTTGGGTTTCTTCAAAGCGATGGAAAAAGCTGGAATCGATACTTCCAGTACTCAAGTTGGAGATAAATATGTTTATGAGTGTATGTGTAGTGAAGGCTATGATTTGGGTGGTGAACAATCAGGTCATATCATCTTTAAACAACATGCAACTACAGGTGATGGTTTATTAACTGCATGTAAGTTAATGGAAATCGTTAAAGCGACTGGAAAATCCATTGTTGAATTGAATGAAGGATTAAAAATCTACCCTCAGCTACTAGTTAATGTAAAAGTAGAAGATAAAGAAGCAAAACTTCAAGATCCAGTACTTCTTGCGAAAGTAAAAGAAGTTGAAACAGCTTTGGCAGGAAATGGTAGGATCTTAGTACGCCCATCTGGAACTGAACCCCTTGTCCGTGTTATGGTAGAGGCAGAAACAGATGAACTATGTCAAAAATATGTTCAATGTGTCGTAGATGTAATTTAAATTATAGATTTACTTTGAAAGAGTGATGAAAATCATTCTTTTCTTTTGCAATGATTACATAAATGTTTTAAGTTGTAGCATTTTCGAGTATAATAATCAAGGTATAGGAGATCCCATGAAAAAATTACTTATTTTATTGATTGTTTGTATAAGTCTAACAGGATGTAGTAAAAAAGCTTGTGATGTTAATGCAGGTGAATTGTGTTTTGATGAAGAAACAAATCAATATATTATAGAAGAGAACGCAAAAATTGTAGTCGCTGTAGAAAATGCAGAATTTGGTATAGCTTTGATTGATTTGTGGAATCAAACTCATCCCGAAAACTACAATGTAATTGAATATATCGTTCAAAATGAATATGATGGCAATACATATTTAAATCAAAGAGCTGATGTTTCTTTGATGTGGTCAAATGAAGCAACGCGTTTACATAATTGGTTGATGCCAATCGATGATTTAGTTAAAGAAGAGATAAAACCAACTCTATGTCTTCAATATGGTGCTGATTTGAATCATGATGATTTTTATTATGTTCCTATGTTTGGCTATGGTTGGGTATTTTCTTACAATGCAAGTATGATGGAAGAATTAGGAATTGACTTGACTGATGAAAACAATGATGGAAGACCAGATTTGTTTGGAAGCTTTGAATTGATCATGGAAAATTTTGATTTAAATATGGAAAGTATTTATCGTGATCAAGTGATACAGTCAATCTTTGAATTTAATTTTACTGATGCCAGTCAAGCGATGACTTATTTAAGTTTAAATGGATTTATACCTTTTGAGAATTTTAAAGCAGAAGAACCAGGATTTGAATCGGAACAGTTTTTAGGTACATTAGAAATTCTTTCTACTTTAGGGCAATTTCAGTTTTCTAATTTAGAGGAAACGACCTTTGAATCTTATTTAAGTGATCAAAACCAATTGTTTGGTTTAGTTGGTACGTGGATGCATTATGATGATTTTGAAACGATGACCGAACAGGATTTTCGTTTTATTCCGTTTCCATCCGCAAATGAAAAGACAGTTACTCCCTATACATTGAGTGCAGGCTATGTAATTTCTAAAAGTACGAAATATCCAAACGCTGCATTAGAAGTAATTCGGCTTATCAGATCAAATGAAGGATTAGAAGCGTTCGCAAGAACTTCTTCTTATCCACTGCTTTATAATTACAATCAACCAGTAAAAAAGGAAGAAGATAAACAATTGGAGTTGCAGTTTAAAACCGAGAACTTAAAAGAGATTTCAGAGGCGATGATGTTTGGAAAAGAAGAATCAATGGTTGCATTTGAGCTTGATCCAGCAGTTCGAGGATGGGCAATGATCAGCCGTGCTAAAATTTATTCAGTTTTAGAAGAAGTATTTTATCAACGATTGTTACCTGTTGATGCCCAAAATAAAATCATTGAACAAATAAATATTGAAATGAAGCCATATATTCCTGAAATCGAAGAAGAAACTGAAGATACCAAATAAGTTCATGATTGACCTTTTCTTGAATAAAGTATAAAGAGGAAAAAGACAATGAAAATGACAAAAAATGAAAAAATGTTGATTCTGATCAATTGTTTATATACTCTAGCGAATGCAATGTCTGCAGTATTTATGAATGTTTATCTTTATACTTATACTGGTTCTTTAGTGGTAATGTCGATTTATACGATGATACGTATTTTTATGTTTCCTTTCTTTTTTACAATTGGAGGAAAATGGGCAAGAAAACATCGCTTTTCACAAACACTCGCATTGGGTTTATTGCTTATCATGTTAAATCTGATCTTTGTGCTTGTCTACAATCCTTATTTTGCGGTTTATGGTAATTTAGTCTATGTTGCAGCTTTAATTTTAGGTGCTGGAGAAGGTCTGTTTTGGTTGAGTATCAACAGTCTGAATCAAATTGTTTCTACAAGTGAATCAAGAACTAAGTATGTTTCCAGTATTGGAATATTAAATAGTTTTAGTAATATTATTGCACCATTGATTTCAAGTTTTATCATTGATTTGTTTACCACCGATTTTGATGGATACGTTTTTATTTTTGAAATCGTGCTTGTCATCTATGCCGTAATTTGTTTAGTTTCATTAAGGATCACTGCACAATCTTCGAGTCAACCTTTTTCCGTATTGAAGAAGTTAAGATTTGAAAAAGATGCACAATGGAAATATGTTTTGACTTCAACTTTCTTATATGGAATGCGTGATTCACTCATTTTAACATTAACCGGATTACTCATTTATAGTGCAACGGGTGGAAGTGGCGGAACATATGGAAGACTGTTGGCTGTGTTTTCTGTCATTCAAATATTAAGTTATCGTTTTGTCTCAGTTAAGGTAAAACGTCAAAATCGCCAGAAATATTATTTGTTGAGTTCGATATTTCTAGCTAGTTCAACGATTGTTTTAGTATTCTTTGATAATTTCTTTGGGGCATGTTTCTATGGAATAGTGAATGCTTGTGCAGGTGCTATTTACACAAATGTTTATCAAATCATAACGATGAATGCGATTCAGGATTATGCCGCAACAGAAAATATCATTGGTCGAGTCATTGCGAAAGAAACCTATTTATCATTTGGACGAATATTGGGGATGTTTATTATTGTTTTATGTTATATGTTTATTCCGACTGATTTGTATTTGAAGGTCGCGGTAACATTCTGTAGTTTGTTTCCAGTAATCTTAACGATGTATTCTACTCAATATCATAAAAAAAGAGATATACTTAAACAAAAAGGATTGCTTAACTAGAGGTGGAACTTATGGGCAGATGGGAAGAATTTTTAAAAACTGAGTTTAATGAACCATATTTTATTGAATTATCTGAGTTTCTAAAAGAAGAATATACCAATAAAACGATATATCCACCTAAGGAAGCTGTCTTTAATGCGTTCGCATGGACTCCTTATGAAAAAATAAAAGTTGTGATTTTAGGACAAGATCCATATCATCAGCCAAATCAGGCACATGGATTGTGTTTTTCGGTCAATAAAGGAATCAAAATACCCCCAAGCTTAGTGAATATCTATAAAGAGTTGAATGCAGATTTAGGAATCAGTATACCAAAACATGGGTATTTGGTGGAATGGGCAAATCAAGGTGTCTTTTTATTAAATACAACTTTGACAGTTCAGGAATCGAAACCGCAAAGCCATCTGAATCGTGGTTGGGAAATTTTTACAGATAAGGTGATTTCGCAAATCAATCAGAAAAATACACCTGTTGTTTTTATTTTATGGGGGGCAAATGCCAGAAGTAAAAAGAAATTAATAAACAATCCAATTCATTTTATTATTGAAAGTGCACACCCTTCACCTTTAAGTGCTTATCAGGGTTTCATTGGATCAAAACCTTTTTCAAAGACAAATGAGTTTTTAGTTAAAAATAATCTTGAACCAATAAACTGGCAAATCGGAGAATAACTATGTTTAATAACTGTACAGAGGCAATAGAATGGATCACAAGTTTAAGAAATGAAAAATTAGGGTTTGATCATTTTAAAGAATTTATTACAAATCATAATACCGAGGTGAATGATTTAAAGTTTATCCACATAGCCGGAACGAATGGCAAAGGAAGCACATGCAATATGCTTTGCGATTGTTTATTGGAAGAAGGATATAAGGTTGGAACTTTTACATCTCCTCATTTTATCAATCATCGCGATCGGATCTGTATCGATCATGAGTGGATCAGTGAAGATGATTTTTTAAACATCCTCAATAGTCGCATTGATTTATATAAACAATATCATTTAAATATGTTTCAAATCGATTTTGATATTATGACGATCTACTTTACAAAGATGAAAGTTGATTATGTGATTTTGGAAGTTGGACTTGGTGGTAGATTGGATTCAACGAACGTCATTAAAGCTCCACTTGCTTCCGTTATCGTATCGATAGGCCTTGATCATATGGAACTTTTAGGAGACACAGAAGAAAAAATCGCGTTTGAAAAGGCGGGGATCATCAAAGATAACAGTTTAGTAATTTGCGGTAAAATGAAACCATCAGTAAAAGAAGTGATTCAAAAAGTTGCAGATCAAAAAAATGCGAAATTTATAAATGTAGAAGAAAATGAAATAATTAATATTGATCCAATACGATTCAAATACTGCGATGAGTTATATGAATTAAGTAGTAGGGCATTATATCAAATTGATAATGCGAGTGTTGTGATTGAAACGCTAAATCAATGTAAGAGTAGAGGGCTCATTTCTATCTCTTTTGATTCAATTAAAAAAGGAATATATAGGAGTCATTGGGCTGGACGTTTTGATATCGTATCACATGATCCACTCGTTATTTTGGATGGAGCACACAATGAACATGGAATAAAAGCACTAATTCAGTCAATCGAATGTTGTCCTCATCCTCGAACACTGATATTTTCTGCTTTGAAAGATAAAGAGTTTGATAAAATGATTACAGAATTAAGAAGTCATGTGGATCGTATGATTATAACTGAATTTGATTTTTATAGAGCTTTTAAAATCGATCAAATCGATCATTACACCAATATTGAGTATAAAAAAGATTATAAACATTTAATTAGAGAAGAAATAGCGATAACCAAAGATGGTTGTCTAATAATTTGTGGTTCATTATATTTTATTTCTGAGGTAAATCAATCGATCAATCAAGGATCATTTTTGGAAAATATTAGGTCAAAATGATAAGTGATAACCGCTTACATTGTCGAACAAGCGCTTTCATTGTCGAATGTGCTTGCAAATAAAAAATGATTATGCTAAATTAACCTAGCCTGTAAAAACCAGGAGGGTTTATGAGAAATGTAATGATGATGATTTCTCTTGCTGGATTGTTGCTGATAAATGATCCAAGTTCAAATTATGAACAAGTTACAAATCAAATCAGCGTACAAAAAGAATATCTGACAAGTGAAGTTGAAGTCTGTTCTACAAGCTCAACAAAGTCTTATATGAGCTACAAAAAAATCACCAACAAGAAAACATCGCAGTATCAATATATTCAAAACAACATGCAAGTTGATCCAAATACAGGACTACTTGTTGATGATGAAGGATTTATTGGTGTGGCACTCGGAAGTGTGTTTGGTGAAATCGGATCCAAATTCTATTTTGAATTGGATAGTGGGATCTTATTACCACTTGTAAAAATAGAAGAAAAGTCGGATAGTGACACAAATTATGGCTGCGAGCACGCAAGTGATCAAAGCGTCATCGAATTTGTCATCGATACTAAAGTCGCGAAATGGTATTATGATGAACAAAAATCAAATGTACTAGTTACTGGAGATTTCAATAACGACGAGAGATTTACAGGCAAAATTGTCAAAATTGAAAAAGTAATTAAAAGTCTATTAGTAGGCGTAAATGAAAAGGGGTTAGCGTTCGGTCGAGTTCGCTGACCCCTCTTTTTTCAACATTCTACAAAATTTGAGTTTTGATATGAGTATAATTACTAAGTCTTTATTGTAAAATGTCTGTGAAAATTATATGAAATATGCTAAAGCGCTTTCATTGGAGTTGTGATTTATCATAAAGATGGTATAATAAAGCTATAAACCATACTAGATTTGGGGGCATAATAAAATGAGAAATAATAATATGGTTGCAATGATTTTAGCTGGAGGAAGAGGAAGTCGCCTTTATGATTTAACTAAAAAAGTTGCGAAACCTGCAGTGTATTTTGGTGGTAAATATCGTATCATTGATTTTCCTTTGAGTAACTGTGCAAATTCAGATATCTCAACGGTAGGAGTATTAACTCAGTATGAATCAGTTCTATTGAATTCTTATGTGGCAAGAGACCATATTTGGGGACTTGGCGGAACTGATGGAGGAGTATTTGTATTGCCTCCACGTGAAAAAGATGAAACAGGTTTTGGTGAATATCGTGGGACTGCTGATGCGATCACTCAAAATATCGACTTTTTGGATCAACATGAAGCTGAATATGTATTGATTTTGTCTGGAGACCATATTTATAAAATGGACTATGATAAAATGTTACAAGCTCATAAACAAAACAAAGCTGATTGTACAATTGCTGTTTTAGCGGTTCCTTTAAAAGAGGCAAGTCGTTTTGGAATTATGAATACAGATGAAAATGACATGATCATTGAATTTGAAGAAAAACCAGCTAAACCAAAAAGTAACTTGGCATCTATGGGTATATACATCTTTGATTATAAAGCATTAAGAAAAGCACTTGTTGCGGATGATAAAAATCCAAACTCTGAACATGATTTCGGTAAGGATATTATTCCAACATTCTTAAATGAAGGTAAGCGCTGTTTAGCTTATCGTTTTAAAGGATATTGGAAGGATGTAGGAACGATCGATAGTTTATGGGAAGCAAACATGGATTTATTGAATGCTGAAAATGAATTGGATCTATCTGATTCTGAGTGGAAAATATATACAGAAGATTCAATGTCTTATCCACAATATATTGGTGACAATGCATCTGTAGATAATAGTTATATCACACAAGGTGCAATCATTGACGGTACAGTAAAAAATTCTGTCATCTTTGGTGGAGTTACTGTTAAAAAAGGTGCTGAGGTAATTGATACAGTATTAATGCCAGGAGTAACTGTTGGCGAAGGTGCTAAAATTACACGTTGTATCGTAAGTGATAAGTTTGAAGTGAAGGCAAAAGAAGTATATGGTAGCCCAACTAGTGAAAATATTGAACTTGTAGCAAAAAAGAAAGCTAAAAAGGAGGCGTAAATCATGTGTAATGCATTAGGAATCGTTAATATTGAAGACAGTACAACTGAAATCTTTGGAATGATGGATTATCGTTCAGTGAGTGCTATTTCCTTTTTAGGACGTTATCGTTTGATAGACTTTGTTTTATCAAATTTCAGTAATTCAGGAATTCAAAATGTACAGGTATACATCAAAAATAAACCACGTTCTATTATTGAACATATTGGCGTTGGTTCACAATACAACATCAATCCAAAACGTGGAAAGATGCACATTCTTCATGGTGAACAAACAGTTCGTTCAGAAGTTTATAATCATGATATCGCAAATTTCATGCAAAATATTCAATTTATTGAAGACGTAAATTTACCTTATGTGATCATAGCACCAAGTTATTTTGTGTATCGTTGTGATTATAGTGAAGTCTTAGAGCAACATATCGTTTCTGGTAATGATATAAGTATTCTTTATAAAAATGTTGATGAAGCAAAAGAATTATTCTTAGACTGCGATATTTTAGAAATGGATAAAGATCGCCGTGTAACAGGGTTTGAAAGAAATCGCGGTAAATACAAATCACGTTCGATTTCAATGGAATGTTATGTTATGAGTAAGAAACTATTCTTGGAATTGATCAAACGTGGAAGCAATACATCTTCTTTGTATTGGCTAAGAGATATTTTACTTGATTGTGTTAATGATTATAAAATTAGTGGTATAGCACATAAAGGTTATGTGGCTTGTATTAAAAGTATAAAATCTTATTATCGTGAAAGTATGCATTTGAGCAAACTTGAAAATCTTAATGAATTATTCAATGAAAACTGGCCTGTGTATACAAAAACAAGTGACTCTTCTCCAACGATTTATTCTAAAGGGGCAAGTGTTAAAGGTTGTGCGATCGCTAATGGATGTCATATCGAAGGAACAATTGAAAATTGTGTTCTTGGACGTAACGTTACAGTTAAAAAAGGTGCAGTGGTTAAGAACAGTGTTCTTCTTCAAGGAGCATACATTGGAGAAGATGCTAAATTGGATCGTGTTATTGTCGATAAAGAAGCTATCGTTCATCATGTAAAAAAACTTGTGGGTAGTGAAGACGCACCAATTTATGTAAAACGTCGTGACAGAATTTAAGGAGAATTAAACAATGAAAGTATTATTTGCTGCTGCCGAAGGATTACCTTATATCAAAAGTGGAGGACTTGCCGATGTGGTTGGTTCGTTACCTAAGATATTAAAAAAGAAAAAAGTTGATGTACGAGTGGTATTACCACTGTACTTGAAAATGGCGCAAAAAGATCATAGCAGTTTTGAAAGAATCGCAACTGTTCCAATCGATTGCGGTGTCATTCACACAGTGGCAACATACTATAAAAAGGAAACTGATGGTGTGATTTTCTATTTTATTGAACACCAACACTATTTTGAAAGAGATGGATTATATGGCTATGGCGATGATGGAGAACGCTTTGCATTCTTCCAAAAAGCCGTATTAGAAATGCTGAAAGCTGTAGAGTTTATTCCAGATGTGATCCATTGTCATGATTGGCATACAGGGGCAATTCCTGCTATGTGTAAACATCAATATGCCAATGATAAAAAAATGCAGAAAATCAAATTTGTTTATACGATTCACAATCTTGCCTTCCAAGGAAATTTTCCAAAAGAAGTACTTACAGATTGCTTAGGTTTACCTTGGAATTTATATGAAGAAGGAACACTTCGTTTTTATGACGGAATTAGTTTTATGAAAGCTGGAATCGTTTATTCAAATAAAGTAACGACTGTATCTCCAACTTATGCACAGGAAATCCTATCTCCTTATTTTGGGGAGAACATGCAGGAAGTGTTGAAAACTCGTTATGAAGATTTAAGTGGAATCGTTAATGGTATCGACATAGATTTATGGGATCCACAAACTGATAAATTGTTGGTAAGCAATTACAATACGAAAACCGTATTAGAAGGTAAAGCTGAAAATAAGAAAGCATTACAATCTCAACTTGGTTTGCGTGAAGATCCAAATGTAGTGGTAATGGGAATCGTATCTCGTTTGACTAGCCAAAAAGGACTTCAATTAATTGCTGAAAAAATGAGTGATTTAATGAGCATGGATGTGCAATTGGTAGTACTTGGCACTGGTGACAGTAACATTGAACAAGCCTTACGTTCAATGGAACATCGATATCGCAGACGTGCAGTTTATTATTGTGGATACAATGAAGATCTTGCACACCTTATTTATGCCGGTTCTGATATCTTCCTCATGCCTTCATGTTTTGAACCATGCGGAATCAGCCAACTTATCGCTATGCGATACGGGACTTTACCGCTTGTCCGTGAAACAGGAGGTCTTAAAGACACTGTTCAGCCTTACAATCAATACACTCAAGAAGGCAATGGATTTAGCTTCTATGCGATCAATGGTGATGATATGATCAACAGCATTCGTTATGCAGCTGATACGTATTACTACAATAGAGACGCATTCAATGGTTTGATTCAAAGAGCAATGAAAACAGATGTAACTTGGAAAACAAGTGCAGAAAGATATTTAGAGCTCTATAAAGCGCTGTAAAACGATTTAAAGCTCTGAATTTCAGAGCTTTTATTATTAATGTTTATCAAGCAAAGGGGAAATGAAATGAAAAAAATTATGGTTGTTTTAGTTGCGGTTTTTATCTTATTGGCAGGATGTAGCAAGGGCGAAATGAAGGATTCGATAGTTCCATTTAGCGGAGATATCACAAAAATTGAAGATTTCTTTGAACAAAATGGATATATTATGTCCTTTGTACCGAATACGCTAAATTCTTCTTTGCGCATTAATTCAAAAGGAGAATGTTTAAATTTCAAATCAGAAGTAATTGCCTGCGATTTTACTTCGGATTACGATAATTATAATGCGATTTCTGTTTCAGCAGAGAAAAACGATGGATCAGCAGAAAGCTTTGGATTATTAATTATGAATTTATTCAATAGAACTGAGTACTCTTATGATTATCATTTTAGGCATGATTATGATGACTTTTATTATTTTATGGATAATAAAAAAGAATCGATTCATCGGCTCATTGATTTAAAACTTTGCGAGTATTATTTAGATGGAAGTATAAGTGACAAGCCTTGTAGTGATAAAAAAAATATAGAAAAATCTAAAACAGAATTTGAAAAATTTCTTAAAGAAGCAAATATTACGAAAGAACAACTTGGTGCTGGATTACTTTGGTATGCTGAAACTTATGCTATGCCGTATGTAAATAAATCATCTGGAAAAATAATATATGATTTAGGTTATAATACATATATAAATAAAATGATTGATGCAGGATATAAAATATCAATCTCTGATAATTATGTAAATCTTACTAATAAACTTGATAAAAAGTATATGAGCGTCGAATTAGAAAATAATAAGTTGTTTATGCTCTATTATTTTGATGAACTGTTTGACGAATACACTTTTTTCTGGGATCTTCAAAGCCAAGGGATATATGTCTCTTCAGACAACGGGTGCTTATACAATGTATTGAATGTAGTTGCCGTTAATGATTCTTGTGATTCGGATGATTTAGTTGAAATTGTAGGTGTAATAAATAGTTTCAGTGGTGAGCTTGATAACAATAATATTACAATTACTGAATTACTTTATGCAATGCGTGAATATTATCTAGTAAAAAAGTAGAATTAGGTATATATTTAAAGAGTTTACTAAGTTATAGGTATTAGTTCGAGAATGTGAAAAGTTTATCAATAAACGCACAATATAGATTGTTTAAGAGTACTAAAAGTGGTATAATTCTATCGATTAGGAGGAAGAAATTCTTATGGCAAAACAAACAGTTCGCGACTTAGATGTTAAAGGAAAACGCGTTATCGTTCGTGTAGACTTTAACGTACCACTAAAAGATGGTGTAATCACAGATGACAATCGTATTCAGGCAGCATTACCTACAATCAATTATTTGATTGAAAATGGTGCTAGAATCGTATTGATGTCTCACTTAGGAAAAGTGGATCATAAAGATCCAGAAAAATGTGAAAAAGATAAAAAGAAAAACAATATGGCTCCAGTAGCTGTACGTTTACAAGAATTAGTAAACACTTCAGTTAAATTTGTGCCTGTTACTCGTGGTGCAGAACTAGAAGAGGCTGTTGCATCTCTTAAAGATGGAGAAATCGTATTAGTTCAAAATACTCGTTACGAAAAAGGTGAAAGCAAAAATGATCCTGAATTAAGTAAATACTGGGCATCACTTGGTGATTTATATGTATCTGATGCATTTGGATCAGTTCACCGTGCTCACTCATCAACTGTAGGAGTAGCTGAAATTTTACCTAGTGCATGTGGATTCCTTGTACAAAATGAAGTTGAAATGCTTGCGAAAGCTATCGATACACCAGTTCGTCCATTTGTAGCAATCATTGGTGGAGCTAAAGTATCTGATAAAATCGCAGTAGTAGACAATCTATTAAAAATCGCTGATAAAGTTATCGTTGGAGGAGGTATGGCTTATACTTTCATGAAAGCTCAAGGCGGAAATATTGGTACATCATTGCTTGAAGAAGATCGTATTGAATTAGCGAAAGAATATTTAGAAAAAGCTGG
Source organism: Holdemania sp. (assembly GCA_031551965.1). GTDB lineage: Bacteria > Bacillota_I > Bacilli_A > Erysipelotrichales > Erysipelotrichaceae > CALVGQ01. The sequence goes on along the minus strand of JAVBMW010000011.1, from coordinate 3,248 downwards.
AGACAAACTTGTATTACCAGTGGATAATGTTTGTGCTGATGCATTTGCAGAAGATGCAAATACTCAAGTATGTAAATCTGGACAAATCCCTGATGGATGGATGGGACTTGACATTGGACCTGAATCTATCGAACTTTTCAAAGCTACACTTCAAGGAGCTAAAACTGTTGTTTGGAATGGACCAATGGGTGTATTCGAAATGGATAAATTCGCTGTAGGAACTTTAGAAATCTGTAAAGCTATTTCTGAATTACCTGGGGCAACAACTGTAATTGGTGGTGGAGACTCTGCAGCTGCAGCTATCAAACTTGGATTTAAAGAAAAATTCTCTCATATTTCTACTGGTGGAGGAGCTTCCCTAGAATATATGGAAGGAAAAGAACTTCCAGGTATCGCAATTATTCAGGAGAAAAAATAAACAATGAGAAAACCTATTATCGTTGGAAACTGGAAAATGAATAAAACTTGTGCAGAAGCAGTTGAATTCATTACCGCTATTGAACCAAAATTACACAATGCTGCAGATTATGGAGTAGGTGCTCCATTCACTGCACTAAAAGATAGTGTTGCAGCTGCGAAAAATTTAATCATCGCTGCAGAAAACTGTCACTATGAAGATACTGGGGCTTATACTGGTGAAGTTAGTGTTCCTATGCTTCAAGAACTTGGTGTAACTCACGTAATCATCGGACATTCAGAACGTCGCCAAATGTTTGGAGAAACTGATGAAACAGTAAACAAAAAAGCAAAACGCCTTATTGACGCAGAAATGACTCCAATCTTATGTATTGGTGAAACAGAAGCTCAATTTGATGCAGGTCAAACTGAAGAAGTGATCCGCTCTCAATTAACTGGCGGCTTGGCTAATCTTTGCCCTAACTGTGTAGCTAATATCGTTATTGCTTATGAACCAATTTGGGCTATCGGTACTGGTAAATCAGCTACTAAAGAAATCGCTCAGAACTGCTGCCATATCGTTCGTGATCAAGTTCGCGTAATGTATGGAGATGAATGTGCTTCTAAGGTTCGTGTACAATATGGTGGATCAGTTAAACCTGACAACATCAAAGAATACATGGCAATGGAAGACATCGATGGAGCATTGATCGGTGGAGCTTCACTAAAAGTTGATTCTTTCACAGAAATCATCAACGCTACAAAATAAATACAACTAAGGCCGGGTAAAACCGACCTTTTATTTTGAGAAAGCATAAAATTTAAAGTAAATGCTTTTTATTGTGTTTCAAATTGGGTAAAATATATACAAGAAGAGTTTTACAGGAGAATCATTTATGGAACTGTATATTATCGATTTTATTTTACTGATAGTATTTGCGGTATTGTACAAAAAAGACAGATCAAGACTAATCAATGGATTTGTATTTTTAATGCTATGCGGTTGTGTCTATTTAACATTACTGACAATCATTCAGCAAACACGCAACATCCCACTTCAGATATTTGTGTTTGCGGTTACGGTCATTTTAATTCTCATTGTGATTTTTGGAGCTTTATTAATTACCGTCATTGCTTTGTATAACGGTATTGTTTTGATTCGTAGAGAAGGATTTAAACTTACTAATTTGTTAAGCCTACTTATGGGATTAGGCATTATTTTATTAAGTTATCTAGATGGAATATACCTTGTGAGATATTCAGGCGAAAGAGTACTGGACCTAATATTTATCAACGGAAATGCTTTAGTATTGTATTTCTTTGTATGCTTTGCCTTATTCATCGTTTCTTCTTTCATTTACCTTATTTATATCCCTATAAAACCACAAGACTATATTATTGTATTAGGTGCGGGGCTCATTGATGGAGAAAGAGTTACACCAATATTAGCAGGAAGAATTGACAGAGCATTAAAGGTGTATTTTAAACAGGTTAAAAAAAGGAAAGCACCGATCCTGATCATGTCAGGTGGACAAGGAAAAAATGAAAAAATATCAGAAGCTGCTGCCATGATGGATTATGCATTGGAAAATGGAGTTGCCGCAGAAGACATCATTTTAGAAAATGAGTCTAAAAATACCTATGAAAATCTTTTGTTTTCAAAACAAATCATAGAATCAAAAGAAGGCTCACTTAAAAAACTTAGAATTCTTTTCTGTACGACAAATTATCATGTGTTTAGGGCAAGTATTTATGCGAGCCAATTACACTTTAATGTTCATGGCATTGGCTCCAAGACAAAGTTTTACTTTGCATATAACGCCATGTTGAGAGAATTTATAGCTTTACTAGTAATTAATAAAAAGTTCCATGTATTAGGAGTATCTGTTTTTCTCATGTTTATTAATATGTTGGCATTCCTATTTGTTTCTTGAATCAAAGTTTAAAATGCTTATTCTAAGACCAGGACTTCTCCTGATAATAATTGATCAATAATTCCGTGAATCAAATGGGAATCACTTAGTAAAATAATAGTGCTCACTTTACTTCCTGCATCTTTGCTGGAAGCACCACTTAAATACACTTTTTCGTTTGCAGAATTATAGTCAGGCACAATATAACGATCATGACACAATCCATTCTTAATAATAGTTAATCCGCCATATTGTGAATTGAAATCATCTACATCTTTTTGAGTTAATTTGTTAGCGCCATATCCTTTATTATCAGTAATTAGAATTACTTTAACATTAGCTTGTTTGTACTTAAAAATACTTAAAGTATTGAAATTAACATAATCATCAATCATAATAATTGTTTCTTCTGCACTTGAAATAATCTTATGATAAGCTTCTTTTGCATCATATTTCTGATTATTTAAAATAATGATTTCTTTTAAAGGAGTATCAGAAACGAAATGATCCATAATCATCAAAATATCATCTTTTGTAGCCATTGTATTATTTATTTTTTGAATTTCATCTTCATGATGTAAGACTTTATAGTTTAATTTTATTAATTCATCCCTACTGAAAAGAATTTTATTATTAGTTACTAGGTGTTTCAATTCTTTAAATGCTCTCATAATTTGAATGCTTTGTGAAATAGCAAGCTCTCCTTTAAGAACTGAGCTTAACATATAGACTCCCATTTCATTAAAAGCATAAGGTAAATATTTAGTATTTTGTCCTCTTTTTCCATTGTTCTTCAAGGTCAAATTTTTTGACCTTGAAGAACCGATGGATTCATCTTCTTTTCCTTCAAGCATAAATTCCTCTTTTTCATTTATATTGTTTCCGTTAAAAACAAAAATTTCTGAACTGTATAATTTATTTATTTCTTCTTTAGTAATT
>JAVBMW010000017.1:0-119241 GCA_031551965.1 Holdemania sp. | reverse complement strand
TGCTTTTCGTTTTGATGTATTGAAGCATATTAAAGATATTTCAAGTAAATACTTGATCAAAGGTGAAACCGCAGATATAGCCTATATGTTTATACCAGCTGAAGCCGTATTTGCAGAAATTTATGGTCATTTTGATGATTTGATTCAAATGAGTTATCAATATAAGGTATATTTAGTATCACCTACTACATTAATGGCATACATCACCGCAATCAAAGCGATCTACTTAGGTCAGGAAAGAAATGAAAAAATTGAGTTGATTCAAGATGAATTTAATAAATTAGCCAAAGAATTTGATCGTTTTGTATTAAGATGGCAAACTATTGAAAAAGACTTCAAAAAAGTTGATTCAGACTTTAAAGATATATCCGTAACTTCTGACAAAATTCAACGACGTTTTAAACAAATTGAATCTGTAAATTTAGATCAAATTGATAATTCAGATTCTAGTAATATTTTAGAATAATTTAACTACAATAATCTTGTCTTTTAATTTTTGAAGACTATAATTGTAGAAGGTGATATGAGTGAAATTTACTAAAAATGATTTAAAAACTTTATTATTTGTCAGTCTTTCTTCTTTGTTTTATGCCTTCGCAATGAAAGCATTTGTAGAAGCAGGTAATTTTTATCCTGGTGGTGTTGCAGGGTTATCAAGATTGATATCTAATGCATTATCTACTTTTTTCAATATTAAGATTTCTTTCAGTATTTTTTACATGACTATGAATGGAATCTTAGCAATTCTTGTATATGAATTTGTAGGTAAAAAATTCACGATTTTTTCAGTTGTTCAATTTACGCTTACTAGTTTATTTGTGGATATCTTACCAGCATTCCCATTAACTGATGATTTACTATTGATTGCAGTATTTGGAGGAATATTAGGTGGTTTTGGTGTGTCGATCGCTCTAAGAGCTGATGCGAGCACTGGTGGAACTGATTTTGTCGCTATTTATTTTTCTAATAAATATCATATTTCAACTTGGAACTATGTTATGGGATTCAATGTATGTATGTTACTAGTAGTCGGTTTTATATTTTCTTGGGAACAAGCTCTTTATTCGATTATTTATCAATTCTGTAGTACACAAGTTGTACAAACACTTCATAATCGGTATAAGTTGAATACATTATTTATTGTGACAAAATTTCCAGATGAAGTAAGTGAGGCCGCATTTAAAACTTGTCGTCATGGAATTACTAGATTAAATGGCGAAGGTGCATATTCCCATAGTGATGTTTCATTGCTAATTATGACCGCCAATGCCTTTCAAATCGAAGAATTATGCAGATCTATCAAAGCCACAGATGCGAAAGCTTTTATCACAATCAACAAAACAGAAAGAATCGTAGGGAATTACTATCAAAAACCATTAGAATAAAAGAAGGAATCTTATTGAAAGAAGAAAATTTATGAAAAAAGAATGGTTGGAAATAATTTGTGCCATACAAGATGATCCAGATAATTTGCCTGTATGTCCACTATGTGCAAGTAAAAGTATGGATTTTCAATTTGTAGAATATAAAGAAAGTGGTATGGGTTCTTTAGCGGTGTGGTGTAATTGTTGTTTTAAAGGAATTTGGGTTAGTAGATGTAAAGTTCCACAGAATTTAAAATTATTATCTTTTGATGATGATTTATCTGATCGTATACCTAATTTTGAAAGAGTTTCAATTAATTGAAAATTATAATATTTCTTATTTTATGAAAAAAAGATCTTTGATTGATCTTTTTCTTTTGCTTATTTTCTTTTGTGGATATCTACGCCAATTTTACGTTGTACTTTCTCAAGTTTTCTTGATGCCATTCTTCTGGCTTTTTGAGCTCCTTGATCAAGAACTTCTTCAATTAAATCTGAATTTATTATTTCTTTGTAGCGAGATTGAATTTTTTCTAATTCTGTACATACAACATCAGCCACGGCTTTTTTAAAGTCTCCATAGCCTTTGCCTTCAAATTCTTGTACAAGTTCAGGAATCGGTGTGCCTGATAAACTTGAATGAATTTGTAGAAGGTTACTAACACCTGGTTGATTTGTAGGATCAAAATTTACTTTCGCGAAATCATCTGTTACAGCAGACATAATTTTCTTTCTGGCAACTGAAATTTCATCGAGTAGATATATACAACCTTTGTTGCTTTCCTCTGATTTACTCATTTTTTTAGTTGGATCAGACAAAGACATAATACGTGCTCCAACTTTAGCAATAAGTGGTTCAGGCACTTTAAAAGTATCACCATACTTGTTGTTGAAACGATTTGCTATATCTCTAGCTAATTCAACATGTTGCTTTTGATCCTCACCAACTGGTACAAAGTCAGCATCATATACTAAGATATCTGCAGCCATTAAAGTAGGGTAGGTATAAATACCAGCAGTTAAATTAGTTTCACCTTTAGCGACTTTATCTTTGTATTGAGTCATTCGGTTAAGTTCACCCATGTAAGTATTGCAAGACATAATGAAGCCTAATTGTGCATGTTCTAAAACATCTGTCTGTAAAAATATGGTAGCTTTTTCAGGATCTAGACCGCATGCTAAATATAAAGCAACTGCATCTTTTAAATTTTTCTTTAAATCCTGTGGATCTTGATATGAAGATATACAATGCAAATTCGCAATAAAAGCAATCATATCATAATCTTCTTGGTACATTACAAAATTACGCAAGGCACCAATATAATTACCTAAAGTCAATTGACCTGTAGGTTTGATTCCACTTAACATTCTTTTCTTTTCCATAATTTTCCTCCTGTAAAATAAAAAAAGTCTCTTCAAAATGAAGGGACGAATCATCGCGGTACCACCCAACTTGCTTATAAATAAGCCTCTTAGCGATAACGGCGCATCCGTTTAGTAACTCATGCTACTAAATGTTCACAGAACCCAATTCATGACTTCTTATTGAATGGTTTTCATCAGCCACCATTTTTCTTAAACCAAAGAAGTTATTACTTATTTCTGATCTTCACAACTAAACTAATTAAAACATATGTTGGAGATAATTTCAAGAGTTCACAATTTACAAGTTGAACATTTTAGTTTAAAATAAGATACGTAGGAGGAAAAATAGATGATATTAATATATACTTCACCAGGTTGTTCCTCTTGTCGAAAAGTTAAACAATGGCTTAAGGAAAGAAATCTTGAATTTATTGAAAAAAATATCTTCAAAACTATTTTAGATACTGAAGAAATCAAATATTTACTTACTCGTAGTGAAAATGGAACAGATGATTTGATCTCTAAACGATCTAAAATAATTCAAGAAGGAAATTTAGATTTAGATGAAATGTCCTTAAATGATCTTGTAGAGTTTATACAAGACAACCCATCAGTTTTGAGACGTCCTATTATCATGAGTGATAAAGTTCTTCAAATAGGTTTTGATGAAGAAGAAATCGATGCCTTTATTCCACAAGAACTTAGAAGACTCGCAAGTGCAAATTGTAACAACACATGTCCAAATTATCCAACTTGCGGTTTGACAAGAGAAGAAGTACCTGAAACTATAGCACAATCATAGAAACTAGAAAAGAATTCTAGTTTTTCTTATTTTTATGATATAATTATGAAAGATTTGAGGTGTACAAATGAAAATATTAGTTGGATTATCTGGTGGTGTTGACAGCGCTATTGCGGCATATCTATTAAAACAACAAGGCTATGATGTTACTTGTGCTTTTATGCGTAATTGGGATTCTATGGCAAACAACGATACATTAGGGAATCCTACATTGAATGAAGATATCTGTCCTCAAGAAAAAGATTACAATGATGCAAAAGATGTCGCCAATAAACTTGGGTTGAAACTTGAAAGAATCGATTTTATTAAAGAATATTGGGATGATGTTTTTCAAACATTTATAAGTGAATATCAAAAAGGTAGAACACCAAATCCTGATATTTTATGCAATAAATATATTAAATTTGATAAATTTAGAGAATTTGCCTTAAAAAAGGGTTTTGATATGATCGCTACAGGACATTATGCAATTGTTGAGCATACTGATCATGGTTCATATTTAAAGAAAGCTAAAGATCAAAACAAAGATCAAACATATTTTTTATGTCAGGTATCAAAGGAAGCTTTGAGCCAGTCTTTATTTCCATTAGGCGAAGTTGAAAAGCCAGAAGTTCGAAGACTTGCTGCAGAACTAGAATTGTCGATTGCCAAGAAAAAAGATTCTACTGGAGTTTGTTTTATTGGTGAGCGTGATTTTAAAGAATTTTTGAAAAATTATTTGCCTAGTAAACCTGGAAATATTATTGATATCAATACTAAAAAAGTTTTGAAGCAACATGATGGGGTTTTATACTACACAGTTGGACAACGAAAAGGGCTTGATATTGGTGGAGCAGGTGGACCATGGTTTGTGGTTGGTAAAAATGTGATTACTAATGAATTGTATGTTGCCAGTGTTACTCAAGATGATTTATTGTATTCAGATGAGTGTTTGGTCACTGGATTTAATCAATTAGCTGAAATCGATTGGACAAAACCAGTTTATTGCAATGCAAAATTTAGATATCGACAGGAAGATAAACCTGTTCAATTAATTAAGATCGATGATACTACGATTCGGTGTATATATCCGCAAAAAATTGCAGCAGTTACTTGTGGTCAAGAAGCTGTTTTCTATCTTGATGATCTGGTACTGGGTGGGGGAGTAATTGATGAAGTTTATCGCGAAGGAAAAACGATGACTTCCGTAATAGAGGAGATATTAAATGCTAAATAAAAAAGATGCTACATGGATATTGGGTTATTATTTTGTAGGCTATGTTTTATTAGCTCCATTTCTAATGGGGTTCATCTCAGTTTTCACTTCCAATTCAATTATTTATTCAGGATTACCTTATCTAATAATCATGATTTTGATTTATCGTAAAAGTAAGGTTGTTTTAGTGGATGATTGGAAAAGCTTCAAATCAAACTTAAAAGCTAATATGGTTGTGATCTTTAAATCACAGGCATTTATGTATCTTACTAATTTAGTAATTAATTCTATTATTTTATTGATGACTGGCTTAACAAACAGTAACAATCAAGATTCAATTCAAATGCTTGCGAAAACTGATCTATTTATTGCTTTTTTTAGTATCGTTATTTTTGCACCGTTTGTCGAAGAGATGGTATTTCGTTGTTCAATTTTTTCATTATTCGATAATAAAAAGGTAGCCTTTATATTGGCAACTTGTATGTTTGGCCTGATGCATGTCGTTTCATCATTTTTGGTTGGTGATTATTTGGATTTAGTTTATTTTTTGACTTATGCAAGTTTAGGTTATTGGATCACGAAAACTTATATTAAAACCAACAGTATCTGGTCATCAATTGTATTGCATATGATCAACAATAGTTTTAGTTTAATATTGATATTGATCTTATTTTAAGGAGTTTGTATGGAAGAATTAAGTCGTATTACAGGAAAATGGATTTCTACGATTTTTCATAATAGTGAAAATCTTTTTTCAGTGATTCGATTTGAACTTTATCAGGTCGATGAGAAGGAAATTATTGTTACTGGTTTTTTTAAACCTCTTGAAAAAGATCAGCTTTATCATTTTGATGGAGAATATGTTGAACATCCTCGTTTTGGTATGCAGTTTAAAGCTCAACAAGTAACTCGTGTTTTACCAACTGAAAGTGATTCTTTGATTCGGTTTTTTTCAGGACCTCTTTTTCCAGGTATTGGTACAAAATTTGCTCAGTCAATTATTGAAACTCTAGGTGAAAATTGCATTGAAAGAATTAAAGAAGATCCAACTATTTTAAAGTCTGTTCCTAAAATGAATGAAAAAAGAGAAAAATCGCTTATTGAAGGAATCAATGCTTCTGAAAATGACTTGGAAAAAACAATTGCTTTTTTGCAAAGTCATGGTTTAGGAATTCGTAATATTATGAGAATTGATCGGGTTTATGGAGAAAATGCATTGACTATGATTACTGAAAATCCTTATCGAATGGTTGATGAGGTAGATGGTATTGGATTTATTACAGCTGATAAACTTGCGATGGCTTTAGGTTTTGAACAAGAAAATCCAAATCGCATAGAAGCAGCATTAGTTGCCTTAGTCATGGAAATGTCAATGGCAAATGGCGATAGTTATGTAGATGTTGAAGAATTGCCGAGTGCCTTACAAAATAGAATAGGACTCGATTATGTTGATTTTGCAGAGACCTTATTTCAATGTCTGATAAAAAGAAAATTAATTCAAGAAGAAAATCGCGTTTATCATAGTTCTCAGTATTTAGCTGAAATCAATATTGCGAGTTATTTATCGTGTTTTCCAAATGAAAAAATGGATCCTTATGATTTGAATACTTTAGATTTTGCTTTAAATGAATTACAAAATGACATTCAAATCGAATATGATCCAAAACAAGTGGATGCGATTCATCAGTTTTTTAGTGAAGATATTTTAATTTGTACAGGGGGACCTGGAACTGGAAAAACTACTGTTGTAAAAGCGATGGTTACATTATTTAAAAAAATGTATCCGTCCTTGCAGATCATGTGTTGTGCTCCTACTGGTAGAGCTTCAAAACGTTTAGCTGAACTTACTGGTGCTGAATGTTCAACGATCCATAGTTTATTAAAATGGGATCTTGAAAGTAATACTTTTGGTAAAAATGATAAAGAACCACTTGCGATCGATTGTTTAATAATTGATGAATTTTCAATGGTTGACAGCTGGCTGTTTTCAAACTTGTTGCGGGCAGGAGCTCAAATTAAAAAAATATGTATTATTGGTGATGAAGATCAATTACCTTCAGTTTCATGCGGTTCTGTTTTGCGAGACTTAATTTTAACAAATAGTATTCCACTTGTACGGCTTGAAACGATTTTTAGACAGAAGGAAGGGTCCGATGTAATTACGTTAGCACATCAGATCCATCGAAATGAAGTTGTGGATTTTGAGTTTAAAGGTGATGTGGCATTTTATCAAATGGATCAATATCAGGTTAAGGATGTCATCATTCAATTAGTCAATTCTGCACTTGAAAAAGGTTATACGATCAACGATGTTCAGGTGCTTGCCTGTAAATATAATGGTGTAGCGGGTATTGATAGACTCAATGCGGCAATGCAAGAATGTTTAAATCCAAGCAAACCTGACTTACGAGAGGCAAAAGTAGGGTATCGAATTTTCAGAGAACAGGATAAAATTTTACAGCTAAAAAATCAAATTGATGATGATGTTTTTAACGGAGATATTGGAATTTTGGTTGAAATTATCTATCCAAATGAAGATATTAACCATCAATTACGATTAATTGTCGATTTTAATGGAATTTTTGTCGAATATACGCAAGAAAATATGACAAATATTACGCATGCATATTGTATTTCAGTTCACAAGTCTCAAGGCAGTGAATATCCGATCGTAATTATGCCAATTGTTAAAGAAGCAAGCTTCATGTTACAAAAACGCCTGTTATATACGGCTATTACGCGTGCTAAGAAATCTTTGGTTTTACTTGGAGACAAAAATTTATGGATAAAAGGGGTCATAAATGAGAACGAAAGAGTCAGAAAAACAACTTTAGTTGATCGAATTAACCAATTATGTGATTGAAAATGGCACGAAAGGTGGCAAATTTAAGTTTAAATTTGCCCTTTTTTATGCCAAAAATAAGTTTTATTATTATAGCAAGGGAGGGTTCTTAGTCATCAATTGGGAAGTTGGTAGATTATTCTGCCAACTTCAATTAAAAGAATCAATGAGGAAATAGATATGATAAATGATTTAGGATGTTATTTTAAAACGGTTAGATTATACAAAGCAATTTCAATAAAAGAAATTTGCGAGAATTCTAAAGTATCTAGAGAATACTTAAGAAAGCTTGAAGATAATACGTTGCATATCAGTATTAATAAAAGTATGATGGCACGTTTAGAAGAAGCGATGAATGTAAAGTTATTTTTTGATTATGATTTCAATAAGAAATTTAAAGATAATGAAACTGACTATTATCATTTGAGTATGTTTAATTTACATGAACAAGCTTCAGAATTGTTTTTAAAGATTTCATCTTTAGAAAGTCAGCTTATCAATACTAAACTTTTCCCTAACTATCTTCTTTTAACATTTGCTCATTATGTGGTTAATGATATTCACAATCATGATATTGAACAAGTTTATAATATTTTAGATAAAATACAAGAAAACTTTGATCTCGAAATTAAACAAAGGTTTTTATATTATAAAGCTCTATATTTGATTAATAAGCTAAAACATGAAAAAGCTAAAGAATGTTTAGTGAAGGTTATGAGTTTGCATTATAATCCGGTTATACACTCTAATGCGCAAATGGCATTAGGATATATTAATTTAAGTCAAAAAGAATATTTAAGTGCATATTTAGATTTTGAAAAAGCAAAAGACTTATTTGATAATACAACAAATTATCGTAAGAGTGCAGAATGTTTATGTCAATCAACTTTAATTTGGTTGTATCTTAATGATCAAAATGGTGCGATTACATTATCAGAAACGGCTATGTATGCTTCTAAAATCATCAATGATGAAAAATTGATTTATGCAAATTATATCAATCAAATTATGATATATGCTGTTTTTGAGAAATATGAAAAAGTCCTTTCGATAACACACGAATGTTTGGAACATTATCCTAGTAATTTTAATATGTGTTTTTATAATGCGTATGCTAATCAAAAACTCAAAAATTATAAACAAGTTAATATATGGATTGATTGGGGTATGATTAAACAATCAAATAGAAAGAGTTATGAACATCGTTTATTGCGTTTAGTTAAAAAACTAAATCATAAACCACAAGATCGTATCGAAATGATATCAAAAATGATCGAAGAAACAAAAAAACAGAATAATTTTGATCATGCGATTCTACGAATTTTATATATGGAAATCATCTTAGCTTATAAACAAATTGATGATTATCGACTTGCCTATGCAAGTTTAGAAGAATTTTATGGATTTTGCGTATAAGCTTAATTAATTGTCACATAATAAAGCATGTAAGGAGTGTGACTGAAATGAAAAGAACAATGATGTCATTTGTTACTGGATGCATTATGGGATGTATCGTCGCAATCAACTACGAAGATGAACTCGTCGATACAGTTTATCAGGCAAAACGAGCCCAAAAGAAAATCATGCGTAAAGTTCATGATCTGTCAAAATAACCCAATGGGTTATTTTTTCGTATGAAGACCAATATTTACATTAAGGCGCTCTACATCCTGATTGTGGGCATTTTATCATTATTTATACTAGAGAAAATAGGTTGTTTGAGTTTTATTTTAAGCTTGATAAATCAGTGTTCCTTTATTTTCTTATCTGCAATTTTAGTGATTGTATTTGAACCATTGATCACATTGATTCCATGGTTTAATCGGGCAATTCGTTGTACGATTGTTTATTTAAGTTTGTTTTTTTTCATTGGAATTGTACTAACTCTTGTATTACCTACTTTAGTTGGTGATTTAGGAAGCTTGCAGGAGTATTTCATCGATATAATAGAATTAAGTTCATTCAATACAATCTTAGATTTTATTCAGCAATTTGACTTAACACAGGGTATGAAGATCGCGCTTGATTCAACAGTATTAATGATTGGAAAAATTAGTCAATTTGCCTTAAGTTATATTGCAGCTTATTTTATATCATTAGATTTACCAGATATAATGCATGGTTTAAAACGATTATTTAAAAATAATTCAACATTTACAAGTTTTTATCACACAAGTAATAATGTTGTGTTGCATTATTTTAAAGGTATGGGTTTAGATCTTTTATTTCTATTTGTTTCAGAATCACTTGTCTTATGGTTATTTCAAGTAAGACATCCACTTATTTATGCAATAATGGTAGCTTTTCTAAACTTGATTCCCTATGTAGGGGCAACGATTGGGCAGATCGTGATCGTATTAGTTGATTATCTTAATACAGGAATTTTTCGTATTGAATTATTTATTATTTGTGCTTTGATTCAGCAAATTGAAGCTAATTTTATACAACCCTATATATTTAATAAAGTGTTGGATGTAAAACCAATTGTGTCCTTAATATCAATAATTATTTTTGGTTCACTCTTTGGATTTGCTGGATTTATTTTAGCTCCGGTCCTCGCAGTGATCGCTCAACTTGTCTATCGTAGTTACCTCTACACAAATCAAACAAAAACAGTTGGCACATGGGAAAATATGTGGTATGATTTTGACGAAATCAATGATGAAGATAAGTAGATTTTAATCCAATAGAGATCATTATGCAGGTGAAAGTAATGAATTTAAAATCGAAGCTACTTCTAAGAGTGTTTAATCAACAACGTATGTCTGCGTTAAAGATAATCAAGGTGCGTGTTTTTACACGAATCAGGATGGTACCGCGTTAGTTTAACGTTCCTGTAGTTGGGACGTTTTTTTATGTTTAGGAGGAAAAAAGATGAAAAACTTAACTGGTAGTCAAGTAAGAAAAATGTTTTTGGATTATTTCGCACAAAAAGGTCACATGATCGAACCTGGGGCAAGTTTGATCCCTCACAATGATCCAACATTGTTGTGGATCAATTCTGGGGTGGCAGCTTTAAAAAAATATTTTGATGGCAGTGAAACACCAAAATGCAATCGAATCGTAAATGCCCAAAAGAGTATTCGTACAAATGACATTGAAAATGTTGGTAAAACGGCTCGTCATCATACATTCTTTGAAATGCTTGGGAATTTTTCGATTGGCGATTATTTTAAAGAAGAAGCGATCCAATATGCCTGGGAGTTTTTAACGAGTCCAGAATGGATCGGTTTTGATAAAAATAAGATTTATGTAACTGTTTATCCAGATGATGAAGTTGCCTACAACACTTGGATCAACTTATGTAAAATCGATCCAACTCATATTTTAAAAACACCAAATAACTTTTGGGAAATTGGGGAAGGCCCAGGTGGACCAGACAGTGAAATTTTTTATGACCGTGGTGAAAAGTATGACCCAGAAGGTTTAGGAGAACGCTTGTTTTTTGAAGAGCTTGAAAATGATCGTTATACCGAAGTTTGGAATGTAGTTTTCAGTCAATATGATTGTAATCCAGAAATCGATCGCAAAGAATACAAAGAATTACCACAGAAAAACATTGATACGGGTATGGGGCTTGAACGTTTAGTTTCGATTGTTCAAGAAGGAGAAACAAATTATGATACTGACTTATTTTTACCAACGATTCGTGCTGTAGAAAAATTAGCTAAGTACCCTTATGATGGCGATTATAAGATGGCTTATCGCGTTATCGCAGATCATATTCGAACTGTTACATTTGCGATTTCTGATGGAGCTGCTTTCTCAAACGAAGGACGTGGTTATGTCCTAAGAAGAGTACTACGCCGTGCAGTTCGTTACGGAATTAAACTTGGTATTCAAGGTGCATTTATGTATAACCTTGTCGAACTTGTCGTTGATAATATGAAAGATTTCTATCCAAACTTAGTTGATCGCAAGGAATTAGTGATCAAACTGGTAAAAATTGAAGAGGAAACATTCGCTACTACTTTATCGAATGGGGAAAAATTATTGCAAGATGCATTGAATAATGCAGAAACTAAAGTATTGGATGGAGTTATAATGTTCAAACTATATGATACCTATGGTTTCCCTAAAGAACTAACGACAGAGATTGCCGAAGAACGTGGTTTTGAAGTTGATCTAGACGGGTTTAATGCATGCATGAATGAACAGAAACAAAGAGCTCGTAGTGCGCGTGATGATGAACAATCTATGAATAGTCAATCGATTGATTTAATGAATTTCGTTGAAGAATCTACATTCACTGGCTATTGTGAAATGAAAACTGCTGCTAAAGTAATCGGTTGTTTCAAAGATGGTAAAAAAGTAGATACGATTTCTGATTCAGGAATGATCATTCTTGATAATACTTGTTTCTATGCTGAAAGTGGAGGTCAAATCGCTGATCTTGGTGAAATTATAAATTATGATTTCAAGGCTGAAGTTATTAGTGTCAACAAAGCTCCTCATCATCAACATTTGCATACGATCAATGTATTATCAGGATCAGTAAAAGTAGGGGATGAAGTTGTAGCTAAGATCAATGAAGCTCATCGAACTAAAATCAAGGCAAACCACAGTTCGATCCATCTACTTCAAAGTGCACTTCGTAATGTTTTAGGAAATCATGTCGAACAAGCTGGTTCTTATGCAGGGGATGAATATTCACGTTTTGACTTCAGTCACTTTGAAAAGGTAACTGACGATCAGCTAAAAGAAATTGAAAGACAAGTAAACCAAATGGTGATGGAATCAAATCCAGTTTTGACTGAAATCATGACAATTGAAGAAGCTAAAAACAGTGGTGCGATCGCTTTGTTTGATGAAAAATATGGGGATACAGTACGTGTTGTTTCGATGGGTGAAGTATCAAAAGAATTGTGTGGAGGAACCCATGTTTCTAATACGCAAGAAATTGGTGTTTATAAAATTGTATCTGAGGAAAGTATTGGTTCTGGTATTCGACGTATTACCGCTAAAACTAAGATGGCTGCATATGATGAATTTAAAGATATTCAAGATACTTTAAAGGACATCGCAACTCAATTAAAGATGAATGGACTAGTTAATGTTGAAGGCAAGGTAGCACAACTTATCGAGGAAGCAAATCAATTACGTAAAGTCATCGCTATCCAAAATCAAAAATTATTAATGTCACAAGCTGATGAAATGGTTGCGAAGGCGAAAAATATTAATGGAATTAATACGATCATATTGCGTTTAGATAATGCAGACAGTGCATCGCTAAAAAGCCTTGCAGAAAATTTGAGAAACAAATGTGCTGACAGTTTTGTTTTCCTTGCGAATGTAGCCGAAGATAAAGTAGTTTATGTATGTGCTGCGAGTCCAAAAGCAATTGAAAATGGCTTGAAAGCTGGAGATTTCGTTAAATTGGCTGCTTCATTAAGTGATGGTAACGGAGGAGGAAGACCTGATCTTGCTCAATCTGGCGGTAAAGATATTTCTCGTGTAGATGAAGTATTAACTCAAATTATACAAAAAGTAGGGGAATAGCTTTATTTTTATTCAAGAATAAGTTAAAATAGACTCTATAAGGAGGGATCATCTATGAAAAATCCGATGACTGAAACAATGTCCTATAAATCTGATGAAATTAGTCGAGATAATATTAAACAAGTTATGCGTTTGACTAAAGAAGCTTTAGAGGAAAGAGGATATAATGCAGTAAATCAATTAGCGGGATATTTAATTTCAAATGATCCTGCATACATCTCAAGTCACAGAAATGCTCGATCTATTATTCAATCGGTTGAACGTTATGAAATTATCGAAGAGCTTGTAAGAGCTTATTTGGATGATAAAAAATGAGAGTATTAGGTTTAGATTTAGGAAGTCGTACTTGTGGAATCGCAGTTTCTGATCCACTTGGAATGATAGCCAGAACGGTAGAAACTTTTCGTTTTGAAGAAGACAATTACATAGCTGCACGTGATCGCGTAGTCGAACTGTGCAAAGAGCTCAAAGTTGATGAAATTGTTTTGGGGTTACCAAAACACATGAATGGAGATATTGGTATTCGTGGTGAAATATCGATTGAGTTTAAAGAAATGTTGGAAGAAATTCTGACATGTAAAATTACCTTGATCGATGAACGATTAACTACTGTTGCGGCAACAAAATTATTGATTTCCGCTGATGTTTCAAGAAAAAAAAGAAAAGAAGTAGTGGATCAAGTTGCAGCAGTTCAGATTCTTCAGGGTTACCTAGATTCAAAGTAGGGTGATTTCACCCTTTTTTTAAAAAAATTAGGAGAGAAAATTATGGTAGAATCAAATAAAATATTAATTCGTGAGGAAGATGGTTCAGAAAAAGAAATGGAAATACTTTTTACTTTTGATGATGAATCAAGAAATAAAAGTTATGTTTTATTTACAGATCCTCAAGATGAAGAAGGTCTGGTTTATAGTTGTTCATACACTGAAGATGGACAAATGGAACCTGTTGACGATCAAGATGAACTGGATATGATCGAGGAGGTATTTGGAGCCTTTATGGATGAAATAGAGGGATCTGATGAAGAAGAAGCGTAAAATCCGAGTTGGAAGAATTGTTGGGTTGATACTTACCTTAGCTCTTGTGATCGTATTTGCCTCATTTGCATATTATAAAAGTTCGATTTCAAGTCTTGGTGTAGACAAAGAAATTATTTTTGAAGTAAAAACAGGTCAAAGCACGAATACTGTTTTAACAAATCTTGAAAAAGAAGGTTTGATTAAAAGTAGTTTTATGGCAAAAATTTACTTAAAATTGAATGGAAATGTAATGATCAAAGCAGGAGAATATGACTTGAATGGTTATATGGATCTTGAAAATATCTTAAATGTTTTATCTGATGCTTCCAATGCCCATACAAATGATGTGTCAGTAACGCTCATTGAAGGTGATTGGTGTAAGCATATCGCAGATAAAATAGCGGATAAGGTAAATGTTGAGGCAGATGAACTTTTGGCTCTTTGGAATGATGAAGAATATGTTCGTTCACTTATGGATCAATATCCATTTCTTACTGAAGAAATATTCAACCCAAATTCTCGTTATTTACTTGAAGGTTATTTAATGCCTAATACATACAAATTTAATCCTGATAGCACTGCTAAACAGGTCACTGAGAAATTACTAGGTCAGTCTTTGAAGATATACAATAAGTATAAAGATCAAATTGATAATCAAAATCTTTCGATCCATCAACTTTATACATTAGCATCAATCGTTCAGTATGAAGCAAGTAAGGTTGATGATATGAAAATGATCTCACAAGTATTTTATAATCGAATTAAAGATGGATGGAAACTTCAATCAAGTGTTACCGTTTGTTATGCCATCGATAAAAATCGTGATGATGATTGGACAAAATGTGAAGTTAATCCAGATTATGATTCTCCTTACAACACATACAAATATTTAGGGCTACCTCCAGGACCAATTTTAAACCCTGGTGAAGCAGCAATTGATGCTACACTTAATCCAACTGCAAATGACTATTATTTCTTCATGGCAGACGTTTATGGAGATGGTACAGTTTACTATTCTAAAACTTTAGCAGAACATAACAAATATGTTCAAAAATATTTAAGATAAGGAGAATTTTCATGAAATCTGTATGCATTGGAATTGCCGGTGGAAGCGCATCAGGAAAAACATCAATCGCACAAAAACTTTTTAATGATTTTGAGTCTCAATCTGTAGTGATCATTCGTTTGGATGATTATTACAAAGATCAGTCACATATGAGCATGGAAGAAAGAGTTAAAACTAATTATGATCATCCATTCGCATTTGATATTGATTTATTGATGACCCAATTAAATTTACTGATTAGTGGAGTTACGATCGAAAAACCTTTATATGATTTCGTGAATCATACAAGGAGTGCAAATACTGAGATTATCGAACCTTGTGATGTAATTATCCTTGAAGGGTTATTTGTCCTTGAAGATGAACGTATCCGATCAATTTGTGATATCAAGGTATTTGTAGATACTGATGCTGATATCCGATTTATTCGTCGTTTAATGCGAGATGTTGAAGAGCGTGGCAGAACACTTCAATCCGTTGTAACTCAATATACTACCACAGTTAGAGTAATGCATGAGTTATTTATTGAACCAAGCAAACGTTATGCTGATGTGATCGTACCTGAAGGTGGTCATAACACTGTCGCAATCGATTTATTGAACACGAAAATCAGTAGTATAATTAAAACGAACATGGTATAATACATACCGTTAGGAGTGAAAATATGTCAGAAAAAATTTATGTAACTCATGAAGGTCTTGAAGATTTAAAAAATGAACATGAACATTTAGTCCAAGTCATTCGTCAGGAAGTTATTGAAGATTTACGTGCAGCCCGTGCTCAAGGTGACTTATCAGAAAATGCTGATTATGATGCCGCTAGAGATCGTCAAGCTCAAGTTGAAGCACGTATTAAACAACTGGAAGCAATGCTTAAAAATGTTGAAATTATTGAAGAAACTGATGGAACAGTAGTTAAACTTGGTTCTACAGTAGTGGTTCAAGAAATGGATACAAAAGAAAAAAACACTTATGTTATTGTAGGTTCATATGAAGCTGATCCACTTAATGGAAAATTATCTAATGCAACTCCACTTGCAGAAGCTATTTTAGAGAAAAAAGTTGGAGCGATTGTTGAAGTTCAAGTTGATGAACCTTATAAAGTAAAAATTTTAGAAATAAATGCAAAATAATTTAGGTGAAGCACGATTTTAAGAGAATAAATAAGTAGGAGGTTCTTTATGAAAAAACTACTTATTTTTTTTATCTGCCTAATTTGCATTTCATTATTTAATACTCAACCCATAATATTAACTAAAACTAACCAAATCACAATTGAAGTAAGAGGTTATTTGAAAAACGAAGGAACATTTTCTTTAAGTCATTATTCTACTTTCGAAGATTTATTAAAATTGCTCGATTTATATGAAGATAGTGATCTTTCTCGATTTAGTTATCAAAAAATATTACTAGATAAAGAAATTATTGTCATTGAAAAAACTCAAAATAACTTAATTTCTATCAATTCTGCATCTATTGAACAACTATGTACGCTTAAAGGTATCGGTCAAGTTACAGCCACGAGAATTATTGAATATCGAAATAATCATGGTGGTTTTACTGATCTTGAAGATTTATTGAATGTAAAAGGAATAGGAAAGAAAACTTTTGAATCGATCAAGGATTATATTAGATTATGAAAGTCAATTATTTACTTATTGCCTTTATCTTGTTTGTTTGTACATGGTTTGAAGCTAAAGTTCAGTTTTTTGTATTGTTGTTGTGTTTGATTGTGCTTAGGAAAAAATTGAATAAATTCGATTTAGTTTTTGTTGTAGCTATCTATTGTACTAGTTTAATACTAAATAATAAAGTTGTGTTTAATGAAAATGTAATTCAAGGTAAAGTAATTGAAATTAGTCAAAAATCATTTGTGGTCAAAGTAAATGAAGGAAACATACGAATCATTTCAGATAATACTCCACTACTTGATTCTGTCTTATTGATCAAAGGAGATCTCATTAATAATAAAGATTCTTCTCATTTTTATTTAATAAATTTTGAAAAAATCAATAATCAAAAAAATATAATTGCGACAATTGTATCAAATGATATTAAATTAATTAAAGAATCTAATTCAATAAGGTCATTGATCCATAAAAGAATTAATACTTTAAAATATGAAGATCGATTCATTTATTTAGCTCTTTGTTTACTACAAAAAACAACATCAAATATGTGGTTTTTACAATGTGGTTTTCATATGATATGGTTAGTAAAAGGGATATTATATTTGTTTTCATTTGTGTTCAATAAAAAACAAAACAAAATAATTGAAATTTTATTATATATATTTTTAGGTATTCTTTTTCATTTTCCATTTTTTGTGCTACGAAAATTGGGTTTAACTATTTTTGACCAGTTAAAAATAAACACTATTGAAAGTTATGCCATCATTACAATACTATGTTTTATTTTCAATTCTAGTCTATTGTCTAGTTTGTCCTATTTGATTCCGACAGGATTAGTTTTTTTACAGTCTAAATCTAAGAAACATCGATTTTTATTTATTATGATGATCCAAAGTTATTTTCTATACTCTGTTAATTTTTTTGAATTAATATTTTTTACTCTGATCCAAAAATTAACTGCTCTATTAACGGTATTTGCATATTTAGATTTAATAATGGATACATCACTAGTAGAAATTGGGGTTAGTTTTTTATCGAAATTCGAAATAAACCAATTTGTTGCCTATGGTAAATGTCCAGAATTATTGTTTATTATTTGTTTGATCCAATTGTTTTATATTAAGAATGATCGAATTTTAATTTTACTGAATATCTTGATAAGTATAATTTTGGTTTTTCAGCTATCTAGTCCTTTTGCAGAAGTTAGTTTTATCAATGTTGATCAAGGAGATTGTATATTAATACGATTACCATTGAATCAAGCAAATATATTGATTGACACAGGAAAAAAGAATCAATATGAATCACTTAAAAGCTTTTTAAAGGCAAAAGGAATCAAAAAACTTGATTTATTGATTTTAACACATGATGATGAAGATCATTCAGGTTCAAAAGATCTGCTTTTACAAGACTTTGAAGTAAACAAGATCATTAATGAATTAACTCAAACAATCACAATAAAGGATTTAACTTTCAATATAATCCAATATGAGCAATTTCAAACGGCTAATGATCGTATTTTGATCGTTATGTTTAATTTGAATAAAATAAATTATTTATTTTTAGCAGATATTTCAAGTGAAGTGGAATTTCAACTTATCAATGATTTTGATGTTGGTCAGTTTGATTTAATTAAAATTGCCCATCATGGAAGTAACACTGCAACAAGTACAAAATTATTGGAAAGCGTTAAGCCAATTCTAGTTGTGAACAGCAGTGGTTTAAATAATAGTTATCATCATCCGCATCCGGATGTATTAAAAAGACTAAATGATTTACAGATTCCACTACTTGATACTCAGATTCAAGGTGATATTACAATAACTTCAACAACTTTTTTCAATTTCATTAACACGAGTAATCGACAATTTGGTATAATCAAGTGGGTGGTAAAATGAATTATTGCATTTATGGAACAGAAACCATTTTAATGAATGATAAAATCAATCAAATTATTAAAGAATGGGTTAACGATGAATCTGATATGAGCGTTCAGCGCTATGATGCAGCTGAAAGCGGTTTTAGTATTTCTAATGTAATTGATGATTGTTGGATCATACCATTTTTTTCTACATATAAAGTGATTTTGGTTCGTAATTGTAATTTTTTATCAACCAGTGATTCTTTATCAGAAACAGATCAAACCATATTAACTCAATATTTAGAAAAATCCAATAGTTCGACTATCTTAATTTTAGCAGGTGAATTTGAAAAACTTGATAGTCGCAAAAAAATTAGTAAATTGATCACTAAAAGTTGTGAATGTAGTCAATTTAATCAGTTGGATAAAGCACAATTCAGTGCTATTGTTAGACAAAAATGTCAACATAATAATATTCGTTTATCGCCAAAAGTAATGGATGAATTATTATTGAGATTGACTCCTGATTTAATGAATTTTAAAAATGTTTTAAATAAACTTATTCTTTATCCATATGAGTTAAATGAAGAAGCAATTCGTTTATTAGTTACTAGACCTTTAGAAGATAATGTATTTGAACTTGTGAATGCTGTAGTGCAATGCGATTTAAAAAAAGCGATGCATCATTGGCGTGACTTACAAATATTAAATACTGATCCTATCGGTTTGATATCTTTAATTTCAAATCAATTTCGATTGTTGTATCAGGTTAAAGTTTTACATGAACAAGGTGTTCGTGAAGCAAGTATGGCAAATATGCTGAAAATACATCCATATCGTATAAAACTAGCTCATGAATCTTCTTATAAAATATCATTAGAAAGAATGAGTTCTTTGATACAAGAATGCGCTCAACTAGATCAAGACTTTAAATTTAAAACTATGGATCGAGTTTTCGCCTTTGAACGTTTTTTAATCTTAGCTACGAAGGGAGTTTGATATTTATGAATAAAGTGATTAAGCTATTATTGTTTACACTTTTATTATTCATTTTAGTTGCATGTAATGCAAAAGAAGTTGAATTAGAAAAACCATCAATATTAGAATCAGCTCAAAGTTATGCACTAGATTTAAAATACGATCTAGCTTTAGAACAATATCAAGCTTTGATACAGGCTGAACCTAATAACTATTTAGGATATCTAGGTGCTTATGAAATGTTTGTAGAATTATCAGATTTTGAAAATGCAGTAATAGTGATTGAACAAGGTTTATTAGAAAATCCTTCTAATGAAGAATTGTTGAAAATTTATAATTCTATTCAAGATCAAGATAGTGATATAGATGAAATATCAGACGATAAAAAAGATGACGAAGAAAATGGTATTGAAAAACAATTAAATCAGAAATCATATACTTCCAAAGAAGGTGGTAGCTGTGTTGATGATTTAAATGAAAATGATATTGTAATAAAAAGCTATTGTGAATATAAGATTACTGAAGAAACTACCTATTTTGATATATATGGAAATATGATTGAGTATTTACAATATTATAAAAATGATGGTAAATCTGTTCATTCGTTTTATATTTATGATTATTCAATATCAAATAAATTTCCTCTATACAGTGAAGGAACATTTTTTGGTGAATATTGGCATGTAGATAATCATTTTAATGGAAGTGATGTTCCTGATTATACTGAAGAAATTATTGAGGAAGGAACTGTTTTAAGAATGTATTATCGTGATGCCTATGATCACTCCTTTTATCGAGTGGACCTCTATTATATTGATGGAAGTTATTGGGTTTATTATAATGGTGATGATGGATTTTTTGATACAGGGACATATTATGGAAGTGATGGTACAATTTTAGATACTTTTAAAAGGAATTAACTATTACTTGAGAAGGAGTACAAAATGGAATCTTTAAAACAATTGTATAAGATTGGATTTGGACCAAGTAGTTCTCATACTTTAGCACCGGCTGAAGCATGTAGACAATACAAAGAAAGTTACCCTGATGTGGATTATATCCGCGTTGAGTTGTATGGTTCTTTATCTTTGACTGGAAAAGGACATTTTACTGATTATATTATTAAAAAAACATTTGAACCAGTTCCTTGTTTAGTAGAATTTAAACTTAATTGGAATGAAAGCTTTCCAAATGGATTTTATATTTATGGTTTTGATCAAAATAGTTCATTGATCGCTAAATGGACAGTTTTTTCCTTAGGTGGTGGAAGTATTGAAATCTTGGAAAAACCAACAACCAATAATAAAGATATTTACAAAGAAAAAAATATGACTGAAATCATGGATTATTGTCAAAAACATAAAATATCTTTATATGAATATGCAAATCAAAATGAAGAAGATTTAGAATTGTATTTGAATTCAATTTTATCAGCTATGTTAGATTCTGTTGAAAGAGGATTGAATGCTCAAGGAATACTTCCAGGTAAATTGAAAATAGAGCGTTGCGCTAAATCAATTTACTTCAAGAGTCAAAATATAGAAGATGAAAATGAAAAAACAAGAATGAAACTGATGGCTTATGCATATGCGACTAGTGAAGAAAATGCTTCTATAAATCTTGTAGTTACAGCTCCTACGCTTGGTTCCTGTGGAATTATGGCTAGTTTGATGTATTATTATTACAATGATGTTGGAATGACTCGTAAACGATTAGTACAAGCTTTAGCTGTTGCAGGATTGTTTGGAAATGTCATCAAATCAAATGCAACGATTTCTGGAGCAGTGGGTGGTTGCCAGGCTGAGATCGGTGCAGCTTGTAGTATGGCAGCGGCGGCTAGTGCATATTTAAATGATTTAAACAATAAACAAATCGAATACGCTGCAGAAATCGCAATGGAGCATCATTTGGGGTTAACATGTGATCCAGTAGGGGGATATGTAATCATTCCTTGTATCGAACGTAATGGTGTTGCAGTCTTACGTTCTATTGATGCTATGTTACTAGCTAAGGTGTTGTCTGGAATTAAAGAAAATCGCGTTCGATTTGATATGGTAATCAATACTATGAGTTATACAGGTCAAATGATACCACTAGAATTAAAAGAAACTTCCTTAGGTGGTTTGGCACTTGAAGTGAAAGTGATCGATTCAAATGAGTGATATCATCCATCCTTTTGATCCCATTGTAGATAAGAATTCTAAAATACTTATCTTAGGTTCATTTCCTTCTGTAATTTCACGCGAGAATAATTTCTATTATGCAAACAAAACTAATCGTTTTTGGCCGGTAATGGAAACATTGTTTCATACTGAATTAATTGATAAACAAAGTAAAATAGAATTCTGTTTAGCAAATAAAATAGCGTTGTGGGATGTGATCAAAAGTTGTAAAATCCATAAAAGTAGTGATTCCAGTATTCGTGATGTAGTCGTAAATAGGATTGATTTATTGATCGAAGACTCATCGATCGAATTACTTGTGTTTAATGGAAAAAAAGCTTATGATTTATTTTTAAAAAGCTATAAAACACTAGAGATAAAAAGAATAGTATTACCCTCGACAAGTAGTGCTAATGCATCTACATCGTTTGATAAGTTGTTAGAAGAATACAGTAAGATTAAGGAGGTTTTGTGATGATTTTCGATATTTTATTTTTTCCTTTTCGTTTATTGTTTATGATTGCAGGTTTTATTTTAAGTTTATTTGGAAAAGTAATTACGATCATTTTAGGATTGGCTATGATCATTCTAGGGATTGTTTTTTGTGTAACATTAATAGGAATATGGTTTGGATTGCCACTGATTTTTATGGGTGTCGCAACTGTTTTAAAAGGGTTGTTTTAAATGAAAACTGTAGAATTACTTGCACCTGCAGGATCGTTTGACAGCTTAAAGGCAGCAGTTTCAGCAGGAGCGAATGCTGTTTATTTAGGTGGTATACGGTTTGGAGCACGAGCATTCGCAAACAATTTTGATAAAGAAGAATTGATTGAAGCAGTTAAATATTGTCATATTCGAGGAGTTAAAGTCTATGTGACAATGAATACATTACTTTACGATCATGAAATTGAAGATGCGATCGATCAAATCAAATTTTATTATTATGCCCAAGTAGATGCTTTGATCATACAAGATCTAGGTCTTTTTGAGATTCTTGAAGCTCAATTTCCTGATTTTGAAATTCATTGTTCAACTCAAATGCATATTCATAATGTAGATGGTGTCCGATTCGCAAGAAAACATGGTGCTAAAAGAGTTGTTTTAGCTAGAGAAACACCAATAGAACTAGTTAAAAAATGTTGTGAAGAAGATATTGAAATTGAAGTCTTTGTCCATGGAGCACTTTGTGTTTGCTATAGTGGTCGTTGTTTGATGAGTTCTTACATTGGAAATCGCAGTGGTAATCGCGGTGAATGTGCTCAACCATGTCGGCTTCAGTACAGCTTGATTGATTCTTCTGGTCATCAAATTGATACTACTGGTGAATATTTACTTAGTCCAAAGGATTTATATACACTAGATCATGTGAATGAATTAATCGATGCAGGTGTAACTAGTTTTAAAATTGAAGGTCGAATGAAAAGACCAGAGTATGTTTATGAAGTGGTTCGTCAATATCGAGAAGCAATCGATAAGGTTATGTTAAATCAGGTTTATACACAAGATCAGGAAAATCTGGATAGTTTAAAGAAATTATTTAATCGAGGGTTTACAACAGGACATCTTTTTAATCAAAAAGGACTGGATTTAGTTAATTATTATCGTCCTAATCACCAAGGTATAGTATTAGGGAAAGTGATTCATAGTACCCCAAAAGGAATAATGATAAAACTTATTAACCCACTTCATCAAGGTGATGGAATTCGAATCGTGTCCAAAAATTATGATTTTGGAATGATCGCAAATCGAATAGCGATCGATGAACATCTTGTGAATAGTGCTCAAAAAAATGATGTGATTTTTCTAGAAACAAACTTAAAACAAAGATTTTACCCAAATGATGAGGTTTTGCTTACTACAGATAGTGTTCAATGTAATGATATTACATCAAAATTAAGCTCTTTTTATGAACCAGTTTTGATTAAAATCAAATGTATTGCGATCATTAATCAACCATTGATCATTCAAGTCAGTGATGGTGTCAATCAAGTTGAAGTCACTAGTGAAGAGTTATGTCAAACTGCCCAAAAAATAGCCGTTACTAAAGAAAAAATCATTGAACAAATCTCTAAAATCAAAGATACTGTTTATGAATATGAATCAATTGAAATTGTATCAGATGATAATTTATTTTTAAGTTTAAAGACAATCAATGAAATTCGAAGACTTGCGATAGAATGTTTAAATGAAAAAAGAATACAAGTAAAACGAATTCATAACATTAGAACTTATTCAATTAGAAAAAATGATAACCTATTGCCTTCAGCAATTATAGAAGTGGACAAAATCGATCAGTTTGAAAACCTTCAAAATGATAAAATTCAGCTATTTAGCAGTCGTAAAACAGTTTTGGATAAATTTGAGAATTGTGGTCAAGTTGGACAACTTGTTTCTGAAAGTCGTGAGCATTTAATTCGACAACAAATAATCATTAATCAATTAGGTGCATTAGAAACTATTGATTTTGACCAATCACAAATAATAATTGCAGGATCTGATTTGAATGTTACAAATAGTTACGCAATTCAATTCTTAATGAAATGTGGTGTAAATGGTATTATTGCTTCTACTGAAATGAATGTTGAACAAGTTGAACAAATGATTGAAGAGTACCTAAAGAAGAGGAAACGATTACCGCAAGTTGCCATGCTTACATATGGACATCGTCGTTGTATGATATCAAAATATTGTTTGCTTAATACTGTTTTAGAAGATGGTAAAAAAATGAATTGTCATCGTTGTAAATCCGATGAATATAAACTTCAAAACAAAAAAGGAGATCAATTTATTCTAAGTAGTGATGATCGATGTCATAGTTTGATTCTTGAAGCGGAAAACTTTGAACTTCGTGAAATTTCAAAGTTGATTTTACCTTATATTCATTTTACAATTGAATCAGATAATCAAGTTAAAGAATGGAGAAAAAGAAATGAAAAAATTTTTAAATGAGTTCAAAACATTTGCCTTAAAAGGAAATGTGTTGGATATGGCTGTGGGGGTAATTATCGGATCTGCTTTTTCTAAGATTGTTACTTCTTTAGTAAATGATGTCATCATGCCTTGTTTTGCAGGGATATTAGGAAGTGTTAATTTCAATAATATTAAAATACTTATTGTCGAGCGTGGTGAGGAATCTGTATATTTATTGATTGGATCTTTTTTACAAAATGTTCTTGATTTTGTGATCGTAGCCTTTTCAATTTTTATATTTATTCGTTTGTTGAATAGTTTCAAACGTAAAAAAGAAGAGGAACCAGCACCAGTTCCTGTAAAATCGAATGAAGAACTGCTGCTAGAAGAAATTAGAGACTTATTAAAAGACCAAAAAAACGCTTAAATCAGTATGATTAAGCATTTTTTTATATTTTTTTGTGTGTAAGTTTGATATAATACCTTGGTACAGTTAGGAGGATCACTATGTTTTTAAAACGAGTTGAAATGCAAGGTTTCAAGTCATTTGCTGATAAAGTAGTTATTGCCTTCGATCATCCGATTACTGGTGTTGTAGGTCCAAATGGTTGTGGTAAAAGTAATATTACTGACGCAGTTCGTTGGGTACTTGGTGAACAATCAGTAAAATCACTTCGAGGTACAACAATGACCGATGTTATTTTTGCAGGTAGTGCAGATCGAAAAATGGTCTCATTAGCTGAAGTAACTTTAGTTTTTGATAATGGAAATCATACATTAAATTATGATTCAGAGGAAATAGAAGTAACTCGTAGAATATATCGCAACTCAGCTGAAGGTGAATATTTAATCAATCGTGTTCCGTGTAGATTAAAGGATATTACAGATTTGATTTTAGATACAGGCTTAGGAAAAGACTCGTTATCGATGATTTCACAAGGTAATATCTCAAGCTTTGCAGAGTCAAAACCAATTGATCGACGTGCTATTTTTGAAGAAGCTGCAGGCGTAAGTAAATATAAAAAAAGAAAAATTGAATCACTTTCTAAATTAGAAAGAACTAAAGAAAATCTTGATCGTGTTGCGGATATAGTTAATGAACTTGAAAGACAGGTTAATCCTTTACGTAGACAAGCGAAAAAAGCTGAAATTTATCGTGAGAAAAAAGACCGATTAAAAGAAATAGAAATCGCTGTTTTAGTAAATGAAATTGAAACAGAAAAAAATGGTATTGAGCAAGCTGATGCGACTTTGTTTACGATCGAAAGTCAAACGGCAATGCATAACGCAACTATTCAAATGCATGATACAGCTAATGTTGAAGCTAAATCTCAAGCTAATATGTTAGAAATTGAAATTAATAGAATGCAGGAAAATTTGATCAAAACGGTTAAAGAAATCCAAATTCTAGAAACACGTAAAATTGAAGTTGATGAAAAAAGAAAATATGCAATTGAAGTAGGAAACATTGAAGAAAAAACAAAAGAAATAGCTAGCTTACTTGATGAAGCAAGATTTGAGTATGAAGATCGTACAAAACGTATTGAGCAGATCAATATTGATGTTGAGTTGCTTTCTACCCAATTATCAAGTACTGCAATAGAGATCGTTGAAAGTTCACAAAAGAATGAAGAAGCTAATTTGTTTTTAAGAAGACTTCAAAACCGTAAGGAAATTCTTGAAAACATGATCAAAGAACCTTTCAATTCTCAGGCCGGTGTAAAATCAGTTATGGATAATCAGTCTAGTTTTCCGGGTGTACTTGGTGTTGTAGCTCAATCTTTGATTCCTCATAACGGATATGAAGAAGCAATCGCTGTGGCATTAGGTGGAGCAATGTTCAATATTGTCACAACTGATGAAGCAGCTGCGAGAAAAGCCATCGACTTCTTAAAGAGAAATCAAAGCGGTCGAGCTACATTCTTACCTACTCGAGTATGTGTCGAAAGATCAATAAATGAAAATCATCAAATCATTTGTAATAATACCGAAGGCTATTTAGGTGTAGCAAGTGATTTTGTCGATTGTGATGCACAATTTGAAATCGTCAATAAAAGTTTACTTCAAAATGTAATTGTGACAGATAAATTAGTTAATGGTAACAAATTAGCTGATTTGCTTGGATTTAATTATAAAATCGTTACATTGGATGGTGATGTAATTCATAAAGGTGGTTCAATGACAGGGGGGAAGATCAAAAATTCTACTTCACTCATGACTGCTGAAAAAGAATTGAACGAGGTCAAAGAAAAATTGATCTCTCAAGAAGCTCTTGTTGAGTTAGCACAAAAAAACTATTCAGTTGCGAATAGTAAAAAAGCAGAGCTTGAATCTCAATTAATGGAAAAAAGGATTAATCTTGCACAACTTGAACCAGTAGTTGAAGCGAAAAGAGCGAAATATGAACGTTTAAAAAGTGATTATGAAACTTTAGTACCTAATGAGGATCAATCACTAGGTGAGTTAAATTTCGCAGACTCATTAATTGAACAATTAAATACATGCTATACAACCAGGGACGAAATAACAACTTCAATTAAAGTCAAACGTGAAACACGAATGAAACTAACTACAGAAATTGAACGTAAGGAGCAACAAATACGTCAAATTCGTAAAGAATTAGAACTTGCGGTAGCTAGTGAAAGAGCTGTCCAAATCGATCGAGCTAGAATTACAACTCGATTGGAATCTTCGTTAAATCGATTAGCTAGTGAATATGAACTCACTTTTGAATTTGCAAAGTCAAAAATAGAAGAGTTTGATTACTCAAATGCAAAGGAAGAAGTATTAAAATTACGTTCAGAAATAGAAGCATTGGGAAATATCAATATGAATGCTCCTGAAGAATTTTTGGAAGTGAATGAACGTTATGAATTCTTAGTCAAACAAAGAGATGATCTTCTTGAAAGTAGAGATAAAATCCTAAATGCCATTGATGAAATGGATGATGTAATGACCAAGTTATTTAAAGAAATGTTTGATAAAATCAATGCGGAATTCAATGAAACATTTAGAGTATTGTTTGGTGGTGGGAAGGCAAAGTTATTTTTGGAAGATCCTACCGATATTTTAAATACAGGAGTTGATATTGATGTTCAACCTCCTGGAAAACAAGTTCAAAACATTCGCTTATTTAGTGGAGGAGAAAAGAGTTTGATCGCAATCAGCGTTCTATTCTCAATATTAAAAGTTAGGCATGTTCCACTTTGTATATTTGATGAAATTGAAGCTGCTCTTGATCAGGCAAATGTTGAACGAGTGGCTCGTTATTTAAAGAACTTTAGTGATGATACACAATTTATTGTCGTTACTCACCGTCCAGGTACAATGGAACAATGTGATATCTTGTATGGAGTTACGATGCAAAAACAAGGTGTATCACAAATGCTTAAAGTTGAACTTAAAGAAGCGAAGAGTTTAGCTGACTCAGTAAGTGAGGTACACTAATGGGATTTTTTACTAAGATCAAAGATCAATTTTCTAAAAAAGAAGAGAACGATAAATATTTAAAAGGGTTTAGTAAAACAAAAGAAACATTTACAGAGAAACTTAGTCGATTTGCATTTGGATTTAAAGGTGTAACTGATGATTTTTTAGAGTCATTGATGATTTGTTTGTTGGAAAGTGATGTAGGTATTGAAACTGCTGACAAAATCTGTGAAAGACTTAAAGAAAAAAGCAAAAAAGAAGCTAATTTAAGTTATCCAGACACAATCGATCTACTTATTGAATGTATGATGGAATTATATCAAGATGATCATGATCCAGAAGTAATTTTTCAAGAAAATGGTTGTACTGTAATTTTGATGGTTGGAGTCAATGGAGCAGGAAAAACAACTACAGTTGCTAAGCTTGCAAAAAAATATCGCGATGAAGGAAAAAAAGTTGCAGTTGTTGCAGCAGATACATTCAGAGCAGGTGCAGTAGATCAACTAGAACGTTGGGCTAACAATCTAAATATACCTTGCATCAAAGGAAATTTGAAACAAGATCCAAGTAGTGTCTTAGTGGATGGCTGTAGATTTGCAAAAGAGAATAACATTGATGTGTTGTTATGTGACACTGCGGGAAGACTTCAAAACAAAGTTAATTTAATGAATGAGCTTTCTAAAATGAGAAAAGTGATCGGACGCGAAATTGAAAATGCTCCACATCATGTTTGGTTAGTATTGGATTCTACAACTGGTCAAAATGGATTGTCACAGGCTAAACTATTTAAAGAAGCAACAGATGTGACTGGTTTGATTTTAACAAAAATGGATGGTACAGCCAAAGGTGGTATTATTTTAGCTATTAAAGATATTCTACAAATCCCAGTTTATTTTGTAGGGTTAGGTGAAAAAGATGATGATTTAAGACCTTTTGAATTAGAAACTTATATTTATAGTATTACTGAAGGAATTAGTCATGTTGAATAAAACTGAACAAATGAATTTCTATCTTGATTTTTATGAAAACTGTTTGACAGATAAACAAAAAGAAGTCATGTCCTATTATTATAGGGAAGATTATTCATATTCTGAGATCGCAGAGATTTTAAATACAAGTCGAACAGCGGTTTATGATTTGATCAAAAGAACAGAATCAATTTTATTGGATTATGAAAGTAAATTAGAAAATTATTCAAGATATATGAAGCGTTTAAGTTATTATGAAAAATTGGATGCTTTAAATATAAAAGAAGTAAGTGAAATCGTTTCAAAATGTAAAGATACTGAATAAGGAGGAAAATATGAGCAAAGTAATTTCAGTTAATGCAGGATCATCTTCATTAAAGTTTCAACTCTACAATATGCCTGAAGAAGAGGTATTATGTTCCGGGATTGTCGAAAGAATAGGATTAGAATTAACTCCTGGGAAAAATGATGGGATTTTTACTATTAAGTATAATGGTGAAAAACACACTACAAATTGTGATATTCCAAACCATGAAGTTGCAGTACAAATGTTATTAGCTGCATTGGTTGACCACAAAGTTGTTGCATCATTAGATGAAATCAAAGGGGCAGGTCACCGTGTAGTTCAAGGAGGAGACTATTTCCAAGATAGTTGTGTATGTAATGATGAAACATATGCAAAAGTTATGGAATATGCTGAACTCGCTCCACTACACAATCGTGCTAATGCCGGTGGTTATGTAGCATTTAAAAATGCACTACCTAATTGTGGTAATATTTTTGTGTTTGATACGGCTTTCCATCAAACAATGGAGCCTGATACATATATGTACGCTGTACCATATGAATGGTATACAGACTACAAAGTTCGTCGTTATGGTGCACATGGTACTTCTCATTCATTTGTTTCTAAAAGAACTGCTGAATTAATGAATACTGAACTTGTTGGCACAAAAATCATTACTTGTCACTTAGGAAATGGAGCTTCGATCACAGCTGTTAAAGATGGAAAATGTATAAATACTTCTATGGGATTTACTCCACTTGCAGGAATCATGATGGGTACTCGTTCTGGAGATATTGATCCAGCTATCATACCTTATATGATGAAAAAAACTGGATTAACTCCTGATGAAATCGATAGTGTTTTAAATAAAAAATCTGGTATGCTTGGAATAAGTGGAATTTCAAGTGATGCTCGAGATGTTGAAAATGGTGTGCTCGAAGGAAATCCACGTGCTATCTTAACTCAAAAAATGTACGTTAATCGCATTATCAATGTGATCGGTGGTTACATAATGCAAATGGGTGGTTGTGATGCAATTGCATTTACTGCAGGAGTAGGAGAAAACGATATGCGTTTACGTCATATGGTACTTGAATCTTTAGAGTCTGCGTTAGGTTTAGAAATCAATTATGATCTTAATGACAAAACTCGTGGAGAAGAAGTTAAGCTTAGCACTGATAATTCTAAAGTTAGTGTTTGGATCGTTCCTACTAATGAAGAATTGGTAATTGCACGCGATACAGTTCGTTTATTAGGTTTATAAAATCATGTTTAGTGCCTTTTTTGAGTTAATTCAAAATGAAGAATCAATTTGTATTTTTAGACATATAAATCCAGATATGGATGCATTAGGTGCTCAATTTGGACTTAAATATTGGCTTAATGAGAATTTTCCTGATAAAAAAGTATATTGTTTAGGACAAGGATCAAGTAATGTTGAGTTTGAACCTTTTGATGTTATTGATGATGAAGTAATAATCAATAGTATTGCTATTGTATTGGATTCTTCAGCTTCAGATAGAGTTGATGACAGTCGTTTTAGTCTTGCTAAAAAAGTTCTTGTCATTGATCATCATCCTAAAGGTGATGACTTTATGGATATTGATATTCGTAATACAAAAATGGCTGCTACTTGTGAATACTTAGCTCAAATGTTTCTCGAATCAGAATATTGTTTATCTTTAAAAGTTGCGACAACTTTATATTATGGAATACTTACTGATTCAGCTTCTTTTACAACGAATAATACGACTGCGAATACTTTGTATATTGCGTCGAAGCTAACTGAATTAGGAATTAATATTCCTAAATGCAATATGGATGTTTTCGAAATCAATTTTAAAACATTTCAATTTGCTTCAATGGTTCGTAGTAGAATAGAAGTTATAGAAGGGGGATTAGCTTACTGCATATTAATGAAAGAGGATTTTGAATCTTTTGGATTAAGTGCAAGTCATGCTAGAGAGCATATTATTCAGTATCAAAAAATTAAAGAAATAAATACTTGGTGCTTATTTACTGAAGAAGAAAATGGTTTATTTAATGGATCAATCAGAAGTAAAACGCATGTCATTAATGATATTGCAAGCCAATTTAATGGTGGTGGACATGCTTATGCAGCTGGAGTTAAAAATTTATCTCTTGAAAACGTTAAAAAATGCCTAAATATTCTTCAAAATCAGCTATTAAATGATTAAATTATTGATAAATTATTGTATTTAATGTGGTTACAATGTTATAATAGATGTATACGGAGGATGTTAAAAATGACAATCGTAAATAAAAAAGCATTAGCAGAAGTTGTTGCTGCTAAAACAGGAATGACAAAAAAAGCTGCTACAGAAACTGTTGAACTAGTGTTTGACGAAATTACAGCTAGCTTGGCTCAAGGTGATAAAGTAGATATCAGCGGATTCGGAAAATTCGAAGTTAAAGAACGCGCTGCTCGTACTGGAATCAACCCAGCTACTAAAGAAAAAATCCAAGTTGCTGCAACTAAAGTTCCTGCATTTAAAGCTGCTAAATCATTAAAAGATACAGTTAAAGCGTAAGTTATGAAGAGTTCAAATGAACTCTTTTTCTTTATGAATTTAGCACAATTGCCTTACTCTTCAAGTTAAATTGAACAAAAATGCATAAGGGAAGAAAAAAGCGAAAATTAAAGTCAAAAACAGTCAAAAACATCATTTCATATACCTAAATAAAGCCTTTTCGGCTTTATTTAGGTATATGAAACCGCACTAAAAACAACTTCAAGAAATGAAATTTTTAAGGTTATTTAAACAGATGATGGTGTCTTCCAAATCCTTTCATTTAGTCAGTTTGAATAGTTTGATTAGAAGCTTTAATTATTTTAGTTTTAAATCACGAATTTTAATTTTCTCAATATTGAATTCTTTGAGTATAATAGAGTTGTATTCACTACTGAATACATTATATGGAGTGCGGCTCTTTAATGATCCGCGTGGGTATGAATTGATATGGCTCATAGCCATATCAATGGTTTCTTGGGAAATCTGGTCTAGGGATTTCCCTTTTTTAATAATTCTGCGAATAAATCCATGGTTTCTTTCACATTCTGCTTTTTGGCAGGAACGATAAGGATCGCAGTAGAACACTTTAAAGCGTTCGATTCCATCTTCATCCTTTTCAAGTTCAATCAACTTTTGGAATTCTGTTCCATTATCAGTTACGATGACATCAAAGAGTTTATAAGCATGTTTAATACCTGCTTCATAGAGCTTTAGAATCAAAGAGTTAATGTTAGAGTGTTTGCGTGCGTATAAAAATGCAAACTGGAGCTTTGAATTCATAAAGAAGATAGTAAGTAAGGCTTTCTTGTCATTGGACTTTCCAATGACAGAATCTACCTGAACAACTTTAGAACCAGGATTCATTTCCATATACTTCAGAAAATCATCATGAGTGCGATTGTAGAGGATTCTAGGGCTGATTTTACTACTGCTTGAATTATCGTATTGTTTCTTCACTTTAAAACGAACGGCATTTGGTAAATCGATTCTTCTGGCTTTTAAAAGGTCTTTATTAATGTATCTGCGAATAGTAGACTCACTTAGGTCTACAGAGCTACAGGACATCATAGCCACTTTTATAGATTGGCCATCTTTAATCAATTGAGAAATTTGTTTGTCTAAAGTTTCGATAACATGACGACGATGAGCAGTATCTATACGGGAATGAACTAATTTTCTATTCGCTTTAGCATTAGCATCATAAGCATTATAGATACGACTTTTATGGGAACAGCGAGTATTGGAACAGGGATTACAACAGAATGGAAACTTCAAGAGTTGATCACAAATGAACTCATCTTTATTATGGAGATAAATTTCATTTCTGGTCTTGTGGATTGTGGTATTATTTTTAAGCTCATAATAAACAGCACCACGTGATTTGTGTAAGTCTTTAGCAATACGAATGGCATTAGGTCTTGGATTGGTTTCGATAAAGTATTGTAGTCTAACTCGATCTGCAAAAGTAAAATGTTTATTCATCTTATTTTCCGATGGAAGACACCTACTTCTATTATGTCATACTTATTTAAACTTTGTGTTCAATTTAAGTTGAATTGTGAGGATTTAGCACAATTGTATTGACAGTGCTAAGAATATACTTTATACTTTTAGCATACACTTGATAAGAGTGCTAAAACAGGAGGGTTAACTTATGGAAACAATATTATACTTATTAGCTGCATTAGTAGTGATGTGGTCTCAATTTAAAGTAAATGGAGCTTATAATCGATATAGACAGATTCAAAATGACAGACATATTACTGGTGCTCAAGTTGCAAGAAGAATACTTAATGAAAACGGACTTAATGATGTTGATGTTGAATACGCTAATGGAACACTAGGTGATCATTATGATCCCAAGGCTAAAGTCGTTCGTTTATCGAAAGATATATATGAAAACGATACAATAGCTTCAGTATCTGTTGCTGCCCATGAATGTGGTCATGCGATTCAGCATGCTCAAAATTATGGTTTTATCGCATTAAGAAATTCTTTGCTTCCACTTACTAATTTTGCAAGTAATTTGGGATGGCCTGTGTTATTAATTGGTTTTTGGTTTTCAATGGAACCTGCAATCTATTTTGGTATAGCATTATTAGTAGTTGTGTTATTATTCCAAGTAGTAACATTACCAGTAGAGTTGAACACTTCTTCTCGTGCACTTACAATCCTGTCAGGGGAGGGGATGATAACTGATGATGAAAGATCTGATGTCAAATCTATGTTATCAGCTGCTGCATTCACTTATATTGCCGCTGTTATCTCATCAGCACTAAATATTTTACGTTTAGTTTTATTAACAAATAAACGTAGAAATGATTAAACAAAAATATTATGCGAAGTAAAAAAAGATAGATTAATTTCTATCTTTTTTGTATAGTTAATAATTTTTTTAGCTTTTAATTCCAAACAGCTGAAGCTGATTATAATTTGTGAATTTGTAATATCATTAAAAGTTTGTATTTTTTGAATGTATTAAGTTTTACTTGCAATATTAGATTATTCTCTTGCTTATGAAATGAATCGAGCAACTGCTTCATAGGTAATTATCAAGCTCGATTTATATTAGAGCCTCATAAAAATAACTTATAATGATTATACTAATATAAATTTCTGACATAACTCTATCAGACATATAATATATTTGATTTAACCATACAAACTACTAAATTATTATAATCTTATATATTATGTTTACTTCGCATAATGTATCTTATACGATTTTTGTATTTGATACAAAATGCATAAATTAAAAGAGATTGGAACTTAATCCAACCTCTTGTACTATTTAAGTTTAGTTAATAAAGATTTACCGTATTTTGGCATCTGTACATTGAAGTTATCCGCAATAGTTGCTCCAAGGGTTGCGAAAGTATCTGTAGGGGCTAATAGTCCTCCCCCGTTGAATGATGGACTATAAAGAACTAGAGGTACCATTTCACGTGTATGATCAGTTCCTGAATATGTTGGATCATTTCCATGATCCGCAGTTAAAATTAATAAATCATCTTCTTGAAGTTTTTCAAGTACCGTTTTAAGTTGATTATCAAATGTTTCAATTTCTGTTGCATAACCTTGTGGATTTCTACGGTGTCCCCATAATGCATCAAAATCTACAAGATTAACAAAACAATGTCCTGTAAAATCTTTGTCCATTACATCAATTAAAATATTCATCCCATCAACATTTGATTTTGACTTATGTGATTCTGTGATTCCTTCTCCATCAAAAATATCATTTATTTTTCCAATGCTGATAACATCAAAATTATTCTCTTTTAAAGAATCAAGAACAGTATGACCATATGGTTTTAATGCATAATCGTGACGATTTGATGTACGTTTGAACTCACCAACTTTTTTTCCAAGGAATGGTCTTGCAATAATACGTCCTACTTTCCATTCATCTTTCATTGTAATCTCACGGGCAATCTCGCAACAACGGTATAATTCATCTAAACCAAATGTTTCTTCATTAGCACAAATTTGAAGTACTGAATCAGCTGAAGTATAAACGATCATTTCATTTGTTTCAATATGACGTTCTCCAAGTTCATCCATTATTTCGGTTCCAGAAGCTGACTTATTACCAATAATCTTATATCCTGTACGATTTGATAATTCATCAAGTAATTCTTTAGGGAAACCAGTATCTGTAAATGTTTGGAAAGGACTATCAATATAAAGTCCCATCATTTCCCAATGACCTGTCATAGTATCCTTCCCTACTGACTTTTCCAACATTTTAGTATAATAGCTAATTTGTTTTGACTGTGGTTTTATTCCTTGAATTGGATGTAAGTTTCCAAAGTTCAGTTTTTCTAAAGTAGGACAATTTAGTCCGCCTACACTCTGTGCAGTATGTCCAAAAGTATCTGCTCCAACATCATTGTATTCATTTGCATCTGGCATTGCTCCAACACCTAGTGAATCCATAACTACTGTAAATATTCTTTTATATTTCATTCTATTTTCCTCTATTTCATCTTACTCATTGGGCTAAATTTATTATACTCTTCTTTTAATCTTTTACTATCAACATGCGTATAAATTTGTGTTGTTTTTATATCACTATGACCTAAAAGTTCCTGAATAACCCTTAAATCAGCTTTGTTCTCTAATAAATGAGTTGCAAAACTATGTCTTAGTTTGTGAGGAGTAATATGTTTCTTTATACCAACTTGATTACATGTATATCTTAACATACTTTCTACTTTTTCACATCGTATTTGATTCCCTTTCTTATTAACGAAGAAATGTTTTTCATTCTTTTTAGCATAATGCGGTCTAACTTCAAAAAAATATTTTTTTATTATCTCACAAGAGTAATGTGGAATTGGAACGATTCTTTCTTTATTCCCCTTTCCTAAAACTCTCATATACTCTTCATCTAAATTTACTTGATAGACTGTGGCATTAACACATTCACTGATTCTCAAACCACAGCCATATATTAGCTCAAAAATCGCATGAAATAAAATATCTTCATCACTATTTGAAAAACTATTCATAATTAAATCAATTTCATTTTTTGTACAAAATACAGGTAATCCTTTTACTGGTTTTTTAGATTGTATATTTACAGATGGATCTTTAATATCATATTTAAAATTTAAGAATTGATGAAAATTACGTATTGAACTACATTTTCGTTGAAGTGTTGTAGCTTGATATTGATCATGAATTGATTGAATAAAATTATTAATAATCTTATATGTAATTTGATCAACTTGGTCAACGTTTTGACTTATTAAATAGTTTGAATATTGAAAAAGGTCAATCATATAATTCTTGACCGTGTGTTCGCTTCGATTTTGATTGAATACAAGATAATTTTTATAATCAAGTATTGCTTTGTTGATATCCATTTAAACCACCTGATTTAATTATAGACTATCACTGAATTAATGCAAATAATTC
This sequence comes from Holdemania sp., assembly GCA_031551965.1. Lineage (GTDB taxonomy): Bacteria > Bacillota_I > Bacilli_A > Erysipelotrichales > Erysipelotrichaceae > CALVGQ01. The sequence continues at coordinate 82,411 of JAVBMW010000017.1, read as the reverse complement.
CATTAGAAATAATATAATTGTTGCCTTTAAAGTGCTGGATAATAAGACTAAAGAAAAACTGATCAAGACATAATTCATCTTTTTATCGATCAATTCTTTCCATTGAATCACAGGTGTTAATATAAAGGATCGTTTTAACAATAAAAATGATAGCTCAAAGGCTATTGTACTCATAATAAAAATTGCAATGGCATCTATCGCAACTTGCGGAATTAAAGTTAAAATGATCCCAATCATTCCTTTGAGTTGATAAGTAATAATATACATAGCACAAGAAAAGCCTATTTGAACACCTTTTGTAAATACAATAAAAGAAATAAATGGAATTCCTAATAAACTAAAACCTAAAAATAATACTAAAATACATAAAATTATATTTGTTGTGAATTGACTTACAAATAAATCTTTTTGATTTACGTTTGTGGAAATAATTGTTGCATACATATTGCTGGAAAGACTACTTAAAACTTCTTTATCAAGCCATTGACTTAATAAAACGCCACAAATCATTCCACCTATGATGATCAGAAATAAATATCGAATTACATTAGATCTATTGATTAAAGACTGGATATAGTTTTTCATAGGTTGTCCTCCCTACTCTTAACCTATGATAAAGTTTCGCTATTTATGAGTCTTTTTTAATATGCTTGAGGCAGTAGTTAATAGATTCCCCTTCACTTCTTTATTGAGCCGTTCTAAAAGTTTTTCTGTTTCACTAATTGGTGGTGGTTCCTCAAATAAATTTAATTGTGTTGTCGTATTTTCTTTATCTATTAAACTTGATATACCAATTCCTAAATGACGAATACTTTGATCTGTTTCATTTTGATCATATAGTGAGATTGCATGTTCAAATAAGTCATTCGAATTAAATATGGCAATGTCAAGTCGTTTGGATCGAACTATTGTATTAAAATCAAAATATCGAACAGAAATTGATATTACATATCCAGCTTTTGCGTTTTCTTTCATTCTTTCTTCAAGTTGACTTGCCAGTTTTCTAAACATCATTAATATTTCAGTATAATCAGTGATGTCTTTTAAAAATGTAGTAGATTGCGATAACGATTTTACTTCATGATCGACAATGATTTCATCTGATCCGCCACCATTACTTTTATCGATCATTGATAAAGTATTTTTTCCGAGTATTGGTTTTAAGCGATCCAGTTCTTTATAATTTGCTAAATCACCAATTGTATTTATATTTAATTCTTTTAGAAGAATTGCAGTTTTTTTGCCAATTCCTTGCATTTCTGAAATGGGTAATGGCCATAATTTTGTTTTTACTTCTTGTTTACGAATGACCGTGATCCCCATTGGTTTTTTCATATCACTTGCCATTTTTGCAAGAAATTTATTTGGAGCAACACCGATTGAACATTTTAAATTTAGTTCTTGTTCAAGGTTTTTTTGAATTTGCCAGGCAAGATCTAATGGTCTTTTAAAATTGAGTATCACACTACTCATATCAGCGAAGCATTCATCAATGGATGCTTGTTCAACTAAAGGAGTATAACTCTTTATTAAATCAATAAATTTACGCGATAGCTCTTCATATAAGTCATGATTTCCTTTTACGACTACAAGTTGTGGGCATAGCTCTAAAGCTTCTTGTAATGGCATTGCAGAGCGCACACCATACTCTCTTGCGAGATAATTAGCTGTGGTAATCACACTTCTTCGTGAATGACCACTTACTGCAACAGGTAAATCTTTTAAAGAAGGATCCATTGCTTCTTCAGCGCTAGCGAAAAAAGCATTTAAATCTATATGAAAGATGACTTTAGACATGATTTGATCCTCCTCTTCTAGATACTATTTTATCAGAAAATAGTAAGAAAAAGATAATCATTTTAATGATTACCTTACTTTATACAAATGGTTTTGTTTTAATTTCATTCTATGATCTAGACGTAATTTATCTGCAATCATAGCTATAAATTCAGAATTAGTAGGCTTCGCTTTTGAAGCACTAATTGTATAGGCAAATATTTCATCAATTGCATCAATATTTCCGCGATTCCATGCGACCTCAATTGCATGACGAATTGCACGTTCTACTCGAGATGATGTTGTCTTATATTTAGAAGCGATTTCTGGATAAAGAACTTTTGTGATCTGACCCAAGAAATCCACATTGATGTAAGTTTCAATAATGGCAGTACGTAAATACATATACCCTTTTATATGAGCAGGAATACCAATTTCATGTAATATTTCCGTTACTTCTTTTTCAAGTTGTGCTCTTTGCATTTGTTCAGGTGACAAATTGTCTGTTGCATAAGGATCACTATGTTTTGCTTCTAAACTTTCGTCTAAATCATAATCATCCATAATTTGAAGACATTTATTTAAACATTGCTTAGAAGTAAATGGTTTTAACATAAAATAATCTACATGACATCTTTGAATTTCTTTCATTAATGTATCATTTGTAAAACTCGATGTACATAATACTTTTTTAGCTTCAATACCATAAGTTCTCATTTGCTGCAAGACTTCAATTCCATCTACTTTTGGCATAATACAATTTAACACTAAAACATCAATTTTCTTTGGAGCCTTTTTTAAGAATTCTTCACTATCATTAAACAAACCTAACAATTCAAATTGTTGAGTAGTGCGAATTTCCTTTTGCATATCTTGTAAAACATTTTGATTGTCATCAACAACTAGGATTTTGATTTTTGTCATATTCTTAACCTCACAATTGACATTTTACGAATAGTGACTATCGTATAATGTCGAACGATGTCGGCAAAATTAATTATTTACCAATTTTTGGTAAAAATGATATTATTTTAGATTATCTGACTCCATAAGCATCCATTCGATGTAAATACCATAACCTTTTGTTGGGGAACTTGTGATCATATGAGTTACTGCTCCAATGAGTCGACCGTCTTGCATGATTGGACTTCCACTCATTCCTTGGATGATTCCTCCCGTTTTCTTAAGAATTTCTTCATCAACGATTTCAAACTGAATACCTTTTATACTTTGATTAGGTTGATAATTTAATGATGTAATCATGATATTGACAGGAATAACCTTATTTGAATCAATGACCGTATACATAACAGCGTAGCCTTTATGGACAATTTCTTGTAAACCTATTTCTACAAGTTGACGATTGCTTGGTAACATTGTGTAGAAACCATATAAACCATATTGTGTATTTTTAATAATATTACCTATTTTAATGCCTGTACTTATACAATTTTTTTCTCCAGGACTATTGCTTGAACTTCTAGTAATGGAGCTTACTGTTGCCTGTAAAAGGTCTCCAGCACTGATTTCTGCAATACGCCCTAAATCATTCTCCATAATCTCGTGCCCCAAAGCAGCATAAGAATTATTTGTTGGATTAAAAAATGTTATTGTTCCTATTCCTTTTATTTTATCTTTTACATAAAGTACTGTTTTAAATAATTTTTCATCTTCAGAATAATATACCTTCAATTTTTTTATCATTGTAATTTTATCTCTTAAAATTGTTACTTTATATTCTGCATTTCTTTTGGGATATTTTGATAAATAATGATATAAAGAATCTAAGTCTTGAATTGCATAATCCTCAATAGAAATGATTCTGTCTCCAACTTTTAGTTCACTTTCATTTTTAGTATTGATCCAAGTATTATCCAGTTCAAAATCATACATCCCACTAACTAATACACCATTGTAATTTCCTTGGATCGCAACTGTATCCCCACCTAAATATACTTTAGTAGTACCCGCACTAATTTGAGTAAATAATACGGTAAATAAAAATAGTATACTTACAATATTTTTTTTCATATTAAAAGCTCCTTTCAACATTATGATGTCTAAAAGAAGCTTGTTAAATCATGTAATTATTTCCTTATTTTTTAAAATAAGCAATTGCACTTGCATTTGGACCGGCATGAGTACCAATTACTGCACCAATAGGACAGATTCCATCAATATTGATATCCTTTGTGAATAAGTATTCTTGTAGATCAACTGCATTACTTTTATCCTTAGTATAAGCTAATAACATAGGTAGATCATGATCGATTTCCCCATCTTTCATCATTTCATTATATAATGCTTCCATGCTTGCTTTCTTACCACGAGCTTTAGTAACAACTTCAATTTTTCCATCTAATACTGTAATGATTGGTCTAATTGAAAGTAAACTTCCTGCAAAACCTGCAGTTTTTGAAAGTCTACCCCCTTTTACTAAGTTATCCAGTGTAAACAAGATCGCTTTTAAAGTTACTTTATGTTTTAGTTCATTGATTTCTGCGACAATCTCTTCTGTTTTTTTGTTTTCATTTACTCGTTGCCTTGCGATCAAAACTAAAAGTTGAAGTGAAGTTGCAGCTTGAAGACTATCGACAATAAAAATACGATCATAATCAACAATCCCTTTCGCAAGCATTGCGCTTTGATAAGTTCCGCTTAGTGCGCTTGATAGAGTAATACATATTAGGTCATCGTTAGCTTCTTTTGCCTTTTCAAATACTTCAATATAATCATTTGGTGTAGGTTGTGATGTTGTAGGTAAATTACTACATTCATCTAACATTTTATAAAATTCATCATTCGTTAGTGATATGCCATCTAAATAAGTTTCTTCTTGAAACATCAATTTCAAAGGTACTACTTCAATTTGATTCAAAGCAGCATCTTCTTTAGATAAATCTGCTGTGGAATCAGTTACAATACGTATTGCCATAAATCCTCCCTTATTAGTTTGAATATCAAACTAATATCTAGTTTATCAAATGTGCACATTTTGTCAAGAAAAAAACCAGAAGTTATATTCTGGTTTTAGAACAATGACATTTGATTTTCGTCTTGAACATCATCTAGTACACCTAATTTTTCAAGTTTCTTAAGTAATGTAGTTGATAATTGTGTACGATTCATAATATCTTCTTTAGATAAGAACAGAGCTTTTTCTCTTGCTTCTATAATTGATTTCGCAACGTTTTCTCCTAGTCCATCCACAACTGTAAATGGTGGAATAATGATTTTATTATCGTGAGGAGAAACTCTAAACTCTGTAGCATGTGACTCATATAAGCTAATATTTCCAATTTTTAATCCCCGAGCTTGCATTTCAATGCAACTTTCAAGTGTGATTAAAAGTGCTTGTTCCTTACTGGAAACAGTTTTCTTTATCTCACGATCCATACTATTTAGTCGCGAAGTAATATCATTATAACGATTTTGAATAAAATCATGATTTTGAATCATCGTTTCTACTTCATAGGCATCACAGCGAAGTGTGAAGTAAGATACATAATAGTAATGAGGATAATGAACTTTAAACCATGCGATACGGATTGCCATAACTACATAGGCAACCGCATGGGCTTTTGGGAACATATATTTGATTTTCTTACAACTTTCAATATACCAATCTGGAATATTGTTTTCTTTCATCAAATCTTCCCATTCTGCTTTTAAACCTTTACCCTTACGTACACTTTCCATGATAAAGAAGGAATCTTTCGGTTTTAAACCATGATGTATCAAATAAGTCATAATATCATCACGACAACCAATAACCTGTTGAAGTGTTGCGATTTTAGCTTCGACAATATCTTTAGCATTATTTAACCAAACGTCTGTACCATGAGATAAACCAGATATAATGACTAGATCTGAGAATGTTTTTGGTTGAGTCAATTCTAAAATACCACGAACGAACTGAGTTCCAAATTCTGGAAGTCCGCAAGCACCTGTTTTCTCACTATATATTTTTGGATCAGCCTTTAATGCATCGATACATGAAAATAAAGACATCGTTTCAGGATCATTCATTGGAATTGAAAGCGGATCGATCCCTGATATATTTTGTAGTAATCGCATTGCCGTTGGATCAACATGTCCCAAAATATCGAACTTTAAAACATTATCATGAATATCATGGAATTCAAAATGCGTTGTCTTCCATTCTGAATCAGGATTGTTTGCAGGATAGTTTACTGGAGTAAAATCATGAACATCCATATAATTAGGAATTACGATAATACCTCCTGGATGTTGACCAGTGGTTCTTTTAACTCCTTCACAACCTATTGATAAACGTTTCTTTTGCGCATCACGTAAATTTTCAATACCATTTTCTTCACAATAACCGGCGACATATCCAAATGCTGTTTTTTGTGCTACGGTTCCGATTGTTCCGGCACGATAAACATACTCTTCACCAAATACTTCTTTTGTATAGGCATGAGCAAATTCTTGATATTCCCCCGAGAAGTTTAAATCGATATCTGGAACTTTATCTCCTTCAAATCCCAAGAAGGTCTCAAATGGAATATCTTGACCATTTCCGACCATTGTAGTCTGACAATGAGGACACGGTTTATCAGGTAAGTCAAATCCAGATACAACGCTTCCGTCCAAAAAGAATTCATTGTGAAAACATTTTGGACAAACATAATGAGGTGCTAATGGATTTACTTCAGTAATTCCGCTCATTGTCGCTACAAAACTTGAGCCAACTGATCCACGTGAACCCACTAAGTAACCATCCTGATTACTTTTTTTAACTAATAAGTGAGAGATATAATATATTACCCCAAAACCATTTCCAATAATACTATTTAGTTCTCTATCTAAACGTTTTTCAACGATTTCTGGCAGTTGAGGACCATATGTATTTCTTGCGGTTTCGTAACAGATATCTCTTAGTTTTTCATCTGATCCTTCGATTACAGGTGTATATAATTTATCATGAACCGGATACACTTGATCACATAAATCAATCAAAGAATTTGGATTATCGATAATAATCTCCTTGGCTAACACTTCATCAAGCCAACTAAATGATTTAAGCATTTCTGTGGTATTTCTAAAATGTTGATCAGGTTGTGTATTGAGCCTTCTTCGTTCTGCATTATATACATATAAAGGGTGACGAACACCTCCAATACCTTGTGCATTAATATAAATATCACGCAATAGTTTTTGTTCAGGCAGTACATAATGAACATCCCCTGTTGCTACTACAATTTTACCCATTCTCTTAGCAGTATCGATCAGGTTACTTAATATTTCTTTCAATCGATCTAAACTAGGTATCGTTCCAAATGCAAGTAAAGGTTTATAATTTTCGAGTGGTTGAATTTCAACATAATCATAAAAAGCCAGTGCATTTTCGAGTTCAATTTGACTTCGATTTGCCGCAAGTTCAAAAATCTCACCATTATAACAAGCAGTCCCGATTAAAAGATCTTCACGATACTCATTTAACGTATTTCGAAGAATTCTTGGTTCAGCCATGAACTCTTCACCATTATTTTTTGAATTTGCTTTACCAAATAAAGCTAATGTTTTCGTATGTGAAATAGTAATTAAGTTAAATAAATCTTTTAACCCCTTCTTATTTTTAACTAAAACTGTAACGTGAGACTTTCTGACTTTGATATATGATTTTTCATCTTGTAGATCATTCAACCCAATGACTGTGGAAACATCTTTTTTCTTTGCATCTTGAATCATTAACTGAAAAACACTAGATAAAACTTCAGCATCATAATCAGCTCGATGCGCAACTTCATCATCATAAACTACTTTATATAGTCTGGCAATGTTTCCTAATCGATAATTTCTACGATCTGAATGCAAAGCTCGTGCAAAATCCAGGGTATCAATTACAGTATTGGTTAGTGGTTTTAAACCATTTCTTTCAAGTTCAGCATTCATAAAGCCATAATCAAATGATGCATTATGGGCAACCAAAACACAACCATCCATTAGATCTAGTAATTCAGATGCTGCTTCTTTAAATGTTTTCGCATCTGCGACATCTTCATTTTGAATATGAGTTAAACTTGAAATATGTGTTGATATAGATATTTCAGGATTAATAAACATTTGTTTACGACCTACTACCATCCCTTTTTCCAAGATAACACAACCAAACTCGATGATTCGATCATATCGAGTTGATAATCCAGTTGTTTCTAAGTCAAATACACAATATTTACAATCATCTAAGTTTAAATCTTTGGGATTATAAATTATTTTAAGTTTCTCATCGACCATATTCATTTCAACGCCATATATCAACTTAAAATCTCTATCAGGTGATTTTTTCATTAAACCTTTTAAATATCCTTGAGCTTTAGGAAAACTTTGGATTACCATATGATCAGTAATCGCAACACCTCGATGGCCACTATTAAAAGCGTGTGAAATGATTTCTTCAACATTACAAATACCGTCCATTTCAGATAGATTCGTATGTGTATGTAACTCTACTCTTTTTTCTGAAGCGTCATCCAAGATAACATTTTCATTTGGTAATTTTTCAATGGCTTCAGCCATAAATGCCAACTCTTTATTAAAACTAAAACCATCTATTTTTAATGCACCATAAAAAGCACATGTATCTCCAACTTTATATTCCTGTAAATCTTCAGCTGTGAAATATCTTCCTTCAAAACATTTCACAATGATCGCATCACTTTGATCATATACCGATAAGCTTACAATCAATTTTCCATCTTTTCGAGCTTTCGTTTCAACTTCGAATATTTTAGCCGTTATTTTGATCTGATTCATTTCTTCAGTGCATTCAACAATAGGTAATTCAGGATATTGATTTAATTTTAAACGAGAAACACGATAATTGTTTTTAGTAACCTCAACAGGAGCAGCTTTTTGAGTCATGACAGGAACTTCAAATTTAACATCTTGAAAATTATATTCGATTTTGTGCTGAATAAAAGTAAATTCATAATCGATTCCAAATGCTGCCATAAAATTTTGAATATCTTCAACATGACGTTGTCCTTCTTCTACTACAGTTGTTTCAACGCTTAGACACTCTACAACTTGACCTTTAACGATCGCATTGGATTTCACAAATAAATTTGTCCCATGTTGGGTATCATACTCACGACCATATTGTTTGATTTGATTCGAATCCAAACTGCATGAATCGAATTGAAAAGACATTTTTACAGGGCAACTAAATAATTGTTGAATTGATTCTTTAACGTTAAATAAGACATGAAAAGGAATGCATTTTTCAAAATGAACCGTTAAAAAAACTTTCATTACAGATTGATCAACTCCTGTTAAAATCGATTTATCACTAATTACTGCATTATCTAAAAATGCTAAATCTTCTTTAGGAAAATCAGCATTTTGTAATATATTTTTTAAATTAATTTCAGCCATATAAATCTCCTGAAAATATTATAGCATAATTTTTAAGCATTATAAGAATTGACTTTACATATTTGTCGGTTCCACACACAATTCTCTTAAAATGGATTGAGCTGCTTTTTTACCTGCACCCATTGCTAAAATCACTGTAGCCGCCCCAGTTGCTGCATCACCACCTGCATAAACATGATCTATTGAAGTTTTTAAAGAATCGTCGACAAAAATATTACCTCGATTATTGAATATGAGTTTAGGTTCATTATCTTTTAATGTAGGATTTGATGTGGTTCCAAGTGCCATAATGACACAGTCACAGTCAAACTTAAAATTAGAACCTTTTATTTCTTCAATTTGTCTACGGTCTCCATCAGTTCTATCGATCAAATTCATTTTAATACATTCTACACCAATGACTTTATTTTGATCATCAACCAACACTTCGATAGGACTTGTAAGAAAATGAAAATCGATCCCCTCTTCCATTGCGTGTTCGACCTCTTCTTTCCGCGCTGGAAGCTCATCTATACCGCGACGATAAAGTATACTAACTTTACGATTAAGGCGTCTAGCGCAACGTGCAGCGTCCATAGCGACATTTCCACCACCTACCACAACAGTATGCATGCTTGGATATAATGGTGTCATGAAATTATCAGTATTTGCCTTCATTAAATTGATTCGAGTTAAGAATTCATTCGCACTGAATACCCCTTTTGCGTTTTCATTTTTAATATTCATAAAAATTGGTAATCCTGCTCCTGTTGCTAAAAAGACTGCTTCAAAACCCTCTGAAAACAGTTCATCGATTGAAATTGTTTTTCCAACAACTATATTTTGATGAAAGAGTACACCACTCTTTTTCAAATGATCAATTTCAGTTTTTACTATATTTTTAGGCAAACGAAATTCAGGGATTCCATAAGTTAAAACACCTCCAAATTCATGCAAAGCTTCAAATACCTCTACTTGAATGTGATGTTTAATTAAATCCGCTGCACAAGATAATCCAGCGGGTCCAGACCCGATCACTGCCACCTTATGATTTGTTTTAGAAATCTGTAAACTATTTTTTTTGCCATGATCTGCGACATATCTTTCAAGACGACCAATCGCAACTGATTCAGATTTTATTCCACGAACACACTTTTTTTCACATTGCATTTCTTGTGGACATACTCTTCCACAAATACTTGGGAAATTATTATTTTTTGTAATAATTTCAAAAGCTTTTTGAAGATCATTCAATTTTATCTGTTCAATAAATTCAGGAATATCCACGCCTACTGGGCAGCCATTTTTACACATAGCATTTTTACAATTTAAACAACGATTCGCTTCATTTAATGCATCTTGATCAGTATATCCTAAAGCCACTTCTTCAAATGAATCGATTCGCTCAAGTGGATCAAGGCACATCATTTTTGTTTTTTCAGCTTGATTGTTGATTCGAGTAGACATAATATATCACTTTCCTCTCTTGTCTATCACATATTTTAATATGTTCTATATTTACATGTGACGGTCATTAATATCAATGCCCCTCACGGAACTGTACGTGCCCTATTAAGGCATACAGCTCTTCACATAGTCTTTCGCCTAAATCATATGGTAAATCTTAGGTTCAGCTATTGGGTTGAATTTCATAATTTTACTGAACTTTTCCCAATTCATCTTTGCCTTTTGCGAGCGTCTACCAAGCCAAACCTTCATACGAGTTATCACATATCTTCTAAATATGGCTAGCTTACAGTAGTTTCCTATAATGCCATAATATCGATAGTGACCTATTAATTTTTGGTTCAGCTTCTTTACCATTTCTGGTATCGGCATGTGCCTGTTTTCTTTCAGCCACTCATTGACTGCCTTTAACTTAGCACCCATTCTCTTATTACTGGTTCTCCTTATAATTTGATATTTTCCTTTACGGTCCCTACCATTTATAAACGTGAACCCCAAAAAGTCAAATGTTCCTTTATCAGCTCCAGCATTTCTGCCAAACTTGATAATCTTGCTCTTACTTACCTCTATTTCCAAATTAAACTTCTTAAGCCTTTCCACTAGCTTAGTAAAGAATTCTTGTGCTTCTTCCTCAAATTCAAAACAGCACACAAAATCATCCGCATATCTTACCATTCCACAATACCCTTTGCAGTATTTCTTAACCACAACTTCAAACCACATATCCAAAACATAATGTAAATAGACATTCGCTAATATCGGTGATATCAGTGACCCTTGTGGAGTACCCTTATCACTTTCTATAAACTTGCCCTCTTCCATGATTCCACTCTTCAAAAATCGAACGATGTATCGCAAGAAACTTTTATCTTCGATTTCTTCTTCAAGAAACATCATCAATATCTTTTGGTCTACATTATCAAAGAATCCTTTAATATCTGCGTCCACTACATAGTTGACTTTATTTCTGAATATCATGTTGTCGAGTTCATCAGTTGCCATGTGGCAACTTCTGTTTGGTCGAAATCCATAGGAGAACGGATAAAATAGTGGTTCATAAATCGCAGTTAGTACATCTGCCATAATTCCCTGTACTAGCTTATCCTCAAAACTTGGTATTCCTAGTGGTCGCATCTTTTTGCTCCCTGTCTTTTCGATATACTTTCGTCTTGCGGGTTGAGGTCGGTAAGAAAATGTTTTCATTCTCTTCACTAAATCAGCTACATTTTCATCAAGATGTTTTCCGTATTCTTCTTTCGTTACTCTATCAACTCCAACTGCTTTCTTCTTATCAAGTCTTTTATATACTTGTTTCAGATTCTCTTCGTTTACATGATGAATTAAGTTAAGATGTCCTCGGTTTGGATATAGTGATTTATTTACTGCTATTCTTTCAATTCCAGTTACCATTTTTTCCATCTCCTTTTCGGATTAAAATGTTTCCATTGAAAAATTGACTATGCGCCATTCCCTTCGCTCCACTGGTTTTGACAGTTTCATCGCTACTACGAAATAGTCAGACTTCCTTATCACCATTTGATTTACCTTGCTTTTCACAGCTTGTGCAAATCATACCTTTACAGGAATGATAAGGACCTCCCAGGTACGCTAGAAATAATAATGTTATGCTCGCCACACGCTCTGCCTCCGATGGAACTCACACTTCCTTGCCATATCGTCTGTGTGTTATTGCCTGCTGTGATATGAAACACATCGGCTTCCATTGATCAAAATAACGAAGGTCAATCGTCTCGTTCCCTACTTTTCATAAGGCTACTACGGCTCGCATACTCCCTATCCTACGCTTAAATCTTATCGTTACCTTTAAGACTCCAAGGACTCGGTACCAGTGACTGGCTAGGTCTTACTGGACAGGCTTCCCACCTGTTTTATTTCTAACGCCTTGACTGGCGCACTCATATTGATTCCTCCATTTTGCAGGCATGAGATTCTTGTTCAAGATAAGTATTATTTCGATTGATCAATTCATTAAAATCAACGAGATGACCATCAAAATCTGGCCCATCAACACAAGCAAACTTTGTTTGTCCAGCGATCGTCACTCGGCAACCGCCACACATCCCTGTTCCGTCGATCATGATTGGATTGAGAGAAACTAGTGTTTTAATATTTTTTGGTTTAGTAATATTACATACTGCTTGCATCATTTTAACAGGTCCAATCGCGATAACTAAATCGTATTCATTATCCATTAATAATTTCTCTAATTGGTCCGTCACAAATCCCTGAACACCAAAAGAACCATCATCAGTTGTAACAACTAATTTGTGTGCAACATTTTTCATTTTATCTTCAAGTATTACATAATCTTTATTTCTAAAACCTGCAATTATATCTACATTTAACCCATTATCAAAACAATATTTCGCACTTGGATAAGCAATTGCACAACCAACACCACCACCAATAACACAAATATTTTTCGCATTATCAAATTCAGTAGGTTTTCCTAATGGGCCTACCAAATCTAAGATACTATCATCTTTTTCAAGGCTGGCTAATTTTTTTGTAGTTGCGCCAATTGACTGAACAATAATCGTAATGGATTTTTTGTAAATACTGGTTTCCGCAATCGTTAAAGGGATTCTTTCACCATATTCATCAATCCGCACAATCACAAATTGACCTGGTTTAGTTTTTTTACTGATTCTTTCAGCTTCAATTTCAAGTAAAGTAATTTCAGCTGTCAGCTGTTTTTTCTCTAATATCTTAAACATAAAATCCCCCTTTTTGATTACTATTATACACTTTATAATCGACCAAAACACAATAATTTGTTATAATATAAACGGTGATTTTTTATGAAAGTGAAATGTACACATTGCGATCAGGATTTATCAAAGGACATTATCAAAAATTTTGAAGAGTATGAAGTAGGAAGAATTATTTGTCCTCAATGTAAAAACAATACTGATCGTTATATCAGTGAAGCTGATTTATTATTGTATCTTAGCTTTACAATCATATTTTATTGTGGTGCTTTATTTATTATTATGACTTCATTTAAGTATGAGTTAAATATATTTACATTACTAATCAATGTATTACTATTCATTTTGATGTATTTTATTTTGAAACAAACATGTCTACTTGTTTTTAAAAATAGCTTCTTTAAAAAAACATGGCAAAATGAAGATGTCCTTGATGAACAGGAATTGGTTAAAAAAAGACTTAAAAAAACTCAAATCTATGCAATTATATTAGTGATCGTATTTGGTACCCAAGGTGAGCTTTTATCTTTTTTTCCATTACTAATGATTTTATTTCTTATTGTATTGGGATGGCGATATTACAATCTATTAAAACAGGAAAAAGATTTATTGAACAAAGACAAATAAAAAGAATTCTCGCGAATTCTTTTTAATTTCCCTATTTTCTGATATCTAACAATTTATCATTTAATTCTTTTTCGATACGAGCTAATTCTTTTTGAGCTTCTTCACGTTTTGCGCGACCTTCAGTTTGAATTCGAACTACTTCATCTAATGTATTCAATAAAGATTCATTTGTATATTTAAGTGTTTCGATATCAACGATTCCTCTTTCAGATTCTTTCGCAACATCAATTGTAGCTTGTTTTAAAGTGTCTGCATTTTTCTTCAATAAGGTATTAGTCATATTTGTAACTTCTCTTTGGGCTTCCATTGCTTGTTTAGAATGAGTTACACCTAATGCAAGTACCATTTGACTCCTCCATAAAGGAATAGTATTAACTAAAGTTGACTGGATTTTTTCAGTCATTAAAGTATCATTGTTTTGAACTAAACGGATTTGTGGTGCCATTTGAATCGAGATCATTCGTGTTAATTCAAGATCATGTAATTTCTTTTCAAATCGATCACAGGCATTCGCTAAATCATTCGCTACTTGTGCATCTTCAGGAAGACCTGATTTTTCTGCCTTTTGTACTAGTTTTGGAAGTTCATTTTCACGTACATCTTTTAATTTAGTTTGTCCTGCTAAAATATACATCGTTAACTCTTTAAAGTTGGTCAAATTTTTATCGTAAAGCTGATCTAAAAGTGCTATATCTTTTAATAGAACGATTTGATGATCTTCTAAAATTCGACATATTTTATCTACATTAACTTCAGCTTTGTCATAACGAGCTTTCATGGAAGCTATTTTGTTTCCAGTTTTTTTAAACATTCCCATGAAGCCTTTTTCATCTTCCGCATCAGTAGAGAAACCTTTTAATTCTACAACCAAATCACTCATAGCTTCGCCAACACTTCCAAGGTCTTTTGTTCGAACATTCGCAAGTGCAGCTTCACTAAAATCAGAAATTTTCTTTTGAGCCTGAGAACCATATTGTAAAATTATATTACTTGAGTTTAAATCGATTTGCTTCGCAAATTCTTGAACCATTTTTTTCTCTTCAGCGCTCAATGTTGAATCATTGAGTTGTGAAGCAACTTCCTCTTTAATTTCTTCCACTACTTCTGGTTCTGCCTGTGCATCCAAAGTTAATGTAATTGTTTCTTTTTTACTTTCATAGTTATCTGTCATTATCTTATCCTCTAATCTAGTTCTTATTTTATAATTGGTATTAAATTATGTCAATCATTCAAAGCGAAGTCTTCTAAAAATAATTCATCCAGCTTACATGTAGGATCTTTTAATACACGTGTAGCTTGATTAATAATAGCTTGTTCAACCAAATTACGTGCTAGTCTTCCATTTCCACTTGTTTTAGCACTTTCATTTTGTATTTTATTAAAATATTCAATCAAATGCATTTTACAGTTAGGATCAATAAAGTAATCTTTTGACTTTGCAATACTTTCACTTATTAAATATAATTCTTCTCCAGTATAATCCTTGAAATCGACAATATTTGCGAAACGAGATTTCAATCCAGAATTGGCCTTTAAAAAATCAGTCATTTCTTTAGAATAACCAGCCAAAATTACGACAAGATTATCACGATTATCTTCCATTCCCTTTACTAATGTATCGATGGCCTCTAATCCAAAACTATCATCATTTGTGCGTGATAATGAATAGGCTTCATCAATGAATAATACGCCTCCTAAGGCTGATTTGATTACTTGATTAGTCAAAGGTGCGGTATGACCTACATAACGTCCTACAAGGTCTGCACGCGTTACCTCAACAAGTTGCCCTTCACTGAGAATACTCATAGCTTTAAATAATCGTGCGACAAGTCTCGCGATCGTTGTTTTTCCAGTACCAGGATTTCCAGTAAAAATCATATGCTTACTGACTTCGATCACTTTTAAACCTTGTTTCTTTCGCATTTGTTGAACCTGCAAAAGATCCTGAAGAGAATAAATATACTTTTTAACTTCGTCTAAACCAACAATTTCATTCAATTCTGCTTTGATAGAGTCAATATCATTATGGTCAGTCATTTTACTAAACTCATTTAAATATATTTTTTCATTTCCAAACAATAATATTGGTTGTTGATCAAAAGAAATAGTTATGTTTTCATCATTCAATTTATTTTCAAGTAAGAATTGTCCAATTGCTTTAAAGCATTGATCAAGTACTTCAACAAAACTTAATACTCCTATATCACGATCAAAAGATTCAAAAACATAATTTCTAAATTCATCATCAACTGTAATTTCAAGTTTAAGTTGTGTTTGACATCGATCAAGAAACATTAATATTTTACTGTTCAATACATCTAACAAATCACTTTGATTCAAAGAAACTGTTTGTGCATGATCATAAAATTGATTCATAACTTTAGATGGAAGAACTGAATTGATCTTTTTCTTAGATTCTGTCAAGACAATTATTGTTTGACCACTTAATGAAATGGTACTAATCACATGAGTTGATAATCCCGAACCTTGTTCTACAAGTTGATTTTTTGATATTGTATAACGTTTTGATAGTTGAATCTTCCCTTCAAGAATTAAATCTTGAATGTATGTATTCACACCACTAAAACAATCTTCAATGTTACTAAAACACAATACTTCAGCATGACTTTCAATTGCAGCATAAATATCTTGTAAAAATAAAATTTCTTCTTCCTTACTTTGATATAAACGACAATTGATCCACGCGATTTTATTTGATTTCACTAATTTATTTTCATGTAACAAATTAACTAAGCTATTAATTGAACTATGTTTTCCTGTTCCTTTGTCACCAGTTACCAAAATACAACTCTTTGCTTTTGTATTCTCAGTTCCTAAAATAAATGGTCTTTTAAAGCCATTCACTAATGCATGAATATAATCTTTCTGTCCTTTTATTTCATTATTTAACTTATTTTCTATTTCATCAAATTTTTCTAATACAACGATTGGTTCATATTCAATTTCAGCATTCTTTACATCCTCTATTGAACATCCAAAATCAGCTTGAATCTGTTGCTCAAATTTTTTGAAATCTTCATCACTTATTCCGAAATTATTCTGTGTCATTTCTTTTAATTCAGCATTTTGTTTTACTAATATTGATTGTAATTCACTTAATGAAGAATCATTTGAAATATCCTGAGTTGACAGTGAATCTGTTTTCTTGGACTTTTCTAAATATGTTTTAGCGTCAATAGTATTAATTGTTCTTCTGTTTTTAGTATTTAATACAGAATCAATAAGTTGTTCTAACTCATCTTTTTTATTCATTACTCATACTCCTTTTAAAAGAGTTATTTACTTCATCCATCATATACGCTTTGGATTCTATCAACACTTTTTGTACAAAGAGTAACCCATCCAAATAACCTTCATATTTTGAACCAATATTATTGCGTTTTTTTAATTCCTTAATTTCTTCGCCAACGATTTTATCAATCATACATAAGTTTTCTTTACAACGAGCAACTTCATTTTTATAATATTCAATTGCCTCTTTTTGACCTTTTTCATAAGCTGTATTTTGATAATCATAAAATTTACGATCATTGATCGCATCATTAAAATAAGCATATCGAGAAATATATTTTTGACTTGATCGCCTCACATGGGGATTTGTACGAGTTTGAGCGGTATGTGAATTAAAACCAGCCTTCACTTCTGATTGGATCATATTTGATAAATCAGTATAGCCTTTTTTATTAACTTCTTTTTGAATTGAATCTTGAACTAAACGACTAAAATCATTGACTGAACTAGAGATGAATTCATCATCTCCTAATTTTTTAAATAAATCATCAAAAAAATCGAAATTATTTGGTTGCTTACTCAATTTCATCACCTGCCTTAAGTTTTACTTCTGAAAATGTACCCTCACTTACCAAACCATCTTTTTTCAATAAGGATTCAAGCGTAGTCATATCAGCACTTAAATTTAAGAAATCTGCTTCACACAAACTAGAAGAAATTGTCTTCATTGCTTCATTGACTAAAATAATGGTTTTGATCAAACGTTCCTCTGCTTTTTTAAATTCATCCAAACTATGAGCACTAGAATTTAATATTTTATAATTTTCTAAAATATCAACTAAAATCGGTAAATAATATTGATATAACTTTGTTAATTTTGAACTTGAATCTGGAATTTTCTTTTCAATCAATTGAATATGCTTTAATAAAGCACTTGTTTGATATAAACCATTTGATATTTCTTCATGTTCAATTTCTATATTTAGCTGATCTATTTTTTCAATGAATATTTCAGCTTGTGACATATTGGTTTCAGGTTTTATTTCAACGGTTTCTTGAACTTCGTTTTGTTTAGAAAATTCTAATAAAGAATTCATAACATTAGTATAGAAATTAGGATAATTATTTCTAAAATTTTCAAGTGAGGCAACACAATCTTGATTTAAATAAACATACAATTGATTTAATGATCGATATTGTCCACCTTCAGGTTTTAAATAGATTTCATCAGTAATGAGCAAGGTTTCATTTTGTTTAAAATATTCACTCAAAGCTTTATCAATAAGTTCTGTTTGAAGTGCATTAAAATAATCCTGTTTAGCAGGTTCAGTTTTAACATCATTACGTCGAACGGTCCTATGCTGCTCATAACGACGATCATCTCTTCGAGTTTGTCGATCATATCGTTTTCCAGCATTATTTTTTGAATTACCTTTAATAATCCAATAAATACCAAAACCCATTAAAGCAAGCGGAGCAAATGCACTTGCTATGCCAAAAACAACAGAAACAACTACAATTCCAACAATAAACTTTGATAACAATCTTGTCATACTTTTATCCTCACTACTCAAAGTTTATTATAGCACGATTTATAAGTGTTTTGCGGATTATTTTAAAAAAAAGCTACTAGGATAACTATTTAGTATCTTAATTAATTTATCTATTTTTTTGCAGTGTATTTACGGATATCTAGCCCAACAGCAACAATGATTACAATACCTTGTGCAACAAACTGATAAGATGGGTCAACTCCTAAAAATTGTAGAGAAGTCTTCATTAATTCAAAGACTAGTACCCCAAGTAACATTCCAGGAACTGTACCTACTCCCCCTGTTACTGATACCCCACCAATAGTACAAGCAGCAATGGCTTCAAGTTCATATCCTTGAGCAAGTCCAACTGAAGCACCACCTGATTTTGCAGCTAATAAGAAACCTGCAACACCATACAATGCACCAGCTAATGTGTAAATACGCATTTTTAAATTTGTTACATTGATTCCAGATACTTCGGCAGCATTTTCATTTCCACCTACGGCATACATATATTTTCCATAACGTGTTTTATTGTATAAAAACCACATAAATACACCAATACATAAGGCAATGATAACTAAATATGGTATTGTCCCCATTACTTTACCAGTGGTAATCGATGTATATTCTTTTTTCAATCCTCCAATTGGTTGGGAATTAGAGAATACTTGGTTTATTCCATAAATAATTTGTTGCATACCTAATGTTGCAAGAAATGGTGGAACTTTTAGTACTGATATCACTGTACCATTGATAAAACCAATGAATGCACACAATACAACGACAAGTAATAATACAACATAAACATTCATATCAGGCAAATTTGGGAAGAATTTTCCTGAATAATCAAAACGTTGTAACATTGTACTTGCGAGTACTCCGCTTAATCCTGCAATACGTCCAGCCGACAAATCGGTTCCTTTTGTGATAAGACATCCGCTCACCCCTAAGGCAACGATAAAACGAACAGATGTTGTAGAAGCCATGTTCGTAATACTTGCAGGTGACATAAAGTTTGGTTTCATAATACTTACTACTACAACAAGCATTAGTAACATGATTACAATTGCGTTATTTCCTACGAATTTCTTAATGTTGAATTTCGCAAGTGGGTTTTCTATTTTCTTTTCTGACATAGTATCTCTCCCTTACATATATTTGGTCGCAAGATTCATGATGTTTTCTTGAGTAGCAGCTTCGCCTTCTACAAAACCGGTAACTCGACCTTCACACATGACCATAATGCGATCAGACATTCCAATTAACTCTGGCATTTCACTTGAAATCATAATAATACTTTTTCCCTGTTTTGCAAGCTCTGCAATAATCGAATAAATTTCATATTTTGCACCAACATCAATACCACGGGTTGGTTCATCCAAAATCAAGATATCAGGATCATTCGCAAGCCATCTTGAGATAATAACTTTTTGTTGATTACCACCAGATAAACTTTGTATTTGTGTTTTTTGACTTTGTTTTTTAATACTTAATATAGAAATGTTTTCATTCACAAGACTTTTGACCTTATGACTATTTATTACGATCTTGGCATCTAAATATTTATCAAGAGAAGCAACTGATACATTATCTGAAATTGATAATACACCAAAGATTCCAGTAGCTCTACGGTCCTCAGTTAATAATGCAATTCCATTTTTAATCGCATCACGAGGACGTTCAATTTTTAATTCTTTTCCTAGATAAGTAATAGTTCCCGATGTTGTAGATCGAATTCCAAATAAACCTTCCATAAGTTCAGTTCTTTGTGCCCCTACAAGTCCACCAATTCCTAAGATTTCTCCTTTTCTCAGTTCAAAATTAACATCTTTAAACGAGCGAGGATTGATAGAAGTAAAATTTTCTACTTTGAGTACTACTTCACTAGGATTATTTACTTTAGGTGGGAATCGATTGGTTAATTCGCGACCTACCATTTTTGAAATGATAATATCGGTAGTTAACACATTTGAATCCCAAGTTCCTACATAAGTTCCATCACGCATAATTGTTACTTCATCAGATATTTTTAATATTTCTTCCATTTTATGAGAAATATAAATTATCGAAATTCCACGGGATTTTAAATCATTAATAATATTAAATAATCCCTGCACTTCCGCTTCTGTAAGTGAAGAAGTCGGTTCATCCATGATCACGATTTTTGAGTTCATCGAAACTGCTTTTGCGATTTCTACAGATTGCATCTGTGATACCGATAAAGTAGATAATTTAGCTTTCGGATTAAAATTCATTTTTAAATCTCTCAGTAAATTACTTGAATCTTCATACATTTTTTCATGATCGATTGTCTTAATTGGTCCATAACTCTTTAGAGGAAAACGACCACAGAAAATATTTTCTGCAATGCTTCTTTCTAAAATAGGTTGTAGTTCTTGATGAACCATCGCAATTCCATGCAACAATGCATCATGGGTATCTTTTACAAATAATTGTTCACCATTAAAGTAAACTTCGCCTTCGTCCATTTTATAAATCCCAAAAAGACATTTCATTAAAGTAGATTTTCCAGCTCCGTTTTCTCCCATCAAGGCATGAACTGTTCCCGGTTTAACTCTTAAGCTGACATGATCCAGCGCTTGTACTCCCGGAAATCCTTTGCTGATATTTTTCATTTCTAATAGGTATTCACTCATATAATTTGTCCCCTATTCATTTTTCTTTAAAATTAGGTGTGCCGGAGCACACCTAATTGGTTGAAACTTCTTAAATTTGTCTCAGATTATTTAGTAACTTTAACGTAGTCAACCCAGTAGTAAGCATCTAATGTATCACCATTAACAGCTTTAACAGCAGCGTCAACAGCAGTATGAGATTGACCAACATGGTCATTTAATACTGTACCAGTCATTTCACCAGCTTCAACAGCAGCAACAGCTTCAGCAAGAGCGTCAACACCTACTAAGTAAATATCTGTACCAACTGTACGTCCAGCAGCTTTAATTGATTCTAAAGCACCAAGTGCCATATCATCATTGTTACAGAAAATAACTTCGATTTCAGAACCAAAATTAGCTAATGCAGTAGCAGCTAATTCTTGACCTAATGAACGGCTCCATTCACCACGTTCTCTAGCTAATTCAACAACTTCCATACCTGTATCTTCAATATATTGTTCGATTGAGAATTGAGTACGATATTTAGCATCAACGTTTTCAACGTCACCCATAATCATTACATAACTTAATTTACCATCACCATTTAAATCACCTTTGTCAGCTAAATCAGAAATTAATTGACCTTGCATACGACCAGATTGTCTAGCGTCAGCACCAACATAAGCCATTTTACCAGCGTAAAGTTTCATATCATCTTCACTTGGTTCACGATTGATGAATACAACTGGGATTCCAGCAGCTTCACATTTTTCGATTACTGTTTGAGCAGCAGTAGCTTGTACTAAGTTAATGATAAGAACATCAACTTTGTTTGCGATAAAGTTATCGATTTGAGCAGATTGTTCAGCTTGGTCATTTTTACCATTTTGAATATCAACTTCATACTTAACTTCATCATTTGATAATGTATCGAAATAAGCTTTGATCTCATTACGGTACAATGTCATGAATGCATCGTCAAATTGGTAAATTGAAACACCAACTTTAACTGTTTTTGGTCCTGTTGGATTGTCTACAACTTCTTCCTTCTTAGGGGAACAAGCTGCAAGGCTCAACAACATTAGCCCTGATACTAATAGTGTTAATAATTTTTTCATATTTCCTCCCGTATACTTCCTGTATACATACATACTATATTATATTTTACTTAACAGAGTCAACCTAAAGCGCTTACATAATTATAACAAAATTTAGTTTTAGTAAAATTTTCCATAACTAACATATAACCATATTACTTAAAATAGCTAAAATAAAGCGATTTCATTCTACAAAAAGCAAAATTATTTTACATAATTAACACAATTGAACTAATTTATTTTGAATGTTGTAAAAATTTTAGTAAAACAATTGACATTTATTTTTAACTAACTAAAATAATTCTTATAGAGGTGATAATCAATGGCAAAAGTAACAATTACAGACATATCAAACGCAACTGGATTATCTTTAGCGACTGTTTCTCGTATATTAAATCATGATCCCAATTTAGCGGTTCCTGATCATACTCGCGCAAAAGTAATTGAAGCTGCACGAAGTCTAGGATATAAAAAAAGAAAGTTCAATCGAAGTCGAAGATACAAAAGTACTCGTATTGGGATCGTTCAATGGTATTCTGCAGAAAAAGAGTTATTGGACCCCTTCTATCTCTCGATCCGTATTGGAGTTGAAAATACGCTTAATAAAAACAACACTGAAATCGTTCGTTTTTTTAAAGATGAATTGGATCTTCGTCAATTTCAAAATGTTGATGGTCTTATTTGTATCGGTAAATTTAGTAAAGAAGAGATCACTACTTTTAGAAAAACAACTGATAATCTCATTTTTATTGATATGAATCCAGATCGTATCAATGTAAGTTATGTCACATTAGATTTTAAAAATGCAGTTTATGATGCTTTAAATTACTTGCATTCTATGCAACATAAACAAATTGGATTATTTACAGGTGTAGAGACTATTGCGGATGATTCTATTTATGAAGATTCTCGTAAAACTTGTTTTATTGATTATTGTAAAGCAAATGAAATCGTTTATATCCCCTATATGAAAATCGGTGAATTTACCTCTGAATCAGGCTACAACATGATGAAAGAAATGATCAATTCTAAGAATTTACCTACTGCCCTATTTTGTGCAAGTGATCCAATTGCGGTTGGCGTTCTTAGAGCATGTGCAGAATTTAATATCAAAGTTCCTGAAGATCTATCGATTATTTCATTTAACAATGACTCTACTGCAGCTTTTTCAAATCCACCATTAACGACCATGCATGCACCTTGTGATAAAATGGGTGAAGTCGCTGCATTAACTCTTATCAATATGAAAAAAGAAAAGAAATTGTATCCACGTAAAATCACTTTCCCTTGTGAACTTGTGATTCGTCAATCTTGTGCAATAGCTAAAAAATAACTCAAACCGCGAAATTCGTGGTTTTTTCTTTTAAAGTTTCACTTTATTGTTTAAGTATTGGTTACATTATAAAATGTACTCACTTAACTAAATATTGGAGGAACTACTATGAAACTAAAACTTGCATTTACAAAACAAAATCAACTTGCAACATTGCACTTTAACGCATTAACACAATTAAGAAGTAACTATTTTGCTGAAAAAACACTTATTCATCTATATGACAAAGTAGGTATTGAAAAAGACAATTTCATTGAAATCGTACCTTATGAAGCTAAAGAATTTGATTATGATCTTATCAAGATGATTGATTTCTTGAAGTATATTCAAGAATGTCGATATGAACTTGCCTTAGCAATCGACAAAGCTAAATCCGAACATTCATTTAAGCTTGATGCTGAAAAATCAGGTAACATTATTCGATCTGAACTTATAAATCAACTTCAAGTATTTATCAATTCTGCTAAAAATACAAAACGAAACTACAATTCAGAAATATATCAAAAAAATGTTGAAGGAAATCAAACTCGATATCTTTACAACATTGAAGAATCAATTGATTACAGTCAAATCAACAAAAAAGAAGTAAAATCAATCATTAAAGATCTAAAAGCTAAAAATGAGGAAATTTCTTTAGCCATTGATGAAATGATTATTACTACAGAAGTCAACTATTCTGATATATTTGATCCCAACGACTCAGTTGAAGATGCATACGAAAAATATGTAATGCAATCTAACTAAGACTCTTAGAGTCTTTGGAGTTGTATTTGTGGAGATTATAGTCGATGTGGCAACTACATTGAAGTTGTAATGAATATAACTTGAATTTATTTATCTGTTTCTTGGATATTTAAAATGAGATGAGTATTCATTCTGTCAAATAAGACAAAAACCTAATTTAAAAATGTAAATTTCTATTGCTATAGTATACCACTAAGCAATTCTATACACATCAAACCATAAACTAAATAAACACAAATCATAAATACAAATAAAATACGATACATCAATCCAATCAAAAGATAATGAATTGTACTAACGTACAATAGTAAAATTGGCTAAAAAAACCATAAATACGACTCCAAAGACTTTAATATTACAAAAACAACATTACCTAGAAATTCTAAGTAATGTTGTTTTAACATAGATATTTAAATAATTTTAAATCCACCTACTGGTCTGATCGATAACACAAAACAAGCACCAGCTCCATATATTTTTTCCATCATCGTTTTATAAGTTTCAAGGCAATCATTTGGAACAAATGCTTGAATCGTTCCAGCAAGTCCACCACCATGTACGCGATAGCTACCCTTGTTTCTTAAAATTTGTTCAGTTACAGCTAGGGCAATGGATAAGCGTTGAGATTCCACATGTGTAGTTCCATAAACATTTTGCAGATACATATATGAAGAATATCCAGATTCAATAATTTTTTGATTGAACTTATCTATATCATTTTCTTTTAATGCAGTTACTATATCTAATACTCTATCCGTTTCATTGAAAAAATGAATAGCTCTTAACAGCGCACGATCATTGTTTAAAGTTTGAATATTATTGAACTCATTCAAGAAATCACTCAATGTACATTCTGATAGCACAGTTTTCCCCATCTTACTTGCTACTTGTTTCATTTCGCTTGGCATAAGACCATATTCCTCTGAAAGATCAGCGTGATCTCCTTTTGTATCGACCAAACATAATGAATAACCTGAATGAGAAAAATCAAAATTAATTTGTTCAACAATTGGATTATTAAGTTTTTTAAAATCAATAAACACAAATCCACCAACGGAACAAGCCATTTGATCCATTAATCCACATGGTTTTCCAAAATAATTATTTTCAGCAAGTTGTCCGATTTTAGCGATTTCAATTGGACTGATAGTTCCATCATTGTATAAATTGGAAAAAATCGTTCCGATCAACGTTTCAAAACAAGCACTACTTGAGATTCCAGAACCGTTTAATACAGTTGAATTTGCATATGCTTTGAATCCACCGATTTTGTATCCTTTTTGTTTAAAATAAGCTGCGATACCACGAATCAAAGATTCTGATTTATTTTTTTCGCTTTCTTGGATTTCAAGATTACTCAAATCAATTGAATCAATTTTATAACCTTCAGAAATGAATTCAACAATATAATCTTGTGTTTTATAGACAGCACAAGCAGTGTCCATGTTGACAGATGCCGCAAGTACTCGACCAAGCTGATGATCTGTATGATTTCCTGACACTTCAGTTCTACCAGGTGCGGAAATTAAGTGAAAATCTTGATCTCCAAACTCCTTGTACGCACAATTTAAAAGTTGAACATATCTTTCAATTTCAGAAGAAACATCATCATGACAGGTACAAAGTTGTAACTGTTTATCAAGTTTATGTTCAGTTAATTGTTGAATGATTTCATTTGTTTTCATTTTTAATCCCTTTCAATAATCAAATTGGTAAATTGTCTGATGTTTTTGAATCTCATTTTTTTTCACAATTGGTTTGATTTGTGATGAATAATTGATCGCATTTGGATAATATTGACATTCAAAACATAAGCCACTTCGATAAGTCATTGGTGAACCATTTTTGCCTTTTGGTTTATCAGTTAAAAAATTAGCCGAGTAAAAATGCATACATGGAAGCGTAGTAAAAATCTTCATTTCTAATTGATTAGATTTTAAAATGCAAGCTTCTTTTAAACTTAGGTCACCTAAAATATAATTGTGATCATATCCGAACCCATTATGAAGTTGTAAATGATCATTGTCAATATCTTTTATGATCGTTTTAAACTCATTGAAGTCAAATGGAGTATCTTTTACATCTAAAACCTCTTCTAAAGTTAGTCCATTACGATCTAAACAGCCTATTTGATGACTATTGATTTTTAGTAAAAGATTTAATGCAGAATCACTTTGAATTCCCTCTAAATTGAAATAACTATGATTGGTTATACTACAAATCGTATCTTCATATGCAATTGCTTCCGTTTCAAAATATAATTTTTTATCAACTAATCGATAAGTGACTTTTAATTCTAATCTTCCAGGATAACCTTCCTCCATATCTTGCGAAATATAACTTAATACTATTGAGTCTTCAAAAATATCATAATCAAAAATCCGATATGAAAATCCTAATTTTCCACCATGTAGACTATTAGTATTGTTGTTGATGTATAAATCATAAATATGATTATTTAAAGAAAATTTCCCTCTACCTATTCGATTGCATACTCTACCTACTGTAGCGCCTAGATAAGCTCCATCATTTTCATAATGTTTTACATCATCAAATCCCTTAACTACATCTAATTCTAAATCTTTCACTATTAAAGAAACCAACGTTGCTCCATAATTTGAAATAGCTATTTTCAAAAAATCATTTTCAATAGTAATTAAATCACATTGATTACCATTTGATAAAGTTCCAAAACTTTCTACTTTCATTTATCTTACCATTTTATCAAATGCATTTTGAGCTGCACTTTGTTCTGCTTTCTTTTTACTATTTCCAATTCCTTTTCCTAAAATGATTCCATCCATGACAACTTGTACTTCAAACTCGGGTCTATTGCTTGGTCCTGAAGTTCTTATTACTTCATAAGTTACACTTTTTCTTAGATCAGCTTGAACATACTCTTGTAGCTTAGTTTTATAATCCATTGTCATTAGCTGATCGACAGATTTTAGTTTTACTGAAATGACTTCATTTAAAATATTATCGATGGCAGACATCCCCATTTCTAAGTATAGAGCACCCAAAAGAGCCTCAAACATATCTGCACAAATTGAATTACGATTTCTTCCTCCACTTTTTTCTTCACCAACACCTAATTTAAGATATTGGTTGAGTCCAAGTTCTCTTGCATAATTCGCTAAAGCTTCTTCACAGACAAGTTGTGCTCGAATTGTGGTCATTTTCCCTTCGCTAAGTGGTTTTTCAAGATGCATCAACTGATTTGATACCCATAGTTGAAGCACAGCATCTCCCATAAACTCTAGTCTTTCATTGTCTTGCTTCTCTTGTTTATGCTCATTTAAATAAGATGAATGAACTAATGCCTGATCAACAAGTTTCATCCTGTCACAAACAATATTTCTTTCCTCTAACCAATTATAAATATCCATTTTAATAATCCTCCTAATCCATAAATGAAATTGATTGTTCATTAATGAGTTGAATTGAATCAACGCATTTTTTATATTCACTATTTTGTTGATTTTCTAAAATCAACATTGCATCTTTTTTAGCAGTTTCAATAATCCTAGTATCTTCAAATAAATTCCCCAAAATAAATCCAGGTATTCCGCTTTGTCTTACACCTAAGATATCACCAGGTCCACGAAGTTGTAAATCACGAAGAGATATTTCGAATCCATTATGACTATCTACTAAAACTTGTAATCTTGCTAAGGATTCTGGTTCTTTTGAATCAGTCATTAAGTAACATACACCTTGATGACTTCCTCTTTGAACCCTTCCTCTTAATTGATGTAAACTTGATAATCCAAAGCGATGAGCATCCATAATTACCATTGCTGTGGCATTAACTACATTAACTCCAACTTCAACAACTGTTGTGCTTACTAAAATTTGAATGCGATTTTCTTCAAAATCATGCATGATCGATTCTTTTTCTTCACTATTCATTTTACCGTGTAAAACTCCAACATTCGCAATTCCTGCAAATAACTGACGACAATCCTGAGCAATTTTCAAAACATTTTCAGCTTGGAAATTTTCGCTTTCTTCTATGGCCGCACAAATCACATAAATTTGTCTACCTGCATCTAGGACATTTTTCAGTTCGTGTTCTATCTGATTTATTTTATTCTTTTTTATTAGACGAGTTTGGACAATTTTTCTACCAGCAGGCATTGTTTCAATCGTACTGACATCCATATCACCATATAAAGTGTTGGCTAAAGTTCTAGGAATAGGTGTAGCACTCATCACAATAAAATCAACTTTGTCTCCTTTTTCTTTTAACTTCTTTCTTTGGCCTACACCAAAGCGATGTTGCTCATCGGCGACAACTAACCCTAAATTAGAAAAGACAACACTATCTTGGATCAAGGCATGAGTCCCAATACAAATATCGATTTCACCAGATTTTAATTTTTGGTAAACTTCATTTTTTTTAGCAGAACTCATTGCTGAATAGAGTACTTCAATTTTAATATTTGTATATTTAGCTAATTCTAAAAAACTTTCATAATGTTGTTTAGCTAAAATTTCTGTTGGAGCCATCATTGCGGCTTGATGTTTAGATAAAACGCAGGCAACCATCGCAAACCATGCAACAATTGTTTTACCACATCCAACATCACCTTGAACTAAACGATACATGATTTGATTGCTTTTCATGTCATGAAGTATATCTAAAATAGCACTTTTTTGATCAACTGTACATTCAAAAGGTAATTCATCCATTAAATTATATATAACATTTTCATCAAACTCTTTACCAGTTGTATAAATCGAATTTTTTTCTGATTGTCTTATTAATTGTACAGCTAATTGAAATTTTAAAAATTCTTCATATTTTAAAGTTCGGTAAGCTGCTTGAACTTCTTCCATAGACTTAGGAAAATGAACACATCTTAATGCCATTTTTTTTGACATCAATCGATAATCTTGTACAAAATTACTAGGTACAAATTCTTCAATTTCATTATAACATTGTACAAACACTTTTTGGATAAGACTATGGATCGATCTTTGTTGCATATTTTCTTTCATTGGATAGATACAGGTTAATTCCAATTGTTCGCTCAGTGGCTTTGTATTATATTGTAATACTGTAACCTTATTTACCCCTTCATATTTTCCGATAATCGTTATCTTAGTACCGACTTTTAAATTATTGGTCCAAGGACGATTAAATATAACTAAATCAAATACATCATCTGCAGATTCAACTTGAAATTTAGTCATTGACTTATTTTTGCCAAATCGAACTGATCTTGGATATGTAGTTACAATTCCCTCAAAACATACTTTATCTTTAATTTGCCAATCCTGATAAGGAATAATTGTTAATTGTTCATAGCGAAGCGGATACAAGCTTAAAACATCAGCACAAGTTTTAAAATTAAAACGATCGCAGATTTCCATTTGTTTCGTAGTTAATTTACATTGTTGTAATGTTTTAATCAAAGTAATCTCTCCTTGCTTATATTATTATAACCTAAATATAAGAAAAAAGAGAGATTCTATCCCTCTTCTTTTATTAATTTTATTCAACTCCGAAAATAAAGCTATAAACAGGTTGATTTCCTCTTTGAGCATCTACTTCAACACTAAAATGTTCAGCTATATAATCTTCAACTTGATTCACTTCATCATCTGAAGCTTCTTCACCAATGATCATAGTAATTATTTCAGAATCTTCATCAACCATTTGATCAAGTAATGAATACACAGCAGTCATTTTATCAGAATTTGATACAACAATGTTTTTACCAAACATTCCCATATAATCACCCTCTTTGATTTCAAGGCCTTCATACGTAGTATCTTTGATCGCATAAGTGACTTGACCTGTTTTAACATGTTCAACAGCTGCATTCATTTCTGCTAGGTTTTCTTCAACTGATACTTCAGGATTAAACATGATACAGGCACTTAATCCTTGAGGTATTGTTTTTGTTGGAATAACATGAATATCCAAATCATCAAGTATAGCTGCAGCTTGTTGAGCAGCTAGAATAATATTAGAATTATTAGGCAACAAGAAAATATGTTCCGCATTGACTTTTTTAATAGCTGCAACAAAATCTTCAGTTGAAGGGTTCATTGTTTGTCCACCAGAAATCACTTCATCACAACGATATTCTTTAAACAAGTTATGAAGTCCATCTCCTGCAGCACAAGTAATCAATGCAAAAGCCTTCTTAGGAGCACTTTTCTCAGTTGCTGGAGCTCCTTCTTGAAGTTCATTATGTTGTTCCTGCATGTTTTCAATTTTTAACTTTACAAATTCACCATAACGTTGAGCTAAATTTAAAGCGTCACCTGGTGTCAACGTATGAACATGAACTTTTACAATATCTTCATCTTGGACTACGACAATCGATTCTCCAAGGCGCGCTAAAGCTGAACGAAGTTTATCTTCACTAAAAATCACTTGGCCTTTTTCAGATAGACGGATTATGAATTCAGTACAATAACCAAATTCATCATTTTCCATTTCCATTGCAGCACTGCTAGTACTAGTACTTTGATCAAGCAGTACGATTGGTTGACCATCTAAAGCTGCTTTAAATCCTTCAAGAATAACGACAAGTCCAGCTCCACCTGAATCGACCACCCCTACTTCTTTAAGCACAGGTAATAAATCAGGTGTTCTTTCTAATGATTCTTTTGCGAAAACAATAAATTGATCCATATATTCTTTAACAGAACATTCTGGATTTTGTTTTACAAATTCACGAGCATAAAAGCTAGACTCACGAATAACTGTTAAAATTGTACCTTCAACTGGTCTCATAACTGCTTTGTATGCAACTTCTGAACCTTTTACGAAAGCTTCTGCAAAATCCATTGCCGTTGCTTCTTTTTTACCATCAATAGACTGATAAAACCCTCTGAAAATTTGAGAAGTAATAACTCCTGAGTTTCCACGAGCTCCCATCAGTAATCCCTTTGACAAAGTTTTAGCTAGAATTGACAACTCATCTGCACGAGCTTCCGCAACATCTTTTACTCCAGCTGAAAAAGTCATTGACATATTTGTTCCTGTATCTCCATCAGGTACAGGGAAAACATTTAATGCATCAATCTCATGGTGTTGATTGCTTAAATTTGCAGCACCACTGAGCAACATTTCCTTAAATTGTATTCCGTTTAAACTATTCATTCTTTCCCTCCGGTTAACCTACAACCTTAACTCCCTGTACATAGACATTAACCACAATGTTGTCAAGTTCTAGTGTTTTTTCTAAAATATATTTTACTTTCTTCTGCACTTCAATAATAACTTCTGAAATTTTAACTCCAAAACTAATAATAATGTATAAGTCTAGTTCGAGTCCTGCGTCAGTTTTTCTTACGACAACACCACGAGAATAATTTTCTTGTTTTAAAAGTTCAGCAAGTCCGTCCTTTAATACTTTTTGACTTGCCATTCCGACAACTCCATAACATTCGCTAACCACACCACCAGCTAAAGATGCAATGGCAACTTGCGATATATTGATGTTACCTAGATTTGTAACTCTTTCAATTGACATAAGTACTCCTCCTTAATCTTCATAATTATACCAAGTTTTTTATATACTTCAACTTTTGTGTTGAAATTTTCATTTATTTTGAATATAAAACTAATTTTGGTTATATTTTAGTTAGTTTCTCCAGAATCTTCTTCATTTTCTACAACATCATAAGGACAAGTACTCTTAAAGTAGTTTTCAACCTTTTTTCCGTCTGGTTTTTCACTAACTACAAGATAAAGACAATTTTTTTCTGGTGATAATTTATCAGCAACAAAGTTATAATCATCAAGTAAACTAATAGTATAAAAATCTCCATAAACTTCATTGCCATCTCTCATAATACACTGTATTGCTGCACTATCGTATGAAAAACTAATTTGATGGATCTCTGATATATTTTCGATCGTGCTTGTTTTTAATTGTGACATTGATGCCGCAAACTCATTAAGTATCATATTATCTAACTTACCATTTTCATCTTCAATCGGATCAAATCCAACTACAAAGGGTAATTTAACGATCAATCGACTAAGATCTTCATTCATTTCAATAAGTTTTGCATCACTCGTAATAAGCATCGCTGTTTTATCGTAACGATAACCAATCAACTTTTTTTCAGTGACTAAAATTTCTAAAATATCATCTTCTGTAAACTTGATTTCAATTTTATCGATCAATGGATTTTTTTTTGCATTGTTTTTAATAATTGAATCAAATATAAATATTTTCCTTGATTTGGTACTCACTTCGGCGATTTGAATAATTTCTTCATTACTTAAATATGTATTTCCTATTACTTTAATTCCGTTTATTTTAGATATATCACTCAACAAATACATACCAAACAAAATCAATATTCCTGTAAAAATTGACGCAAAAAAAATTTTCACTCGACTTTTTTTAAAAAGCGAAAATTGATTTCCCTTTTTATGTTGTATAAAAACTTGTTCGACTGAATCATTTTCTACAGGAATATTTTTTGTTTCTTTTACCAATTGAATTTCTCCACTTCCATAATTAAATCCACATTGTATTTATTTTTTACTTCAACTTGTATTTCATGAACTAAATTCAAGAAATCTTCTGCTTTAGCTTGATCATAATTTACTATAAAATTAACATGTTTATCTGAAATTTTTGCACCACCTAATTGTCTTCCTCGCCAACCTAAACCTTCGATATAATACCAAGCTGGATTTTCTAAAGGGTTTCTAAATACGCTTCCGGCACTTGGAAAATCAAGCGGTTGAGATTCCATACGTCGCTCTCTTCTTTTTTCTATTAAATTACGAACCGACTCACTATCACTTACTTCTAATTTTATTTTAATTGCTAAAATGATCCAATCACTTTCATCATGAAAAATGCTGTGTCGATATCCAAACTCACAATCTTTATTACTAAACCATTCAATGATTCCATCATGATAAACTAAAACTTCATCAATCACTTCAGACATATTGCTTTTGTAGGCACCTGCATTCATATATGTTACTCCACCTACAGTTCCAGGTATTCCACTTGCGAATTCAAGACCCGTCAAACCGTGCTTTATCGTTTCATAAGCGATTGTGATGATAGAACATCCAGCTTCAGCATAACAAACTTCATGGTCAAAATAGAAATCAGTAAATGTACGATCCAATCGAATGATCACACCATCAAAATACTGATCAGAACAAAGTAAATTGCTTCCTTTTCCAAGTACTTTAAATGGAAGATTTGCTTCTTTTATTTCCCTCAAAAGCTGAGTTAGGGCAAGAATTGATTTAGGATAAACAACAAAACGCGCTAAGCCACCAATGCGAAGCGTTGTCATTGTTTTGAAAGAAACATCTTCTAAAACTTCTCCATATTGCTGCAATTCACTTTTTAAATCAACCATGAAACTCTCCTTTAATAACTTTCATCCAATCATAAATATCAGAAGATGCACTAGTTTTAGCACATTTAGCAGCTTGTAATGACATATTTTCTTTTAATATTGAGTTACTTAAAACCTTATCTATTGTCGATAGAATTGTTTCAGTTGTCAAGTCTTTTTCTTCGATCATAATTGCAGCTCCTGCATTTTGAAGTGCAAGTGCATTCATAACTTGATGGTTGTTAGGTACATAAGGACTCGGTATGATAATACTAGGCATCTTTAGGGCAGTAATTTCTGCTGCTGTCGTTGCTCCACCCCTTACAATACATAAATCAGCATTGACCATCACTTTACATCCATCAATATAAGGGACTACTTTAATCAATTCAGTATCTGAAACGTGTTTTTTGAAATCATCGTAATGTTTCTTACCCGTTACATAAAGTAATTGGATTTTTTTATCTTTCAGCTCATTTAATGCATTGATCATGACGTCATTTACACTTTCAGATCCAAGTGATCCCATTACTACAATTACAAGCGGTAACTTTGTCGATAATCCAAAAGATTCAACAATTTTGGAATCTTTTTTTACATCTTTTGCAATGCTTGAACGTGGATTACCTAATATTCTAGTTTTATTTTTTGGAAATTGTTCTAAATTTTCTTCATAACATCCAATAATTCCATCGACAAATTTCGCTAAGAAAATATTTGCTTTTCCAGCAAATGAATTTTGTTCATGGATCATAGTAGGAATTTTCAAATGATGAGCTGCTAAAACAACAGGAACACTAATATAATTTCCAAAACCGATTACTAATTCTGGTTTTTCTTTTTTTAATATTTTTTTACAATCAAAGTAAGCCTTTGACATTCCTAATACCGAATTGATTTTATTCATCAACCCACCATTAGTTCCTGTAACTTTGATTCCTATGAAAGGATACCCAGCATCAGGAATTTCTTTGGATTCCATTCTCGATTCGCTACCAATAAATAAAAACCTTGAACTTGGCTCCTTTTGCTTTATTTCATCTGCCAGAGCCAATGCAGGATATATGTGTCCTCCAGTGCCTCCTGTAGCTATACATATCTTCATAAGATTCACTCCTAATTCTAAAATATTATATCATACATCACTAAAAATTAGGATGATTTTATTGCACTTATAATGAAGCCAAACGAAACCATCATCATAATCAAACTTGATCCACCATAAGACAGAAAAGGTAATGTAACTCCAGTAACAGGAAACAATCCAACTACAACACCTAAGTTAATCAAAACTTGGATTGTAAAAATACTGGTGATGCCAATAATGACATAACAATGAAACAAATCTTTTGATTTTAAAGCTATTTTGATACATTCATATACTAATAAAACGTAAACTAAAATGATTAATGATGCTCCAATCCATCCTAATTCTTCTGCACAAATCGCAAAAATAAAATCAGTTTGAGGCTCTGGTAAGTAAAAATGTTTTTGCATGGATTGATTGAACCCTGCCCCTATCAAACCTCCAGGAGCGATCGCATAGTAACTTTGAATGATTTGAAAGCCACTTCCTAGTGGATCTTGCCAAGGATCCAAAAATGCAGTGATTCGAGCTAAACGATAAGGTGCCGAAATAATTAATCCCGTTAATCCTGCAATTCCTACCATTCCTAAACGTACAAAATACTTAAAAGGTGCACCTGCAGCTATGATCATGACCACAATACTACACACCATTACAAGTCCACTTCCAAAATCAGGTTGCAGTAAAATGAGACCAAATCCAGCAATTGGAATCGAAAAAGGAATAATTAGATCTTTCAATTTTTTGATACGATTTTTTTTAGATAAAATATCCGCTACCGAAAATACACAAGCGATCTTAAAAAACTCTGATGGTTGAATCGAAAAGGATCCAACACCAAACCAACTGCGTGATCCATTTCGTGATAAACCAATTCCTGGAATAAGTACAAGAACTAAAGATATAAAACAAAAAAGCAAAATTTTTCGATTGTGATCGCGAATCCAATCTAGTGATATTTTTGAAGTAATCTGCATTGCTACAAGTCCAATCACTGCAAACAAACATTGTCTTGATATGAAATGGTAAGGATCGTTGTACTTCATCGTAGCCCATAAATAAGAACTTGAAGCGACCATCACGATTCCTGTAAACACAAGAACTAAGATCTCCAATACTAATATGCGACATTTTCGATCAAACATAAAAAATCACCTCACTAAAGTATATGAGGTGATCTTCTATTTCATTTCATTTTTTGTTTTTCTAAATTGAATTGCAGTAATTATCCATGTAAGAATAGGATTAATGATCAAAAATAATAAGCCAAAAATCATTATGGGTACATGTTTATAATGAAACATTAACGCATATACAAAAGATAAAGAAAAATATTCAATTAAAGATAATCCTAAATAAATAAATAAATTACTAAAATAGTATGTTACAGTTGGATTCATCAGAAGATAATTTTATTATGAATTAATTTTCCTAAGATTTTAATTCCCTTTTCTTCAACTTCTTTATCTGTATATTCAATTGGTTGCATTGAATCATTTTCTGGTTTCAGAATCATTTTTCGATCTTTAAAAAATACTCTTTTTAAAGTAACTTCATCATCTTCAAGTAAGATAACTCCAATGTCTCCATTGTTTAAAGTGTTTTGTTGACGACAATATACACAGTCTCCCTCCATGATTCTTACATTGACCATGGAATCTCCTACTACATTTAAGTAGAAATAGGTTCCTGTTTTACTTTCAGCATCAGGAACATACTCATAACGAGAGATATTCTGATATGCCAACAAACCATACCCTGCTTTGATTGTCCCTACTACAGGAACTTTCTTTTGAGGAACCATCATATCTGCAAGATTTTCATTACAAAAAACATCTAAAGGAACATTATAATGTTCTGCAATTTTGCCAATTTTAGGCATACTTGGGATTGAAGTTCCATCCTCCCATTTTTGAATTGTTGTAAATGACTTATAGCCCAAATATAAAGCTAATTCATCTTGCGTCTCTCTATTCATATGACGCATGTAACGTAAGTTTTCTTTAAAATACATTATTATCACCCAACACCATTATAATACACAATCCATTTTTTAACAAGAATATTTTTCAAGTTATTCTTGTGCTTGAATTACTTTCTAGTATAATGATATTAGGTGATAATGATGAGAACAATATTACATATAGATTTAAATAGTTTTTATGCCACAGTTGAAATGCTTTATCATCCTGAGTACCGTAATGTTCCAATGTCAGTTTGTGGTGATGCAGAAGCAAGACATGGTATTATTTTATCTAGCAATCCACTCGCAAAGGCAAAAGGATTGAAAACTGGTGAGCCTCTTTGGCAAGCTAGGAAAAAATGTCCAAATATCATTTTTGTAACAGCTGATTTCAATACATATATGGATTATTCTAAAAGAGTAAAAAAACTCTTCTATGAATATACCGATAAAGTTGAATCCTTTGGTATTGATGAAGCTTGGCTAGATATCTCTAGTAAACTTGTAGATGTTGATGGCGAAAAAATAGCACAAGAAATCATAGAGAGGATTCAATTTGAATTAGGCTTAAGTGTTTCTATTGGAATCAGTTACAATAAGATTTTCGCAAAATTAGGTTCTGATTTAGCAGGAAGAAGTGAATTCTACACAATCTATCCTAATGATGTAGAATCAAAAATACATCCTTTACCTGCAAAATGTCTATTGTATGTTGGACAATCTACTGAAAAGAAATTACTTGATTTAGGGATATCTACAATTGGCGATTTAGTTGCTTTTCCCCTTCCTTATTTAAAAAAACATTTTGGAAAATGGGGAATAATGCTTTATACATTCAGCCATGGGCTAGATCAAAGTCCAGTTAAAGATTTTCAAGATCAACCCTATATTAAATCCATTGGTAATAGTTGTACTACACCAAAAGATTGTACTAATTTTATCCATATAAAAACTGTGGTAACTATTCTTTCAGAAAGCGTTGCCTCAAGATTGAAAGACCACGGATTCATGGCACAAACGGTATGCATTTCAATTAGGAATTGCGAACTTGAATCATTTACAAGACAGCGACATTTAGTTAATCCAACGGATTTAGCAGAGGAGATTATTCAAACAGCTTATCAGTTATGTACCGAAAATATTACCTTTGATAAAAGCATCCGATCGATAGGAGTTAGTGTTAGTGATTTGATTCATCATAATCAAATTTTACAACTTTCTCTTTTCGATCATCCCGAAAAAACTAGAGAAGTTGAAAAAGCAATGGAAAACATTCGAAAACGTTTTGGATTTCAAAGCATCAAACGGGCAAGCATGAACGTGGATGCTGATTTCAAAGATATCAGTCCAAAAACTGATCATCTTATTTTTCCCCAAAGTTATTTTAGATAGGAGATATTATCGATGGTTGATTACGTAGAAGTGATTTGTAAATATAAATTAGATGGTGATATTTATCCATTGTGTATTATTTGGCACAATGGGGTAAAATATAATATTGATAAAATATTACAGAAGTGTCCTGCTGCCTCTTTAAAAGGAGGAGGAGCAGGTATGAGATATACTTGTGTCATCCAAAACCAACAACGTTATCTTTTTCTCAACAACAATCGTTGGTTTATTGAAAGGACTTAAATTATGTGTGGACGATATTATTTTAACCCTTTTCAACATCTTGAATTGGAAAAAGTGATAAAAAGTTTTAATCAAGACAGTTTTAAGACTGATGAAATTCGTCCTACAGATACTTGTTTAGTATTTATCGAAGATATGAATCCAATTTTAATGAAATGGGGTTATACATTTGGTAATAAAAAAATCATTAATGCTAGATCTGAGACATTAATGATTTCAAAGTATTTTGCTTCTAAAGGGAAAAAAAGATGTGTTGTGGTAGCCACAGGTTATTTTGAAATGAATCACTTTAAGCAAAAAGTATATTTTCATAAAGACGGACCGATCTATTTTGCGGCTATCTATAATCAAGATAATGAGTTTTCAATTTTGACCCAAGAGGCAACATCCCCTTTCAACAAAGTCCATGACAGGATGCCTGTTGTTTTAACACAAACTCAAGCAAAAGATTATTTAAACAACATCCCTGTTTTTCCTTGCAATGATTGTGAGTTTGAACTAGTTGTAGAACAGCTTCAATTATTTTGTAACAATTGATCAAATTTTAATATTCATTCATCTGAGAAAATGCTGTAGCAAACTTATTCCTTGATAAACGATAAAACATACCACGTAAGGTGTAACTAACATAATCAGAACTGATTTCATTGCATGTTTGAATCCATATTTTTGTCTAAGTATAGAAATTGTCATTATACATGGAATACTTAATACGCAATATAGCATAAAACTAAAAGATATTAATTGTGGTTGATTTGTCATAAAATTTAGATCAGGACTTACTAACATAATAAAACCTACAACTGATTCTTTCGCTACAAACGAAGGAATCAATGATGCAACAAGTTGCCAATGAATGCCGAAGCCAAGAGGTTTAAATAAAAAAGAAATTGATTTAGCAATTTGAGCTAAATAACTAGTCTCTATATTACTACTTGGTAAATTTGCCAAAGCCCACATAATTAAAAGAACCCAAATAATAACATTAAAAGTTTTTTTAATAAAACTTAAACATTCTCTTTTTACCTTACCAAATACAACACTGAAATTTGGCATACGATACATCACCAATTCCATCATACTTGATTTCGAAGTTTCTTTATCTTGAATGCCCATAAACAACGCAAAGAAACAAGCTACAACTATTCCTGTTGCATACAGTGTAAATAGAACTAAAACTTGATGTTGTTTAAAAAAGGCGTCAATGAAAAAAAAGTAAATTGGTAATCTTGCACCACAACTCATCATTGGAATAAGCAAACTTACTTTTCTTCGCATTCTTTCATTTTCTAATGAATCACAAGAGGCAATTGCTGGAACGTTACAGCCAAAACCTAGGATCATGCTGATCATTGCCTTACCAGATAAATTTAATTTTCTCATGAGAAATTCTTGTAGTACAGCGATTCGTGCCATATATCCACTTTCCTCTAACAATGCAATACAAAAATAGAGTAAGGCAAGTAATGGTACAAAAGATAAAATTGTTTTTATACTTGTTAATAATCCATCTATAATTAAACTTTGTAAGAGTATTGGACGATCGATCATCATATTTGAAACAAATAAAATGAGTTGATCAAAAAATATTTCGATCATCATAACTAAAGGTTTACTCCCTTGAAATACGACAGTACACAAAATAATGAAAGTAAATATTAATGCAGGATATGCTAGTTTTGAGTATAATAATATTTCATCTATCGATTGAGTTCTTTTTAAAATTTTAAAATTACCAATAGAAATATAATTGCTTATATTATGGATTGTCTGAATTCTATTTTGAAGTAACAAATCGGGAAATTGTTTTTTAAATAATAGGATTCCTGATTTTAATCCTACTTGAGCATCATTACATAATGCACAAAACAAATTGTCACTAGCCATGTCTAATAATGGATGATACTCTGCTTTGATTTTACATTGATTTTGAATTTTTTGCTTAAGCTCCAACGTATTTTTCGGGTTTAAAGCATTGTATTGTATGAGTGGAATTGAGAGTCTTCGGCTTAATTTATCAATATCAATCTCAATGTCATTTTTGATTCTTTCATCGTCAAAATTCAGCACAAGAACCATTGGAATTTGAAGATCTCTTATTTCTAATGTTAAATACATATTGTTGATCAAACTTGTACTATCAAGTACATTAACGATGCAATCAATATGTTCATTCATCAAATATTGTTCAGTAATTCTCTCTTCATCGCTTTTATGATTTAATCCATAAAGACCAGGTAAATCTATTACTTCAAATTCTTCATTTTGATATGTATAGAAAGCAGATACTTTTTGTGTTGTAACACCACTCCAGTTTCCTACTTTTAAATGCCCATTGGATAAAGTATTGATAATTGCACTTTTCCCAACATTTGGATTTCCGACAAAAGCTACCTTATTAATCATAATAGCTGATTCCTTTCGTTATAGATTTTGGTAATGCAAATATTTTTGAATGAATAAGTACAATTTCAAAGTCTTTATTTGGTGTTTGACCTAAATGAGTTAATGAACTTTTTGGTGTAAGACCAATGCTTAAACATTGAAGAAATTCACTACCTTTTAAAGTAATTTTATTGATTATTCTTTTTTTTGATTTTAAATTGTTATTCATTTTTATCACCTTCTTTATAACTTATGCAGATTACACATAAAATACGACAAGAATTAGTTCAAAACTATTGTTTTTATGTTATAATCTTGAAAGTTAAAGGAGAGAATTATATGAAATTAAATCATAGTTTCTTTTACACATTAAGAGAGAATGTAAAAGACGAAGATTCAACAAGTGGTAACTTATTATGTCGTGCTGGAATGATAAAAAAGAGTTCTGCAGGAGTTTATATGATGTTGCCCTTGGGGTATAAAGTCTTAAAAAATATTGAGAATATTATTCGCGATGAAATGAATGCTGCTGGTTCTCAAGAGTTATGTATGCCTGCCCTTATTCCTGAAGATGTTTATATTGCATCAGGAAGACGTGCTGGTTTTGGAAACAGTATGTTTTCATTAAATGATCGCTTTGGTAAACCATTTGTATTAGGTCCTACTCATGAAGAATTATTCGCAATGGCAGCTCAAATGAAAATACGATCTTACAAAGATATGCCATTTAGCATTTATCAATTTCAAACTAAATTCAGAGATGAGCCAAGACCTCGTTTTGGATTAATTCGAGTTCGTGAATTCGTTATGAAAGACTCTTATACATTTGATACTGATGAAGCTGCAATGGATATACAATATACTAAAATGTTCAATGCTTATAAAAATAGCTTTGATCGAATGGGAATGAATTATAAGATTGTAAAAGCTGATACTGGAGTAATGGGCGGACTTCTTTCTGAAGAATTTCAAGCGGTAACGGATATTGGTGAAGATACTCTTGTCTTATGTGATAGCTGTGATTTCTCAAGTAATATTGAAGTTGCTCCTTGTGCAGAAATAAGCTTACTCAATGCTCAAATGCACTTAGCACTTGAACTTGTTGAAACACCTAACTCAAGAACAATTGAAGAAGTTACAGATTTCTTAAATAAAGAAGCAAATCAGTTCGTTAAAACATTAATATATAATGTTGATGGTAAGCCAGTAGCTTGTTTAGTACGTGGTGATCGTGAAGTGAATGAAACAAAAGTTAGAAAACTATTAAGTGCTACAAATATTGAATTAGCAGATGCAGACATGGTATTTGCAGCTACCAATGCTCAAATTGGTTTTGC
This sequence comes from Holdemania sp., assembly GCA_031551965.1. Lineage (GTDB taxonomy): Bacteria > Bacillota_I > Bacilli_A > Erysipelotrichales > Erysipelotrichaceae > CALVGQ01. The sequence continues at coordinate 40,098 of JAVBMW010000017.1, read as the reverse complement.
AGGACCAGTTAATATCAATTGTCCAGTTATCATTGATATTGAAGTTAGTAAAATGCATAATTTTGTTGTTGGTGCAAATAAAACAGGTTACCATTACATTAATTGCAATATCGAAAACTTTACTCCAACACATACTACTGACATCCGAAATATTCAAGAAAATGATACATGTCCTGTTTGTGGCGGTAAAATCTATTTCAAAAAAGGGATCGAAGTTGGAAATACGTTCAAACTTGGAACTAAATATTCAAAAGCTCTTGATTTGGAATATTTAAATAGCAACAATCAACTAAATCCTGTTTGGATGGGATCATATGGAATTGGACCAGCTCGCTGTATGGCTGCCATTGTTGAACAAAACAATGATGAATCAGGTATTATTTGGCCAATCAATATAGCTCCTTATAAAGTAGCGATTGTCGTTATATCTAGTAAAGATGATGTTCAAATGACTGTAGCTAATGAACTATATACTGAACTAAATGCCCTAGGTATCGATTGTATCCTTGATGATCGCGATGAAAGACCAGGAGTTAAATTTAAAGATATGGATCTTATTGGAATTCCATTTAGGATCACTGTTGGTAAACGAGCAACAGAGGGATTCATCGAATTCAAAGGTAGAACTGAAGAAAAAGCAGCTGATATCGCAATAAGTGATGTTGTTGAAGCATTAAAATCAAGAATATTATAAGAAAAATGAGAACTTATCAAAACTAAGTTCTCATTTTTAATTTCGATTTCTTACCGGACTACCATTTTTGTTTAGTTCTTTTAAATATGCTTCATAGACTTCTTCATAATTTGTAGATGAAGTGCAAACATTCTCATAATTATCTGGCTCAATAATATGATAAACCTTTCCATTTCCAATTGTGGCTTCTTGATTCTCTTTAACATTTACCCACTTGACTTGATATTTTGAATTGCTTGCATCAAAATACATCATTAATATTTTACTATTGGGACTAACTTTTTCTATATCCGCGCTACTCCAATACAATTTATATGTATCTGAAATTGTATTGTCAGTTTTGTTTATTTTGGTCATAGCCCACGTGGTAGTTATACCAGTACCTATTGATCCATTACTAAGTTTAGATAACAAAAGTTGAACTTCTGTAGCATAATTGTTTGGTGCAGGAGCATTTGAATCAATTTGTAAAATCCCTGAAGAACCCTTTCTATCAAGAAGCTCAACTAGCTTAGCTTTTAATTCATCAGACATATAGAGCTTAATCAATTCAGAGAAATTAATATCTAACAAAATACCACCATGAATATCACATATAAAATTAAATTTTGAAGTCAATTCATCAAAACTAAATTGAATATTTCCGTTATTAGGACAAATTTTAATCTTAGCTAATTCTTCATCAGAATAATATGTTTTAACTTTTAGAAAGTCAAAATTAGTTAAAACCAAGTCTAAAGTTACATCCGTAATTAATGTTTGCCTATTTTCAGTACAAACTGTTTTACCAATATTTTTTCGATAATTTGTTATTTGAGGAGCAAGTAACAAACCTAATATAGCTATAATCGCTATAACAATCACCATCTCCATTAATGTAAATCCTTTTTTATTCTGTTTGAACATAAATTATTTTACCTTCTTCTATTAATATTATATTTCTATTATATCAAAATAAAAGGTACAAAAAAGAAAAAAGAACGTTAAAGTTCTTCTTTCAATGTCTTTTTGTAAGTAATGTAACTATATATAAATGGCAATAAAGAAGCAAATACCAAAATCGCGATTACTATATACTTTAGATTAAATATACCGCAACCTACCATCATTATTCCTGCGATAACCCAAACGATCCCCGCAAAGCGATGTGTTTTATACCAATTATTCGGATCATTTAATGTCCAACTTAAACGAATACCGATTGTTTGGCTTTGTTTAAATTTTGGCATATAGTTTCCCATTAAAATAAAACAAATTCCTAAAATAATAAAGATCACTTGCATTATATTATTTTGATTACCTAAACTATAATAGATCATCATTATTGTCAAACCATTACACAAGATTGGAAACACAACATAAGGTATTGTTTTTGCCTGTCTTGAGTTGTTTTTATTTTTCGAATCAGTGCTGATCGTGAAGTGTAAAAATAATAGACCAAAAATAAGAATGGTAGGAAAGAAAAACAAGGCCCAGTTTTTACTTGCGAAGTTATCTGGAACACCATCAAAGTTCCAATGAATCGGCATTTCATCCGGCATGCGATTGTAATAAATCACTCCTAAAACATATGGGATGCAACAACCTAATATTGAATAAAGTAATGTTTTATTTTTGATCATAAATCCTCCTAGATGAGTTGGTTAAATAACAATACGCCTTTTGTTTTGACAAACTGCCAAAGAATAAGATCTGCTATAGCCAAAACTATAACGACTCCGCCTATGACAAGCATAAAATTAATTCCAATATTACTAATAAGATACACCATCAACAACAATGTACCGATTCCAAATAACATTCCACCTAAAATTCCAATGAACGATGATGCACTTTGCTTAATTACAAGAATCTCACGATCAAATTCTAAACGTGGAAAGAATAAATTAAGTGTTACTCCAAATAAACCGATCAACAAACCAGTTAATATTATTGCAAAAAGTCCTAAAATTATTTGAAGAGCATTAAATTCAAATGTGAAACTAACTAAAACAAATGAAATCAGTGATGGAATAACAATTACAATAAAATTTACTGCAATTTTTGAAAATAAAACTTCGATTGCGTTCACTGGCAATGATTTGATAATCCATAACTGTTTACCTTCCAAGGAAACACTGACACATGCTGTATTGCTCATTCCTGCAAGCATTATCAACATACCGATTATAAGAACATAGGCCATTTCTTTTGTTTGTGTAACAGCCTGTATACCTGCTAATTCGTATAATACTGAAAAGATCATTTCTTTGTTAAACATTAAATACACTGCACCAATCATTAACATCACTTGACCGATACCCATATTCATTACATACATGAAATTACCAAAGAATCGACGTAATTCTTTCTTGATTAACGTGATCATTACTGAATCATTAACTAGAGTCGTTAATTTGTAGTTCTTAACATGGTAGCCAACTTGACTATTTGCATTGATTTTAATAAATGTTTTGCTAAAAAGATAGACAAATCCTCCAAATACGACAAGACTAAGTCCGCTAGCGATAAGCAATGAAACCAAATCAACTTCAACGATCGATTTTGCGTAATAACCTGCAAAAGGTACATATTTAAGCATAAAGCTTACCATTTCAGCTAATGGAAGCTCCGTTGTAGAAGTTGTGCTAGATGAAAACAACTGAGTACTCAACAAAATCAATACTACAGATCCAATCGATAATAAATTAGTGATCAAATTTCGATATTTACTATTTCCAGCAAGAACTCGAATAAGAAAGGCAATAACAGCACAAAGCGTAAGCGGTACAAGTGGCACAAAGACAAACCCTATTAACCCGTATACTAACATCAAAATTTCTTTACCATAGTTATACCAATAGACAATGAGAGCCGGTAAAATCATCAAAGCACTATAAGCATACCCCATGAGTAAAAAAGATAATAACTTACTTAACATGACAGTCATTCTTGAAATTGGAAGTGACATCAAAAAATCATAATCTTTGAATGCAAATAAGTGCCCCTGTGATATTTGCATACATAAAATGAAACTAAAGAAAACACCCATCATCGTCATTACATATATGATCGCATATTTTTGATGACTAGGAAGTTGCATTGACATCAAAAATGTATAAGTAAGTGACATATAAATTAAACTGCCTAAAACTACTAAAAACATCCAGTTTTTTGCGTTTTTCTTCTTTTTATTTTGAAGTTTACCTGCAGTTTCACTCATCAATAGTTTTAATTGCAATGATAAACACAGTTTTAAGTTATTTAACATTTTCAAGTCCTAAGAAAACTTCTTCAAGACTTCTATCTTTAATAATGTCTTCTGTCTTCCCTTCTATTACAATTTCACCTTGTTTAATGATCGCAATGCGATCACATAACTTCTCTACAACATCCAGAACGTGAGTTGAGAAGAAAATACTACAACCTTGATTACATAAATCATGCATCTTATTTTTAAGTATAAAACTTGCTTTTGGATCAAGTCCAACAAAAGGCTCATCCATAATCAATAATTTAGGATTGTGAATTAGTGCCCCTATGATCACAAGCTTTTGTTTCATTCCATGAGAATAAGAACTAATACTATCTCCAAGATTTTCATAAATTTCAAATTCTTTAGCAATAGCTTCAATTTTTTGACGACATACTTCATCATTAACACCATAAATATTAGCTATAAACGTTAAATATTGAATACCACTTAAACTTTCATAAATATCAGGATTATCAGGAATATAAGCAATGATTTGCTTACATTCTTTTGGCTTTTGAGTTACATTCATTCCATTAATCAGAATTTCTCCTGCATCATAATCCATTATTCCGCAAATTGAGCGAATTAAGGTTGTTTTTCCTGCACCATTGTGACCGATAAATCCAAAGATTTCACCTTTTTCAACATTGAGACTTACTCCTTTTAAGGCTTGTTTACTACCGTAGTTTTTTACCACATTTCTTATTTCCAACATATTTTACCCTCCAAATTGTTGTAGCCACATAATTAATTCTTGAAACACAGAAGCATTGAGTTCGTAATATATAAAATTCTTATCTTTCTTTTCAAAAATCAAATCCGCTTTTTTTAAAATCGAAAGATGATAAGAGACAGTAGCCTGTGTCATATCAAATGAAGCTGCAATTTCACCTGCAGATAATACTCCACTTCTAAGCATTGTACAAATATCTCTTCTTACTGGATCATTTAATGCTTTAAAGGTATCTTGAAATGCCACATATTCGTCCTCCTATCTATTTAGAAATTTATCTAAATAGATTATACAACTTTTCAATAAGTATGTAAATAGTAAAATTATCAAAATAATAAGATAAATAAGATATCTCAAATCCGAACAAAAGAAAAGAACTATTCACTATAAATAATTCTTAAATCTTTATTGTTTTTTATGGTGTATTAATTCAAATCCAAAATCGAATAAACCGCAAATGAGTACGATCCAAAGTGTCCATGCAAAGATACTGACCATATCCAAATTGATTTTACTGAAATGCATTTGTCGCCCTACTCCACCTTTAACCTGACCTAAAATTTCAGCCATGATAGAAACTTTAAAACCTAAACCAAATGATAGTTTTAGACTATTAATTAAATATGGCAAAATAATTTTAGGGGCAATTTTTATATATTTTTCATTAAATGTTACAGGATACATTTTAAATAATTCAATTGTTGATTTATTAAATTGATCAAATCCTAATGTTAAACTTGAATAAAATGTTGGAAATAAAATTAAAAAAGTAATAATCGTAACACTGATTTCGGAACCAAACCAAATAAGAATAATAATAATGTAGGATATATTTGGTATTGTTTTTATCAATGCATTGATTGGATTGAAATAATCTTTTAATGATGGAATAATATCTTGAAATACTGCAATCATCATCGCTAATAATAATGAAAATCCCAATCCTTTTAACATTCTTATTAATGTCAAAAATATTGTCTGATAAAAAACAGGTGATTGGATCTGGTTTATCATTTTTTCTATAACCTGTACTGGATTTGGAAGTAAAATATCATTTCCAATCGAAAGACTCAGAAAAAACCAAAGCATAAGTAAAATGAAGATTGTAATTGCACTTTGTTTTTTCATAAGCGATCCTTTCTAAGTTAACTACAATAAGTTTACCACAAAATGAAAGACCAAACGAGGTCTTTCTGATTTGTTTTAATTGTAATATTGAGCTTGAGCATGCCATAGTTCATAGTATTTTTTATCTTTCTCTAAAAGCAAAGTAACATGTGTACCATATTGTTTAATCTCTCCTTGATCAAATACTACGATTTCATCACAAAATTTACATGATGATAAACGATGACTAATATAAATAGCTGTTTTATCAGTAATAATTTCATTAAATTTTGTATAGATTTCTGCTTCTGCAAGCGGATCTAATGCAGCGGTAGGTTCATCCAATATCATAAATGGAGCATTTTTATATAAGGCACGGGCAAGTGCTATTTTTTGAGCTTCTCCCCCTGATACTTCAACCCCTTGTAGGCTGAATTCTTTATATAAATAAGTATCGATTCCATCTGTCATCGTATCAAGTCGATCACGAAATCCTGCTTGGGATAAACAATCGATTATTTTTTCACGGTTTCCGTTTTGTTTAGCTGCAACATTAGCATCTAACGAAAATGCCAAGAGTTTAAAATCTTGAAACACAACCGAAAATAGTTGCATATAATCCTCAGTTTTATATTTTCGAATATCAATACCATTCAATAAGATTCGACCTTCCGTTGGATCGTATAAACGACAAAGCAATTTAATAAATGTTGTTTTTCCTGAGCCATTTTCGCCAATAACTGCAAGTCGTTTTCCAATTTTAAATTTCATAGATACATTTTTTAATGCATATTCATCCATATTTGGATATTTAAAAGAAACATTCTCAAATTCGATCTCATAATTTTTATCAGCTCTTTTTTCAGTCGTTAATGATCCAATATACATATCATTGTCCAAATCCCGAAATTTAAATGTGTTCTTAATGAAGTAAGTATTATTTTTAATATCTCCTAATGTTTGCATAAGCAAAGAAACACCTTCCGTAAACGATGAAATAGCTCCAACATACTGCAATATCGATCCAATACCAAATGCCTTAGCCCAAGCTTTTAAACAGACATATAAATAAATAATTCCCGTAAATAAACTAGTCATCATTGATGAACACGCAATCAACAAACCCATAGGTCCTCGAGCACATGCAGCAAGTTTTGAATCAGGAGTAAAATCTTTATTCAATAATAAATAATGTTCACCTATATCTTGTTGATTATAAATTCGGATATCCATTGCTCTTTCTCTAGTGAATGAAAGAAAACCAAAGTAACTAAAAATTCGATTACCTTCTTTTCTATCATCCGCAAATTTAGTCCAATAGCTATTTGCCTTTGTAGTAAGCATTGGGGCAACTACTGTGACCATAATAAGTAACAATAATATTAAACAAATAAACATTGGATGACTTAAAAATTTTAACGATGGATCATTACTCATAATTGGCGAAGTAAATAATGATATAGTGAAAGCCATCGAACATATTATTTTTATTATTGATTTCGTAAAATCTTCACAATATAAAATAACGATTCTTCCAAAACCCCATCCTCCCATTCGTTCATTTTGTAAAATTTGATATCGAAGATCGTGTGTTTTTTGATTGTCTAAATGATAAAAATCAAGACTTAAGATTTTATCTGTGTATAGTTTATTTTTATCATACCAATACGTTGATCGTTTCATTGTTTTAAAACGCAAACAAACTGCGATGATAATTTCCGTACATAAAGTAACTAGAAGAGTGATAAATACAAGTTTCTTCAATATTAAAATATCTCTATTACCAGCTAACTCATTGATGATCAGTGCTGAACAATATAATCTGATATAAGGTGCGATCGCAATTGCAATAGAATACAACACATTTGATAAAAACACATGCGGACATTGCTTATTCAATAATTTAAAAGACCTGTAATGCACATTAAAGGTTTCACGAAAAGTTATTTTTTCATTATTCATGATCGTGTCCCCCTTCTTTGTAGTATTTACTTTGAACATTAAATAAATCAGCATATTTTTGATTTAATTTTATTAGTTCTTCATGAGTACCCATTTCTGTAATCGCACCATTTTCCAAAAATAAGATGCGATCACAAAAACGAGTTGAAGCTAAACGGTGGGATATAAATATTGAAGTACAATTTTTAGTCATTTCGTTGTACTTTAAATAAATATCATTCTCTGCGATTGGATCTAATGCTGCAGTTGGTTCATCTAAAACAATGATGGGTGCTTGTTTATATAATGCTCTTGCAAGCATCAGCCTTTGAGTTTGGCCTCCTGAAAGTTCAATACTATCCTCATAGACATTTTTACCAATATGTGTTAAATGCTGGTTTTCAAAAGAATTTACTTTTTCACTAAGTCCAGCTAATTCTAAGCATTTGAGTACTCGTTCTTCATCATAATCAATTGTTTGAGCAACATTCTCTGCAATACTCACATCCAAAACCGAAAATTGTTGAAATACAGCAGAGAGTAAAGCGTAATAATCTTGACGATTAAATTTTCTTATATCAACTCCATTAAGTAGTACTTCCCCCTCTGTTGGATCATAAAAACCACAAATTAATTTAACCAGCGTTGTCTTACCTGCACCATTTAACCCAACGACTGCAAGTTTCTCTTTTGGTTTTATGATTAAATTCATGTTTTCAATTGTTGGTTTTTCAAATCCAGAATAGTAATATGTTACATTTTTAAGTTCAATAGTATACTCATTTTCTTTTGGAATTTCAATTCCACCTTCAAAACGAAAAGGTTCTGAAAGTTCAACAAATTCTCTTACTATCGATAAATCTAGACATTGTTGATGAAGTTTCAATAAACTAGAAAGTATTCCAGTGATCCAAGTGGTAAAACCACTTATTGCATTAAAGTATAATATAAATTCTGATGCCGGTAAACTTGAATTAATAACTAAATTGAGCAAATAGAAATAAGCGATTCCATTCCGTAAAACGGTTAAAATCACATCAACACCGTTCGCTAAAAGATAAATCGATTCTCTTTTGTAAATAAACGCATGATATAAATTTAAAGTACTACGGTAAACATCATCCATCCAGGTTTTCATGCCATAAATTCGCACATCTTTCGCTAAAGAAAGATTCTCAGCTTCTCTTGAAATATAAGACATTTTTTTAATATAAGCTTCTTCCATATCACGATTTTGATGTGCCCATTCATTGATTCTCTTAGTAAATAAAAATCCAACGATGGTTGTAACTAATACGATGTTGATTAAAAATGTGTTTAATGTAGATAACACAATCAAATAAATACTAAAACCAAATAAATTCTTTATAAAGTCGGTAAGTGTTGTCCAAATCACCTCAGCAGAATCTGTATTATTACTAACGATTTGTTTTGACTTTTCCAATATCTCAGTTACTTTAGGATTTTCTGTGTTTGGAAAAGATGTTTTTGAAAATTTCATATTGATCATATTCACAATACATATTCGTACTTCAACTCTAGCGAATAATGGCTGAATGGAAAGATAGGAATTAAGCCCATTGATCAAAGTCAAAGCAAGAGTGAAAAAAATGATTAATTTTATTAGTTTGACAATTTCAATTGCACTTTCAACTTGATTCAAAATTGCTGGTACAAACATTAACTCCGTAAAACTAGCAACAACGAAAAAAAATGCTGTAATTAAACAATTAATTAATACAGTTTTACGCACTTTCCACGCTATTTTGATCATGTAGTATATCATTTGCCAAAGATTGTATTTTGGTTTTTTCTTGTTCATTATCAGCACCTCAAAAACATCTTAATATAAACATTCTTTTTTTAGTTATTTTAGTGATGAATCTATTATTTTTGGGGATGAACTGTTGATTTGGGGAATGAGTATTTCAGTAGTAAAGGCACCATCTTCACTATTACGACTTATGTAACCTTCATACTTTTCAATAATACTATCAATTCTAGTTAATCCAAGCCCTCTGCCTTCCCCTTTTGTAGTATTGAACCGTCCACTTATTTTAGACATTTTTTTGGAAGCAGTAAAATTTGTAAATGAAATATACAATTGTGTATTTTTTATATCCATATAAACGCGAATCAAACGTTTTTCAACTGGTAATTCCATACTCGCTTCTATTGCATTGTCGAACAAATTACCAAGGATTGCACATAAATCAAGTTCAGAAGTCGTTAAAGCTAATGAAATATTTGCCTCTGCCTTCACTTGAATATCTTTTGATTTTGCAAGAGAAATTTTACTACTTAAAATTGCATCTGTCATTGCATTACCTGTTTTGATCATTGTATCTACTCTTTGAAGATCTGTATCTAGTTGGTCCAAATACTTCTTGATCGCATCTAAATCACCATGTAAAGCATGCACTTTCATTGTTTGGATATGGTTGCGATAATCATGTCGCCATCCACGCATTTCTGTATACATATTATTTACTTCAGCATAATGAATTTCAATAAGTTCTCTTTGATATTCAGCTAATTCTTTATCAACTTTTTTAGAAAATAGTCCCATAAAATCTCCTTTTAGCTATGCTTAATGATGGCTTGATTCAAAGAATCATATTGTCCTCTTGGAAGTGGAATACTTGATCCATTTGATAAAATGACTTCCATTTTCGTAACACGCTCGATCATATTTAGATTAATAATGAAGGATCGACCAATGCGATAAAATCGTTCATCCAACAATTCTTCAAAATCTTTCAATGTTTTTTTAACAGTAAAGCTTTGTTTAGCATGGATAGTTACATAATTTTGATTTACTTCAAGATATGCAATTTCATAAAGAGGACAACGAACCATTTCCTTTGCATGTTCAATGATTAAAACACGTTCGTTTTTTTCGATTTTTAATACAGCTCTGTTTAAAACTTCAAATAGCTTTTTTTCATTTACAGGTTTCATTAAATAATGTAAAGCCGCAACTTCATATCCCTCTGATATATAGTTAGAATATCCAGTAATAAAAATAATTTGAACTGTTTCATTATCTTTTCTTATTTTTTTCGCAAGTGTTACTCCATCCATCTTTCCCATTTCGATATCCAATAAAAAAATATCGTAATCATTTGACTCTGCATAATGAAATAAAAATGCCTCAGCTGAATTAAAACGATCAACCTTGATTTCTACATTGTTCTCATTTGACCATTTTTCAACGATTGATAAAATATATTGTGATTCAACATTTTCATCATCACAAATCGCAATTTTATATACCATAAACTCATCCTCTTAAACAAGAATACACTAAAAACAACCCAAAATCAAAGATTTGAGTTGTTTAATAGTTAATCTACAATGATACCGAATAGAAACATAATTTCATTGAGTTGTTTTGTGACCATATTTGCAGGCATATAGTCTAAATTTAACTTAGAATATGTTTTACCAATCAATTCAGCAGAAGGAACACCTATTGTCTGAGGTCCGATTGCATTGATTGCTTCCACTAGTTCAGCATTTTTTTCTGGATCATTACCGTTCACAATTGTTTGCGCTATGTTATCCAAAAGAGTTTGTACATCAGCAGACTTATTTTGATTACTTGATTTCAAAACGAATACACCTGCTTGAGCATAACCGACTGAACCATACTTTTCTTTCCAACTTGCCTGCACATCTGCAATTACAAGTAACTCCTTACCCATTTCTTTCGCTTTGGCGATTGTTGCGGTAGCTGCAGGCTCTGCGATCATTGCTGCATCTGCCTTATTTGAAAGCAAGGCTGCCTGTGCTTCTGTAACAGAGGGATAATAAACAATTTCTGCAAGGATTCCTAATGGTTCAATTAAATCATTGAATATTGCTCCTGGTACTGCACCTTCACCAAACACTGCAATTTTTTTAGTTGGATCTTGAAGCACACCTTCAGTACCTAAAATGAATAAGTTACCCCAAGTGATCACGGCTGCAAGTTCATATTCGGTTTTACCTGCCAAACCAAGTTTAACACCTAAATTGATTGGCGCCAACAAAACATCATATTCTGGATTTGGATTGACAAATGCCGCTTGTAATGGCTCTGCACCATCAACGATCGTAATCTGTTCAGGGCTTGATTGAATGAGATTCAAAAGCGATAATGCCGGAGCACCACTTGGTGATAATACTGATAATGTTGTTGGTTCTAATAATGGATTTACTTGTACCACTGGTGTTGATTCTGGAGTAGGTTCAATTTTTGGACTACCTGAACAACCAGCTAAAAGAATGAATACTGTAAGAATTGCTAATATTTTTTTCATCGCACCTTATTCTCTACTTCTAAAGACATTGCACTAATAAAGTCTGTTAAACTCATAGATACAGTTTCCTGTTTGCCATGACGACGAATAGTTACTGTATTATTTTCAACTTCACCATCTCCAATGACGATTTGTACTGGTACTTTCTTAGTTTGTGCCTCACGAATACGATAACCTAATTTTTCATTTCTTGCATCTATAACGCTTCTAAGTTGTGCATCTTCGCACATCTTTTGAATTTTTTCAGCATATTCTAAATGCAATTCATGGTGAACTGGTACGATTGTGATTTGTTGAGGAGCTAACCAAAGTGGGAAAGAACCACCAAAGTGTTCAATTAAGATACCAATAAAGCGTTCAATTGATCCATAGATAACGCGATGCAACATAATAGGACGTTTTTTACTTCCATCCGCATCAACATAAGTTAGATCAAAACGCTCAGGTAAGTTCATATCCAATTGAATTGTGCCACATTGCCATACTCGTCCAAGACTATCAGTAAGATGGAAATCAAGTTTTGGACCATAGAATGCTCCATCACCTGGATTGATCTTGCAAGTTTTCCCTGCAGCATGACATGCTGCTTCTAATGACTTTTCAGCTTTATCCCAAACCTCAATAGAACCAATATATTTTTCTTCTGGTCGAGTTGAGAGCTCAATGTTATAAGTTAAACCAAATACATCATAAACACGATCAATAAAGCTGATCAACCTTACAACTTCCGATTCAATTTGATCTTCAGTCATAAAGATATGTGCATCATCCTGAGTAAATGAACGAACTCTAAACAATCCATTTAATGCTCCACTTGCCTCATGTCTGTGAACTTGTCCAAGTTCTCCAACACGTAGTGGTAAGTCTTTATAAGAATAATACCCATTTTTATAAACAAGCATTCCCCCTGGGCAGTTCATTGGTTTAATACAGAACATACGATCATCGATTTCAGATGTATACATATTTTCATGATAGTTATCCCAGTGTCCTGAGTATTCCCACAATTCTTTTGACATCATGATCGGTGTTTTCACAAATAGGTATCCTTCTTTTGTATGCTCTTGATACCAATAGTTTTCAAGAATATTTCTAAAAATCATACCGTTTGGTAAGAAGAATGGAAACCCTGGTGCATACTCACTCATCATAAATAAGTCTAATTCGCGTCCTAGCTTCTTATGGTCTCTTTTCTTAGCTTCTTCAAGTAAGTACAGGTGTTGGTTCAAATCCTCTTCAGATTCAAAACAAATACCGTATACGCGTTGCAACATCTTATTGTTGGCATCACCTTTCCAATAAGCACCAGCAACCTTTAATAATTTAAAGTGCTTGATATCTTTCACTGATTCAACGTGAGGTCCGCGACAAAGATCAGTAAATTCACCTTGGCTATAAGCTGTGATCACTTCATCTTCTGGTAAATTTGAAATAAGATCGAGTTTATATGGGTCATTTTTAAATTCTTCTAGAGCTTCAGCTTTAGATAATTCTCTTCTAACGATTCTTTTTCCATCTTTAGAGATTTTTTTCATCTCTTTTTCAATTTTTTCTAAATCTTCTTCTTTAATTACTGCATCCCCTAAATCAATATCATAGTAAAACCCTTCAGTTACTACAGGTCCTACCCAAAATAAGGCATTGGGATAAATTCGTTTCACAGCTTGAGCCATTAAATGAGCACAACTATGATTGAGTGTGTTTAAACTTTCATTTTCTTTAATGTTGATCATTTCATTTCCTCCTTAAATACAAAAAAACACGCCAAATAAGGACGTGTTTACGCGGTACCACCTTAATTTGCATTCATTTTCTGAATGCACACTCTACGATAACGGTCGCAATCCGGAACTTTTTCAAAAGTCTACTTCCAAGTGGTAATTTAACTTAACTTCAATCTGCTTTCACCTACCGCAAATCTCTCTACATCCATATAAGAAAAATCTTGTCTTGTTCAATGTATTTACATCTATATTTTAAACTACTAAATAAGTTTGTCAACTCATTTACAGTCATTATTTAAAGTATTGTATTGTAACTTTTTTTATTTTTAAATTTACTTCGTTTATTTTTTCTTAACTTAATAATGAAAACAAGTTGAAACTCAAATAATTTCAAAAATGAATAGCCAATAATTATCATATTTATTGGTTGAAATAAAGTTTGACCAAATATATATTTCATTACTACAGTAAATAATAAACCTAATCCACTACAAATTAAATATTTTACTATATTATGTATCATTAAAGATTGATTTGAAATCAAAACAAATATAAAACAGCCTATAAAATAATATAGTAATTCAATTTTATTCAAACGAATATATACCAATATACAAAAAATGACAAACATTTTTACAATTGATTGAATACATTTAATGTAATTATTAGAAATTACAATTTCAATTAAAAATAATCCAAAGACTAAAATAATCTCAGCACTAAACAACAAATAAAATGTATCTATGAAAAGCCAAGAGTAAGAAATATAGAAAATACTGATCAGTCCAAATATTATTCCAATTAATATTTGATTCATTCTAAGGGAAATTTCATTGGTTTCTTTAAACAGCAGCGCCAATCCAACTCCTATTAAAAAATAAATATAATAATTGAATGTGATGCTTTGATTAAAGTGTAACACACTACAAATACTCATAAACAAGAAACATATTGTAGCTCTAATAACTAGTGGACGATTTTTGATCATATTTTTATCTCCTTACGTTATTGATTGTTGCATTTTATCAACACCATTTTATAATGAGCATATGTTTTTTGTAAAGTAAAAGAAGAGATTTCTCTCTTCTTAAGCTTTTGGAGTTGCGGTTGGTGAAACAGTTGGCATAGTATTATTCATACCATTATAACCACTGTAATAATCCGTAAAACCTTCCATGTATTTATTGGTATCACTTAATAATACATAGTTACCATTAACGATTGCATACATATTTTTTGGTAAACCTGCAATTTCAACTTCGATTTGACCTTTATCATTTAAATTACTAAACCAGTTGTTTGCAGTTGCGTTCGTTGGATCATACTGCAATAAATAATACGTTGAATTATTCATTGTGAATGTATAACCTTCCATCAAATTTGTATCCAAATCATTGATCGATGCTGCATTAGTTAAATTATATTTTTGTCCAATATAATCAAGATAATCTTGGGTTCGTGCAGCTGTAGGCGATTCTGTTGGCATTGCGGAAGGTGTTGCAGTCGGTGTAGCGGTTGGTGTGGGTGTACCTTTGTTGTTATTCATCATACTACATCCACTTAACATAATTAAAGCAAATAAAGCTAGTAGTGTTTTCTTCATAATTTTCCTCCTACAAGCTTATCATTCCTCAGTTTTCACCATTTATACATAAAAGTTTATCTTGTTTGGTTTATTACTTTAACAAGCAATTGATATAAAGAAACAGCTTCTTCTTCGCTTAAATTAATACAACTTGCAATTTGTTGTGGTATTACTTCAGCTTTGTTTTTTAGCATAATTCCATTTTTTGTTAATGAAACAGAAACATTTCTTTCATCACTTTTGCTTCTTTTTCTTTCAATATAACCTAATTTTTCTAATTTTTTTAATAATGGCGTCAAAGTCCCAGAATCAAGATAAAGTTTGTCACCAAGATCCTTTATTCTAATTTCTTTTTCTTCCCACAAAACAAGCATTGCAATATATTGTGTATAAGTTAAATTAAGTTCTTGAAGTAAAGGCGTGTATTTTCTTACAACTTCTTTAGCTGCTACATAGAGAGGAAAACATAATTGATTTTCAAGTTTTAATGGATCCATATTTATTTATCCAATAATGCTACAACATCCTTTTCAAAGTCTTTAGGTTTATCCGTGGACGAATAACGTTTAACAACATTTCCATCACGATCGACTAAGAATTTTGTGAAATTCCATTTGATATTTGATGATAGCAATCCTTTCTTTTGAGATTTTAAATAAGTAAATAACGAATCCGCATGAGCTCCATTAACATCTATTTTCGCAAATTGAGGAAATGTAATTTTATATCGTAATGTGCAAAACTCATGGATTTCATCTTGAGTCCCTTTTGCTTGATTACCAAACTGGTTACAAGGAAAATCTAAAATTTCTAATCCTTTATCTTTTAATCTTTCGTACATTTTCTGTAATGCATTATATTGTGGTGTGAATCCACATTCAGTAGCAGTATTCACTATTAACAAAACCTTTTCTTTATAATCACTCATTGATACTAGATTACCTTGACCATCTTTTACTTTTAAATCGTATATATCCATAATTTTTCTCCATTTTAATTGTATACAATTATATTTTACACAATTATATATAATTTGCAACAATTAAATTAAATTCTACCTTGCTTCATTAACTCATTTCATAGATTTATGGCATAAATGAATATAATCAAAAAATTTTAAAATTAAAAACGCCTCCTATTAAGAAGACGTTTTTGTTTACAAATATTTTTTTAAGGTTACACGGATCCCATTCTGTAACATTTCAGTGAAATAAGCTTCAACTTTTTCACCTAATCCTACTTGATATAGATCCATACCGAAAATTGTTGGATTTGATAAGATTGGTTGAACATGTTGATGTACACTTGTTACATCAACGCCTTTCATAAGTGTTGTTAATGATTCTAACATTGGATCTGGACTTTGTTCAAATGAAACTCCATTCTCACCAACACCTGTTAAATACTTTAAATATCCTGCAAAAAATAGTGGAATGTAAGTTAAAGTAGCTACATCTTCACCTTTCGCAAGTAATGCTTTTAATGTTTCTCCAAAACGAACTGGAATTTTTTGTGAAGTATCGCAAGCGATACGTTGAGGAGTATCTGGCATGAATTTATTAGGAAAGCGTACATTGATGCATTCATCAATAAACTCCTTAGGAGAGATGATTTTTGGATCAACTACGACAGGTAAGCCTTCAGTATAACCAATTTTCTTAACTAGTTGTACAAGTTCAGTATCCTCCATTTCAGCAGAAATAGAATCATAACCTAACATACATCCAAAAACAGCTAAAACTGTATGTAAAGGATTTAGACATGTACAAACTTTCATTTTTTCAACTTGATCAACTGTTGCACGATCCGTAAAGATCACACCAGCATTTTCAAGCGCAGGACGACCATTTGTAAAAATATCTTCAATAACTAGATACCCACTTTCTTCTGCATTGACAAAAGAAGCAGTATACGTATTTTTAGAAGTAATTACTGGTTCACAGTTTTCAACTCCATCATTAATCAAAATATCTTTGACCGCATCAGCAGGACGAGGTGTGATTTTATCGATCATACTAAACGGAAATGCAACCTTTGTTGGATCACAGATATAATCAACGAATCCAGATTCAACTTTTCCAAGGTCAGCCCAAGCTTTTGCGATCGTAGATACAGCATTATATAGTTTTTCACCATTATGACTGCAATTATCCATACTTACCATCGTTACAGGCATCGCACCTTTTAAATAACGATAATAAAGTAAACGCGTTAATAAAGGCATTAATGTTTTAGCTCCATCAGGTCCAGAATCAATATCAGGTTGAATAAATGGCAAGAAGTTACCTTCTGCATTAGTAACTACATAACCTTTTTCTGTAATGGTGAAGCTTGCCATTTGGAAACCTGGATGAGTGAATATTTCAGTCAGACGATCAATTGATTGACTACCAATCAAACCTTCAGTAATACTTGCGATTATTGTTTTATCAATTGATCCATCCACTTTTAGAGAAACACCAATTGTTAAATTATCATATTCATCATAAACTTTAGAAATTATTTCTTCATCAAAGTTTTCACATACGATGATACCCGTATTTGCTAAACCTTTGTTTAAAAGATCATGTTGCATTTTAGCTGGAAATACACGGAAAATATTTCCGGCTCCAAAATGAACCCATGTTGGATTATTTTTAGTATTTTCTTTGATAGTTTCAATGTCATATTGAGGAATTTGATATCCCTTTTCACTCCAAAAAGACTCTTTTAGATTTTTTGTCTTTAATTGCATTTTATTTCTCCTCGTTTATATACTATTTTTTTCAAGTGATTCCCAAATACCATTTAAATAAGCTATCCCCAATGCTCTATCATATAAACCATAACCTGGTCGAGCAACTTCATCCCAAATCATTCGACCATGATCAGGACGGATATAACCATTAAAACCAGTTTCATATAAAGCTTTCATAATTTCGTACATATCTAAATCGCCATCACTTGATAAATGACTAGCTTCACGGAATTTACGATCACCTAAATATTTTACATTGCGTACATGAGCGCAAGCAATACGATCCATTTCACCAAAGTGACGGATTGCTGCAGGAATATCATTTTCTGGACTTGAACCAAGTGATCCTGTGCATAAACATAAGCTATTTGCAGGACTATCCACAAGTTTAACGATCATGTCAAACTGCTCAACAGTATGAGCTATACGAGGAAGTCCAAATAATGGCCAAGCTGGGTCATCTGGATGAACTGCCATGCGTACTCCTACTTCTTCACAAACAGGTACTACTTGTTCTAGAAAATATTTGTAGTTAGCACGCAAATCATCCGCTGTGATATCTTTATAAATTGCTAAAGTAGTTTCAAGTTGGGCAAGACGAGCCGGTTCCCAACCAGGAAGTGTAAATCCATTGGAGTTTTTAGCTGTTTCTTCAACTAATTGCAATGGAGTCATTCCTTTTAATTCTTCTTCATCATAGTAAAGGACATTTGAACCATCTTCTATAACTCGTGCTAAGTCAGTGCGTAACCAGTCAAATACAGGCATAAAGTTGTAAACGACAACTTTAATACCACAAGCCGCAAGATTTCGGATCGTTTGTTTATAATTTTCAATATAAAGATCACGACTTGGTAATCCCATTTTGATGTCTTCATGAACATTGACACTTTCGATTACTTCTACTTCAAGCCCCGCATCATTTACGTGTTTTACATATTCTTGAATTACTTCTAGTGGCCACACTTCCCCTGCAGCATATTGATCTAATACACCCATTAATCCAGAACAATTTGGAATTTGACGAATGTACTTCAAAGGTACACTGTCATTGTTTTCTCCATACCATCTAAATGTCATTTTCATAAGTTTATTCCTCCGTTATTTTACTTATTTAATGTTAAAGTAGTTAGCTGCATTGTTGTAGCAAATATCTTGAACCATTTGACCTACAAATTGAATATCATTTGGATATTCACCGTTTTCAATCAATTTCCCTAAGTAATTACATAATATACGACGGAAATATTCGTGTCTTACATAGGATAAGAAACTGCGTGAATCTGTAAGCATACCTAAGAAACCACCTAATAGTCCACGACTTGCAAGATCTTGAAGTTGTGCTTCCATTCCTTGTTTTGTATCGTTGAACCACCAAGCTGAACCATGTTGTACTTTACTTACTATTCCTTCACCAGGGAAGCAATAAGCTAAGGTTACTAAAGCTGCGTTATCATTTGGATTTAATGAATACAGAATCGTTTTAGGCAATTGATTTGTCGAATCAAGCTCATTCAGTAAACCTGAAATTCCTGCCACTGAACTGAACTCTCCTACTGAATCATATCCAGTATCTGGCCCTAACTCATTAAACATACGAGTATTATTATTACGGACAGCCCCATAATGGATCTGCATTGCCCATTCTCTTTTCGCATATTCTTTACCTAAGAAAATCAAAACTTCTGTTTTATAAATTTCTACTTCATCCAAACTTAATGTTTCACCATTTAATGCTTTGGTAAAAATAGTATTTAGGCTATTTGTCGTATCTTTTTTGAATGGTATATAATCGATTCCATGATCTGATACTTTGCAACCAGCCTTATCAAAACGATCCATGCTATGATTTAATGCAATATATAAATCATCAATTGATTTGATTTCAACATTTTCAGAAGCTGAAAGAGTTTTTATATATTCTTTAAATCCATTTTTATCAATATTAAGTACTTTATCTGGACGCATAGCTGGCAATACTTTCGTTTTAAAACCATCATCTTCTGCAATGACTTTATGCCATTCAAGACTATCTACTGGATCATCAGTAGTACATAATGCAGCGACATTAGACATCGTGATCATATCTTTAGCCGAAAAACCTGCTTGTAGTTTTGCATTGCAAGTATCCCATATTTCCTTAGCTGTTTTAGAATTTAAAACTGTATTAATATCAAAAAATCTTTTTAATTCTAAATGTGCCCAGTTATATAAAGGATTTCCAATAGCTTTTGGTAATGCACATGCAAACTCAACAAACTTATCATATGGATCGCAATCTTTGCCAGTAATATACTTTTCAGCTGTTCCGTTTGCACGAATAAGTCTCCATTTGTAGTGATCTCCACCAAGCCAAGGCTCAGCTAAATCACTAAATGTTTTATTTTGAGCAATTTCCTGTGGGTTGATGTGACAATGGTAATCTAAAATTGGCATGTTCTTTGCATAATCATGATACAAAGTTTTAGCAGTTTCTGTTTCCAAAAGAAAATCTTCATTCATAAATTCTTTCATATTTATCTCTCTCCTATTTTAAAAGTGTCTCGTTCAACAAGTTGAGCGCTCACTAATATTTTCTGTGTTGGGTCTGTTCCATTCACCAAATCATTTAAAGTTTGCACAGCAGATATACATAAGGCATCTACCATAATATCTACACTTGTGATTGCAGGTGTAGCACATTCTGCTAATACTGAATTATTAAACCCTATCACCGGTACACTTTTATCTAGTTTTTCCAATGCTTTGCATGCAGCAACAGCAAATAAATCTTCGCTAGCCACAATACCATCAATAGAATCATCATTTTGAATTGCTTCCAGTATAACTGAAGTAGCATCTTTTAAATTCTTTTTAACTTTAATGATTGATGAGTTGATGTTGTATTTTTCAATGTTTTTATTGAAACCTGATAGTTTTTGTAATCCGCTATAACTATCTACATCATAAACATATAATAAATTTCTACATCCAAATTCAAATAATTTTTTTACATTATGTTTCATAGCACTATACTGATCACAACAAATACTATAAACATTTTTATAAGGCAAAAGACCATTGATCATAATGATCGGTCGTTTTTTACTGGCAGATTTAATGTGACTATTGTCAGTATGTTCTAAAAATACTGAACCTACCAAGAATATTGCATCTACATTTTTAGAAAGAACAAAATCTAAAGCAGATTTCTTCCCTTCAAGAGTATCACCAGTACAAATCAGAATTGAACTAAAACCGTAAATACGTAAGTTTTGTTCTAAAGTTGAAATAATTTGGGCAAAGCAAATATCAGAAGCATCAGTACATAATATTCCAACAACTTTCATTGTTCCAAGACCTAAACTTTGTGCAAAAGCATTAGGTGTATAATTTTCTTCTTCAATTACTTTTAGCACTCTTTCGCGGGTTTCTGGACTGACTTTTGGAGATTCGTTAAGAACTCTGGAGACTGTTGCGATCGAAACACGTGATCGCTCAGCTATATCATAAATATTCATAACTCCCTCCTTCTTCCAATAGTATTTTAACTCTATTCAAGTATAAAAATCTTGATATTACTAACACTTTTTAATCTATTTAATTAACATAATGAAACCCGCATCTCATGCATCTTGCATACCTGGTAGCAGAGTGCGTAAAATGCGGGCTAATTATCCTTACTATTTTAATTTATTGTAAAAATCAAGGATTGATAACGCTTTGAACTTCTGGATTGTCGATATTTTCAGGAGTAACAGTTAGAACACCTGTATCGATAAGTTTTTCAGATACTGTTTCGCCATTAGCTAGTTTAAGAGCTGTAGCAACACCATCATAACCCATGAAGTATTGACGTTGTAACATTGTAGATACTTGGTATTCACCTGAACGGATCATAGCTTCCATATCTTTAGAAAGGTCGAAACCAACCATAACAACATCAGTACGTTTTGCTTCAGTTAATGCAGTAACGAATCCAACAGTTGATCCATTATTTGGTCCAAATACAGCAACTAATGTATCTGGGTAAGTAGTTAAGAAGTCTTGTCCAAATGCAACAGCTTTTGAAATATCTCCATCATTAACTTTGATATCATCATTTAATACTTTCCAAGCAGCTGGAGCTTCAGCATCCCAAACAGCATTGAAACCTTTTAAACGAGAAATGATAGCTTCAGATCCTGTAGATCCAACTTGAATAGCGATTACTGATTCTTTGTCTTCAGCAAGTCCAGATTCTTTTAAACGACGTAACATTTCTTTTGCAGCCATTTCACCAGCAGCATAGTTGTCAGTCATAAGAGCAGCACTGTAATCATCACCTTCGATTGCAGTATCAACTAATACGATTGGAGTTCCAGAATTATAAGCTTCAGCAACTGGAGCAAGTAATGCTTTTGAGTCAACAACACCGATTACTACACCTGCAGCTTGAGCAGATACAGCATCTTGAAGTAAACGAACTTGACCTTCGATATCTGATTCAGCAGCTGTACCAACAACTACAACATCAACACCTAAGTCTTTACCAGCATTTTCAGCACCAGCTTGTAATACTGACCAGTATTGGTTTCCTAATACTTTAACGATTACATAGATAGTTTTTTTAGCTTCTGGTTGATTTGATTCTGCAGGTTTTTCACTTGATCCACATGCAGTTAGAGTGAGAATCATTGCAAGGCTTAAAGCCAATGCTAATAATTTTTTCATGAGTTTTCCTCCCTTTAAATTTATAGCAAACGATTACTTCTTGAATCGTTCAACTAACTTAGTTAATACAGATTTATGACTAGCATTCCCTGCATTTTTGTGACGACGAACTTCATTAGCTACCGCTAAAATTAGAATTAAACCGATAATAGCTTGTTGCCAGAATGAGTTCACCTTGTTTAAGTTAAGACCATTACGGATAACACCCATCATAAGTGCTCCGATCATAGTATTTAGAATTGTTCCTTCACCACCACTGATTGAGATACCACCAAGTACGGCTGCAGCGATTGCTTCCATTTCATATCCAGTACCAGCAGTTGGTTGAGCAGATGCTAAACGAGATGATACTAAGATTCCACAGATTGCTGCAGAGAATCCTGACATACAGTAAGCGAACATACGTGTTCCTACAGCATTGATCCCTGATAATTTAGCAGCTTCAAGATTAGATCCACATGCATATACTTGACGACCGATACGAGTTTTAGAAAGTACGATACCTAAGATAATTGCATATACAAGTGCGATCACAACACTGAATGGTAAACCATTCATGAAACTTAATGGACCAGGCATATTTGAGAAACGCCCACCACCTAATAAGTAAAATGAATCACGTACAGCTTTGCTAGGAATATCAGCAGAATAAATAGGTGCTCCGTTAACTAATACGTTAGCTAGTCCTCTGTATACCCATTGAGTACCAAGGGTTGCAACAAATGGAATAACTCCCAAGATTTCAATGAAGAATCCATTCATGATCCCTGTAAGGATACCCATCACTAAACATAGTACAATACAGATCCAAAGTGGAATTCCTTTGATCAAAAGTGATACGATGATAATTCCAGATAATGCCATTGAAGACCCGGCAGACAAGTCATTACCTCCACAAACTAAGCAGAAAGTAAGACCGCATCCGATAATACTATAAGTAACGATTTGTTGTAGTAAATTTTGAATGTTTCCAGAAGCTAAGAATAATGTTGGTTTAGACATTGCAAATCCAACGAATAAGAAAATTAAGATAATGAATGATGAGAATGCACGTTTTGTCGCAACACTCAAATTGTTATATTTTTCTAATAAAGTATTAAACATTTTCAGATCCCCCTTATAATTTAGGCGCTGGTTTACCTTCTAATTTGTTGTAACCAGCTGCAAGATATAATATTTCTTCTTGCGTTGTTTTCTTTGCATCCAATTCTCCATTGATTGATCCTTCATGGACTACGAGAACTCGATCGCTCATTCCTAAAATTTCAGGAAGTTCAGAAGAAATCATAATAATTGCGATACCTTTGTCACTTAATTCATTGAATAATTGATAAATTTCAAATTTAGCCCCAACATCGATTCCTCGAGTCGGTTCATCAACGATCAACACATCGATGTCATTGCATAACCATTTTGACAAAACGATTTTTTGTTGATTACCACCAGATAAGTTGTAACACAATTGTCTTAGTGTTGGTGTTTTCGTTCTCATTAATTGACGATATTTTTCAGCATTTTCAGCTCCAGCTTTATCATTGACAAATCCAAATTTATTGGTGATCGCAGGTAAATGTGCCATGTTAGAGTTATATTCAACATCAAGTCCTAATGCTAGACCATCATATTTTCTATCTTCAGTAGCATAAGCTAAACCCAATTTGATTGCTTGTCTTACATTTTTAACATTAACTGGTTTTCCATGAAGACTCATTTCAATATGATCACAGCTATCAGCACCAAAAATACAACGCATGATTTCAGTACGTCCAGCTCCAACTAGACCAGATATACCAAGAATTTCACCTTTACGTACATGGAGATGTTCAACATTAAGTCTATTTCCTTGTTT
Organism: Holdemania sp.; assembly: GCA_031551965.1. Classification (GTDB taxonomy): domain Bacteria; phylum Bacillota_I; class Bacilli_A; order Erysipelotrichales; family Erysipelotrichaceae; genus CALVGQ01. The sequence goes on along the minus strand of JAVBMW010000017.1, from coordinate 15,497 downwards.
TAGGTTATTGACTTCGAGTGCAATTTCTCCAATTGTTCGATCATGCTTTGGATACTTATCTTCTAAGCTACGTCCAACGATCATATTTACAAGTTGATCCATGGTGATCTCTTTAATGTTGCGAGTACCGATGTATTGCCCATCACGAATAACGCTCGCTCTTTCACAAATTTGTTGAAGTTCATCCATACGGTGAGAAATGTAAACCATTCCAACACCCTTCTTTTGTAAGTTACGGATAATTTCAAATAACTGTTGAATTTCACGTTCAGTTAATGTTGCAGTTGGTTCATCCAATACTAGAATTCTAGAGTTGTAAGATATTGCTTTTGCAATTTCAACCATTTGCTGTTGAGCAACACTTAAGTTAGCTACAATACTATAAGTATTAATTTTAATTCCTAAATCATCCAATATTTTTTGAGCTTGTTCATGCATTGATTTGTCATCAATCATTGCGCCTTTTTTTGGTGGTCTTCCAATAAAGATGTTGTCTGCAACAGTCATATGTCTGCACAATGTCATTTCTTGGAAGATAATACTGATTCCTAATTCATGAGCTTTCGCTACAGAATCAACATTGACTTTTTTACCTTCAATATAAATTTCACCTGCATCAGCATGATATACACCTGTCATGATTTTCATCAGTGTTGATTTACCAGCACCATTTTCTCCAACCAAGCCATGTACTTCCCCTTTATTGACAGAGAATGATACGTTATCTAAAGCACGAACACCAGGGAATGATTTACATATCCCTTCCATTCTAAAGAGTTCTTCTGCCATCGATTAATTCCTCCCTTTATTAATTTCTTCACAAGTTTTTTTAAAAAAAATTAATGTTTTACAATTTAAGTAAATCAGTTTACCTACTTTAATTAAATTAAGGTTTTCACCTTATAATTTTTCTTATTTCAAACCCGTGTAAGAGCTTACACTCAAATATTAGCACCATTGTAATTCCTTGTCAACAATATTTCTAATAAAAAAATAAATATTTTTTTAGCCTTATTTTAAAGCACCTAAACCAGTTTACTAAAAGTCCTTTATTAAAGCGATATTTTATCCTTTTTTTACTAATTTATGATTTATATTTTTTCAAAAAAAAATCATTGCATTAATTGCAATGATCTTCTAATCTACATTTTCTTTTCAACCCTACCCTTGTATTTACAAGATTACTTTTAATTACTTCTTCTAGAAATACAATTGAAGCAGTATTGAATATATTTCCTAATATACCTTCGCATTTATAACATTGATCACACTCATCAGCTACACAATAATGATATGCTGATACAAGAATTCTATCTTGTAATAATCCCTGTTTAATAGCATTAACCGATAATTTGCACTTGAAACTGTAAAATGACACTTCCCTGTGCAGGAACAGATGGAATTGTATAATATAATGTACCACCAGTTATCGTAGGAGTAACTGCTGTTCCATTTACTTTAAATGAACTAATTACGTAATCTGCACCAGTTGGAATTACATCCCTAAATGGTAAGTTTGTAATGACTGTATATCCTGGATTTCTAATTGTAATTGTATAAGTTAATGTTGATCCAACACTAGCAACTGCTTTATCAACTGCTTTACTTATTGTTGGCATAGACATTAATGTTGTACTTACTGTATTACTATTAATTGTTGTGCCATTAAATGTGATACTCGCAGTATTATCAACCCTATTGATCATTGACATTTTTTTCACCCCCTTTCTCTATATTTTATGTAAATGAAAAAGAGCTACATCATCAATAGCCCTTTCAAATGAATTTACTTGCAAGTTTATATACTTGCTTAATTTTTTTTGAGCTTAAATCCCAAGTTTGTAGCTCTTGAACTACAAGATTTTTATTTTTCTTACTTATATCTCTAAGTGCATTTCCGATCGATTTACGTACATATTCGCTTTCGTCTTCTTTATGATCTGCAAGTAAACTAATCGCAATCTCAGGATGATCTTTGAAGTATGGTCGACTAGTCCAAACTCGTAGTCCCTCTGATACTGCCCTCCTGCAATTTGCATTATTATTTTTTAACCATTCTTTGATCACAGGCAAAGCATTTTCATAACCTATGATTGAACAATAAAGATCAAAAGTCATGGCGAGAATCTCTTGAATTTTCCAACTATCATGCAAACTTACTTCATTTTTCATAAAAACTAAAGCATTATCGAACTCACTAGCGCTATATCCAAGTAAAAACACCCCAACTTCTTGAATCTGAAAATCATTGGATTTGTAAAGTTCAAGCCCCATTTGAAAGCATTCTTCTAAGGAATGTGTTTCATAATATTTCTTTGATTCGATTTTAACTAATTTCAGGCAGTCTTTTTCAGGAAGTATTCTTTGTAAGTAATTTAGATATTCTTGCATTTTCTTTCTCCAATAATATTAATTTAGTATATCAATGATTATTTGTAAAGTATCGATCCAGTCATTCAGTAAATTTATATCTCTTGTCAATTGTTTTTGATCTTTTTCATAGCTCATCAGCATTTTTTCTGGTGAATACAATAATCTTTCCACTTGATGAACTTATCTTGTTCATTGATAAGATTATTCCACTGTTCAGTTTGAATCTCATCTGATGTTTTTTCCAGTTGTTTTCCAAAGTTTTCAGAAGACAAACCCATTTGTTTTTTTAAAATCAGATAAAACAAATTGTTTTTCAAATAATTTTTTCTTCAGCCAGCCAAGATATTGATTGAAGAAGATTTCAGCCATTTTTTTGTATAACGATCCCAGAAGCTCAAAATCGTATGATTTAATCTTAGTTTCCCGAGTGATCAATCTGCATCCATCAAAACCTGATAAGACATTGTTTCTTTGTCGTCATATTGTGATGCATTCACTACAGACAAAGCGTATCCTATCCCTGCTTTTTCTACATCAATAATATAATCTTTATGCATGAGGTAAAATTCATCAGTTGAAACTTTTAAAGCAGCTGCTACAGTTTCAACAGCTTTGTTTGCAGTTTCAGTCTTCACAAATCCTGGGGCAATAGAATAAATCATGATATTTTTCTGGGATATCTCTTCCCTTAATGTATGACACATTTCAACCTGTGCAGCCTTAAACATTTCATAGGCTGACATATAAGGCGTTGTTGCTACTGAAGGTACAAAGACAATAACTCCTCCGTTTTCTTTCATCATTGGCAAAAACTTCTGTGTCAAAAGAACAGGTGCACGCATATTGACTGCATAACTTAAATCCCAGTCGGATATTGGTACTGACTCGATTGAACCCATTGGCACAACAGCAGCATTATGAATGAGCACATCCAGTTTTGAATACTTTCTGATGATATACCCGTACAGTTCATCAACCTGTCTTTCATCAGTAATATCAATTTGATAAAAATCAATATTATCATTATTAAATTCGGAATTAATCCTCTTTTGCACTGTGCTGCCTTTTTCTTCATCAATTTCTGCGATTATTACTTTTGCTCCCATATAGTTGAAAGCCTGCACGCTTCAACTCCGATTACACCACCGCCACCGGTTACAACCACTGTTTTATTCATTAAACAGTTTTACTGTAATTATTTTCTTCAAGAAGCATTTTCAGTTTCTCCTTGATAATTTGATGTCATTTTTGACAAGAGTCTTCCCATTTTGATCGGGAAAAGATAACATGCTAAAGTTTGTAATTTTTGCATTGGACTGTGGTAGATAATAAATCGTTTTGAATTCATATTCTTCGCAAGACCTACTCCGACTTTGATTGGATCTGCTTTAAATTCATTGGGTACAGGTAGTGGTGAAGACGATTTCGTATTAGTTAAAGGAGGATGAAAAAGATGAAAACTGATATTATCTTTTTCATATTCTAAGTTAAGACATTTTGCTAAAGACTCTAAAGCACCTTTTGAAGATGCATAAGGCGAAATTCCAATAAAGCCAGTCACTCCAACACCGGAACTTGTAAAAATCACTTTTCCACATTTCTGTTTTTTCATGATCGGCATTACAGCTTTTACAAGTCTTAAAGCACCAAAATAGTTGATATCAAAGACATTCTGGTATTCCTCTAAATTTGTCTCTTCTTCATTTTTAAATGTACAAACACACGCATTATGAACTAATACATCGATTGTTTCAAATTTACTGACAAGATCATTAATTGCCTCTTCTATTTCCTGATCATTTCCTATATCTGCCTGATAATAGAATAAGTTGTTAGGATATATATGTTTTAGCTGTTCTAGATTATTTGTTTCAACATCTAAAACTGCCACTCTATTTCCATTCTTCAGATTCTCTTCTGTAAAATAGTAACCGATTCCTTGATTTGCACCTGTAATAATTATATTTATCATTACATCACCATAATTTCTTTATAGAAATTTTGAATATGAGCATTTGCATTTTTATGAAAAGCAGCTTTACGCTCTTCAGTCAATTCATCACTGAATAACCATCTTTGGGCAAAGAAATAAATTGGTGCATAGTATTTTACTGCTAAATAATCACTATCAGTTTTTAGAACTAAATTCATATTTTGAAGAAATGAAAGAACCTTGCTTTGAAAATTTAATGGTTCATCAAACATTGTTTTTTCATATTTTTTTCTGATTTTGTCGTTATTGAACTGTTCAATAAACATAAGTCTCATAACCTTATTACAAAAATCATCCATTAAATACTGTTCAAAAAAATGTGCAGTTATCGTCTTATTAAAATCACCTTTCATTGAATCAGGATCCTGCAATGCCTTTTCAAGTTTTGACATCATCTGATTTCCAATTTCTTCAAACATCATGATCAATTCATCAAAAATTGCCTGTTTATTTTTAAAATGATAATATACTGAACTTTCTTTGATTTCTACTTCTTTACAAATATCGCGGATTGAAACCGCATTATATCCATTATGCGAAAACAAGTTCAATGAAACCTCCAGTATTTTTTTTTTCGTATTGCTCATAATAAGCCTCCCTAACAAATGTTAGATTAAATTTACCTAACATTTGTTAGATTGTCAAGATATAAAAAAAGCGATAGATTATTCCATCGCTTCACATAATAACTATTCAACTTTTTTTAACATGTCTGAGGCTGATATATCGAACAATTTTGCTAGTGCCAATAAATTACTTGTGCTGGGTTCTGAAGTACCATTTTCCCATTTTGATACTGCTTGCCTGTTAAAGCCTCAGCAACAAACTCCTGAGTCATATGATTATCGGTTCGGTAATCTTTGATCGTTTCTCCTAATGATTTTCTCAAAACTTTAGTTTCATTTGATACTGATGGAGTTTGGATATATTTAATTAACACCCTAATAACAAGCACTACAATTAAAAAATAAGCCATATATTTTAAAACTATTAACCAAATCAAACCAAATTTTACAAGTTGGTTTACTAAAAATTTTAATACTCCGACCATATGTTTACCACCTCTTATTTAGAGAATTTTATCATAAATAATATAGCTTTTCTATCAACTATCGCGCTACTATGAGTTGCTTTCACTTTTATTTATATTGATTTAGAACTCTAAAACCGACTCTTAACAAAACTCTCTTTTTCGATAAAAACAAATGGAAAGTATTACAGATCCAACTAAAACTATAACCCATAGAAATAGGAGTATACTAATAAATAAAATTGTGTTTGACAATATATAGTTTACTAGAATTGTTACGAACGGTAATGCCGTATCTTTTCCAATCATCGAAAGCATTATTAACGTTATCATCGGAAATATAAGCAAAGGTAGAAATACTGCAGATTTTGCTTTATTGTAACCTAATTTAAAATTGATCGGAATCTGAAAAAATTGTACAAAACTAAATGACATAAAACAGACTACGATAACAAATAATAAATTCATTATGTTTGTCGGATATTGAAAAATTAAATTTAAAATAATAGTCACTGCAAAAGCTAATGAACCTGATAAGAAGTTCATAATCAGTGAAAACAGGTATCTTCCAATCACTATATTTTTATTATCAATTGGTATCAAATGATACAAGAAATCAATTCGATTTCTGTCACAAGCGATAAAAGGATACATAGAAAACATAGCTCCATACATCATGATCATTGAGATCATCATTACATTATTCTGCGCACCAAATGATAAAAAACAACTTATGCCCAATACAAGTATTATGTTCTTTAAAGTCATGTTAGGTTTAACAAGCATCAAATCCATTTTTACAAATGAAATAAGACTATTCATAATCTAATCCCTCCTTGCTCATGTACACGATCAGTTCATCCAAGGTTATCTTTTCAGTGATAACTTCCTTCGGTAGTTCTTTCAACTCTTCTACTTTAATCAAACCTTTAAAACCCACTTCGCTTTCTTGATAACCTAATATTTGCTTTTTTTGAGATTCAGTCAATGTTGAATCATCTCCTTTAACAATCACATAGCTTTCAAGAAGTTCATCCTTTTCTTTTGTTAACTCGATTTTACCATTTCTGATAAATGTAATATAATCAGCGATTTTTTCAAGATCAGAAGTAATGTGAGTGGAAAAAAGAACACTATTATCTTCATCAGCAATAAAATCTGATAAAATTGACATCAACTCTGCCCTGGCGACGGGATCCAATCCGGATGTTGGTTCGTCCAAAATAAGTAATTTTGCATGATGTGCTAATGCCACCGCTAGCATTAATTTTACTTTCATACCACGGGATAATTCCTTTACTCGTTTATCAGAATTGATATTAAAATCTTTGAGGAGCTTTGCAAAGTGACTGCTGTCCCAATTTTGGTAAAAAGGTTTTAATACTTTTTCTACTTCTTTCACTTTCCACTCTTCAGAAAAAAACGATTCATCCATCACAACTCCAATCTCATTACGTATCACCACTGAACTTGTTTTTATATTTTCACCAAATAAATATATCTCACCATCATCAATTTTAATCAGTTCTAAAATTGCTCTGATCGTTGTTGTCTTACCAGCTCCATTGGGACCTATTAATCCCATGATATACCCTTTAGGTAAGTTGAATGAAACATTTTGCAGTGAGAAGTCTCTATAGTGTTTACTTAATTTTTGGACTTCTAGACAATTACTCATATTCTTCCTCCTTTACGATAACTTTTAGAATCTCAATAAATTCTTTTTTCTCTATTCGTGCATTTTTTGCTGCCTGAACAGCTTTGAACAAATTTCCTTCTATTTCTCTCAATGATTTTTCACGAATCATTTCCATATTTCTGGGGCAGACATAGAATCCTTTTCCCTGAACGCTTGTAATCAACCCTTCTGATTCTAAATCATTATAAGCTCGGGTAGTTGTAATCACACTGATTTGTAAATCTTTTGCTAATTGACGAATTGAAGGTAACCCCTCGGATTCTTTCAAAGTACCTAAATAGATCAAAGAACGGATCTGATCCTTAATCTGTTCATAAATTGGAATACCCGAAGTATTTTGAATAGTTATTTTCAAAACATCACCTCCATTTATACTGTACATACAATATATATACAGTATATGCGCTAATTCCAATTATGTCAATATTAACTCAAAAAAAACGCCACCTCTTCAGAAGTGACGTTTGAGTTACTATTTCTTTTCAGCTTTGATTGCAGCTTGTGCAGCAGCTAAACGTGCAATAGGTACACGGTATGGGCTACAAGAAACATAAGTTAATCCTACATTGTGGCAGAATTCAATTGATGCTGGATCTCCACCATGTTCACCACAAATACCAAGTTTGATATTTGGACGTGTTTTACGACCTAAGTCAGATGCCAATTTTACAAGTTTACCTACACCATGTTGGTCAAGTCTTGCGAATGGATCTTGTTCATAGATTTTCTTATCATAATAATGAGTTAAGAATGCACCAGCATCATCACGAGAGAATCCATAAGTCATTTGAGTCAAATCGTTAGTACCGAAACTGAAGAATTCAGCTTCTTCTGCGATTTCATCAGCCAATAATGCAGCACGAGGAATTTCGATCATAGTACCAACCATGTATTTTAATTCAACACCTGCATCTGCAATTAATTTATCAGCTGTTTTTACAACGATTGATTTAACAAATGCAAGTTCTGTCTTATCTCCAACAAGTGGAATCATGATTTCAGGAGTAACATTGTATTCAGGATGTTTTTTGTTTACGTTGATTGCAGCTTCAATAATTGCTGTAGTTTGCATTTCAGCAATTTCAGGATAGCTTACAGCCAAACGGCATCCACGATGACCCATCATTGGGTTGAATTCATGTAGTGAAGAGATGATAGCTTTAAGTTCTGCAACTTCCATTTTCATTTCTGCAGCTAAAGCAACGATATCAGCTTCCAAAGTAGGTAAGAATTCATGTAGAGGTGGATCTAAGTAACGAACGGTTACTGGTAGACCTTTCATAGCTTCATAAATTCCTTCAAAGTCACCACGTTGCATTGGTAATAATTTAGCTAATGCATGACGACGTTGTTCTTCATTTTTAGAAACGATCATTTCACGAATTGCAGCGATACGGCTAGCTTCAAAGAACATATGTTCAGTACGTACTAGACCAATACCCTCAGCACCAAATTCAACAGCTTGAGCAGCATCTTTTGGAGTATCAGCGTTTGTTCTTACTTTTAATACACGACGTTCGTCAGCCCATTTCATGAAACGTTCGAAGTTTCCAGAAATTTGTGCAGGAACAGTTTTAACTTTTTGACCATATACATTTCCTAAAGATCCATCAAGAGAGATGAAATCTCCTTCTTTGTATGTAACACCACCAACAGTGAATGTTTTAGCTTCTTCATTCATTACGATATCACCGCATCCAGAAACGCAGCAACGTCCCATACCACGTGCAACTACGGCAGCGTGAGATGTCATACCACCACGAACTGTAAGGATACCTTGAGCAACGTCCATTCCTTCGATGTCTTCAGGAGATGTTTCTAAACGTACTAAGATTACTTTTTTACCAGCTTGTGATTGTTCAATCGCATCAGCAGCATGGAATACTACTTGACCACATGCAGCACCTGGAGATGCTGGAAGTCCTTTAGTAATTACAGTTGCAGCTTTTAAATCAGCAGCATCAAATTGAGGATGTAATAAACTATCTAATTGTTTAGGATCAACCATCATTAATGCTTCATCTGTATTGATCAAACCTTCGTCAACCATATCTACAGCAATTTGTAAAGCAGCTGCAGCAGTTCTTTTCCCATTACGAGTTTGTAACATATACAATTGACGGTTCTCAATAGTGAATTCCATATCTTGCATGTCTTTGTAATGATGTTCTAAGCGATCACAGATGTCTACGAATTGATCATAAGCTTCTGGCATAACAGCTTTTAGTTCATCAATTGTTTGTGGTGTACGAATACCTGCAACAACGTCTTCGCCTTGAGCGTTCATTAAGAACTCACCAAATAGCTTGTTTTCACCAGTAGCTGGGTTACGAGTAAAGGCAACACCTGTACCACAAGAATCACCCATATTACCAAATACCATAGATTGAACGTTAACAGCCGTTCCCCATGAACCTGGAATATCATTCATACGACGATAGTAAATTGCACGTGGATTGTTCCAAGAAGCGAATACAGCTTCGATTGATTTTTCCAATTGAACTTTTGGATCAGTTGGGAAATCACTGTTTAAGTTTTCGCGATAGAATGCTTTAAAACGCACAACCATTTCTTTTAGATCGTCAGCATCAAGTTCTGTGTCAAGTTTAACACCGCGTTCTTCTTTTAGTTCATCAATAATAACTTCAAATTTAGCTTTGCTAAGACCCATTACAACATCACTAAACATTTGAATAAAACGACGATATGAATCATAGGCAAAACGTGGGTTTCCTGATTTTTCAGCAATCACTTCTACTACATCATCATTAATACCTAAGTTTAAGATCGTATCCATCATACCTGGCATTGAAGCACGAGCACCTGAACGTACAGATACAAGTAGCGGATTAACTTTATCCCCTAATTTTTTTCCAGTAATTTTTTCTAGTTCAGCTACGTTTTTCATAACTTCTTCTAAAATTTCTGGGGCAATTCTCTCACCATCTTCATAATAGCGATTACAAGCTTCAGTGGTTACAGTGAAACCTTGTGGAACAGGCATTCCTAAGCTAGACATTTCTGCTAAGTTAGCCCCTTTTCCTCCAAGCAATTCTTTCATTGAACCGTTAGCTTCAGAGAATAAATAAACATATTTCTTACTCATCATATTCCTCCTTTGAGCAAACACAGTTTCTCACATCATTATACATAAAAAACCATTATAATTCTACCAATATTTGGCCATTTCATACAAATAAAGCAACTTTTGATAAAACGCTTTCATAAATGATTAAAAAGGAGTTCACAATAATTGTAAACTCCTTATAAACTATATGTTTTATGTACTGATTTTTCGGTTCAAAACAATAAATATAAAAGTTATCAATACAACTACTACAACTGATATCATCCCTGCCACGATACCTGCACTGCTTGCAACTGCACCAATGATGATCGGCATAACAATTGCACCAACACTTGCTGTAGTTAATAAAGTACTCCATGCAAGTGGATATTGTTTAAACATTGGACTTGCAAAGGAAATTGTTGTTGGATAGATTCCCGCCATACTGAAACCGAAGCCCGCAATACCGAGAGTGATCATTGGAAGTGATCTTCCTAACAAAAGAACAATAAAGAAGAATACAAACCCTGTACCCATGAAGACAAGTAATTTGCTTGTATCCATTTTTTGACTCAAATAAGCAGCAACTAAACGACCAACCAAAATAAGTATCCAAAGAACACTACTCATCATTTGGGCATAACTTGTACTTAATAACCCACTATCTTTAAAATAAGTTACGAGCCAACCTATTACACCTTGTTCAGCACAAAGATAAAAAAACAAAATTCCAACGCAAACTATAAATTGTTTGTTTTTAATAAAATCTAAATTTCCGCCTTGTTTTTGACTGCTTTCTGGTTTATTAATATTAATTGGTATCAAAGCATAGACAATTAGTTGAATAAGACTCATTGCCATGATTACATAACACATCCATTTCCAATTATCAGTATTATTTGAAACACAGAAAAGAACTAAAAATGGTGTAGCAAAAGCACCAATCGCAAAGAAAGCATGCAAAGTATTCAATGCCCAAGCCTGACCTGGAGCAACATCATTAACTGTAGCATTATTAAAGTTGCTTGCTGCTCCTCGAGCTAAACCACTTAATATAAAAGCTAAAATCAAAATTGCTTTATTCCCTGATGTTGCTAATAAAAATCCAAAAACAAGCTCACAAGATGCAAACATCAAAATTGTGTTCCTTTTTCCAATATAAATCGGTAAAATCCCTGCTACAAACGAAGAAATTAAATTACCAAATGAATGTAAACTTACTAACAAACCTGCAAAACCATAATCCAAAGCATAACTATCACTGACAAATGGAAGTAGCGTACCTATACTCAAAGCCAATATCCCATTTCCTAACATCGCAATCAACGATGAAATAAACTGTCTTTTCTTTTTTGAATCTAATTTATTCATAATAGACCTCCACAATCAACATGTTCAATCATAGCAAAGTAATCAACAAAAGTAAACCGATTTACTTTCTTTTGATTAAAATAAAAAATTATAAAATTGTTTAAGTTATTATTGAGCAACTACAATTAATCTACGACTATTTTCATCATATTGCCTCATATCATAATCACCATATATTTGTATTTTTTTAAACCCACTTTCAGAAAGTAATTTTCTATAATCTTGGTCTAGAATAATCTTATAAACAATATCATATTGATTACTTTCATTTCGTTCTTTTGAATGAAAGAGATCTAAAACTTGAATAGTTTGAAATTGTTTATCATTTTTTTTCACGAAAATTCTTGAAAAGTCAGTTCGATTAACTACTACTTCAATCGATGGTAAAGACAAAGTATAATGAGTAGTTCCCTGAGTTAGAACTAATATACCGTTTTCATTTAATCTTTTTTTCATTGATTTAAGTGCTACTATTAAATCTTCATCAGTATGAAGATGCGGAAGTGATGTAGACAAACATACAATAGCATCAAAGGTCTTACTTTGTTTTTCTTCTAAATAACGAAAATCACATTGACATAGAGGTATCTTTTTCCCATATAATTTCAAATTCTCATCAGCAACCTTGAGCATTGCTTCAGAGTAATCAGAACCGCAAACCTCAAATCCTAATTCAGAAAGCATTAACAAATGTTGTCCCGTCCCACATGCACAATCCAAAACAGTATGTACTTTATATATAGAAAAGAGTTCTTTAAAAAAATCGCTTTCGTTGCCTAAATACTTATCAATTGCACCAAACTTGTCATAATCATACGCAAACTCTTGATATAGATCTTTCATAGTACCCCCCTTTATTAATAAAAACACAAATTTTTAATAAAAGATCTAAATTTTCATTAGATCTCTTTTAAAAATTATTTTCCACTTAATTTATTTTGAATAATTTGAAGTTGAGCTTTGAAATTTTCTAATTTCTTTTTCTCTTCTTCAATTTTAGCAACTGGAGCTTTAGATAAAAAGTTTTGATTATTAAGCATTCCTTCTGCCCTTTTGATTTCAGCTTCTAACTTAATTTTTTCAGCATTCAATTTTGCCTTTTCTGCTTCTTCATCAATGATCTCACCCATCGGAATCACAAGAGTTCCATGATAGATTGGCCTTACCAATGTTTCTCCATCTAATTTATCAGTCCATGTTGCTTTTGCCATTTTAGATAAAATTGACGCAACGATGTCATCATAAACTAGTGGCTTTTGATTAGCATCCTGTAACATAACGTTGATTGGAGCACTTGGTTTTAAATTGTATTCAAGTTTGATTTCACGAATCTTTGTAATAATATCTAGAACTCGTTCAACATCTTCCGTTTTTGAAGTATCAATATTTTCGATTTTAGTTGGCCAAGATGCGATACAACAAACTTCTTCATTAAGTGCTTCATAGATTTCTTCTGTTACAAATGGCATAAATGGATGAAGTAATTTGATAATTCCATTTAAAATAGTAAATAATGTCGATAGAGTGGCTTGTTTAATTGTAACATCTTCACTGTTTAAACCTGATTTTGCAAGTTCGATATACCAACTACAGAAATCATTCCAGATAAAACTATACAATTCATTTCCTACAAGCGCAAATTCATAGTTGTCCATATTAGAATTAACATGATCTAATGTTTCATTGAAACGATTTATAATCCAGTTATCAACCATTGAAGTATGACTTAGATCAACTGTATTTGAATTGAAATTTTCATCCAAGTTCATCATTACAAAACGAGTCGCATTCCAAATTTTGTTGATAAAGTTCCAACTTGATTCTATTTTTTCTTCGCTATAACGCATATCTTGTCCTGGAGTTGAATTTGTCGTTAAGAAGAAGCGTAAACTATCAACTCCATATTTTTCAATCACATCCATTGGATCGATTCCATTACCTAAAGATTTACTCATTTTTCGTCCTTGTCCATCACGAATAAGTCCATGGATCAAAACATCTTTAAATGGTCTGTTTTTAGTGTTATGTCGGGCAGAAAATGCCATTCGGGCAACCCAAAAGAAGATAATATCATAGCCAGTTACTAATACATCATTTGGATAATATCTATTAAAATCATCTGTTTCTTCAGGCCAGCCAAGAGTTGCGAACGGCCATAATGCACTTGAGAACCATGTATCTAAAACGTCTTCATCTTGATTCCAGTTTTCAACATCTGCAGGAGCTTCCATTCCAACATAAATTTCATTTGTTTCTTTATGATACCAAGCAGGAATACGATGTCCCCACCAAAGTTGTCTTGATATGCACCAGTCTTCAATATTTTCCATCCAACCATTAAATACCTTTTCAAAACGCTCAGGATAGAAATTTATTTTTTGATCTTCGATTTCTTGATTTTTTAGTACATCTTGAGCCAATGGTTTCATCTTGACAAACCATTGTTTTGATAAATAGGGTTCAACGATACAATCTGTTCTTTCAGAGTGTCCTACTTGATGGATATGAGGTTTAATTTCAATTAAATTACCTTCTTTTTTAATACGTTCTGTCAACGCTTTACGACATTCAAAACGATCCATTCCATTATATTCACCTGATAATTCATTCATTGTTCCATCAGGATTCATACAAACGATTTTAGCTAAATGATGTCGTTCAGCGATTTGATAGTCATTTGGGTCATGAGCTGGTGTACATTTCATTGCCCCTGTTCCAAATTCGATGTCGATATAATCATCCGCAATAATCTCAATTTCTTCATGATTTGCAGGATTAATGGCTTTTTTACCAATTAAGTGTTTAAATCTTACATCATCAGGATGAACTACGACACAAACATCTCCAAACATTGTTTCTGGTCGTGTTGTCGCAACATGAAAGCTTTCATCGCTTCCTACTACTTGATAATTAAAAGTATAAAATGCTCCTTCTACTTCTTTATGAATAACTTCAATATTACTTAAAGCGGTTTTAGCTTGTGGATCCCAGTTGATTATTCTTTCACCTTGATAAATCAAACCTTCATTATAGTAATCTACAAATACTTTTTTAACTGCATAGGATAAGCCTTCATCTAAAGTGAATCGTTCTCTAGAATAATCTAATGAAAGTCCTAATTTAGCCCATTGATCACGAATATGTCCAGCATACTCCTCTTTCCAATCCCAACTGCGTTCTAAAAATTTTTCTCGACCTATATCATAACGAGAAATCCCTTCTTCTTTTAGTCTTGCATCTACTTTTGCCTGCGTTGCAATACCTGCATGATCCATTCCTGAAAGCCATAATGTATCTTTACCTTTCATTCTTTGATATCTTGCGATCATATCTTGCATTGTTGTATCCCATGCATGACCTAAATGAAGTTTACCTGTTACATTAGGTGGAGGAATCACTATACAAAAAGGATCTTTACTTTTATCTCCTGCTGTAAAATAACCTTCTTTTATCCAATTTTGGTACTTTTCTGATTTTTCAACTTCTAAATGATTGTATTTTGGTTCTAATTCTTTTCGCATTTAATTTCTCCTCCTATAAAATAAAAACGCCCTTTAAACACAAAGGACGTATAAATTACGCGGTACCACCTTAATTCGCACAAAATAATGTACGCACTCAAATTCTTTAACGCAAATGATGCGGATTAAGTTACTCTTATTTTCACTCAATCAACTCCCAGACTACTTTTCCTATCCTGTACGACTCTATTTCACCAAACTAGAGTTCTCTATTTGTCACCAGACTAGTACTTCCTTCTGTTCTTAGTAGATACATGAATTATAAGTTTTTAACTAATCTTTGTCAACTACTTGATTTTTCAACCTCACAATTCAACTTAAATTGAACACAAAGTTTAAATAAGTATGACATAATAGAAGTAGGTGTCTTCCATCGGAAAATAAGATGAATAAACATTTTACTTTTGCAGATCGAGTTAGACTACAATACTTTATCGAAACCA